>NZ_CP021648.1:1937500-2565000 GCF_002176815.1 Acidovorax sp. T1 | reverse complement strand
CACCCCATTCCCTTGCCATTTCGGCCCTTTGGCCTTTAACCGTTTCGGTATAGCGGGGCTTGGATTGCGGCTCCACCGTCAATGTGGAACTCGCTCGAATGCATTGGACGGCGACCAGGCGCTGGCCTCGGTCTATGCTGCGAAGACGCTGCTTCCGCCAGGTAGGTTGCTCTCTAGGCGACAAAGTTGACAAGCGCGACAAAGGCGACTAGAGTGAATCCTGTCTCAAACCTACTCGGGAGATGACCATGCCCACTGCCATTGAATTCATTGCCGACCGTCTGCCGCGCGTCACGGTGGAAGATGTGCGCCGCTTCGCGGATACCGTCGAAATCCGGGATGCCACGGCTTTCGCGGCCGAGTTGCAGGCGTTCGTCCACGAGCGTGTGGAAGCGGTGACACTGCCCGCTAACTTGGAGGGCGAGACCGTTGGTCAGGCCCTTGCACGCAAGGCGGCCGCGCTGCGCGCCGACACGCGCTGGGCACCGAATGAAACCGACGTCCAGCGAGGCCGCGCTGTGCTGCTGGAAGCCTTCAACCAGCCGCACAACCTGCCGCCCACCGAGTTCGCCAAGCTGGCGGACAAGTCGCGCCAGCAGATCTACAAGGACATCCTCGCGCGTCGGCTGCTGGCGCTGAACGTTGGGCCGCGCGGTCAGAAGCTGCCCGACTGGCAGCTCGACCCGGTAAAGCAGCAGTTGACCCAAACCGTGCTTCAGGAGGTCGAGGGTATCGATCACTGGACGATCTACCGCGCACTGTCCGAACCGCTCGAAGGCTTGGGCGGTCGCTCGCCGGTGGATGCGGTGACGCATGGCACGATCGACGACGTGGCCGAGGCCGTGTTCAACGTGCTGGGCGTTCAGGTGCATTGAAGCGAGACCGCCATGAGCCACGAGCTGCCTTCGTTCCTGATCGATGCCGGTGAACTGCTCCAGCATGTGAGCCGCGTCGTCTATCGGGGCAGCCCGCTGTACTATGGCCGCGGCAGCACCAATCGCTACGACGACCCGGCCCGGGCCTACGGCGTGCTCTACCTGGGGCGCGACCTGCCCACGGCGCTGATGGAGTCGGTGTTTCACAAGCATCAGTGGCTTGATGACGCGAAGCGCTCGATCGCGTTGAAAGAAGTCCAGGGCAGGATGGTGCGCGCCGTAGGGGTGGTGGCCGACGTGCTTCTGGCCGATCTCACGGCACCGGGCGTCATGGCGGGCTACTTTGGTCTGAACCTGGAGCAGTTGGCCAGCCGTGACTACACGCACACGCAGCAGGTGTCCGCCCAGGTGCATGCGATGCTCGGCGACGACGGCCAGCCGCTGTTCGACGGGGTGCTCTATCCGTCGCGCAACAACTATCCCGCCAAGAGCATCGCGCTGTTCGAGCGTGCGGAAACGAAGGTCAGCGTCATCGAGGACATCGATCTGGTTGACCATGCGGACTGGCCGCGTTTCGTTGCCACCTACCGCATCGGCGTGGAACCCGACCCCGGCCCGGTAGAACCGGATGACGGATCGTCCTGAAGCAGAAAGAGAACATATTGAAGCCCCAATCTGAATGACGTGGAGCACACCGGAATAGGCATCCCTCAGTAGCAGGAGACGACCATGAATACCACAACCCGCACCAGCACTGCAGAACGTCTCGGCCGCGCCTTTGGCCGCGGATGGCGCGCCTATGCTCGCGGCGAACGGCGGGCGTCGAACTGGCTGGTATCCAAGGGACTGCCGCGAGCTGGCGCCGCCGCGATTGTGTGGATAGTCAAGCTGGCCGCGCTCGGAGTGTTGCTCTACAGCACCTTCTGGCTGGCTCTGCTGCTGGTGTTGGTCATGGTGGTTGCCTGGATGGCCCGCAATGCCGACCTGGGCGATGAATTGCCCGAGCCAGAGTGGCGAAACGGACCAGCAGGGTTTGGCCTATACACCTACGACGGTTTTCGCATTGATCCTCATGTCGAGGACGATTAATTCGTCACAGAGCTGTGTTCTGGAGGTGCCGATAAATCTGCTCGCGTACTTCGGTGTCTGCCACTCCCCAGGTTTTCACCTGCTTTCGGATAGCGCGTGGAAGGTTGAGCAGAACCTCGTGGAGATCGGTATCGGACAGGGATTTGCCGGTCGCATCCAACACTGTGTCATGAAGGTTTGCCATGCACGCTTCAAGGTCATGTGCTTGATCATCAGCCGCAGCAAAATCTGCTGAGCCGTCTAGATGAATTGGGCCAGTGATGAAATCGACCCCTTGCAGCCGAAGCACGGCTTCGAGCACCGACTTTCCCTCGCCGCTCGGCACGATGGATGGGTAGCGAAGAGTGTTGGTGGTCATCGTGTGAAATCCTGGCGTTGCAGTTGGTCAGGATCGCTGCATCTTTCCCTACGATAAGCCTACTACGCCGCGGGGGTTGTCGGCGCAAAGATCACTTTTTCCCCACTGCATTGATCGCAATACTTCCACCCTTGCCGCCAGCGGCCTTGGCATCTCCGGTGGCCCCGGCGAGGCCTTGCAGCACGTTGCCGGCACGAACGCCCGCCCAAGCCAAGGCCATGATCCAGAATGTAGGCAGCACGATGAACATCGTGCCCATGACGAACATCAGGAGCAGGTCGCCAAAGGCATTGTTCAACCCCACCAGCGGATCGAAGTTAGTGTGTGGCCGGTTCCAGCCGAAGCCCCACCCATAGAGCGCATCGAGGATGGTGCTGTCGATCCAGCGTGCGAGTTGGAACCAGAAATCGGTGAAGAACAGCGCGAACTGCACGACGCTGACGGTGACGACCGTCTTCAGGTCATAGGTTCCGACGACCAGTACGAGCGGGATGCAGATGACCAGTGCCATCTTGAGCAAGGCAAGCACCATGGGCAGCGCTTGGCGCACCACGTCCATGGCGGGAAATGCGGCAAGTGCCCCGACCGCCATTCCTACATCCCCCGTGGCCCGCGTCACGATGTTCGGCAGGGTCTTGTCGATCTGGCCGCCGTAGTCGGTATAGACCGAACCCTGGGTGAGCTTCTGCTGTCGCGGTGACGCGATGGTACGGACCACCGAATCGTCCACCTCGGTACGGCTCAGGAACCCGGCCCAGCCCGCCAAGCGATTCAACAGGCTGGGGTCCACCTGGCTCAGCAGCCGTGCCCGCAGGCCGTTGCTGCCATCGGCCCACCACTGCCTGCAGGTCGGGTAGCCGCCGCCACTGGCCACCTGCGCAAGCCCTGCGTCGCGGGTGTCGTCATAGGGCCATGACTCGCGCGCCGTGCTGGAACGGTAGCTGTCGTAGTAGCCGCCGGTATCCGTGAAAAACCTCGAACCGATCCAGGTCACGTCGTTCATTTGAGCTTCGTCCAGCTCCGGCCGCGCCATGAACAATTTAGCGCGTGCAGGTCCGTAGCAGTCGTGTGTGAAATCGGCCACTTCCTGAGCCAGAACCGGGTCATTGATGCGGGTAGCGTCGATCTCCATGCGCATCTGTCGCAGGTCTGTCCCGCACGGGATTGCCGCCACCGAGGCGCTGGTGACGGCGCGCGAGAGCGCGTGCATGAAGGCCCACCAGACCGGCACCTTGGCACTCTGGTTGTTGATGGTGCTGAAGGACTGGGACCAGCCGGTATCCGTGGGCTGCGGCACGTTGACCTGGCACTGGGCCGAGCGCGAGCTGTCGTACTGAATTGTGTTGAGGTCCACGTCGATGAAGGGGATGCCGGCGAACATCACCACCACGATGGCGACGAACACCCGGTTCTCGATGCGTGCGGCCGAGAGCACGCCCTTGTTGCCTTCGTCGGCACCTTCCGCACGGGCCTTAAGCCATTCCTGCACGATGATCGCCACGAAGGGCAGTGCGAATACCCCGCTGGATACCAGTACCGCCCAGATGCCGTTGTTGACGATCCAGGACACCAAGGTCAGGTAGTACTCCAGGTAGTCGGTTGTGAAAAGCGTCATGGCTCGGACTTCCCCTCAGCCCTGCATCAACAGGCTGGCTTCAAGCGCCACGATGGCAACGACGCCGGCGATCTCGCTGCGTACCAGGCGGCGCCGCGCTTGCGCGTCGTCCTCACGCGCAAGCAGCCGGCGACGCATCCAGACCCAGCCGTAGGCCGTCGCGCCATACAGGCACAGCCGCCAGACCAGGAAGTAGCCCGCTGCTGCCGCCAGCCAACGCTCCCAGCCCGCGACGCTTCCGACGAGGTAGATGCCAACGATGTTGGCACCCACGGCGACGGCCGCGAGTACCACCGTCCACAGCAGCGCCTTCGCTGCGCGCCGGTTGAACAGCCAGCGCGGGCGCAGCCAGGCCGCACGCATCAGGCTCATGGCCGGCCTCCCGGATTGCCCTTCTGCAACTGATCGAGGCGGTCAGGCACCGGATCGCCTTCGTAGATGCCACGCGAGCCCGCCGCGCGCGTGCCGTGGCGCTGGATGATCGCCATGGGCGAGTTGTTCGCCAGCTCCCGGCGCAGCTCCAGCTCGGTCTTGAGGTTGCGAATCTCGCGATCGAGCGTGTCGCTCTCGTGGTTCACCGCCTCCACGGCGAGCTGGTTGGCCGCCACGTTGGGCTCCTTCTTGCCGGTCAGCAGCGTGCGTTGCAGCAGTAGCGCCTTCTCCAGCACCGACGCCAGCGCAACCTCGGACGCCAGGCGCTGCGACAGCAGGTGCTGGTCCGGTTCGTCGCGCAGTGCCTCGACCACGCCGCGCGTGATGGGCAGCGACGCGCTGCCGGCCTCCCGCAGGTTTTCGGGCGTCGTGTTCTTCGCCTTGGAGACCAGGTCCTGGAGCGCCTGCAGCTTGGCGTCGTACTCCTCCTGGATCAGGGGCGTCAGCCCGACGCCGGGCACCGTCTCCGTCTTGGTGCAGGCGTCGCAGGTGCGCTGCTCCTTCTCGCCGAGCACCCGTGTTGCCCACTCGATGGCCGCCTGCGGCGTGGTCCAGGTTTGGCACGACAGGCTCGTGCAACTGGCCGGAGCGATTGCCGACGTGTCGGTCACCCCGCGGCCATTGACCAGGTTGTAGCCCGCGCGGGTGACGTCACCGACCACCTTGATCGCGGGCTGACCGGAGCCGCCGGCATTGCTTCCCCCGACCCAGGGCACGCCATCGTTGCCACGGCGCGTCTCGGCCTGCTCGATGGCCGAGACGGCATCCGTGCTCGAAACAGCGTCACGCAGTGCCAACCCCTCTGCCATCTGGCTCCAGCCGAGTTGGCCGCCAGCCGTTTCGGCCATCTTTTCGGCCATGGCGCGGCACGTCAGCTTCGAGCGGTCGAAATCCAGCCGCGCTTGCAGAACGCCGTTGGTGAGCAGGTTGTAGAGGCCTGGATCTGCACGCTGGATGATCAACGCCGGCAGGGACGCCACAGCACTCGTAGCACTCTGGATCACCGAGGACATGATCTGCTGAAAGCCATTGGTGACACCGTTGAGTTGATTCTTCAACGTGGTCTGAATGCTCATGTCGCCGCAGATCAGATTGCTGTTCCAGCCGACACCCACGCCGAGCGAGCGCATGCCGGCTGCGCGGCCCATCGAAACGGCGCTGCCGCCGCCGATGGAGTACATGACGTCATCGCCGATGACGTTGCCGCTGGTCTGGTAGCCTAGTTGGCCCCAGGCCACGCCGCTTGCCAGAACCAACGCGCCGGTAATCGCCAAACAGATCATCTTGCCACGAGCCGGTGGGGAGAACTGCATAGAGTCGGAACGCTTCATCGCGACACCTCAAAGGAAATCAACGCTGCCAAGGAACACCTGTCCACGGCGTTCGCAGCAGGCATACGGCCGCCACAGCGCCCAGGCGTAGTCGCCTTGCTGGGCCTGGGTCAGGAAGCCGGTGCGTGGGAAAACCGTGCAGGACGAGGACAGGACGGGCGTGAGTTCCTGCCACTTGCCAGTCGAGGCATCACCCTCCATCAGCGCGCCGGCGGGCCAGTAGCCATCGCGGGCGTTGGCAAGCAGCGGCTGGTACACGTGCAACTGCCCCCGGCGAGTGACGATATCTCCCGCACGCTGGGCCACCACGGCCCCCGATTTGTGGTCGTCGGTCTGGTGCAGGAAGCCGCCGCGGGGATACACGTTGCCCCAAAGGCTCATCGTGGTGCGTGCGCCGACCTCGCGCATGCCGGGAATCAATGCCTCCGGGTAGGCCATCTCGGGCACGTTGTAGCGCCAGGCAAGCGTGTCCAAGGTGCTGAGCAGATACGGCATGAATGCCGTTCCCGCGCCCTCGCAGAAGTAGCCCGAGGACGAAACAAACTGGTTGAACACCTCGACGCCGGGATGGCCGATCACCTCGGCGTTCTTGAATTTCGCGAGATTGTTTTCGTGATCCTCGTTCGTCGTTCCATCGCCGCCCGCTTGGGCGGACGGATTGGCCGTACTCATCGCCCGGACTTCAACCCACGGGTTCTCGCCCGTGTTGCTGTAGCTGGAGACGACCGCATCGGGGATGTAGTGGCGCACCTTGACAGAGGTGCGCACCGTGCATCCTCCCCAGGTGCAGTAGAGCCAGTAGCAGATACCCACCACCCGGTACTCCAAGCAATCGGGCGAGGCCACCGAGGCAACGATGGCGGTGGTGTTCAAGGCGTAGCTACCCGTGGCGCTGAGCAGCATCAAGGAAGCCACGCCGGCCCGCATGCGGCGCATCAGGTCGAATGGTCGCGTCATGGCTGGGTCCTCCGACGCTGCTCGATGCGCGCGACAGCGCGGGCCACATCCGGCTCGCCATAGACCACGTAGCGCTGATCCACCACGACAGCCGGGATGCTGGTGATGCCCAGGCTCCATGCGTCGGTGACGCCCTGGTATGCGGAAGCGATGCGGCGCTGTAGGTCGGCGCCGCCTTGGTTCAGCCGACGCTTGACGGTGGCCGCCGCCTGTTCGGGGGCGGCGGGCAGTTCCGCAGAAAGCTCCGCTTCAATCCGGCGGGCTTCGTCTAGCACGATCAGCCGCTCGCCGCCCATGGTCTTGACCGGGTGGTGGCTGTCGGTGACGACCAGTACGTCGGCTGCGAAGGTGACGGGGCTGAACACGGCCAGGGACGCCGGCAGCGCCACGACGAGACCAAGGGTTCGCCAGCCCGACGCGAACGTGGAAAAGGATGCCGGCATGTCGCGTGCCCCGAAAGTTGATCAGGGCCATAGTCAAACGCGAACCCGATGCCACCCCAACAAACAATGCGCATCGCGGGCTGCCCGCATACCTGCTTGTCCCGCGCCATAAAAAAACGGAGGCCGAAGCCTCCGCGAGGATCAATGAAGCAATGCGACCGTTACAGCAGGCCTGACTCCGCAAAGGAGAACGGGGAACCTTGGCCTACGATGATGTGATCCAGTACCCGTACATCGATGAGCGCCAGCGCGGCCTGCAGTTGCTGGGTCAGCACACGATCCGCGCTCGACGGCTCGGAGATGCCCGAGGGGTGCTGGTGCGCGAAGATCACCGCGGCGGCGTTCAACTCCAGCACACGCTGTACGACGACACGTGGATAAACAGAAGTCGAGTTGATCGTGCCCCTGAACAATGGCTCGTAGGCCAGCACCTGGTGCATGCTATCCAGGAACACAGCGGCAAATATCTCGTTGGGTTCAGCGACCAGTTTCACGCGCAGATAGTCCCGCACGGCGGCCGGCCGGCTGAGGCATGGTCCAGCTTTGAAGATCCGTTTTTCCAGCAGCACGATGGCCTGCTGGATGATCCAGTCTTCGTGTTGGGCAGCTACGGCGGAAAGCGACTCCACACAGGAGTCATTGATGGCGAAAGACATGGCGAACCTCCAGACGGTGAGATCGGAGGGCGCGCGCCCCCGAGGGCAAGCCCTCCTGGGGATGAGAATGAAAAGATGCATCCATCACCGCGATTGGGGTGACCGTTCGCGGCCAGGATGCAAGGCGAACGAGTCGCGGTCAGCGCAGAGGACTGCGCCGTAGCCTTGAAGACCGGGGCTACCTGGGCATGTCGCCGACGACGTCGGCAGGCATTTCGGATGTGGGTGTGCTGGTCGGACCGTCAGCCGCCAGCATGTCCATGGCTGACAGCAAGGCATCGCCCTCGATCGGCCCCTGCAGCAGGATGGCCTGGCCCGTTTGGCGATCGAGCAGGCGCAGCGACGGCGTGGCGGTTACGCCGCTCTTGGTGGCTTCCGCAGCCTGGGCGCGGATAGCCGCACTGGGCCTTTCGCTTGCCATGCACTGCTCGACGGCTGGCGTCGATTCGGGGTAGCGCAAGCCATCGGGCAAGCCCTGGCCGTCGCTGCGCGTGTGGGCATAGACCCATTCGATCGCCTGCCAGAACGCGACATGCCCACCTGCTTCGGCAGCGCATTCCACTAGGCGTGCCTCGGCTGACGCGGCCGGCTCGTGCTCGGCCAGCGGCTGGTGGTGCCATTGCAGCGCCACGTCGGTGTTGTTGCCGATCCACCGCTTGAGCTGCGGGAAATATTCCCGGCAGAACGGGCACTCCAGGTCGGCATAGAGCGTCAGCGTGAAACGGCCTTTGGGGTTGCCCATTAGCCAGGGCGGCCCGGCCACCGGTGCCATGCTGACCGGCGTGGGCGGCTGCGGCGGGGATTCGCCGGGCGACCTCGACACAAGCCAGATCAGCAGCAGCGCGACCAGCACAGCAGCCAATGCCCAAGGCCAGCGGGGTCGCCCGTTGCGGCGGCGGAACGCCTGGACCTGCATCGGAATGGAAGGACGTTTCTGTTCCATGGCGTTCTCCGTCTTACGACAGTTCCAAGGCCGGCGACTCGATGCCGCGCGCCTGGTCGATCTTCTCGGCCACCTTGAAGGCCGCTTCCAGTTCGGTGCAGCCGTAGTGCTGCATGAGCTGGTAGCGCTCGGCCTTCTCTTCGGGTTCGGTCTGCGCCAACGCCAAGTACAGGCTGGGCGGCACGGCGCGGAACAGCACTTCCATGCTCTTGGAAAGGATGACGCCCTCGGTGAACTTGCCCGCTTCTTTGCGCGCCGAGAGCATCAGCGCTTTCTGCGCGGGCGAGAGTTCGCGGAAGCGTGCAATCTTCTCGACCTCATCGGGCGGCATCGACAGGCAGATCCACCACTCAATCATGTTGAGCATGGGCTCCGCGGCACGCGGCAGATCGTCGATATTTTGTGTAGCCAGCCAGAACCAGGCCCCTAGCTTGCGCCACATTTTTGTAATTTTTACAACGTAGGGCGCAAGCAGCGGGTTCTTCGTGATGATGTGGCCTTCGTCGGTCACATTGATGATCGGACGGCCCAGGTACTGGTCGCGCTCGGCGATGTTGTTCACCGTGCTGATCAGGCTGATGTAGGCGATGGAGAGCTGCGCGTTGTAGCCCTCCCGGGCATAGGTCGCGAGATCCACCAGCGTGATGTCGGCCTCGGGCCACGGCGTGCCATCGCGATCGAACATCTCGCCGTCCGTGCCTTGGCAGAACATGTCCATCGCGTCCGCCATCTCCAGCAGCCGCACGCGCCGCATCTCGGGCAGCGTCGGGTCCTGGCCGCGCGTGCGCAGCGCGTTGCGCACGTCGCGCGTGAGCACCGTGCGTTTCTCGGCCACGCAGTGCTCGGCGGCATCGAGGATGCACTGGCGGATCAGCGAGCGATCGGCCCGCGTCATCCGGGCTTCTTCCTTGTCCTCGCCGCCTGTGATCATCAGCCGTGCCGTGATCTCCAGTTCACCCAGCACGTCGCGCTGCTCGTCCTCCTCCATGACCGAGGAATCGGCTGGCAATTCTTCATCCAGTGCATCGGCATCCAGCGTCTGCACGTTGCCGGGCGTTTCGATCAGCCGGCGAGCGTCGGCGAACGGCGCTAGGCTGATGCCCGAGCCAGGAGCCAGCTTGACCCGGTTCACGGTCAGACCCAGGCGCTTTGCGAAGTCGCTGAACAAGCCGAAGCTGTTGCCGGCCTCCACGATGAACAGCCGCGGCCGGTAGATGGCCGTGACCTGGTTCAAGAGGTTGTTGAGCGTTGCGCTCTTGCCCGAGCCGGTGGGGCCGAACAGGAACAGATGGGCGTTCATCTGCCTGTCCAAGCGGTTCAGTGGATCAAACGTGATCGGCCCGCCGCCGCGGTTGAAGAACGTGTTGCCCGGATGACCCGTACCCTGGCTGCGACCCCACGCCGGCGAGAGATTCGCCACATGCTGGGCGAACATCAGTTGGGTGAACCAGTTCCGTCGATCTTGCGCAGGGTTGTAGCAGCACGGTAGCCAGCGCAGGTAGCTGTTGAGCGGCGCGACTTCATCGTCCTCGCGCACAGGCTGCAACCCCGCGTTGAGCATCACGTTGGCGAGGTCCAGACCGCGCCTGTCAAGTTCGGCTTCATCGCGTCCGCGCAGATAGAAGGCCAGCGTGCCGCGGTAGAGCTTGTGCGCGCTGCCGATGAGCGAGCGTGCCTCCTGCACATCCTTGAGCGTTTGTTCCGATGCCAGTGTTTCGCCGACAGCCTTCTTCGCCAGGTGATTCAGGTGCGATTCGAGGATGTCCTGGGGCGTCGCCACCATGGTCAGACACATCGTAGTGTCTTCGGGCATCTGATCGAAAAGCGTGTTGATAGCGTCCCCCTTGCGGGTTTCGCCGGTCAGGTGCCCCGTACCGGGCGGCATGCGTAGCCGGTCGGTGACCAGTACGCGATGCGGCATACCGTCGAAGTACCAGGTGCCGTGCTCGGCATCGGAGCGAGGCTGACCGAAGAATAGCCGTTGACTGAAGTCCCGACCACTCGCCAGCTCGATTTCACCTTCCTCCACCTCGTCGGGATAGCGGGCCAGCGCATAGAAGCGCTCTCGCTCCTCTGCGCCGGGCCCGAGCATCGTGGGGCGTGGGTTGAACCAACGCAGCAGCCAGTCGTGAACATCGGCCGCGACCATGCGCCGGGCCTGGATGCCGGCGTTCGCCAAGCCGCCGCAGAGGCGATCGCAGACGATGTTCAGCATTTGCTCGGGTGTCTGGCCGCGGCGGTTCGCCTGCCCGGCGGCCCGGCGATAGACCACCATGCGCACGCGCCGCGTCTGGCCGCGCCAGCGCAACCGCGTGACCACCGTATCCTCGAACAGTCCGCCGGGCTTGGCCACCGCGCGCAGGTGGTGGCCAAAGAAGCGGAGGTAGAACTCGGTGAAGGCCGTGCTGCGGGCGCGCGGCTGCACGTAGTCGCGTAGCGTCTGCATGTACTGGTCGAAGCTGGGCTCGTCCTGTGCATAGAGCTGGAGCACCCACGGGTTCTCATCCAGCTCATCGAACGAGTCCTGGAGCGCGTTTTCGAGCGCATCGCGGGCATGAGCGAGCCAGCCCGGCTCCCGACCTTCGGTGCCTAGCGGGACCAGTTCGTAGAAGGCCGCGACCGATTGCCCGTCCTCCAGCAGCATGGACTTCGACGGCGGCAGGAACTCCACCCACGGCAGCAGCTCCGCGAATGACTGCGCAACGTCGTACATCGCCTGCTCGTCCGCCACGGTCGCCGGCCTGCGGCCCTGGACCGTCGCTCCGGGTTCGGCAATGCCGGCCTGGCGCAACGCCTCGACGTGGCGCTGCCAGCCGTCCGGCTGCTCGTCATTGCCACCATCGGATGCAGCCAGCTTCGGCCAGGGGAGTTTCCAGCGCATCAGTAGTCCTCCACGCGCTCGCCCGGCATGGCGTACTGCACTCGCTGGTACAGGGGAAAGACCGTCGTGTAGCCCGGAACCGGCACGGGATCGGTGCCCGCCAGGTGCGGGTACACATACATGACAAGATCGGGGTTCGGCAGGCGGTGGAACTGGCGATAGACCTCGTTGCGCGCCGTGCGCGTGTAGCGCATCTGCTCGGTGGGCGCGGCCTCCACGTCGGCCTCGGTCAGCGGCCGGCGCAGGCTCTGGCGTGCATCGAGCAATTGCCTGCGCGCCACCTGGCCGGCGCCACCACCCCCGTCACCGGCGTTCTGCTGCCAGATGTCCATCATCGTGCTGTCGCCGTGGGGGAGCAGCTTTTCCTTGCTGGTGGCACAGCCGCCGAGCACCGCGACGGCGAGGGCCAGCGCCAGGGCCTTATTCAAGTTCGAGAGCATGGCTTTCTCCTGCGCGGTGATCGACCTTGCGGCCTTCGGGATCGAAGTCGATGGCGAGCGGCTTTTCGAGGTGGACGGCGACCTTCGCGCCGGGCTGGACATAGACAGCGGCGAACGCCTGGCCGTACAGCTTGTTCACCCAGTCGGCCATGTCGCGCACGCCACCGGCCAGGATGCGGCCCACGGCTTCATTGCCCGAGATACCGACGCTGCCGATGGAGCCGTCGGCGCCGACGTAGGACATCTGGCCGCTGTCGCTGTCGATCAGCGAGGCGACGCCGGCACCGGCGGCGGTAATCAGGGCTTGCGAGCCAAGGTACTGCTGGGCGTTGCTGCGCCGCTCCCCGCTGACGCAGGGAATGCCGTATGGGTCGCTGATCCAGCCCAGGCCTCCACTTTGAGAGTTCTGCTGCTGGTTGTTTTGCTGGTTGCCGTCGCGGTCTTCGGGGATGGTGCGGATCGTGCCGTCGTGGAAGACGAAGGTGATGCTGCGTACCTGGCCGCGCACGCACGAGAGCGTCCAGTCGCCCGATGCGGTGCCGCTGAACACGGCACCGGCCACGTCGGGAATGTCGATGCCATTGGCGGTCAGGTTGTCCTGTCCGACCAACACCTTGAAGGGGTACGGATCGTTGACGGTTCCGTCGATCGGCACGCGGCCGATCAGCGCCGTCATCGCCACCGACCCCATCAGTGTCGAATTGGTCGGTACGGTATAGACCGCCTTGGCGCTCTTCACGCCTGCGGCGCGTGCGCCCGCGTTCGCCACGGTTTCGGCCGTGGTTTCCAACGTGCTCTGCGCGGGGCCGAAGCTCGTCGGGAAGCTCATGCCGCTACCCGTGCCACGACTGCTGTTGCGCCCCTCGGCTTTCCTCGCATCGTCGGGTTCGACCCAGCGCACGCCGCCTTCCATGCCGGCCTCGTCGCCGTCACGCAGCCCCAGACCCACCGGCAGGTCGGCATGGCCGCCGCCACGTCCGCCGATACTGTCCAGGCGCCGTTGCAGGTCGGCCAGCAGTCCTTCGGTCTGCTGGCGCGCGCTGGCTGCCTGCTCTTGGTCGCGACGCAGGTTGGTGCGCTCGGAGTCGAGGGCCGAATTGATGCGCTGGTCAATGGAGTTCTCGCGCTGGCGCAGTCGCTGGTTTTCTTCGCGCTGGGATTTGTTGTCCGAGAGCGCGGTCTGAAGCTCGGTGCGCAACTGCTTCACTTGGGCAACGAGCGTCGCCACGGTGTCGCGCGGGGTATCGCCCTCGATGCCCAGCGCCTTCATTTCCGCTGGCGTGAGCTTGGCGCCGGCATCCGCGGTCGGTGGTGCCGAAGTGCTGCCTCCCGAGAACAGCCGGATGGCGACGAACAGCACCAGCACGGCAACCGGGATCATCAGCCACTTCAGGAGTCCATTACTGCGCATGGCGGACCTCCTTGCGGTCGGTGCCATCCTGGGAACCGGCTTCCGGTTGCGGGAGATGCACGGCCGGGTCGAAGCGGTTGACCGCTGGTAGCAGCGATTGCGCAAGGCCACGCCCGCGCGTCACCAGGTACAGGACGGTCGTGTCCTCGGGCGTCCCGCGCGGGCCAAGCGCCTCGTGTTGGAAGGTGGCGGTGAGGAAATCGCCTTGCAGCACGCGCGGGTCCAGGGTGATCCAGCCGCTGCTGCTGTTGGTCAGGCGCACGGCGGTCACCCACTGGTCTTCCAGACGCCATGACGCGAGCGCGACCGCGCGCACGGGCAGCGTCGGCATCAGCGTGCCGAGGTCGAGGCCACTGCGCAGGTTCACCCGCATGACGCTCGGCAGCGGCTCCACGGTGCGTAGCGGCGCGTAGAGGTTCTGTGCGGCGAAGCGCGTCAGGACAACCGACACCGGGGTCTCGCGTCGCGCCGCTCGCGCGCCGGCCTGGTCCTGGGCGCGCGCCGGAGCTTCGTTGTCATCGCCGGGCTGATCGCCATAGCGCGCCGGGGTGCTGTTGCCCTCGACGATGCGCACTGGTTCCAGCTCGGCTTCGCCGTCCTTGGCTGGCTCCGCCGCAATGTCCAGCAGGATCAGCGCGCCCGTGTCGGCGTCCTGCAATTGCAGCCGCGTGGGCTCGATCGGCTCGCTAGCACGCAGGTACACCGCGCCGCCCGCGCTCTGCACCCGTAGGCGCTCGCCGACGCCCGCAGGTACGCCCACGCGGACGTTGCGGTCGATGAACACGATGCGCTCGTGGCCGACCTTCAGCGGCACCGCCAACGGCATACGTTCCCAGCGCAGGATCTCCACCGCCTGGACAGCAGGAGCCGCGGCCACGGCCAACAGCCCCAGCAGCGTGAGTACAGGATGCTTCATGGGGTTTCTCCTTGGGGCGCTTGCGGAGACAGGCCACCAGACGCCGGGCGCGTCGGCTCCGGCGTGCTGATGCGCTGGGGCGCGCCCTCATAGCAGTCGAGCGCCAGGCCGAACGGGTTGCGGGCAGGATCGACGTCCACCCGCGTGACCTTCACGGGATAGCGCACCAGAGCGCGCTTGACTTGCTCGGCGCCGTAGTACTCGTCGGCGGTGATGTCCAGCGTCACTACCCAGTCGCGGTCGGAAACCACGCGTACGCGGGCCGTGGGGTCGTCGCCGTAGCCGCGGCCGGGGATTTCGTAGATGCCGCGCACGCGCTGGCGCAACTCGCCCGTGCTGCGGCGGTAGTCGTAGTCCGCGCGCAGGAAGGCCTGGCAGGATGGGGTGAGGTACGGCGAGAGCGTGTGGAGGTTGCGCGCGTAGTCCTCTTCGCCATTCGTCGGCCAGCGGTTGAGCGTCTGGAACACGTAGAACGTGAACGCATAGACCGATTCGGGCGGCACTTCCCACCACTTCCTGGTACTGCCGGAGCGCAGGTCAGGCGGAACGTGGATGGTCAGATCGCGGGGAGCGCTCCACCAGCCGCCACCCATGACCAGGGCGACGATGATCAGGGCGCCAGCACCCAGGCGAAGCGTCTTGATGTGCGCCTGCAGGTGGGTGATCTCGTTCTTGAAGCGGCTCATCGTGCGCTCCTTCGGGTGGTCCAGAAGCCGGAGCGCGAGATCAGCACATGGCCGCCTACCCAGCCCGCCATCAGCGGATGGCGTGTGGCAATGCGCCATTGCAGTTGCCGATACAGCCAGGTGTCGGGACGCCCGCGCTTGAGGCGGCGAAGAATGCCGCCGCCGATGAACACGCCGAAGGCCACGCCCAGGACGACGAACGTGGGTGCTAGCGCGATCGTGCGGAACACCCACGACAGCGGTGCGCCGACCAGCAGACCGGCGGCGCCGGACAGGCCGCAGCAGATCCACAGCTCGTCGGCGGTGAGACCGCGCACCACAACGGGATGTCGATTGAGCCGGTGCGGAAGGAACGTGACCGTCCCGTCCGCACGGACGTGCTGCTGCTCGGACATACCGGCCTCGCTTACAGGATGCCGGTGGCTTCGGTGAGCAGCCAGATGCCGATCACGAGCAGGACGGCGCCGATGGCGACCGTGAGGCCGAACTGGCCCCACGTCTTGCGGCCTGTGTGGATTTCCGCGTAGGTCCCGTAGGCGTGGTAGCACACGCCGATGAACATGGACGCCACCACCAGCAGAGCCACGAGCATGATGATGTCGTAGCCGTAGTTGCGGATCGTTTCCATGATGCCGTTGCCTGTGCCGCGGGTCGGGTTCTCCAACTGCGGCAGACCCTGCGCGAACGACAGCGCGGGCAGCGCTGCGGTGCCCAGGGCCACGGTGGCGCGCTGGGCAAGACGGGAAGTGAGGATGCGGTTTTGCATGGTCATGCCTTTCAGGTCAGGAGAGGAGGAAGAAAGTCAGGACGAGGTACATCGCGACGAATCGGATGCAGACGCCGAGGAACTGGCGCTGGTTGAGGCGGCTTTCGGACCACCCCACGTAGGCCGTTCGCATGGCCCAGACGCCCCAGACGAGCAGGACCGCGAACACGACGCCGACCAGGACGGTCGCCATCGCTGAAGGCGCGATGCCGCTGTTGGCTTGAAATGCCGAGACCTGGGCGCCGTTCATGGCTTGCCCTCCGTGGTCGTCGGCGGTGATGGCGGGACGATCCGCTCCGTGCGGTAGTCGCCGATCAGTTCGGAGGCGTCGCGCGGCTGGGCGCGCGACGGTGTGAGATGGGCCTGGATGCCGGCGCGCACGCGCGCCAGGTCAGCCAGCAGCCTCGGGTAATCGAAGTGGTAGCGCTCGCCCGGCTGGATGGGGGCATGCGTAGCGCTGTCGGCGACGGTGCGCTCCAGCGCGTCGAGCTGGCGCAGCGCTGCGACCAACTCCTGACGCTGCGCCGGGGACTCGGCCAACGCCATCGAGGACTGACCCAGTACAAGGGCCGTCACGAGAAAAGTGGGCACGCCGCGATGCGCGGCGCGCAGCCAGATCGGAGCCAACATCGCGCCATTCCTGTGTGATCAGCAATGGCTCGATCGTGGAGATCGGGGCTGTTTCAGGCCGCAAACAATAGGAACCTGCAGATGACCGGATTGATCTGCTAGAGGTACTTCTTGAAGCTGCCCGCAGTCAGGCTCACGGCCAGTCCCAGCAAGGCGGCGCTCGGCAACAGGATCAGCAATGGATGCACCGAGATCGGCAGCGCCAGGTACGTGATCCACGGCAGCACGGCCAGCGGCATGAGGCTGGCTTTCGCACGGTGGTAGATGAACCCGGATTCGCGGCCCGCGCCGAACCTGCGCACGTCGCGTCGCACCAGACCGTCAATCAGACCGACGAAAGCGGCCGTGAAGATCAGTGGCAACGTGAGCACCAGGACCAGCAGGCGCACCAGGAAGGTCAGCGTCGTGAAGGCTGCGGCGATGAGGTAGCTCTCGGCCCAGACATAGACTTGGCTGATGTAGTAGCGGAAGTTGCGCGTCTGCTCGTGGCTGGGCGCGCGGACGCGCTCGGCGGTCTGGCTCATGCGCGCCAGCAGCCCCGAGCGAACGAACACCCATTCGTAGCCTGTATCCACCAACTCGTGCGCCGTGCGCCCTGGCTCCTGCACGACCACGCTGCGCGTGAAGTGGCTGGACAGGTGCCCAAGCTCGTACTGCAACATCTGCTGGGAATGGCGCCAGCCCTGATCCTTCCAGAACAGGTGCATGCCGACGCACTCCACCACGATCGAGAACAGCAGCGAGCCAATCAATACCCCGAGCAGGCGAAATGGCAAGGTGATGGTGCCGACGATCAGACCCTGGCGCTGGTTCTGCTCCCGCTGCGCGGTCGAGGCGGCGTCCTTCATGGCGCGGCCTCGTCGGTACTGTGGTCGGTGTCGGTGGCCACCGCAGCAGGCTCGGCTGGAGCAGCATCGTCCAGCAGGTCATCGGGCAAGGCCGCATCCTGCAAGGCAGGGGAGCTAGTGAAATCCCACCACTGCGTGGCCTCGCTGTAGCTCTGGCGCATGTATCCGGCCAGTTGCTGCAGATCCGCCGGCATCACTTCATCCGGGTCTGGTGTCGGCAGCGGCATGCGAACCTTCCAAAGCTGGCCGCCTTGCAGCAGCGCGAAGCACTGGCCTTTTGGCAGGCCGACTACGTGCGATGGCTCGATCATCGGCACGCTGGACATGCTGATGCGGTCCTGGGTGTTCGACGTGAAATCCGTCGCGCCACGGATGTCCGAGCTGTCGGTCGCCCCTGAGACGATGGTGGTGGTATAGACCTCGACCTTCGGCAACTGCCGCGTCAGCAGTTCGGCGGTGGCCGTCTCGCGCACGCGCAGCATGAACAGGTTGTTGAAGTTGCCGATCACCTGGCCAGCTTTCGCGCGGTTGCCGATACGGGCCTCGATGTCCGAGAGGGTCTGCGTGTACGCGGTGACTTGCAGCCCGGCGCCGCCGCCTTTGTTGATAAGCGGCACGAATTCGTCACCCATGAGTTCATTGAATTCATCCGCATGGACGTTGATCGGCACGCGCGCGCCAGCCGAAGCGTCAGGCAGGCCATCGTCGATCCCGTGCTTGTAGATATGACCCGCGACCGAAACCAGGTCGGAGAACATGGAGTTGCCGACCGCTGCGGCAACCTCGGCGTCGGACAGCGCGTCCAGTCCCACATAGACGATGGCGCGCTTCCTGATGACTTGCATCCAATCGAAGATCGGGCGCGGGTCGGTCAGGTCGGAGTAGTTCGGGGCCAGGAGTTGGGCGATCTTGCCGCTGGTGAGCTTTTCCAGCAGCGGCAGCAACGATGCGACGATCTTGTCGAAGTAGGTCTTGTCGTACCGAACTGCCGAGCGCAGGCCGTCGAGCACCGGGTCGTAGTTGCGCGCCTGGGAGAGGTACTGCTCCAGCGCGACCACGCGCTTCTCGCGCCCGATCATGTTGCGCGGGATGTTCTTCTCGTTGAGCTTGGCCTCGATCTGGACGATCACCTCCCAGGCCTTGGGCTCGGTCTTGGCGAAGTAGTGCTGGGCGTACTCGATAAACAGTGCGTCGATGTTGATGACGTGCCGCTGGATCAGCATGTAGTCCGGGCGCTGCCCCAGTTCCACCAAAGCGCGGGCAATGATGTTGACGAAGCGCCACGCGAACTCCCGGAAGGCCGCGCTGTTGCCTTCACCGGAGAGTTGCCCTGCGATACGGGTGGCGACTTCCGAGATGCGACCGAAGCGTCCTACCGCGTTGTAGCGGGCGCTGATTTCCGGCCAACCG
Source organism: Acidovorax sp. T1 (assembly GCF_002176815.1). NCBI lineage: Bacteria > Pseudomonadati > Pseudomonadota > Betaproteobacteria > Burkholderiales > Comamonadaceae > Acidovorax > Acidovorax sp. T1. Next base: position 2,546,313 of record NZ_CP021648.1, on the reverse strand, counting down.
AGATGGAAGATGTAGAACTCGCCTTCACGGCCTGTGCGCTGGGCTTCGACGTACATCCGCTTCAGGAGATCCGCGTCGCCCTTGGGATCGATAACGATCACGACCTCGTGCTCGCCGGCAGCGTTCTTGCGACGGATGTCCTGAGTCACAAACAGCTCGGCCAGCCGCGTCTTGCCCACGCGCGTCGTGCCCAGCACCAGCGAATGTCCGACGCGCTCACCCAGCGGCAGGCTGACGTCCACCTCGTCGGGTTCGATGCCATGCAGCCGCGGCAGGCCACCTACAGGTGGCAGCGGGCGCACAGGGTTGAAAGGAACGTCCCAGCCCGTGAGAGCGGAGAGCCGGGACAGCGGGAACGGCGCGAATTCCAGCCGTTCCTCCAGCCGACGCGCCAGGCGATAGGCCGGTGTCGGCTCCGCGTAGCGGCGAAACTCCGGCCGGTATGTCTGCATGAGCCTATGGGTGTGCTTCTGCTCCCACAGGAATCCGCGCCCGATGAAAAGCCGCTGCTGGCTGACGGGCACATCCTTGCTTGTCATCACGTAGCGCGGCAGGCGGCGGATGTTGCGCCTGTAACGCAGGATGACGCGAGCGTCGCGGTAGCGGATCGCGCCGTAGGCGCCGAACGCCAGGGCGCTGCCGACGCCCATGGCAGGGCTCAGCGCGAGCGACCACGGGGCCACCAGGGACAGAAACGCGGCGCCTGCACACGCTGCGACGGTGTATAGCTCCACCGCTGGGCGTAGCAGAACCTCGATCGGCTGTTTCCCCGACATGGCTTCATTGCTCGATGCCGGTGGCCGTGATCAGCGCCGGGTAGTGCCGCAGGCCCAGGCGATCGGCCAGGTCGTCTCCGGCTACGGGCGCGAGCGGCACGCCCGGCACCAGGGCACGCAGCCGTGCCAGGCCCTGCGCGGTCTCGACATTGACCACCAAGCCGACCGCGCCGCGTTCGCGCAAAGCAATGCCGCGGCGCTGCAACCAGGCCCGGGAGGCGTCGTCGTCGCCGATGACCACGAACGGCCGCAGGCCGGGCGCTTCGATCACGCGCCGCGCGACGGTGCCAGGCGTGAGTTTGGCGCTGCGCACCGGCAGCATCGCTGCCTCGTCCGCGGGTGTGGCGGGAACCTGTGGCGTCGGAATGGGCGGCCGGGCCGGGACATCGGCGCGCGGCTGGAGGTTGAGGGCCTCGTAGTACGGCAGCGCCGACGTGCCACCGCGATCTTCGACCACGATCAGCGGATCGCCGGCACGCGATGCCAGCGGCAGACCCGCCAGCAGCACAAGCAGGCCCCGCAGGGCCAGATGGGATTTCGTCATGGGGAAGTCTCCTGGCGCGTGGCGAGCACCGCGGCGTTTGGGCGTGCGCCCTGCACACGCGCGAGATGGCGCGACACGCTGCGCCGGTAGCGGGCGGCGGGCTCGCCGCCCGCAGGACGGTGGTAGCGGCCGATCGCCAACAGCCAGTCTTCGCCGGACGTGTGCTGCTCCTTCAGGATCTCAGCGGCGATGGCGAGGTTGCGATAAGGGTCCAGCAGGTCGCACGCGCTGGTGAAGCGGTGCTTGTGGTAACCGAGGTTGATCTGGCCCAGGCCTGCATCGATGCGCGTGTGGGGCGTGGCGCGCATTGCCTGTTGCAAGCCCGAGCAGGCGTCGGCGCGCGTGGCGAAGCGGCGCGACTGGCCGGCGACATTGAGGGACCACGGCCACGGGACGATGCGCCCGTTGCGCCGAACACCGCTCTCCTGCAAGGCCACGGCGTAGAGTACGGTCGAGGGGATGCCCGCCCGCTGTGCGGCGAGCTGGTAGGCCGGTGGTGGAACCTCCTGGGCATGGACGGCGCAGGCGCACAGGCCGGTAGCAAGCAGCAGTGCGCGCAAGAGCTGCGAGACGGAGGTCGCTACGGTTGACGCTGCCATTGGCCGTTCACCTCGCGCACAGCCGCGGGCAAGTCACCGGGCAGGCCCAGCGACAGCCAGCGGCCGCCGTCGTGGTTGAGGGTAATGCTGCCGCTGCGCACGCGCGCCGGGTCGATCTGCGCGCGCTTGGCCCAGTCGCGGATGCGTGCATCGTCCTGGCGGCTGCCCACCATATACAGGTCGAACTCGGCACCCGAGGATTGCAGGCGCTGCACGAGCTGCCCACAGGCCGCGCAGCCGTCCTTGACGAACACCGCCATTCGGCCGCTGCCGCGCGCGGTGCCGGCGCCCGGCCCGTCGTCGGGCAGGTTCACGCGCTGCATGCCGGGGTTCAGGCGCTGCCAGGCTTCGTCGTAGGCGCGTTGGTAGGCGAGCAACTTCTCGACGCGGCGTGCCTCGATTTGCACCTGCAGCTCTGCATAGCGCCGCCGTTCTTCGTCGGTGCGTGCCTCGATGCCTAGGGCAGACAGCGGGTCCAGGTTGGGCGAGTAGATGCCCAGCGGCCCATCCATCAGCTCGCGGTAACGCACCCATTCCTGGGGTTGGAGGCCCCAGTTGCTTGCTACTCGGTCGTCCAGGACGCGGGCGGCCAGCGGGCGCTCCTGGCTCTGCGCATTGCGGGCGGGAGCCGTGGCTGACTGCTGCGCCCACGCGGGCCACTGGACTGAAGCCAGTAGGAGTGCGGAAAGGATGATCGACGGCTTCATGTGGTGTGCTCCGATCAGGGAATCGCCACGCGACGGGTCTGGTCGCCGGCTTGGAACACCGCGGCGCTGCCATCGATTGCCTGCAAGCGCCATGGGCCGACCGCATCACCGGGCAGCAGCACCTGAAGCTGGTCGGGCGTGAAGTCCCCACTGCTCGGCGCGACGGACACGCTGCGCTGGCCTGCGCGCAGTTCGGCGCCGACGATGCGGAACGGCAATGGCGGCGGTTCAGACTTGGCTGCGGGCTTGCTCGATGTGCGCGGCTGGACGGGGGCTGCTGCACGCGCGGCGGTCTGGCGCGTCTTGATCTGCTCGATCTCCGCGCGCAGCGCCTGAAGGTCGTCGGCGGCTGCGTAGCCGCTTAGTGTTTTCTCAACCTGGGAAGCGCGTGCTTCCAGGATTTGGCGGGTGTCTTTGAGGTCCGCCGCCGTTGCGACGGCCGGACGCTGCTGGATGGTCTCGATGGCCTCGGCCAGGGCCACCGCCTGCGCTTCGAGGCGTTGCAGACGGGAATCGAGCCGTTCCTGGTCGGCCTGGTCGCTCATCGCCTGGTAGCCGAGGGCCACGATGACGCTTAGACCGAGCAGCCAGAGCCAGAGCAGGCTTTGCACCACCACGGCGGCGGTCGGGCGACGCGAAGATTGCGGAGCGTTCATGGCTGGCCTCCTGGAGTGGAAGGCATCAGCGGGAAGGTCTGCACCGCATCGGCGGCGGTCGGTTCGGGCATGGGTTCGGCGGCCACGCTGTCGCCGGGCCGCTCGAAGCAAATCTGTCGTGCGCGGTCATCCGCGTGCAGTTCCCAGGCCGGACCAGCCAGGGTGAGCAGCGCATCGCGCAAGGTCATGGGACCGAGATGCAGGTGCGCCGCCGGGAGTGGCAGCTTATACAGCTCGATCACGGCATGCGCCGTTTGGCACAGGCTGTAGCCGCTGCGCTTGAGCACATGCCGCAGCCCATCGCCGACCGTGGCGCGGGCATCCTCGGGCATCGACACGTCGATGGTCTGCAACAGCAGGTCGCGCTGCGCCGCTGTAGGGGCCAGTTCGACCAGCGTGTAGCGGGCGTAGCGCACGACCGGGATGTACTCGGGCGCTTCGGGTTCGGGCGCGGCCGAGACTTCCTCGATGGTGTCGGGCGCGACCGGCGCAGTCGTCGTCGCGCAGCCACCGGCCAGCACCGACCAAAGCAGGCCGAGAAATCCCGCCAGCAGGCGGCGTTCGGGATGGTGAAACCAGGGTGGAGAGGGGCACATAGCTCGGCGTCCTGAAACATCGAGCCCTCACCATCGCCGCTCGGGCTACGAGCGGCAGCAAACAATGCGAACCAGACAGCGCCCGATTTGCCGGCAGCGCCTTCACCAAAGAAAGGCCCCAAGTTGGGGCCTGTGAAAATGGGTCTCTTATTTCTCGTCGTCGATGCCCATGCGCTCACGCATTTCGGCGAGGAACGCCTCGGGGGCCATCAGACCATAGCGTGCCAGGCGCACAGGGATGTCCTCCGCATCGAGGTTCCCATCTTCGATGCGCTGTCGCAGGAAATCCGCAATCTCGGCTTCCAGCTTCCGTTGGGTGTCGATGGCTTCGGACGGTTGGGTGTTGGTATTCATGGAAATCTCCTTGGGATGAAAAAAGCGCAGCCACCTCCACGGAGAACGTGGGCGTGGCTGCAAGGTGGGAACAACAGAAATGCCGGCGGCGCTAGGCCGGCTTGTGGCGTGGGAATCAGGCGGCGACCAGTTGCCGGGCCAGTGCGACCTCGACGGAATCACCATCCTGGTTCAGGACATCCAGCCCCGATTCGGGTACATCGCCCGAGGTGGACTGCGAGACCATGATCTTCTTGGCCATCAGTTCGAGGCATGTCATCTGCGAGGAACCGGCGTAGCCGAGATAGATCACGCGCACGGGGTGCTTCTGCCCGATGCGCCAGGAGCGGCGTGCCGCCTGCTGGAGCGAGTACACGTTGTAGCCCGACTGCATGAACACGATCGTCGGGAACTCCAACAGATCCAGCCCCGTCTTGACCAGCTCGGGGTTGGTGATGAGCACGTCGATGCCACGGTCCAGTTGCTCGGCGATCCAGTCTTCGCGGCGGCTGGCGTCCACGCTCGCGCGCAGCACCGCCACCTTGAAGCCCTCCTGCTCCAGCAGCACCTTCAGGCGCGACGTGGTGTCGCGCGTGCCGGTATAGACCGTGTAGGCCAGAACCTTGCGGCCTTGCGCCTTCTCCTCTTTGCAGATGTCGATCAGCTCGCGCTCTTTCGGTGTCACCTCGAACTCGTTGAACTGAGCCGGGACGAACGCCAAGGTGTTGCGCGTGCGCGGATGCACCACGGTCTCCGACCGGAAGCAGCAATCCGGCCAGGCCAGCAGCACGTTGAGGACCACACCCAGCAAGGTCGTATCGCGTCGCGCCAGAGCCTGTTTCAGCTCCGCGGTCAGCCGACCCGCCAGATCGCGGTAGGCCGCGGCTTGCGCCGTGTCCATCGCGACTTCGCGGAACTCCTCGTCATACGGCGGCAGGACGTTGCCGCCGATGTCCTTGAGCTTGAGGAAGATCGTGAACGGCAGGATGCAGCGCAAGACGCCCTTGGGGCCGAAGCCCGGAGCCTTGACCGTGCGCACCGATACCTTGGTGCCCTTGGCCGTCTTGTGCGCCGTGCCGGTGCTCTCGGAGTAGATGTCCTTCAAGACCCCGTGATCGCGCATGAACGCCATCGCAGCCGAGGTCATGCTGCCGCTCGTGGTCGGGCGGTAGCCGTCTTCGATCATCCGCCCAGGCAGGGCTCGGAACAGCAGATAGAACAGGTCGTCCCCATAGCCGCCCATCAGCGTGCCAGTCAGCAGCAAGGTCTTGCGAGCCTTCGCCGCCAGCACGCCCATGGCCTGGCCTTGGGCACTGCCGCCGTTCTTGTACTCATGGGCCTCGTCGGCGATGAGCAGGTCGAACGTGCCTTGCGGCAGGTACCTCTTGATGAACTCGGACGGTTGGTAGCCGCCCTCGCCGAAGCCGAACTCCATGTTGGCCATCGCGCGTTCCATGCGCGTGGCCTGACGGTCGGAAAAGACCAGTTCGCCGTTGCCGTCCATGAGGTTGATGAACTCATGCACGTTGTCCCCCAACATCGAGGCAAGGAAACCATCACCGAAGCGCTTCATGAGCTTCTGCGCGGTGATTTCCCCGATGGTCGGGATGCGCTTCAAGGCTTTGAGGACGGCCGAGGACTGATCGCTGCCGGACAGGCTGCGCGGGCGGATCAGCGTCCACAAGGGCGCGGCGCAATGGCTGCACTTCCTGCGGTACTCCTCGGCTTCAAGCGCGACCGGGTTGACCGGCTCGCCGTCGAGGTCGGTGATGACCGTGCCGCAGTCCGGGCATGCGGCGACGTCGCCGTGGCGGGTGCGTCGCTGGGTGAAGACAGGCTTCCAGTGGAAGCCCATCCGCATCCTCACGCGGCCCAGGACGAAGAACTCCTGACCCGTGGGCTGCACACCCAACTGCTCACGCAGCTTGATGAGCTTGACGAGCGTATCCGGCCCGTTAAGCACCCACACTTTGGCGCCCGCTACCGTCTCCTGGATCTCGCGCCGCCACTTGTAAACAAGGTGCGGCGGCGAAAGAACCAAGGTGCGGCGGTAGCCTTCGGCGTTGAGCACGGCGGCCGTGGCGATGCCGACGGTCGTCTTGCCGCAGCCCATTTCGCCATTGACGATCGCGGCATGTTCGCCACGGTCAATCAGCAGCTCGGCGGCGGCATGGACGACTTCGGCCTGGGCCTGGAACAGCTTGCGCTTGAGGCTGGCGACGATGAGCTGGCGATGTGCCTGCGGTTGGCCGGTATAGACCGGCGGATTAGCGCTGTTGAGGGCGTCGAGCAGTTCGTCGCCGAACTCGCCGACGAAATCCTGAAGGCTCAGGGTCAGAGGGGAAGATTCCGCATCGAGCAGTTCGCCCTGTACGGGCGCGGCTTCAGCGGCATTGGTTTCGAGATCGAGGGACATGGTGATGCTCCAAAGAAAATGGGGCATGCACCACCCCCAGCGGGGCAGTGGCATGCCCCGTGGTGGGAAGTAAATCGGCGCGTGGCCGAAGGTGGTTGAAGGTGCTGGCCTGGATGGCCAGCGGGTGAACCGTGCTCAGTCCTCGGACGGCAGAACGATGACGGTGGCGCGGCGCTCCGCGTCGGTAACGATGCGAATGGCCAGCCCCGGGTGGATCACGTAGTGCGATGCCAGCGAAGCACCTGATTGAAGTGCGGTGCTGTTGGCCTGCCATTGCTGGACGTTGACGTCGCCCCAGTCACCACGGGTGTGGCGCCTGAAGTACGGGATCGGGTCGAGGCGACCCGAGCGGACCAGGCGGTCAATGCCTTTGCTGAAGATAAGCGCCCCGATGGGGAACGCCAGCCTCTGGCAGTAGGTTTCGATGCGATGTGATGCCATGGGCTCCTCCTTGAAAGGTTATTGAGCCACGACACCCCTGGCGGAGTGAAGTGGCTCCGTCAGGTGGATGGGATGACGAGGTGGTGCCTTCAGATCAGGTCGCGCTCTTCGGGAAGCTGGACCACCGTGGTCTGGTGGTCTTCGCTGGTCTTCACGATCAGCACCAACTCCGGCGTGATGCGGTACTGGGAGATCATCAGGTTGTCCTGATCGAGTGCGACATCGTTGGCCTGGCGGGTGGCCTCGTCGATCTCGCCCCAGTCGCCGCGCACGTGGCGCTGTACATAGGACAAGGGATCGATGAGACCTCGGCGGGCCAGCCAGTGCACCTTTTCGCTCAACTGCAACGAGGCCGGTGCGAACAAGGGTTGCTTGTGCGGCGCGGGCCGCTGGAACAGACGTGAGAGCATGGTGTTTCTCCTTCGATGAAGTGCAGCAGGACGTCAGGCGTCCGGGGGATTAGCGGATGGTCAGCACCTCGCCCCGTGTCGGGGAGCCAGGCGTCATGTCCCACGCGCGGATGACGGGCACGAACTTGTCGGTGAGGATGCGGGTCTCGGCGATGGAGCCGTCGTCGCGTTCGGTGAATTCCCGCTGGAGCGTCTTGTCCTTGTGGGTGTCACCCTTGACGACGAGCACGCGCCCGGTCTGGGAGCGCACGACGCCGGAAATCGCACCCGCGGCCAAAGCCAGGGCGAGATGCCAGTGGGACAAGGCCCGCGCCGGTGGACGCAGCGATTGCTGCGCGGCCCCTAGGTGCGTGTCCAGAGACGGCCAGAGACCTTGCAGCCTGCCAACCTCGTCGGTGAACTGTTCGGGCTCCATCGTCACGCGGAAGAAGTGCTCCGGCTCGGCCGGACTGGCGGGGACGATGTACGGCAGGAACGGCCAGTCGCTCGGCAGTTCCTCGGGTTCGACTTCGCCAAGCCCAACCTGCAGCAGCAGATTGCGCACGGCCTTAATCGAATCCGACGCCAGCTCGCGCTGACGCACCCGACGGCCGAAGATCACCACCTGCTTGAACTGCGTCTCCACCGCTCGGTAGATGCGCAGGTCCGTGTAGTGGCGTGTCAGCCAGCCGACCAGCTCCGCGTCGAGCACGTAGCCGGGGACGATGAAGACCAGCACGCCGCCGTATTGCAGCAACGACAGACTGCGCTGATAGAACAGCTTTTCGAGACGGGCGCGGCCTTGGCCCTGATAGCCGATGTTGCCGTTGATGTCCTTGGACAGGTCGCCATACGGCGGATTCAGCCAGAGCAGCCCGAAGGACTGCTTGGAGACCATCGTGTCCATCAGGTCCGCGTGTAGGCAGTGATCGACCAGGCCGCGGGCATGGCGTGCCCGCTCCGCGTCGAACTCGACCGCGAACGCCTTGGCCTGCTCGCGCCCGAGGGCGTGGGCGGCTTCGGCGATCGCCACGCCTTCGCCGGCGCAGGGATCAAGGATGCACATCGGCCCGTCGCTGGGCATCAGTGCGTTGAGGGCTCTTTCGAGCGTGGGTTCGTCGGTTGGGTAGTAACCGTTCTTGGCGAAATTGCGGGCGAGCCGCGGGAACATGAGGGCCATGGAAGTCTCCTGGTTGGCGGGGGATGAATGGCGGAAGCACGCCAAGGCGTGCCTCCGTGGGTGGGTCAGGCCGCTACCGCTTCCGGCGTCCAGATCTTGGCCGGATACGGATAGGCCGTGAGCACGTCACTGCGGATCAGGGAACCCAGCGCCAGGGTCAGCGCCGGCACGTCGATGGCGAGCCGATGGCCTTCCAACGGCCCGAGGGCGAACGGAAGGCGGGCCAGCATCTCGCGGGTTTGCAGCAGTTCCAGCACGGTCTCGCGCCAGTGGTCGAGCAGCGGCAACGGGCAGGTGTCCCGCACCAGCATCCACAGGCGGTCAAGCCGGTGGGCGCTGCCCTGTGGCAGCAGTGCCAGTGCGCTGGCGTTGGCCTTGTCGGGCTTGACGCAGCGCCGGTCGAACAGCCACACGTTGGAGAGCGATCCGAACAGCGTTCGCCGGTAAGCGCGCGTGATGCGCTTTTCCAGGCGATCGACGTTGCCGATGAACACCGGGACGCTGCCGCCCTGGTCGGTGATGACGTGGAACTGGTCCAGTCCCTGCTCGTCGCGCCCGAGGGTCAGGCGAGCGAGGAACTGCTGGACGGCGGTGTCGCGCGCCCAGATGGACAGGAAGATCAGGTTGCCCTGGTCATCGCCGACGCAGGCGTCGGCCATCACGTCCGGGCATTCGTCGATGCGGTACAGCGTGGAAGAAGTATTGGTGGGCATGGTGGTGTCCTCGGATGAACGGGAACAGCATCGCCCGCTGGGGCAAGTACTGCCCCGGGGGGTGGAAGAAAATCGCTCAGTCCGGCTCGAACTGCCGGGTGTGCGGGTTGAAGTGAAGCGCCTCGTCCACCGCGGTGATCGGCGTGAAGCCGTCCAGGTAGATGTTGTTGAGGTACTGGTCGCGGTAGGTCAGTGCCTGCCGTGCCTGCTCCTCGGTGAGGCCGTTGTCGATGAAGTACCCCAGCATTTCTTCGTCGGAGGAAAGTTCGTCGTTGGACAAACTGCCTTCAACGAGCTTCAACAGCGAGGCGGGGAGCGCAGCCAGGATCGGGTCCATGTCGGTTCCTCCTGACTCAGGCCAACAGCGCCGCGGCGGGTGCCGTGGATGCCGTGGGGGTGCGACGCCGCGCGTGGTAGGCGCGAACGCCTGCACGCCAGTCGGCGGACTGCTCCGGCGCCATGTCGAGGTAGCTCAACGGGCACGAGTAGTAGTACGGGTGCATGGACTCGTCCAGCGGCTTGTAGCCCCACTGGTTGCCGCTGCGTTCCAGAAGATCGCAGCGGATGTAGCGCAGGGACTGGCCCGGTGCGAGATCACGATGCACGCCTTCGGCCTTGGCCGTCACTTCCGCGACGGACCAGAGGACGTTGCCGCGCAGCGTGTGGGCGATGACCTTCACGCTGGCGCGCTCGGTCTCCTGCTGTGCGATCAGTTCCGCGATCAGTTCAGACCGCGATTGAGGTGAGAAATACCAGCCCATGAGAGGCCTCCTGAAGAAGTAAAGCCGGAGGCCTCCCCGTGGGGAAGAACCCCCAGCGGGTGATGGAAATGCCGCGTGTGCGGCGAAGGAACCTATGCTTTGCCCTCAGTCCCAGTCGTCATCGTCGCGATCACAACCGGCCGGGCAGTAGCCGAACTCGATCCCATGCGAGCAGTAGCCATGCTCCGCATTCCAGTCCTGGGTTTCCTGCCGTTCGGCAGGTGTTGCGTAGTCCCATTCCCGGGTCGCGATTTCCAGCGCTTGAGTGCGCTGGTCATGCGGCAACCGACTGGCTTGCGCGTCGATCTCCGAGCTGAAAAGCGTGACCCAGTGATCCCAGGACAGGCCGCAACCACGTTGGGCATGCTCGGCGGCCGTCTTGCAAACGGCGCGCCACGCGGTTTCGTCCAGCGCGGAACGGGGTGTATCGCAAGCGATGGTGGACATGATGGAGACCTCCAGAAGAAAGCCGAGGCCTCCCCCCGCATGGGGAAGGAACCCCGGCGGGTGGATGAAGAACACCGCGGATGCGGCGTCCGCAATCACGCAGGTTGCAGTTCGGCCTGGCGGCTCCACTCCTGCGTCTTGAAGTCCAGCGCGTAGCCCAGTTCGCCCAGGCGGGCGATCTGCGCGCGCAGGGCGCGGCGGTCGATGGTCGAATCCAGCTTCACGGACTCGCCCAGCGGCCACAACAGGCCGAACAGCGCGGCGTCGCCATCCTCGGTGCTGCCGGCGGCAGCAGCCGCAGCAGGCGGCGCGTCCACGCCGAAGGGCGTGGTATCGACCAGCGGGTCCGCGGACGCCTGCACGGGTGCAGGTTTGGCGGACCTGGATGCCTTGGCGGGCTTGGCCGGCGTTGCCACAGGCTGCGTCCCTTGCTCTTCATCGAGCGGATCGACTTCCTGCGGGGCGAAGCTATGTGCTTCGGCCTTGCTCAGCTTGTCGATGCCGAAAAGTGTCATACCGTCCAGGTTGGCGCGCATCTCGAAACGCATGCTGCCGTCGCTGATCGGATAGCCTTTGAGGAAGATGTAGCGAAGAACGAACTCCCCTTGGTACTTGCCCTCGGGGTATTGCTCCAACTCCGCGTCTTTAATCGTGAATTTTCCGAGTTGGCATTCGAGCTTGCCAACATTGAACTTTCCGTTGCGGCCGTGAATGGTGCGCAGCGCGAGCTGGCCCGGGACGATGATGGGCGTGGCCGATTTCTCGGGTGCCGATGTGACTGCCATGATGCTTCTCCTTGAGGAATAGGAAAAAGGCAAGGCCCCGTGAGGGGCCATGCCGGATCAGAACGAAGCAGCCAATGCCGGCTCCTGCTCTTCGACTTCACCTGCGGGCTCGCGCTCGGCGGGCTTGACAGGCTGGTCGGCAGCGGTGTCGGCGGCGTCCTCGGCTTCGGGCGCGGGTGCGTCCTCGGCCTGCGCCTGGTTCGTCGGATAGACCTGCGTGCCGTCGATCTTGATCAGACCGATGTGGATCAGCGTCGATTCCAGGCTCGCTCCCGGCTCCCCGGCGCGCTCACCCTTGGTGCGGATGTACGGATCGATCTTCATGTCGTTCAACTTGAAGGCGATCAGCACCTTGCGGTCCCCTTCGATGGCCTGCACGCACCGGCGAACCAGGTGCTCGGCTTCAGGGGTGGCGACGATGGTGTCGAAGTACCGATAGTCCGGTTCACCGACAGGCCCGGCCAGAGCCGCGACGCAGCACGACAGGAACGGATCGCCATCCTTGGGGGTGACGTCCTTCGGACGGCTAAGGTAGCCGATGCCGCGGGTGATCAGCTCGTGCTGCTTGATGGAAGCCAGTTCGGCCCGGTCAAGCGGCTCGGCCTTGAGCAGTCGCGCCTTGAGAGACGCGGCGGCTTCACCCTTGCGCTCGCCCTTGTCGCGGATGTACGCATCGCCCCACAGGTCGCCGAGGCGGAAGCGCACCAGCGGGCGCTGCTTGGGATCGTCAACGCCGATGTAGCGCTGGACGAGGTTCTTGGCCTCGGCACCCGAGACCTTGACGTCGAAGTAGCGGTAGCTGGGGTCCCTGGCGGGGCCGACCAGCGCGGCAACGGTGCATGCCAGGAAAGGCTGCGCACGGCGGCCGCCCCGGACAGGCACTTCACGGACACGCTGGATATAGCCGATGCCCGAGGTGTGGAGGTCGAAATACGATTTCTCGTTGGACGTGGTGTTCATGGTGAATCTCCATAGGGAAGAAGCGGAGACACACCAGCCCCACGCATGCGGGGAAAGGTGCGTAACCCCGCGGTGGGTCGATAAGGCGAAAGCATCCGCCACCAGAGACTGGTGGCCGCTCGCGGATGGATGCGGTGCGAGCTGGCTCGGTCACGCAGTGGGAACTGCGACGCAACCTCGAAGACCGATGGTTGCCCGGCATGTCGCTGACAACGTCAGCAGGCATGGGGTCAGCATGGCCGGGCCTCGCGCGCGCGACAGCAATCAATCGGCATCCGGGCGCTTCCCATTTTTTCCAGGCTGCCCAGTTCCGCCCAAAAGAAAGCCCCCGAAATGGGGGCTTCAAGGGGTATGCGGACATTTTTGGACTACGCCGATTCCACCGCCGCCAGTGACAGATACGTAGCGGTGGCGGACAGCTCCAGATCATCTGAGCTTTGCAGAATGCGAGTGAAAACGCTGTCTTTCGGGTCGAAGAACTCGCCGAAGTCGTCGCCGCCAAGCTCGGCGCGTGCCAGTTCCCACCAGTCATCGAACGGGTCGGTATCCGGGTTGCAGCCGACGGCATAGGCCAGCAGCTTCACGCGGCCATCGGGGCGGCGCTCTCCGCGCTCGGCGAGGAAGTACACGCCCTGGTCCTTGGCCAGGGCGACGCGGCATTGGTTGGCGATGGCCTCGGCAAGCACGGGGCGCAGGTCGGAGCCTCTGAATCGCAGTGACATGGTTGAAATCTCCTGTATGGATGAAGAAAAAAAGCCCTCCACCGAAACGGATGGAAGGCTTGTGGGGCAGTCGCCGATAGGCTGTGGACTGATCAGTCGTGCCGCTAGGCTTCCTGTCTGGCACGTCAGGCTGGAATCGCCTGACGTTGCCGAGAGGCTTTGGCGTCGATCATGCTCACGTCGATCAGGCGCCAGCGCCCGTCGTCGATGAGCCGCTCCAGCACTTCACCGAGCATGTCGAAATACACCCCGTCGTGCCTATCGATCAACTCACCGTCGCGGTGCAGCTCCACCACGTAGGTGTCGCCGCCACGGTCGTAGAGGATCGTCACCTGACCCTCGAACTTGGTGGTTGAGACCGTGAAGCTGATCGCCGGCGGGGTCTCGATGATCTTGGAGGGCTTGGGATCGACCCAGGCGAAGTCGCGGGCACCTGCATCGACCAGCATGTGGGTGATGCACCGGAACCCGTCGGGCGCGGGCATCTCCTCCAACTGCTCGATGAGTTGGCCCAGCTCCATGCACTGCGGCTCGGGAATGGGCAGCTTGGCGGGTGCTTTGCCAAGGATATGCCTCGTGATGGTGTAAGGCGTGCCATCCGAAGTCTTCTCGGTGACGACTTCCGGGGTGTCCGCGCGCAGCCCGTCGAAACGTCGCCGGGCGTAGGGTTGGACATGGACCTTGGCGCCCTCGCTGGGAACGGTGGTCACCAGGTTGGGATCGAGCACGGCGAACTCGGAAGGCTTGAGCTTGACGACGATGGCATCGTCGGTCGCGGAGACTACCTTGCCGTTGAAGGGCTGAGGGTCGATGGCGAAGCCCAACGTCGAGGACTGCGGCTGATCATCGAATACGCGGTATTTGAACGAACGCACGTTACGAGGGACATGGCCCGCGACAAGCGAAGGCATCATGGATTTGATGAGGGAACGGTCCATGGGAATCTCCTTGAGGAAGAACAAGGGATTCCCCGCCCGCAAGGGAGAGGTCCCTTGTGGGTGGCGTGAACGGACGGGGTACGTCCATAGAAAGAAACGACCAGCACGGTTTCCCGCACTTGCAGCCTTGAAGGTCTCGGCTGCCAGGGCATGTGTCGGCAACGCCGACGAACATGGAGCAAGGATGGCTCTGGAATGGGCGGCCTGCTTGCAAGAAATCGCACAGCGTCGCACCCGCTTTCCTGCGCTGCGGACAAGAAAAAGCCCCTCGAAAGGGGCTTGGTTGGGTCAGGCTTCGTACACGAAGTAGTGCTCGCGCTGATGTGGGAAGAAGACATGCTTCCATGTATCGCCGCTGGTGTTGCCACCGTCGAAGACGACCATTTCGTAGTCGTCAATGTCGGTGTCCACCAGGTCGGCGCTGGCGATATGGCGCATGTGCAGCGTGCCGCTCATGCGCTCGAATACCAGGATCTGGCCGATGGCGTCGTCCTGGCCCATGGCATTGACGCAGGCGCCGAGCTGGTGCTCGAAGTCTGGCGTGCGCGAGATGAGGTCGGGGAACATGAGGTTGCTCCTATGAAAATGGACCAGCCCGGCTCCGGGAGGGAGACGGGCCGGTATGGGGGAGAACAAAGAGGAAGGATGTTGCGTCGAGCGGCTGCTAGGATTCGGCCAACGGCAGGCCCAACAGCACGGGTGCGTCGGCGTCGAGAATCAGGATGCGCACGTCGGCCTGGCCAGCCAGTTCAATGACGTTCGCCAGGTCATCCGGCATACCCTTGCTTCGGTGCTCCTGGCGAAGCTGCTCCGCACTGATGCCCTCGGCGTGGTCCAGGTTCTTGTCCGTCCAGGGGGTGGAGATCAGCTTGATGCCGATCGCCGGGCTGTACGGAACCCGGAACGCGATGAACAGGAATGCCTCCGGCGTAGCGAGGTCTGCCAGGTTGGCGAGGTATTGGCCGGTTTCTTGGCTGATGTGTGCGCTGCTGATTTCCCAGCACCGGCTGTAGTAGCCGGTCTCGAAACTCAGGCGCTGTACGACTTCCCGCGCTGCCTCTGCCGAATAGGCGTCGCCGACGTGGATGGGGCGACCGTCGAAGTCGTCGCCATGGATGGCATAGACCACGGCACCGATTACACCTTCGCCGCTGACACCTTCTGCGGTATCGCATTCGGCCAGCACCTCGGCACTCACGGGTTCGGGACCATTCCTGACCACGGCGAAATCGCTGGTGACGATGCACGAGGATGAAATCAGTTCCTCGTCGGAAAAGTGCTTTTGACTCGCGTGGATGATTCGCCAGACATGCGGGCTTCCGTCGTCGTAGCCGATGCACAGCGTGCGGACGATTTTTAGATTCCAGTAGCCGCGGAGAAAGGGATTGGGTTTCTGGGACATGGGAACTCTCCAGATTTGAATAATGGAGCCAATCCCCGCCACCGGGAATTGGACCCGGTGGGTTGAAAGTGGAAAATGCGTCAGGCGGCGCTGATCGTCGGCGTCTGGGCCAGTCGTTCGGCGACGCGATGGCGCACACTCAGGCGGAAATGCTCGTCGTTGATGCCGGCGAGCAGGTTGGCGGCCTCCAACGCGATCAACGCCGAGGCCTCTTCGATGTCGGTGGCCACGATGGCCTTGCGCAGTTGGTCGCCGAGTTGGAGCGCCTGCGAGGACGTTCTGAAGACCTGTACCTCGCGGCTCAGGTAGCAGCCGTGGCCACCGAACTCGAACAGCCTTGGCTTGCTGCAATACCAGCAGCCCTCGAACTGGATGGCGGTCAGGTGATGGCCGTCATCGAAGCGGGTAGCGATCAGAAGCAGGGCTTCCAGGTCGGCGCTGTCCTCGAATTGGTGGTGCTCGATCAGGTTCTCCCGCTCCCCGTCCTGGTCAGCACGGAAGTGCGCGGCCAGCCGTTCAAGCAGAGGCGGAATCGACAACTCAGCACATCTGTCCAGCGTGGATCATTGGTTTCGGCGATCTGGGCGATGTAGGCCTGCCCATTGCCGGGATGGTTTTCGTCGAGCGCGAAAGCACCGAACAGTGCCTTGATGACGGGAGTAACGCGGTTGAGCACGAGAACGCCCGTGCCTTCGTAGTAGTTGTTTGCCATGCTGGCTCCTTTCGAGAAGAGCGGAGCCAGCCCATGCGGACGATGGCATCCGCAGGGAATAGCCCAAGGCCGTTGGCGTCGGGCGATGGGGAAGAAAAATTGAGGGACATGGCCTTATGGGCGCATGTCCCTCACGGGGGGGCGAGAGGACAGTGGCGTGCCGGAGACCGGCTCACCAACCGCTGTAGTTCACCAGCAGGTCGGCGATGACCTTGCGGCGTTCCAGATCGAGACCGTCGAAGTCCGACAGCCCGTGGAAGCGGCAGCGCTTGAGCATGGCACCGCCCTCGCGCGCGTTGTAGAAGCTGACCATGGCGGACAGGAACATGCGTTCGCCGCTGCTCAGGACGCCGAGGGCATCGTTGAGCCGCAGCACGTCGGGACGCAAATCCCACTTGGTGTTGGCCTGGTTCAGGCCTTCACGGGTGCCGTCGCCGAACCACTCGGGACCAGCAATCTCGACACCGCGCTTCCAGGCCTCGAAGAAGGCTTGGGGCGCGGCAGCGAAACGCTGATCTTCCCGCATGATCTGATCGACGACTTCCCGCGGCAATAGCTGGTTCATGACGTGATTTCTCCAGTTGGATCAGGGAACGGCGAGCTGGGACCAGCCGCCTCTTTCGAGGGCGCGTTGAGCCGCGGCATAGCTGCGGAAGTACTCGCGGGATTCCCGCGAAACGGGACCTTCGGTATCGCGCGTGCCGATGTAGTGGCCGGCGGCGCTTTGCAGGACTTCGAGCGGCAGGAACTTGCCGCAGTAGGTCAGGGCCAACTGGCCGAAAGAGGCTTGCTGGGACATGGACGGGCTCCTTGGAAAAGCGGGGCCTCGTCCCTCACGGGATGGCAGCTCCCGCACGCGGTTGGAAAAAAAGCATCGGCGTCACGGGGACGCGCGTCCGCGAGATTGATGCGATGCGGACTGGTGGGTGACGCGGGAGAGACCCGCGGCAGCCTGGAACCCTGGCTGCTGGCATGTGCTGACGAATCAGCGAACATGCAGGCAGCTTCGTGCGAGGGCTGCGTCGCGTCAGTTGGAAAACGGCATTCGGCCCAGCCCCGATTGATGAGCACCGGAAAAGAAAAGCCCCGCATCGAGTACGGGGCTGTCAGGAGGGTGCGGTGGCGCTGGGTCAATCGGGCTTGTCGCCCAGGACATGCTGCTTCCACAGGTCGAATGCCCGCTCGGGCGGAAGCTCGGCGAGGATGACGATGGGCTGGGCCTGCCTGGTGCGCAGCGACGCGAAGTACGCCTTGCGGTCGGCGATAGCCTTGAGCTTGATGCCTTTGATGAACAGCAGTTTGCCGTCCTTGATGAACAGCACCTTGTTGCCGATGTCGCGGTTGAAGGCGGCTCGCACCTTGCGCTCCGCGTGCATGGCATCGGCCAGTTCATCGACCAGGAAGTCGAGCGTCATGTCGATGTAATGAGGGTCTTCACCCTCCTGACCTAGATCGAGCGGCGCAGGCGGCAAGCCCTTGGCAAAGGCTTCGGCCTGAGCCAGCAGCGTCGTCTTGCCATTGAGCGCGCGGAGGAATGTCGAGCCGCCATGCCCGTCGTTGCGGGCCTCGGCGATGGGAGTGCCGTCGAACACGATGGTCGCGGTGAAGCACAGCGTTTCCTCGCTGGCGAAGTCGGCGACCTTGAGGTTCTTCAGCGTGATGCGGTCTTGCTTGGTGATGGTGTCCATGGGAAGTCCTGAAATCGACCGGGTGGCGACATGCCCCTGACGGGACGTGGCGACCATCCCGTGGGTTGGAGAAAGGAGGCATCGGTGCCCCGGTGGGCAGCGTTCGCCGGTGAGATGCCGAAGCGAACTGGTGGGTGGCGTGGGCGGAACCCACGGCAGCCTTGACACCCTGGCTGCGGGCTGCTGCCGATACATCGGCAATGCAGGGGGAGAATGGCGCGGCCGGCAGGCTGCGTCGTCGATCAATCCGAAGCGGTCGAGTCCGTCTTGTGCAGGCACTGCACCAGCCGGTTGCCCAGCCAAGCCATGCACGGGACGGCCATGGAGTTGCCAATCGCCTTGTAGCGCGGAGCGTCTGCGGCAGGCTTGCCGCGATAGGGGATCAGCGTGTAGTCGTCGGGCATGCCCTGCAGCCGCTCGCACTCCATGGGCATCAGCCGCCGCACCCGCCATTGCGACCAGTCCGCTGCACCGGATTCATTCCAGTCGTAGCGGAAATGTGCCTCGAAGTCGGGGGCCAGGACATGGGGCTTGTCTGCGCCGCCGCCGCTGGTACGCAACGCCGCCGCAACGCTTCCGCCCAGTTCGGCGGCAAGACCCTGCGTCCGTCCCCGCAGGGCAACGCAGGCCACCATCGGCACACCGTAGCCCGGCTTGCCGTTGGACAGGACGGTGCAAGACACCTGTCCATGGCCCGACTCGAAGCGCACTTCGCCGCGGTTGTTCTGCGCGAAGGCGATGGCGGGCACGACGCCTGCGTTCGCATGGCTGTTGCGATGCCCGCCGGCACGCAGCGTCGGCGTCAGTTCGATCGTGGCGTCCGCGCCGCTGCCCTGGGCGGTGAAGGCGATGATCGGCACGCCCTTTCCCGTACCGTCCTCGCTGCTGCCCTTGCCGTTGTTGGCGGTGTCGAGGGTGTGGGCGATGCTGCCGGCGATGGACTGCACCATGAACGTCTCGGTGCGGATGTCGTGCTTGGGACCCGCGGCCATCAGGCATGCCGCAACATCGACGGGGCCAATGCCGCCGCTGAATCCGAACGTCGTCGTGACCTTGCCGTAGGGCTGGTTCAGTCCAGCGAATCCTGCGTATCCGCCTGCTGCTGCAGCACCCGGTCCAGCAGCGCGGGCAGCTTCTTGCCACGGCGCACGGCCCGCAGAAGAATCCCCGCGCAGGCCTGTGCGCTCAAAAAGTACTTCGGAGGGATCGAGGTCATCACCACCACATGCCACAAGAAACACGCGCTTGCGGCGTTGGGCGACACCGAAATATTGAGCGTCGAGCACGCGCCAGGCGATGCGGCGGCGGGGTCCAGACACACAACCAGCGTGCGCCCATTTTTCCCCTGGCGGCTGGAGCGCACGGCTTTCTCCGGCCAGTGCTCCCAGGAAATGCCCGAAGGCATTGCTGCGGTCGTTGAGGACGCCGGGGACGTTTTCCCAGACGAGCGTTGCCGGCGGGCGGCGGTCTTGGTGGCGGGTTTGGTCGATGGCATTTGCAAGCTCCACATAGGCAAGGGTCAAGGCGCCGCGCGGGTCGTTCAGCCCCTGGCGCGCGCCGGCAACGCTGAACGACTGGCACGGCGTGCCGCCGACCAGGATGTCGGGCGCCGGCACGGTGCCGGCGCGCACCTGACGGGCGATCGCGGTCATGTCGCCCAGGTTGGGCACATGGGGGTAACGGTGGGCGAGCACGGCGCTCGGGAACGGCTCGATCTCGGCGAACCACGCGGCTTTGAGGCCGAGGGGTTGCCATGCGAGGCTCACGGCCTCGATGCCGCTGCACACGCTGCCGTACAGCAGTGGCGCGGCCTGGGGTGCACCGCGAAGGGTGCAAGGTTGCGGGTTCATGTCGGGTCTCCTGTTCGTGTGGCCCGGGGCGGGCCGGGACGTTGATAGGCAGGAGAAAGGCGCCGAAGGCCCTGCGGCCTTCGGCTCGGGAGGACAGAACCACCCGTGGGCTGGTGCAGGCCCGGTCGTCGCTAGAACCGTCTGCTCATCAGCAATCACACCCGGCGCATGTCGTGGTTCGCGCCGGCATCGTCTGGCGCACATCCGCGCACAAAGGGAGCCCGTTTTTGCGCCGGCGGGCACCGGCACCGAATACCGCTGACCACGAAGGGTCTCCGGGTGGCTCGCGCAGCTTGGCAAGCCACCGGGGGACCCTTCGCAGAGGCGGGGGAAATGCAGATCAGCAGAACGCGCAGGAGGCGGTTCGCGGAGAAGCTACCTTCAGGTCCCGCGGCCGGGGATGACCAAGCGGGACGCGCACACGGACAAGAAGGCGTTGCGCGCTGGGCGTCCCGCAGGGCGTGCGGAACACAGGCCGCGCCGCCGATGGCGGGCACGGCTCACGGGGAACGGGGTCGGTCAGGAGCCTTTGCGGCCGCTGCGGCGCGGGCGCGAGGCACCACGCTTGGACGTGCCGGATTCGACCGGCAGCGTGCCTTTGCAGTCGGGGTAGCGACTGCACGACCAGAATGGGCCGCTCTTGCCGGTGCGCTGGCGCGTCGGTGCGCCGCACTGTGGGCAAGGCGGTCCGTGGGGAACCTTGATGGACAGGGACGTGCTGCCGTACTGCGCGATCAACTGTGAGATCCATGCAGCCTGCTTGCCGATGAATACGTCCAGCGTGAGCTGTCCAGCTTCGATCATGTCCAGCGCCTGTTCCCAGACGGCGGTTGTCCCTGGGTCGGCAATCGCTGTGGGCACCGCGTCGATCAGGGTGAAGGCCGCATCCGAGGCGCGGATGGCGCGGCCCTTCTTCATGAGGTAGCCCCGCGTCAGCAGGCCACTGATGATGTTGGCCCGCGTCGCTTCGGTGCCGATGCCGACCGTATCCTTGAGCTTCTGTTTCAGGCGCGGGTCCGAGACCAGTTTGGCGACGCCCTTCATGGACTTGACCAACTCGCCCTGCGTATAGGGCCGAGGGGGCAGCGTCTTGAGCGCCTTCAGATCGACGTCGGCCACCTGACATGCCAGGCCCTCGCGCAGCGCGGGCAGTACCTGGCTGCGCGCCGCAGGGTCGCCATCCTCCTCGGATTGCGGTTCGGCCAGCACCAGGCGCCACCCCTTGACGACGACCTGCTTGCCGGTGGCCGCCAGCGTCTGCTGGCCGCAGGAGAGGTTCGCCACAGTGCGGTCGAACTCGTGGTGAGGAAGGAATTGCGCCAGGTAATGCGCCCGGATCAGCCGATACACTGCCAGTTCCTTCTCACTCATGGTCGAGAGGTTCGCCGGTTCGAGCGTCGGGATGATGCCGTGGTGAGCAGACACCTTCGCGTCGTTCCAGGCGCGTGAGCGTTGAGTGCGGTCGAGCTGGTCCATGATCGGTCGCAGCAAGGGATCGGTCTTGACCAGGCTGTCGAGGACCGTTGGCACCTCGGCGAACATGCTTTCGGGCAGGTAGCCCGAATCGGAGCGCGGGTACGTCGTGGCCTTGTGCGTCTCGTATAGGGCCTGAGCAATGTCTAAGGTCTCCTGCACATCGAGCCCAAGCTGCCTGGAACACACCTCCTGCAAGGTCCCCAGGTCGAACGGCAGCGGCGGGCCTTCCCGCACGCGCTCGGTTTCGACCGCCACCACCTGGGCGCTGTCCGCGGCGCGGATCTGCTGCGCGGCGTGCTGCGCGATGGGCTGCTGCAGGCAGCGGCCGGCGTCGTCGGTGCATGCTTTCGGGGGAACCCACTGCGCGGTGAAAGCCTGGCTGCCAGCGGACAGGGACACGTCGATGGCCCAGTACGGCACGGACACGAAGGCTGCGATCTCGCGATCCCGGTCCACGACCAGTTTGAGCGTCGGGGTCTGGACGCGACCGACCGACAGCACGCCGTCGTAGCCGGCCTGCCGCCCCAGCACCGTGAACAACCGGCTGAGGTTCATGCCGACGAGCCAGTCCGCCCGAGAGCGCGCCAGCGCCGAGTAGTACATCGGCAAGGTCTCGGCCGATGGCCGGAGCTTGCCGAGTGCGGCGCGAATGGATGCGTCGTTGAGCGCCGACAGCCACAGCCGCTCGATGGGGCCGCGGTAGCCGCACAGGTCGATGATCTCGCGCGCGATCAACTCGCCCTCGCGGTCGGCATCGGTAGCGATGACAAGCTGGGTCGCCTTCGCCAGAAGCGCCTTGACGACCTTGAACTGCGTGGCGGTTTTCGGTTTGACCTCGACCCGCCAATGCTGGGGAATGATGGGCAACTGCTCGATGGACCAGCGCTTCAACTGCTCGTCGTAGGCTTCGGGCGCTGCGGCTTCCACGAGATGGCCGATGCACCAGGTGACGGTGACGCCGGAACCGTTGAGGCAGCCTTCACCGCGCTGCGTGGCACCGAGAATCCGGCCAATGTCTTTGCCCTGGGAGGGCTTCTCGCACAAGAACAGCCGCATGTCCGTCCATCCCGATTCCCGTTGTTCATGGAGTTGCTGGAATCGAGGATGCCGAGCGCCACCTGGGGCAGCAGCAAACAAGCCGCATGCAGCGGCGACCGCTTTCACGGAATGGAATGGCTTGGGCGGGGTGGCGCGTGGCCGCAGGTGTGCGGACCGGAAGCCGCGATTTGCGGGAGCGCGTGGAAGTCGGTGGACGTTGGTGGAGCTATCCCCTGGGGATAGCTCGCGAGCGCATGGAGGGCGGCGAAGCATTGCGGCCGCCGCCCTCCATGCCGGTTCACTTCCTGCGCTTCGCCTCCTTCGGCGCGGTCGATTCTTGAGCGGCCTGGGGCTTCGGTTCTGCCTCCTGCGGCTTCGGACTGAGGGCCACGGACTCGATGCGGTACGGCAGGATGCCGACGCTGCGCGCATTGATTTGCCAGGTTTCGCGCGGCTGATCCTCGTTGTCCGTCCAAGGTTCGCGCTCCATGCGGCCGACGACCAGCACGCGCATGCCTTTCTGGTACAGGTCCTTCCAGTGCTCGGCGTCGCGGTGCCAGATTTCCACCGGCGCCCAGAAGCCGCCCCGGTCCTCGAACGTGCCATCCTTCTTCGGCACAGGGTTGTCGAAATAGACGTTCAGGCGTAGCAGGCGGCTGGGTTCGTCGTTGCCGTTGGGGAATTCGCGGTACTCCGGTGGCGAACCGATGTTGCCTTCGCCGGAAAAATGCGTGCTCATGGTGTGATCTCCGTGGTGGTTGAAATACCCGTGCCTCGTCGGCGCCGGGAGCGTGCTGGATGCCCGGCGCAATCACCGATCGCGCATTGCGGCGGGAATGGGCGTGAGCCGGCGCAGGTAGGCGTCGTCCGCCTCGGCCGCCTTGCTGGCGCATTCCTGCGCCTGCCTGCCCAGGGTGTGCAGCAGGCTGATCTGCATGTTCAACGTGATGCGCTGCAGCTCGATCGCGTGCAGGTCGGCCAGCAGGTTGACGGGTGTGCTGCTGCTGGCGACCAGCTCCCGCCACAGCGCCACGCCCATGGCCGATCTGTCGTGTCTGCGCCAGCGCAAGAAGACGGTTCCTGCGCCAGTGGTCTGTTGGGCCAGTTCGATGGGCAGCAGGTGGAAGGGGTGCCCGCATGCCTGCTCCAGCACCTGTCGCTGTGCCAGGGCAATCAACTCGTCGCGCATGGCGAAGCACTGGCTGGCCCAGGCCTCGAAGTCCCCTTTACCCTTAAAAGGCTTTAAAAGGCCTTTTAGATAGGCCGCGTGTTCCAGCCGCATGAAGGCACCCTGTTGCAGGCCTCGGAAGTAGCGGGTCGGTGGGTTCGGATCGCTCATGCCGGCTCGTCCTCGCCGGCTGCGGCTTCGGGCGACTCTGCGGTGGTGGTTTCATCGCCGGGCAGTGATGCTTCGGCAGGACCGTCGCCGCGCTGCTGCAGGCCACGGCGCACGATGGGCGGCGCAAACTTCGACCGGCGCGTGCCTTCCAGCACGTCCTGCGGCAGTTCGCCATACTTCTCCAGCGCTGCCCGCGCTGCGGCATTCTTCGACGCGAAGTCATCGCGTGTGCAGCCCGAATAGCGATACTGCTGGGCCAGCGAGAACAGGCTGCGCAGTGAATGTGCGCCCTCGTTGAGCCAGCGTTCCAAGGTGATGCGGTCAATGAGCGCGGTGTGATGGGCGAGGATCAGCTTGCGGGCGATGTCGTCGTAGTCGGCCAGGAGATAGACCGCGGCAAAGCCGAGCTGCGCGTTGACGAAGAGCGGGAGCTTGACCGGCTGCACGTTCAGGTTTTCGCCCAGGCTGAGCGCCGGCGGCACACTCGCCAGCGCCTGGTCCACCTGCTCGCGCAGCGATTGCAGCGTGACCTTGGTGTGGTCGAGCTTGTCCTCGATGCGCAGCATCCACCAGTCCGAGTACGGATCGTCCTGCTCCGAGCCCCGCCGCATCTTGTTCATCTGGGCGATATAGCCATTCAGGCCGACGATGCCCGGTCGCCCCTCGGCGGCGGCGCGACCATGCCAGATGCGGGAAGCGTGATGGGTGTGCAGGGTCAGCGACATCGCACTGCGCAGGGAGCCGAGATTCAGTTGCAGAGGTTCATTGGTTGCCATGGTGTCCGCTCGTTGTTGGAAAAGGAGCGGCCAGCTTCGACAGGAAGCGGAAGGCAGTCAGTCAAGAATCCGAATCCCGGCGGGCCCCGGTTTAGGGCGTGGCGGTTGCATGCGGCGCGAGCTATCCCCAGGGGATAGCTCCATGGAGCGCCAACGAACGCTGCACGCCGGGATCAGGGGGGGCAACGCCGATGCTGCGGCAGATGGTCGATCCCAGGCCTGCGACAGCTTGGCGTTGTGCCCAGCAGCGGAACTATCCCCAGGGGATAGCTCTACTGGCGGCCATGGGCATCTAGTTTCACCGCCTTGCATGCCGACTCACTTGCTGGCGAGCAGATTGCGTAGCCGCTCGATGTGCTGCTTGGCGACTTCTGGCGGCACTGGCTTACCCTGCGGCTGAGGTGGCGGTGCTGGTGGTGGTCGCTCGTTTGGCGGGACGGATGCCGATGGCGCGTCTTTCTTGGCCCAGGCATTGAACTCGCCATGGATGGCGCGCTGAATGATGCCGAACAGATACCCCGCAGGATTGCGGATGCCATGACTGCTGCATCGTGTGGCCCATTCGTCCAGCACGGCCTGTCTCAGCGCGGCATCAACCTGCTGCAATGCCACCCTGGCACCTGTCTGCTGCTCTGCCTTCAGTTCCGTGAAGCGCTTGGGCCATTGCAGATCGCCCAGCGCGCGCGCCTGCGCGGTAGTACGTACTTCATTAATACGACTACTACGTACTATACGGGCCATCTTCGGATTCCGAAGAGAGGCGTTTAGCACGGGTTTCGCCCCTGCTTCGGATTCCGAAGATGGGTCATCCGCATTCCGAAGAAGGCTCGATGCTCCTTCTTCGGAATCGTGGGCGGCGTCCTCCTGTGGATAACTTGCGGCGGCCGTGATGCCTTGGCTGGCGAGGCGTTCTGCCAGAACCTGCAGCCGCGACGGCAATGTGCGCCCGGAGAGCAGCGGATCTTCCGCGATCTCCTTAAGGGTGTTCAGGCCGACCATCTGGACGGCCTTGGCCGAATGGCC
The DNA here is from genome assembly GCF_002176815.1 of Acidovorax sp. T1. NCBI lineage: Bacteria > Pseudomonadati > Pseudomonadota > Betaproteobacteria > Burkholderiales > Comamonadaceae > Acidovorax > Acidovorax sp. T1. Next base: position 2,521,046 of record NZ_CP021648.1, on the reverse strand, counting down.
GAGGGACTGGCTGACCAGTGCCAGGTAGTCGGCGTCGAGCTGCATGGCCTCGAAGGGCGTCAGCGGTTCATCGTGCAGAACGTAGAGGTTGCCGAGGATGCGGCCGGTCTTGGGGTCACGCCGTCGCCGCACCAGGCTCAACCATCGGGTGAGGCGCAACAGCGTCAACGCTCGGGCCACGGTTTCATGCGAGGCCTGCCCGGCGCATGGCATCGATGCCAGCCAGGGTCGAAGCTGCTCATACGTCGGGAAGGCTGTCACGCCATCGTCGTTGAGCATCAGCCGGAACACCTGCCAGGCGTTGCGCTCCAGCGGCGTCAGGCGACGGTCGAGGAACAGTCGCCGCGGCACGGTCTCATGCCGGTTGCCGCTGAAGAGGAAGGCATCGCCGGACGTGGCGGGCGTCGGCGCAGGCATAGGTGCTGGCGCACTGGGCTTGGGCACGAGGTCTTTCAAGGCGGCGTCGAACAGGTCCGCGAGTGCGACGGGGCCACGGCGTGGTGCGGTGTCGTCCACGGCCATGGCTCAACCCAATCCTTGATCGACCCAGCTCTTGATCGAGGCCCAGACCACCGACAGAGGCAGCGACATGGCTTCGGCCAAGTCCATGGCGGCGTCGAGAATGGAGGTTTCGTCTTCGAGATCGACATTCCTGCTGCCGGTCACGGCCTTCCATTGCCGCCACAGATCCGTGTCCTGTTTCTCGTCCAGCACGGGGTGGCGGCCCTTGCGCTTGGGCAGGCCGAGGATTTCGCGGCGAAGCGCCACCTCCTGGTGGGTCAGGCCATAGAACCGACTGACCATCTCGGTGCTCGCACCCAGCCTGAGCATGCGATCGACCGTGGCGATTTCCTTCTCCACGTCCTGCGCCTGCTTGAGTAGTCGCCGGAGCACTTCGCGGTTCACCGTCACCGAGCACCAGGAGACGTTGGCGTTGGCGAGCACGCTGATCAGCGCGGGATGCTTGAGGGCGTCCAGTTCTTCCTCACCAAACCCCATCAGTTTGCACCGGCGCAGTTGCCCATTGCGCAGGTCATAGAGGGCCTGGGCGATGACGGCCTGGTTGAGTGGGTGTGGTGCGGACATGCTGGCCTCCCTCGCTCACGTTCCAAGGTCCGCAGCGCCGGCTTCAAGATCGAGCAGGCGCCGGGCCAGCCGCAGCAGCCGGAACAGCTTGACCAGCGCGGTGTCGCTCAATCGCTGGGCCGCATCACCCTGGCCGTGCAGCAACGCCGGCAGGTCGATGACGATTTGCCCGTCGTGCAGACCGACGTCGGCGGGCCGCTGACCGGCCAGGCACGCCAACAATGCGAGGACGGAACGGCCCAGCGGCGCCGGACTTTGGGTGCGGGCCCGGCAGGCGAAACCGATACCCTCTGCACGGTCATCAATGCACTCGTCCAGGTCTGCCTCGCTCGCGATTTCGCGGGCGAACTGTGCGATGTGGATGCGCAAGCGCTCGGCAGTATCCAAGCCGGGATCGATGTACCAGACATCGGAGATCGGATAGAGCCCGCCAGCCTGCACGGGGATGGACTGCAAGACGCTCGCCGAGAAGTCGGGAGGCAGCGCATCGCCCAACTGATCGGCGACCATGCGCTGGATGGACTGGAGCCGTTCGGTCGTCGGTGCTGGCGAGACGATGTGTTCCCGAAGCAGATCGCTCCCCGCCGCAGGGCTGGCCGGACCCGCCTGACTGGTATCCGTGTCGCTCTCGCGCGTCGAAGGCGTTGCCGCAGGTTGGCCTGCAGGCGGCGCTGCCGATGCAGCCCCTGCGGTGGGTGGCGCGGTGTTGGCAGGTGGGCGCGCGATGGTTTCCGACTCAGGCTCCGGCAACGCAGGCGGCGTCGAGGGCGGCGTTGGGTCGCTGATCAAGGCGCGCTGCCGGCTCTCGGATTCGGTCATGTCCAGGGCGAGCACGTCGTAATTGACACCCAGCAACTCGGCCATCTGGCCGATCAGCTCGTCCTGTACGCGCTGCGCGGAGAACTCGTCGGCCTGGACGTCGAATTGCGACAGCGCTTCCTGGAAAAATTCGTGGAAGTCCTGAACCAGGGAGCGGCCCTTGGCGTAGCGCTCCCACGCGAGCATGCAGGCTTTGCGCATGACCGACAGGCGTTCGACCTGATGGCGACCGAGGCCGCCATAGAGCACGGTGGGGATCGCGGGCAGGAGATACTGCACCGCGTCGTTCATGCGGCTGATGTGCGACTGTTGTACCGGGAAGCCATCGGCAGCGAGGCGGCGGGCCAGCTCGGACTGGCTCAAGGTAGTGCCACTTTCTTGCTCGTAGAACTCGCGTGCCTTCTCGACGCCGAGGGCGCGCTCGATGAACGTGAGGCCCCCGCGTAATTCGTTCTCGGCCAGGTGGCCGGTCAGCATGACGACTTCGCCGCGGCTGGGCCACGGCCGGAACAGGCACGATATACGGAAAAACCGCTCGTCCTTGGTCTCTGACCATAGTTCGCGCAGGATCGCCAGCCGCGTATTTCCGCCGTTGCGGATGATGTAGTGATCCTCACCTGGTCGGCGAGTGATGGCCGGCGCCGCGTCCAGACCTCGCTCGCGGATGGACGCCTTGATTTCCTCGTAGGCCGGGTTGCGTTTTTTCCTGGGATCGTGGTCGTAGGGGCGCAACTGATCTAGGGTCACGACCATGGGTGTGTCGGCGATCGGGTCGCTCAAGGTCGAGGCTGACGGGCCGCTGCGCTCGAACCCGGCCGCGAGCAGCTTGCCAGCCATCTGCTGGGAGGTGACCTCAGCCATGGCCGCCTCCCTGCGCTTGGTATCGGGCCTCGCGCTCGGCGCGGCGGATTTGCGCACGGGCATTCAGGGTCGCCCGGTGGTCGCTGGCCGTCGAGCTGGTGTAGATCGCGGCGCAGCCAGGCTTGGTGAACTTGAGGTGGCCGCCAGGCGTGCGTTTGACGTGCCAACCTTCGCCAACCGCGAACTCGATCAGGGCGCGAAGCCGCTTGTGGCCTCGGGCAAGCTCATGTGCGTTCGCCATGGGACCTCCCGGCATCAAGAGGGTGTGGCGGACGGCCGGACACCATGGCAAATCGGTGCCGCCATTGCGGAAATAGTTCGTCTGCGAGGCCGCGCATGGTGTCGAGCGCGGCGGGGGCGACTCTGCTCGGCGGCTGGCGGTATTCGACCCGATGCACTGGCAATCCGCGCGTAGCTGCACGCGGATACGCCTCGATGGCCGGCACGTCGGTGGCCAGCACGCGGATGCCGGCATGGTCCTGGAAAAGATCGCGCAGGGCCTGCTGGATCAGCCGTGCATTGGCTGACACAGGGTGGACGCGATTGATGAGCAGATGCAGAGGTGGAGGCTCGATGCCCAGGTGCCGGTAGGGCGCAATGTCTTCGAGCAACTGCATGGTGCCGCGCCGCAGCTCGCGCGCCGCGAGGATTTCCGGGGTCACGGGCGACAGCGCGAGGTTGGAGGCGAGTACCGCCATCTCCAGCAGCACCGATCGCGCGCCTTGGGTGTCGATCAGTACCAGGTCATAGAGAGGCGCCAGGACCGGCAAGAGATGGCGCAACCGCAGGCGCCCATCCGGCGCGTGCAGCAGCAAGGTGTTCAGCTCGCCTCGGTGGTCGTTGGAGAGCACCAAGTCCAGGCCCGCGACGATCGTGCGGGACACAAGCAACCCGAGGTCGCGCTCGTTGAAGGCCAGCAACTCGTAGATGCCACCAGGTGCGCGGTGGCCTAGCTCGTAGTACGAGGACAAGGTGGGCTGCACGTCGAGGTCGAGCAGTAGCACACGCAGCCCCGCGTCGGCGGCAAGCCCGCCGAGGTTCGCGGCCGTGGTGGTCTTGCCGACGCCACCTTTTGTTGAAATGATGGATACGACCTGCATGGCGTTCTCCGTGTGAGGATGGGAAGTCCGCTGGAGAACGGGTCAGGCCCGGTTGTTGACGCGCTCGGCGATCCACTGATCGATCTCGATGGAGTCCCAGCCGACCGCGCGCACGCCCAGGCGCAGCGCCTTCGGGAACAGGCCTTTGCGCATCAGGTTGTAGATGTGGGCGCGTTTGAAACCCGACTTGGTTTCGACTTCATCAAGCCGCAGGATGCGGCGCTCGCTTGCGGGCAGTGCAGGTGTTTGCGACATGGCGGTCACTCCTGAACGCTCAGTGGCGTTTGTTGGCGTGACCTCCATTCAATAGACATGGATGGGAAAAGACATTGCAAATGCAATCTCCGCGATTGCACATACAAGATGGAAAACCTCAGACTGTCGCGCTACGCAGCCGGCGTCTGGCCGTGGCGAACTTGCCGTTTAGCGTCCGCTCCGCGATCCCCATTGCGCCGCTGTGATGGGCGACCAATGCACTAACCACCGCCTCCTGAGTCTTGAAGCTGGAGTACGGCACGCCCGAAGGCGACTGGCCGAGCATCAGGTCCAGCATGCTGCCGATAATGTTCAGGTAGGTGGCTTCGGCGCGATCACTGATCAGGCACTGTGCGCCAGCAGAGGGCGCCATCTGCTTGAGAAGCGCCCCGTGCTTTTCCTGCAACTCATGCAGTTGGCGTTTGTACTGGTCCAAGGTGGACTTCAGGGCCAGGCGCTCGACTAGCATCGCCTGCCCAGTTTCCAGCGAGATGAAGGGATGGGCGATGCGCTCGCTTCGGGAGAAGAGGAAGCCCGGTCGTTGCTCGGGATAGTGTTGTCGCATCCAGCGCTTCAGATCGACGTGACGCACCGTCAGATCAGGGGAGTCGATCAGCGTGGAATCGCGCGTCGTGATGCCGTTCTGCCCGAAGGGCAGTTCTCCATTGAGGATGCCGTCGAAGATACGTTCGGTGCAAAGCCTCAGCTCGGCACAACGTGGGCAGTCCAACGACTGCGGCAGGCGCCTTGGCGACGAAATCGAAGCCAGGATCACCTGCTCGTATCGCAGCAGCCCGGCCCAGCGGATGGACGCTTCGATCGGGCGATAGAACACCTTTGATGTTGGTGCATCATTCTTGTTCTCGTGCATGCTCCGTCTCCTTCCAGGAGAAGAACTACATGACCGACTCCTTTGTCACCGACCTCATGGTCGGCCTGTCGTCTGTGCAGGAAGTGGGCACCTAAGGCCGCTTCGTCATGTGGTTTGAATACTTCTCACCAGTTCGCGCAACTGGTAGTCGTCGTGTGCTCGATGTGCAAAAATTCATCGATTAGAAGGTCGAGCATCGGGACGTAGGCTCGACAGTGACGCTCACGCTATCAGGGTCGTGAGAAGTTACGGTTTCTGCAAAACCGTCTAGGTATGACCTGATATGCCAGCGGTCTCAGGAGGCGTGAGGGGGCCGCAATCGTCGTCGAATGTCCAGCCGGACGCAGCAAACCCGCATCTGTCATGCTTGCCCCGTCATCCTGATATATCGACAAAGAATCGTGTGCGGAAACGCGGTGGCCAGCGTGCGCGTTCTTTCAAAGGAGCTTGAGCAGAAGGTCGCCTGTGAGTTGTGGTGCAGGCGTTCCCAGGTGGAATCCGACCTGTGCCATCACCAGAACCATCTGCCTGATCGTCTTCGCGATGATGGATGCGGGGCAGACAACCGGGCGTGGATGATGAGTTCGAGGCAGTCGCCTACGACGATGTACCGATCGTGGGTCTGGTGTACTGAGTGCAGCTCTTTGGACGTCTGTGGAACTCTTTGGACGAATTTGTTGCCGAGGACGAAAAACAAGGCTACAATTGAGGTCTTCGCTGGCCAGCCCAACGAAGAAAGTGTTTGGGAAACAACGACTTACTGTCCTAGTACACGTCTCGTTTCCCGCTCCAATTTCCAAAAAGGGAAGCATCAGCTTCCCTTTTTTGTCAGAGGAAAGTGATTTTTCTGGCGCGGTAGCAAAGCGGTTATGCCCCGGATTGCAAATCCGGTTAGTCCGGTTCGACTCCGGACCGCGCCTCCAGAACACCATTGGTTGAATCCGATGCAGCAAGGTCCTTCGGGGCCTTTTTTGTTGGGTTGGCTCAACGACTGGTTGGCGAAGATTTTTCGAAATTTCTTCAAAATTGCTGAGAAGGCAAAAAATAACGCTATAATTTGAGACTTGCTGATGCGCACTGAAGGCGACAACGGAGTGCGGTAGTAAATGCGGGAATAGCTCAGTTGGTAGAGCGCAACCTTGCCAAGGTTGAGGTCGAGAGTTCGAGACTCTTTTCCCGCTCCAGATATGCAAGGGAAGCTTCGGCTTCCCTTTTTTCTTGGTGATGGCGATTGGCTGGATGTTGTGCTGGCATTGCCGTCATCGGATAAGGCAGGGGCATTGCGTGTCCGCGCGGCCCGGGTTACGCTGTGACGCAGGTGTGCGTTGCGCAGCCGGCGCCCCGATGGTGAAATTGGTAGACACTGCGGACTTAAAATCCGCCGCTTTCCTGAAAAGGGGCGTGCCGGTTCGACCCCGGCTCGGGGCACCACTACGATTCAATCATGTCAAGTTACAACGCTCCCTTTGAAATCCACGTCCACGGACAGGTCCAGTTGCGCGCCGACGCCAGTTTTGACCAGCTCCAGGAGGCGCTCAAACCCCTTTGGAAATACGCCGGAGCCCGCTCGCTGGCCGATGGTGCGGTGAGCGCCTACGAGGAAGAGCCCGGCATCAAGTTCGACGCGCAAGAGCATCTGCTGCAGATGTGCTGGACGGTGCGGGGCGATGAAGATTTTCGCCAATCGCTCGACGAGATGTGCATGAGCCTCAACGAACTGGCCGAACTGGGCGCCGCCATTGAGGTGACGTTTTATGACGCCGATTTCGACGAGGATGAGGAAGACGATGGCACCGAGTCGCGCGACGACTTCGTGATGCTGTTCGTGGGCCCCACGCCAGCGGCCATCATGCAGGTGCAGCGCGACTTGCTGGTGCAGGATGTCGTGAACATGATGGAGCGCCACTTTGACGGCGCCGAGCTGGGCGGCGTGGTGGCCGAGATCGACAAGCTGTTCACGCAGCGTTTCGACGCCCTGGTCAATTCGCTGGAAATTGGCAAGCCTCCCCGCGGATCGGGCGGGCCAGGCGGCTCGGGTGGTGGCCACGGCGGCGGGCGCCGGCCGCGACACCTTCACTGAGAACGCAGATTCAGCGGCTGCGGTGCGCCACGGGGTTGCTCCCCGCGTGCTGCACCGAGCAGTCTTTGCCGGTGATTGCATGAAAACCGATCTGCCTTACCTGCGCACCTACCCTGAATCGCTGCAAGACCAGGCCCGGCAGCTGCTGGGCGAGGGGCAGCTGGGCGCGGTGCTGCTGCGCAAATATCCCCAGTCGCACGCGGTGCGCAGCGACAAGGCACTGTATGACTACGCTGCGGAACTCAAGTCGCGCCATTTGCGCAACGCAGGCACGGTGAACAAGGTTGTTTTTGACAGCAAGATCCATGTGGTGCGCCATGCGCTGGGCTTGCATACCTCGGTGTCGCGCGTCCAGGGCAATCGTCTGGCGGCCAAGCACGAGATCCGCGTGGCCGCCATGTTCAAGCAGGTTCCGGACGAGTTTTTGCGCATGATCGTGGTGCACGAACTGGCCCATTTGCGCGAAAAAGACCACGACAAGGCGTTCTACAAGCTGTGCGAGCACATGGAGCCGCAATACCACCAGTACGAGTTCGATGTGCGGCTGTATCTCACGCACCTCGAGCATGCCGGCGAGCGTTTGTGGGCGGCGGAATAGCTATTGATTCAATAGCTGCTTGCGCTTTACCAGTAAGCGCTACAGCCTGATTTGATCTGAATTCAGGGTATGGCGACGGTGCCACAGCAGTCGGGTGGCAGCTGCAGCCAGCGCTGTGCCGCCGCCTGCAGGGGCCCGAGCGCCCCCGTGGTGAGCAGGCGGACGGATGCGTGCGCATCGGCGCCTTCATCCCCCGGAGCCAGCAGCGCATCCTTGTGCAGCAAACGCCGCGTCTGCCGTGCCACCGGCTCGCCGGTTTCGATCAGCCGCACCTGCGGGCCGACCAATGCGCGCAGTTCGTCGGCCACAAACACATAGTGTGTGCAGCCCAGCACCAGCGTGTCGATCTGACCCGATTCGGTGCCAAATGGGCCCATGGCGCTGATGTAGCGTGCGCAAAGTGCTCTTGTTTCTGTAGCAAAAGGATCGGCGGGCAAGGGCTGCGCCGTGCTGTTTTCAATCGCGCGGGCCAGGCCATCGCAGGGCTGGACTATGAACTCGGCCTGCCCGGCCAGCGAGGCCAGCAGCCGGGAGAATTTGTCGCTCGTCAGCGTGCCGCGCGTGCCGATGACGCCGACGCGCCCGGTCTGGCTCAGCGCGGCGGCCGGCTTGAGGGCGGGCTCCACGCCCACCGCCGGCAGGTCGGGCTGGCTGCTGCGCACTTCATGGATGGCGGCGGCCGTGGCCGTGTTGCAGGCCACCACCAGCGCCTTGATGTGGTGCTGCGCGCGCAGGTAGCGCGTGATGGCGTGCGTGCGCGCACTCACAAAAGCGTCGCCACGCGCGTCGCCATAGGGCGCGTTGCCGCTGTCGGCCAGATAAACAAAGCGCTCGTGGGGCAACTCGGCCCGCAGCGCCTGCAGCACGCTCAGGCCCCCGATGCCACTGTCGAAAACGCCAATGGGTTGCGCAGCACGGTTCATGGTGTCAGGGCGGATAAGAAAAAGGGGGCAGGGCGGCGGGCCACCCGCTGGGCGCGGATGGAGCCCTTGCATGCGCTATTGAAGCGCGCCGCCATGCCCGGCGACATCAGGCCGCTGCGACTTCGATGCCCTTGAATTCGCCCGTGGCGATGCGCTTTTGCCATTCGGCCGGGCCGGTGATGTGGGCGCTGGTGCCGCCCGAATCCACGGCCACGGTGACGGGCATGTCCACCACGTCGAATTCGTAGATGGCTTCCATGCCCAGGTCTTCAAAGCCCACCACCTTGGCGGTCTTGATGGCCTTGCTGACCAAATAGGCGGCGCCGCCCACGGCCATCAGGTAAGCGCTTTTGTGGTTCTTGATGGACTCGATGGCCACGGGGCCGCGCTCGGCCTTGCCGATCATGGCGATCAGGCCGGTTTTCTCCAGCATCATGTCGGTGAACTTGTCCATGCGCGTGGCGGTGGTCGGGCCGGCGGGGCCCACGGCCTCGTCACGCACGGGATCGACCGGACCCACGTAATAGATCACGCGGTTGGTGAAGTCCACCGGCAGCTTCTCGCCCTTGACCAGCATGTCCTGGATGCGCTTGTGCGCGGCATCGCGGCCCGTCAGCATCTTGCCGTTGAGCAGCAGGGTGTCGCCGGGCTTCCAGCTGGCGACTTCTTCCTTGGTGAGCGTGTCGAGGTTGACCTTCTTGCTCTTGTTGTAGTCGGGCGTCCAGTTGACGTTGGGCCACAGGTCCAGGCTGGGCGGCGTGAGGTAAACGGGGCCCGAGCCATCCATCACGAAGTGCGCATGGCGCGTGGCTGCGCAGTTGGGGATCATGGCAATCGGCTTGCTGGCCGCATGCGTGGGGTACATCTTGATCTTCACATCGAGCACCGTGGTCAGGCCGCCCAGGCCTTGCGCGCCAATGCCCAGGGCGTTGACCTTTTCAAACAGTTCCAGGCGCAGGGCTTCGACCTTGTCGAGCGCGGGGCCGCCGGTCTTGGCGGCTTCGGCCTTGGCCTGCAGCTCGTACATGTCCAGGTCGTCCATCAGGCTTTCCTTGGCCATGAGCACGGCCTTTTCTGCCGTGCCACCGATGCCAATGCCCAGCATGCCGGGCGGGCACCAGCCAGCGCCCATGGTGGGCACGGTTTTCAGCACCCAGTCCACCACGTTGTCGCTGGGGTTGAGCATGTACATCTTGGATTTGTTCTCGGAGCCGCCGCCCTTGGCCGCCACGGTGATGTCCACGGTGTTGCCGGGCACGATCTCGGTGAAGATCACGGCGGGGGTGTTGTCCTTGGTGTTCTTGCGGTCGAATTGCGGGTCGGCCACCACGCTGGCGCGCAGGGTGTTGTCGGGGTGGTTGTAGCCACGGCGCACGCCTTCGTTGATGGCGTCGTCCAGGCTGCCGGTGAAGCCTTCCCAGCGCACGTCCATGCCCACTTTCAGGAACACGTTGACGATGCCGGTGTCCTGGCAGATGGGGCGCTGGCCGGTGGCGCTCATCTTGCTGTTGGTCAAAATTTGCGCAATCGCATCCTTGGCCGCGGGGCTTTGCTCGCGCTCGTAGGCGCGGGCCAGATGGGCGATGTAGTCGGTGGGGTGGTAGTAGCTGATGTACTGCAACGCGGCGGCGATGGACTCGATCAGGTCGGCTTGGCGAATGGAGGTCGTGGTCATGGCAGGTGGGGTCAGTGGGGAAAATCGCGAACCCCGAATTATCCCCCTGCGGGCTTGCGCGGCGCTGTCTGGGGTTGATGGAAGGCTGCGGGCCATCGCGTGACGGGTGGCACAGCTTGGCGTTCCGTGGGTATGCTGCGCCCTGGTGTTCCGATCCCTTCATCCCATTCGCTCACCGAGCGGCAAGGCACAACCGTGACGACATCCCGACCTGACGCGACCGCAGTCCGCACCGAAAAAGACACTTTCGGCCCCATCGACGTGCCCGCCCAGCGCCTGTGGGGCGCGCAGACCCAGCGGTCGCTGCAGCATTTTGATATCTCGGGCGAGCGCATGGCGCCCGAGCTGATTCGCGCCCTGGCCCAGGTCAAGCGCGCCAGCGCTTATGTGAACAACGCGCAGGAACTGCTCGACACCGCCAAGACCACGGCCATCGTGGCGGCGGCCGATGAGGTGATCGCGGGCGGCCACCAGCAGGAGTTCCCCCTGGTGGTGTGGCAGACCGGCTCGGGCACGCAGACCAACATGAACATGAACGAGGTGCTGGCCAACCGCGCCAGCGAGTTGCTGGGTGGCCCGCGCGGGCAGGCGCGCCTGGTGCACCCCAACGACGATGTGAACAAGAGCCAGTCGAGCAACGATGTTTTCCCCACGGCCATGCACCTGGCGGCGGTGGATGCGCTGACGCACCGGCTGCTGCCCGCCTTGCAGCAGCTGCGCGCCACGCTGGCGGCCAAGGCGGCGGCGTTTGACGGCATTGTCAAGATTGGTCGCACCCATCTGCAGGACGCTACGCCGCTCACCTTGGGCCAAGAGATATCAGGCTGGGTGGCGCAGCTGCAGCATGGCGAGCAGCATGTGCGCGCCGCGCTGCCGCATTTGTGTGAGCTGGCGCTGGGCGGCACCGCCGTGGGAACGGGGCTCAATGCGCCCGCCGGCTATGCCGCCGCAGTGGCGCGCGAGCTGGCCGACCTGACGGGCCTGCCCCTGGTCACCGCCCCCAACAAGTTCGAGGCCCTGGCCAGCTGTGATGCGCTGGTGCATGCCCACGGCGCGCTCAAGACCCTGGCAGCCAGCCTGATGAAGATTGCCAACGATGTGCGCTGGCTGGCCAGCGGCCCGCGCAGCGGGCTGGGCGAGATCACCATCCCCGAGAACGAGCCAGGTTCGTCCATCATGCCCGGCAAGGTCAACCCCACGCAGTGCGAGGCGCTGACCATGCTGTGCGCGCAGGTGATGGGCAACGATGTGGCCATCAACATCGGCGGGGCTTCGGGCAACTTCGAGCTGAATGTGTTCCGCCCCATGGTGATCCACAACTTTTTGCAGAGCGTGCGCCTGCTGGCCGACGGCATGGCCAGTTTCGACCACCATTGCGCCCAGGGCATCGAGCCCCACCGCGCGCGCATGGCCGAGCTGGTGGAGCGTTCGCTGATGCTGGTGACGGCGCTGAACCCGCACATCGGCTACGACAAGGCCGCGCAGATCGCCAAGAAGGCGCATACCGAAGGCAGCAGCCTGCGCGACGCGGCCATTGCCTCGGGCCATGTCACGGCCGAGCAGTTTGATGCGTGGGTGGTGCCGCAAGACATGGTGGGTCGATAGCTGACACCCACCAGTGCACGTCGCATCGCATGCCGGCGGCCCTACGGTACGGGATCATTTTGCTATGTAAAAAATAGCTTCAAGCCGACGTGAACAGTGCGTTTGAGTCGGTTGTTATGTGGATCGAAGCGCTACTTCGCCGCGGCAAGGGCCTGGGCGATCCAGCCGTCAAAAGTCTTCTGGTGCGCCTTGATCCAGCCATCGGTGTGGCGTGCGATGTCGCTGGCTTTGTTTTCGCCCCGGCTCATGCGCAGGTTCTGGGCGTTGATGTCGGCCACCGGCAGCTGCATCACCTCAAACAACCGGGCTGCCGCCGGGTTCTGGTCGGCAAAGGCCTTGTTGGCCACGATGTGCTGCTGGTTCACCTTGAAACCGTAGTTCTTGCCATTGGGTAGGCGGGTGTCGTCCTGCGCTGCGGCCGTGGGGGAATCGGGCACCTCCAGCCAGACCACATCGGCACCAGGGCGCAGCACGGCGCTCACCCAGTAGGGCGTCCAGGTGTAGTACAGGACGGGCTGCCCTTGCTTGAAACGGGCGATGGTGTCGGCGATCAGCGCGGCGTAGCTGCCTTGCTTGTGGGTGATGGAGCCACCCAGCTGATAGCCCTCGAGGTGGCGTTCGATGGCCAGTTCGCAGCCCCAGCCGGGGTTGCAGCCGGTCAGGTCGGCCTTGCCGTCGCCGTCGGTGTCAAACAGCTTGGCCAACTGGGGGGCCTTGAGCTGGGCCAGGTTGGTGATCTGGTAACGCTCGGCGGTCTTCTTGTCGATCAGGTAGCCCTGGGCGGCATTGCCGGAGTACACGCCCTTGCGGTAGAGCTTGGCGTCGCCGCCGCTGTTCTTGTAGAAATCGGCGTGCAGCAGGTTCCAGTGCGTGGCCATGAAAGTGGCGTCGCCGTTGGCAATGGCCAGGTGCTCGGTGGCGGGCTCCAGGTCTTTCATGGGCTTGACGTCATAGCCCAGTTTTTCCAGGGCGCGCGCAACCAGCAGGGTCTGGAAGGCCTCTTCGGCGAGCGAGCTCTTGAGGGGCTGCGCGCTCACGCCCTTGCCGGGCAGGTTTTGCGCATGGGCGGCGCCGGCCAGGCCAAAGGCCAGCAGGCTGGTGGCGAGGGCGGTCTTGGCGGCGTGGGCGAAATGCGGGTGGCTTGGCATGGCTGCGGACTCCTTGTGTGCGGGGGCAGAAAAATCAATGAATGGGCTTTGCGGGCCAGGCCCGGCAGCCGGACAGCCGATTAGCGGCGGGCTGGCGCCAACGGGGCTGGGGCTTCGGTTGCCGCCGAAGCTGCGGGCGCCGTGGTGCCGCGGCGCAGCAGGCGCCAGGCCAGGCCCACCGGGCCGGTCTGCCACCAATGGCGCACGCCCCGGCGCGGCCGGCCCATGGCCTGGGTGATGCGGTCCAGCGTGACGGCCAGCAGCACAATGCCCAGTCCGCCCACGGTGGCCAGGCCCATGTCCAGGCGGCCAATGCCGCGCAGCACCATCTGGCCCAGCCCACCCACGGCGATCATCGAGGCGATCACCACCATCGACAGCGACAGCATTAGCGCCTGGTTGACGCCCGCCATGATGGAAGGCATTGCCAGCGGCAGCTGCACCTTGACCAGCAGTTGCCAGGGCGATGCGCCATAGGCCCGTGCGGCTTCGATCAGGTCGGGGCGCACCTGGCGCAGCCCCAGGTTGGTCAGCCGCACCAGCGGCGGCAGCGCGAACACGATGGTCACGATGACGCCCGGTACGTTGCCAATGCCGAACAGCATCACCACCGGCACGAGGTAAACGAAGGCCGGCGTGGTCTGCATCGCATCGAGAAACGGGCGCATCCAGCGCTGGGCGCGGTCGCTGGCCGCCAGCACAATGCCCAGCGGCAGACCGATAACGATGCAGAACGCCAGCGACGTCAGCACCAGCGAAAGCGTGACCATGGCCTCGGACCAGATGCCCAGCATGGCCACCACCAGCAGCGCGGCCACGGCGCCCATGGCGACGGCGCGGCCCGCAAACTGCCACGCCAGCAGGCCCAGCAGCGCCACCATGGCCAGTGTGGGCATGCTGGTGAGCAGGCTTTCCACCCAGGTCAGCGTGCCGTCAATCGGCGCGCGCACGGTCTGAAAGAAGGGGCGAAAGTTCTGCACCAGCCAGCCCAGGCCCTCGTTGATCCACGACTCGATGGGCAAAGAGCCATCCCACAACTGCTGGATTTGCCAGCCGGTGGGCGTGGCGTCGGTGCCGGCCAGGTCGGTGGCTGCGGCCTGTGCCGGTGCATCCAGCCAGCTGTCGGCGCTGTCGCTGGCACCACTGCCAGCGGTGGCGGCGCCCCAGGGGTCCACGGCATCGGCGGGGGCTGCGGTGCTGGGTGCATCGGGCGCCGCCGCGGGCAAATCCCAGGGTGTCACGGCCGGGCCGGATTCGCTGGCCGTCGCCCATGGATCGGTGTCGGCTGGCGCTGGCAGCACGGTGGGCTCGTAGGTGGGCAGTGCATCGTTCATGCGAAGCTCCTTTCATGGGCCGTGGTTTCCACGGGCGGTGGGGAGGGCGGAACCGGCGGTGTGTCGCGGTCCAGAAATTTCAACAGGGTGGTTTTGCTGATGGCGCCCTGAAACTGGCCTTGCGGCCCCACCACCGGCAGGGCGCAGGGCGCCTGCGCGACCTGGCCAAACAGGCCGGCCACGGGCATGTCGGCGTCAATCGCCTCCACGCCGGGCAAGAAGGCGTGTTGCAGGCCCAGCGGCCCGACATGGCCGTCGAGCGCGGTGCGCAGCGAATCGGCCGACACGGTGCCCAGGTAGCGCTGCGTGGGGCTGACCACATAGGCAAAGTCGCGGTCCTGGTCTTCCAGCTGCTTGAGCGCGGCGCGCGAGCCGCGGTCACTGTGCTCGGACACCACCGTGAAGCGCTCGCGCGCAATGTCGCCGGCCTTGAACACGGCCGCTGCATCCACGCCGCGCACAAAGCTGCGCACATAGTCGTTGGCCGGGTTGCGCAGGATGTCGTCGGGCGTGCCCACCTGCACCACCTGGCCGTCTTTCATGATGGCGATGCGGTCGCCGATGCGCATGGCCTCGTCCAGGTCGTGCGAGATGAAGACGATGGTGCGCCGCCTGACCTGCTGCAGGCGCAGCAGCTCGCTTTGCATTTCGGTGCGGATGATGGGGTCGAGCGCCGAGAACGCCTCGTCCATGAGCAGGATGGACGGATCGGACGCCAGCGCGCGCGCCAGGCCCACGCGCTGCTGCATGCCGCCCGAGAGCTCGTCGGGATAGCTGGTGCCCCAGCTGGCCAGGCCCACCTGCTCCAGCGCCAGTGCGGCCTGCGCCTGGCGCTCGGCCCGGCCCACGCCCGCCAGCTCCAGCCCCAGGGCGGTGTTGTCGAGCACGTTCATGTGCGGCATCAGCGCGAAGGACTGGAACACCATGCTGATGTCCTTGCGCCGCAGTGCGCGCAATTGCCCGCTGGTCAGGCTGCTGATGTCGGTGCCGTCCACCAGAATGCGGCCGGCGGTGGGCTCGATCAATAGGTTGAGCAGGCGCACCAGCGTGGATTTTCCCGATCCCGACAGGCCCATGACCACGAAAATTTCACCCGCTTCGATGGTGAAAGTGGCGTCGAAAACGCCGATGGAGTGGCCGGTGCGCTCCAAAATTTCCTGCTTGCTGCAGCCCTGGCGGACAAGTTCCAGGGCCTTGTGCGGTGCATCGCCGAAGACTTTGAACACATGGTCGATGGTGATTTTTTTGGCCACGCTGGTGGATCTCCTCGTTGAATGGGTGGAACACAGCCTTGCCCGCCATGGGCGGACAGGTTCGAAACCCAAGCGCAACCCTGATGCGGCGGCCGGGCCTGGCTGCGATCAGCACAGGTCGGCACGAGACAGAAGAACCTTGGCAATGCCAGGCTGGCCCGAATGGCACGCAAGGTGGTGCGCAAGGGCCTGGGGTGTGTTCCAGCAGACCTCGGGGGAGGGCGCTTGGACCACGGCTGCCACCGGGCGCAGGCGCGGTGGCGGGGCATCAGGGCCGAAACTTCGGCGGGCTGGAGCGACCGCAAGGGCCACGCCAGTGAGACATTTCATCCCGGGTGGGAAGAATTACCTGCGTTGCAGGTTGTGAATCAGCCTCGAAGTATATGAATTAAGTGTTTTTGAGTCAAAACACTGGTTATTCGAAATGGCGTATAGGCGCGAGCGGGCGTACGGGCGTGGCATGTGGCATCGATGCGCCGCCACCCGATGCCGCCGCAGGGCAGGTGGTGCTTTTACCCCAAAGTACAATTGCTATCAAAAAAATAGCTGCTAGCGCTTTACCTATAAGCGCTAGCAGCCAATTTCGCTAAAAATCACGGCTCAATGCTTGTCGTGGCCGCTGCTGAGCAACTTGTCGGTGTAGGCAATGGCCAGTGCGCTGCCCAGAAAGACCACATGGATGATGGTCTGCCACATCAGCACCTTCACGTCGTAATTGGCGGCGTTGATGAAGGTCTTGAGCAGGTGGATGGAGCTGATGCCGATGATCGATAGGCCCAGTTTCACCTTCAGCACCGAGGCATTCACATGCCCCAGCCACTCGGGCTGGTCGGGGTGGTCGTCCAGGCCCAGCCGGCTCACAAAGGTTTCATAGCCGCCCACGATCACCATGATGAGCAGGTTGGAAATCATCACCACGTCGATCAGCGCCAGCACGACCAGCATGATCACGGTTTCGTTCAGCGAGGTGATCTGCACCTCGGGCTTGTAGCCGATGCTGGTCACCAGGGCCTGCAGCGCTGCCTGGTTGCCAAACACGGCCTCGACCAGGTGCGACAGCTCCAGCAGAAAATGCCACACATACACGGCCTGCGCCGCAATCAACCCGAGGTAAAGCGGCAACTGCAGCCAGCGGCTGGCAAAGATCAGCGCGGGCAGGGGGCGCAGGGGAGACGGGGCTTTGGGCGTTGGGGTGGACATGAAGAACTGTGCAGGAAATGGAAAGACGCCGGATTTTAGGGCGCGCGTATGAACATGCTGTCAGCTGAATGCCCGTCAGTGGCTTGTAAGTGGGGTGGCAGACAGTACCGCCCAGTTCCATCAGACCCAGGAGACAACACCATGAGTTCGCCCCATTCCTCTATCGAGTCCGTGCTGGTTGAAAACCGCGTATTCCCGCCCTCGGATGCCGTGGTCAAAGCCGCCCGCATTTCGGGCATGGCCGGTTACGAGGCGCTGTGTGCCGAGGCCGACAAGGATTTCGAAGGCTTCTGGGCCCGCCTGGCGCGCGAGAACCTGCAGTGGACCAAGCCCTTCACCCGCACGCTGGATGAATCGAATGCGCCGTTCTTCCAGTGGTTTGCCGACGGCGAACTCAACGCATCGGCCAACTGCCTGGACCGCCACATCGGCACCCCCACCGAAAACAAGACGGCCATCATTTTCGAGGCCGACGACGGCGCGGTGACCCGCATCACCTACAAGGAACTGCTGGCCCGCGTGAGCCAGTTTGCCAACGCCCTCAAGGCCCACGGGGTGGAAAAGGGCGACCGCGTGCTGATCTACATGCCCATGACGATCGAGGGCGTCATTGCCATGCAGGCCTGTGCGCGCATTGGCGCCACGCACAGCGTGGTGTTTGGCGGCTTCAGCGCCAAGGCGGTGCACGAGCGTGTGATGGATGCGGGTGCCGTGGCCATCATCACGGCCAACTACCAGATGCGCGGCGGCAAGGAGTTGCCGCTCAAGGCCATCATTGACGAAGCGCTGGCCACGGGCGGTTGCGACACCCTGCGCAACGTGTTTGTGTACGAGCGCACTCCCACGGCGTGCAACATGGTCGCGGGGCGCGACAAGACCTTCGCCCAGGCGCTGGCCGGACAGAGCACCGACTGCCCGCCCGTGGCCGTGGGCGCCGAGCACCCGCTGTTCATCCTCTACACCTCGGGCTCCACCGGCAAACCCAAGGGCGTACAGCACAGCACGGGCGGCTACCTGCTGTGGGCCAAGCTCACCATGGACTGGACGTTCGACCTGCGCGCCGACGACATCTTCTGGTGCACGGCCGACATCGGCTGGATCACGGGCCACACCTATGTCACCTACGGCCCGCTGGCCGCGGGCGCCACGCAGATCATCTTTGAGGGCATCCCCACGTTCCCGAACGCCGGGCGCTTCTGGCAGATGATCGAGCGCCACAAGTGCTCCATTTTCTACACCGCCCCCACCGCCATCCGCTCGCTCATCAAGGCGGCTGAGGGCGATGCGGCGGTGCACCCCGCGCGCTCCGATCTGTCGAGCCTGCGCATCCTGGGCAGCGTGGGCGAGCCCATCAACCCAGAAGCCTGGATGTGGTACTACAAACATGTGGGTGGCGAGCGTTGCCCCATCGTGGACACCTTCTGGCAAACCGAAACCGGCGGCCACGTCATCACGCCGCTGCCCGGCGCCACGCCGCTGGTGCCCGGCAGCTGCACGCTGCCACTGCCCGGCATCACCGCTGCCATCGTGGACGAAACGGGGAACGACGTGGCCAATGGCGCGGGCGGTATTTTGGTCATCAAACGCCCCTGGCCCAGCATGATCCGCACCATCTGGAACGACCCCGAGCGCTTCAAGAAGAGCTATTTCCCCGAAGAACTCAAGGGCTACTACCTGGCGGGCGATGGCGCCGTGCGCAGCGCCGACCGCGGTTATTTCCGCATCACGGGCCGCATCGACGACGTGCTCAACGTCTCGGGCCACCGCATGGGCACGATGGAAATCGAATCGGCGCTGGTCTCCAAGACCGACCTGGTGGCCGAGGCCGCCGTGGTGGGCCGCCCGGACGATCTGACCGGCGAGGCGATTTGCGCCTTCGTGGTGCTCAAGCGCTCGCGCCCCACGGGCGAGGAAGCCAAGCAGATCGCCAACGAGTTGCGCAACTGGGTGGCCAAGGAAATCGGCCCCATTGCCAAGCCCAAGGACATCCGCTTTGGCGACAACCTGCCCAAGACCCGCAGCGGCAAGATCATGCGCCGCCTGCTGCGCAGCATCGCCAAGGGCGAAGCCATCACGCAGGACACCAGCACGCTGGAAAATCCCGCAATTCTGGATCAGTTGTCGCAGACCAACTGATCCAGAAGGCGCCGAAAGGCGCCAGCGCGCAGCGCTTGCGGGATTTGTGGACACTCATATCGCGCAGCGATGTGATGTGGCCACAAAATCCTCGTCGCTCGTTCACCGCTCATCATCGAAGCCGGCAGACCAACTGATCCAGAAGGCGCCGAAAGGCGCCAGCGCGCAGCGCTTGCGGGATTTTCCTGCGTGCGTCAGGTGGGCATGAGGTACAACACAACACCCGCATCCCGGCCATATCGACTGGGACGTCGTTTGTTTACTGGAGTACTTTTATGCAAATGCGATCGACCATCTTGCTCATCATCGTGCTGGCCATCACCGCCCTGGCTGCGCTGAACTGGGAACTGCTGGCAGCGTCTTCCATGGTGTCGGTAGGGCTGATGACCTTCGAGGCCCCCCTGGGCTTGCTGATGCTGGGGCTGACCGCGCTGTTGGGTGTGTTCGGTGTGGCCTATGTGCTTTCCTTGCAGGGCTCGGTGCTGATGGATGCACGCCGCCATACCAAGGAAATGCAGGCGCAGCGCGAACTGGCCGACAAGGCCGAAGCGTCGCGTTTTACCGAGCTGCGCAGCTTTCTCGAAGCCCAGCATGTGCAGGCCCAGGCAGCGTTGCTGGAGCGGCTGAACAACCTGGAGTCCCGCCTGACCGCAAGGGCTGAAGAATCGGACAACTCCACGGCTGCCTATGTGGGGCAACTGGAGCAACAGCTGCGGGCGCGTCCGGGAAGCAGCATCGTGTGAGAAGGAGCGCTTCCAAAACAAAGGCCGCGCTCCCAGAGGGAAAGCGCGGCCAGAGGATGCAGAGCGTGCGCTCTGCAGCGGCACATTGCCGAATTACTTTTGCGTCAGAACCCAGGCAGCCAGTTTCTTGGCGTCTGCTTCATTGACCTGTGCATTCGCGGGCATGGGAACGGGGCCCCACACGCCAGAACCACCCTTGACAATCTTGGCGGCCAGCTTGTCCACCGCGTCCTTTTGGCCGGCGTACTTGGCAGCCACATCCTTGTACGAGGGGCCGACCATTTTCTTGTCCACTGCATGGCATGCCATGCAATTCTTCGACGTGGCCAATGCCAGATCGGCCATTGCGGGGGCTGCGACCGACAGTGTCATGGCAAGAGCGATCAGGGTGCGTTTCATGGTGGAGTTTCCTGAGGTTAGGTTACAGTGCTTATAACGAAATTGTAGTGATTTGGGTTGACGTTTCCATGTCTTTTGTCAATTCATTCATCGAATATGCGTTTTTTGGAGTTGAAGATGTACCTGTTGGGCCTCGGTCTTGTTCTGGCGTTGCTGAAATACCTTGAAATCGAACCGGTTGCCGCGTGGTCATGGTGGTGGGTGCTGTCGCCGTTTGCCATCACGGCCCTGTGGTGGGCATGGGCCGACGCCACGGGTTACACCAAGCGCAAGGCCATGGAAAAGATGGACCAGCGCAAGCAGGACCGCATCAACAAGCACAAGGAAGCGCTGGGCATTCAGCCGCGCAAGCCGCGTTAGGCCTTGTGGTATCGCGGGGTAACCCCCGCAGAGATAATTGCCCATACATTGCCCCTGATTCCCGAGTAACCCTTTACCACACATCACGATGCCTGTTTACCGCTCAAAAACCTCCACTGCCGGTCGCAACATGGCAGGTGCGCGTTCGCTCTGGCGTGCCACCGGCATGAAGGACGACGATTTTCAAAAGCCCATCATTGCGGTGGTCAATTCGTTCACCCAGTTCGTGCCCGGCCATGTGCACCTGAAAGATCTGGGCCAGCTCGTCGCCCGCGAGATCGAAGCGGCAGGCGGTGTGGCCAAGGAGTTCAACACCATCGCCGTGGATGACGGCATCGCCATGGGCCACGACGGCATGCTGTATTCGCTGCCCAGCCGCGACATCATTGCGGACTCGGTCGAATACATGGTCAACGCGCACTGCGCCGATGCCATGGTGTGCATCTCCAACTGCGACAAAATCACGCCCGGCATGCTGATGGCGGCCATGCGGCTGAACATTCCCGTGGTGTTTGTTTCGGGCGGCCCCATGGAGGCTGGCAAGGTCAACAAGACCGACCCCACCACCCATGCCGTCACCTTCAAGAAGCTCGACCTGATTGACGCCATGGTGATGGCGGCGGATGACAAGGTGTCTGACGCCGACGTGGCCGAAATCGAGCGCTCTGCCTGCCCGACTTGCGGCTCGTGTTCGGGCATGTTCACCGCCAATTCGATGAACTGCCTGACCGAAGCGCTGGGCCTTTCGCTGCCTGGCAATGGCACGGTGGTGGCGACGCACGCCGACCGTGAGCAGCTCTTCAAACGCGCCGGCCGTCTGGTGGTGGAACTGTGCAAGCGCCACTACGAACAAGATGACCACAGCGTGTTGCCACGCTCGATGGGCTTCAAGGCGTTCGAAAACGCCATGACGCTGGACATCGCCATGGGCGGCTCGACCAACACCATCCTGCACATCCTGGCGATCGCGCAAGAGGCCGAAATCGACTTCACGATGGCCGACATCGACCGCCTTTCGCGCCTGGTGCCGCAGCTGTGCAAGGTGGCGCCCAACACCGACAAGTACCACATCGAAGACGTGCACCGCGCGGGCGGCATCATGGCCATCCTGGGCGAGCTGGACCGGGCCGGCAAGCTGCACACCGACACGCCTACCGTGCACGCCAAAACCATGAAGGACGCGCTGGACGAATGGGACATTGCCCGCAACCCATCGGACGCGGTCAAGACCTTCTACATGGCTGGCCCCGGCGGCATCCCCACGCAGGTGGCGTTCAGCCAGAACGCACGCTGGCCCAGCCTCGACCTGGACCGCGCCAAGGGCTGCATCCGCTCGGGCGACCACGCCTTCTCGCAAGAGGGCGGCTTGGCCGTGCTGCGTGGCAACATCGCGCTGGACGGCTGCGTGGTCAAGACCGCTGGCGTGGACGACGCGCTGCTGGTGTTTGAAGGCACAGCCCATGTGACCGAGTCGCAGGACGAGGCCGTGGCCAATATTCTGAACGACAAGGTGAAGGCTGGTGACGTGGTGATCGTGCGCTACGAAGGCCCCAAGGGCGGCCCCGGCATGCAGGAGATGCTGTACCCCACCAGCTACATCAAGTCCAAGGGCCTGGGCAAGGCCTGCGCGTTGCTGACCGATGGGCGCTTCTCCGGCGGCACCTCGGGCCTGTCCATCGGCCATGCCTCGCCCGAGGCCGCTGCCGGTGGCGCGATTGGCCTGGTACGCAATGGCGACCGCATCCGCATCGACATTCCCAACCGCTCCATCAACGTGCTGGTGTCGGACGAAGAACTGGCCAAGCGCCGAGCCGAGCAGGACAAGCTGGGCTGGAAGCCCGCGCAGCCACGGCCGCGCAAGGTGTCCGCCGCCCTCAAGGCCTATGCCAAACTGGTGATGTCGGCCGACAAGGGCGCCGTGCGCGACCTGTCGCTGCTGGACTGACACTGCCCCGGCGCCCAGGCGCCGCCTGCCAAAACCCGCCGGCCCACCCGCTGGTGGGTTTTCTTTTTTTGGTGCTCTTTTATTGATAGCTTGAAGCGCTTGGTGTATATGCGCTGAGGGGCAATTTTCCTTGCAATTGCCAGGCATTACCGTCCAGGTTCCCGCTCCGCCGCGTCGCGCCGGGCACAATACCGCCCACCATGCTGACCTACCCCCACATCGACCCCGTTGCCCTGCAGATCGGCCCCTTGGCCGTGCACTGGTATGGCCTGACTTATCTCGCCGCCTTTGGCCTGTTCATGCTGCTGGGCATGCGCCGCCTGCGCCATGAACCCTTTGCGTCCATCACCGGGCCGGGCGCCTGGTCACGCAGGGATGTCGAGGACATTCTTTTTCTGGGCGTGGTCGGCGTGGTGGCCGGGGGGCGGCTGGGCTACTGCCTGTTCTACAAGCCGGGTTACTACCTTACCCATCCCCTGGAGATTTTTGCCGTGTGGCAGGGCGGGATGAGCTTTCATGGTGGGTTGCTGGGCGTGATTGCGGCGATGCTGTGGTTTGCCCATTCGCGCAAGCGCCCCTGGCTGCAGGTGGCCGATTTCGTGGCGCCCTGCGTGCCCACGGGGCTGGCGGCCGGGCGCGTGGGCAATTTCATCAATGGCGAGCTGTGGGGCCGTTTTGCCAGCCCCGACCTGCCCTGGGGCATGGTCTTTGCGCACAGCGGCTCGATGCAGCCGCGCCACCCGTCGCAGGTGTACCAGTTTCTGCTGGAAGGCTTGCTGCTGTTTGTGCTGTTGTGGCTGTATGCGCGCCGCGAGCGCCGCCAGGGCCAGGTGGCAGCGGCGTTTTTGGTGGGTTACGGCGTGTTCCGCTTCATTGCCGAGTATTTCCGTGAACCCGATGCCTTCCTGGGGCTGCTCTCGCTGGGCATGAGCATGGGCCAGTGGCTGTGCCTGCCGATGATCGTGGCCGGCGTGGGCCTGTGGGTGTGGGCGCAGCGCCAGCCTGTTACGCCACGAAATGTGCCACGAAAATCCAGATGAAATATGCCGCTAGCGCTTTTGCATCAAGCGCTGGCAGCTATTAAAAGTATAGTTACTGCCGCGCGCTGAGTGCGGCCACCTGCTGGCGCAGGGCGGCGTTCTCGGCCGTCAGCTCGGCCACCCGTTGCTGCAGGGCGGCCACCGTGTCGGGCTCGGCGTCACCTGCTGGTGCAACCGTTTCCTCGCGCGGCTTGCGCTTGGCGTCACGCACGCGCTTGGCCGCCTGCTTGAGCTCGTCCTTGCCGGCGATGGCTGCCGCCACCTGTTCTTCGGCAGGCAGGCTGGCCACTGCGGCTGCGGCATTGAGCGAGATCGTGCCGGACTTGACGGCAGCCACCACTTCGGGCGCCGCCTGCCTGCGGATTTTTTCGATCATCACCACCTGGCTGCTGCTCAATCGCGCCGCCCGGGCAATGGCCTCGCGGCTGTTCAGGGGTTCGGGCGCCAGCTCCGGGGTGGCTGGGGCCGGGGGCTCGGCGTTGCCTGCCGTGTCGTGCACGGTGGGCGTTGGCGCAGGGCCGGCTGCTGCCAAGGCGGCGCGCCGCTCGGCCACGATCTCGCGTTTGCGCAGGGCCAGCACGCCGCGCTGAAAGTCTGAAACGCTGCGCCGGCCCAGGTGCTGGTCGATCATCCACAGGTGCACGTCTTCCATCGACTGAAAGCGCGTGTTCTGCACCGTCTGGAACGGCAGGCCATGCTTTTGGCAGATGCCATAGCGGTTGTGTCCGTCCACCAGCACATCGCCCCACAGCACCAGGGCGTCGCGGCATCCCTCGGCCAGCAGGCTGCGCTCCAGCGACTCGTGTTCCTCCGGGGTCAGCGGATCGATATAGGCTTGAAGGTCTTGGTTGATGACGATGTTCATGGGCGCGCAATAGGGGGAGCAGGGCAGGGGCGGCATTGTAGGTGCACCGTGCGCCGTGCACCGTGCACCGCGCTGGCGGCGGCTACTTGCGAGCCGGCCAGGCGGGCAGACAACACGGCAAGGGGCCCCGCCTCGGGGTGCTGGCAACCGTGTTCTTTTGGCGCGTCGGCTGGCGACCTTGGTGGAGCCTGCTGGTAAGCCCTGATGGATTTTTGGCGCGTCATTTCCAATAATTACCAGAAATTACGTCAAATATGCCGCGTTGAGGCCCTGTTTGATGGGATTGCGAGACGATAAGACGCTGGGCCCTTGCTGAGGTGTGCGCCACCCGCAGGTGCTCTGGCCAACCCAGGAGCCATTTCCCGCCATGCGCACCGTTCCCAATTCCCTGCACGATGAAGCCGCATCGCGGCTGCGCGAGCAGATCTTTGCGGGATCGTTGCCACCGGGCAGTTTCCTGGATGAAGCCGCCTTGTGCGAGCGGCTGGCCATATCCCGCACCCCGCTGCGCGAGGCACTCAAGGTGCTGGTGGCCGAAGGCCTGCTGCGCCACGAGCCGCGCCGGGGCTGCTTTGTGGCCGAGGTCACTGAGCGCGATCTGGACGAAATCTTCCCCGTGATCGCGCTGCTGGAGGGCCGCGCGGCGCATGAAGCCACCCGCCGGGCAGGCGATGCCGATGTGGCCGCGCTGGAGGTGCTGCACCACCGCCTGCAGCAGTGCGCTGCCGAGGGGCGCATCACCGACTACTACGCGGTCAATCACGCTATCCATGAGGCCTTCATCACGCTGGCCGACAACCGCTGGCTGGCCCAGGTGATCGGTGATTTGCGCAAGATATTGCGCCTGGCCCGCCTACAGCAATTGCATGCGCCGGGGCGCCTGCAGCAAAGCCTGGCCGAGCACCTGGCGGTGTTTGACGCCCTCAAACGCCGCGACAGCGAAGCCGCCGAATCGGCTATGCGCACCCATCTGCTGCACCAGCGCGAGGCGCTGCGTGATGTTGCCCGCAATCAACAATCCCGATTGAACCCATGACCAATACCACCGAATGGATCACCCGCAGCGTTTCGCGCCTGCGCTCCGGAGCAGCTTTAGCCGACAAGACACCCAAGGCGCCCAAAGCGGCAACCGACAAGCAGGCCGCCGATGGCGCCGCCAAGGCCCCGGCGCCGCGCTCCACCCACGAGCGCCTGCAGGCCACGCTGCGGCGTGGCAACGAGTCGCTGTCGCCGCGCGCGCTGCGCCGCCTGCTGGCCGATCTGCAGGAAGTGGTGGCGCCGCAGGTCAGTGAACTGGAAGGCGGCCGCCGCGCCCAGGCCGTGGCCGCGTGGTACGGCCAGGCCGCACCCGAAGAGCGGCGCGACATGTGGCTGCTGCTGTGCGAGCAGTTCGCGCCCGATGCCACGCGCTTTCAGTCGGCACGCCAGCGCTACGAAGCCGCCGCCGGCACGGCGGACGAAATGCAGGCCGAAATCAGTCTGCGCCGCTCGCTGGTGTCGCCGCGCACGCGGCTGCTGCAGCGCTTTGCGGTGTTTCCCGAGGGCATGCGCTTTCTGGTGGACCTGCGCGCCGAGCTGCTGCCCCAGCTCAAGTCCGACAAGCGCCTGGTGGCCCTGGACGCAGATCTGGAGCACCTGTTCTCCACCTGGTTCGACGTGGCTTTTCTGGAGCTCAAGCGCCTGTCGTGGGATTCGCCGGCCTCGTTGATCGAAAAGCTCATCAAATACGAGGCCGTGCACGACATCCGCAGCTGGGCCGACCTGAAAAACCGGCTCGACAGCGACCGCCGCTGCTACGGCTTCTTTCACCCGCGCCTGCCCAACGAGCCGCTGATCTTTGTCGAAGTGGCGCTGGTGGACCACATTTCCAGCAGCATCACGCCGCTGCTGGACGAAGCGGCGGCACCGGCCGACCTGAAAAAGGCCACCACCGCCATCTTCTATTCGATCAGCAACACGCAGCCGGGGCTGCGCGGCGTGAGCTTTGGCGATTCGCTCATCAAGCATGTGGTGGAAACGCTCACAGCCGAGTTTCCGCGCCTGCGCACTTTTGCCACGCTGTCGCCCATACCGGGCTTTCGGGCCTGGCTGGGCAAGAACGCCGGCGCCATGCTGGAGCGCCTGGACGACAAGCGCCGCGCCGAACTGGGCCGCGCTTTGGGGGCCGAGCCGCCGCAGGCCACGCACCTGCTTGCCGCCGCGGACAAGGCGCTGGAGCTCGATGCGCGCTCGCCCGTGCGCCAGGCACTGCTGGAATGCGCCGCTTTCTATCTGGGCCGCGAGCTGCACGATGGCAAGCCCGTGGATGCGGTGGCGCGGTTTCACCTGGGCAACGGGGCCCGTGTGGAGCGGCTCAACTGGGCCGGCGACCCGTCGGCCAAGGGAATGAAACAATCGTTTGGACTGATGGTGAATTATCTGTACGACCTCAAGCGCATCGACAAGTACCGCAATCTGCTTGCGCAGGGCAAAGTGCCTATGTCGGGAGACATCGAAAGCCTTTGCCGCGGCGGATAAGCCGCGCACCGAGAATTTTTAGGTTCTTCTCTTTCCATTTTTACAACGACGACAGGAGACAAAATGAAAGAACAACGCATGCAGCGCCGCACGCTGCTGGCAGGCGCCGCCGCCGCGGGGCTGGCAATGGCTTCGGGCGGCAGCTGGGCACAGTCGGCCTGGCCCAACAAGCCGGTGAACCTGGTGGTGCCGTTTCCCGCCGGGGGCGGCACCGACGCCTTTGCGCGGCCGTTGGCCGCGCAGTTTGCCAAGGTCACAGGCAAGACGCTGGTGATTGACAACCGGGGCGGGGCGGGCGGCACCGTGGGCGCCAGCTATGCGGCCAAGGGCGCCCCCGATGGCTACACCCTGTTCATGGGCGCGGTGCACCATGCCATCGCGCCATCGATGTATCCCCGGCTTGACTACGACATCGAGAAAGACTTCATCCCCCTGGCGCTGCTGGCCAATGTGCCGCAGGTGCTGGTGGTCAACCCCAAGGCCGTGCAGGCCAGCAATTTCAAGCAGTTTCTGGAACACGTCAAGCGCAACCCGGCCAGGCTCAACTACGGCTCGGCGGGCGCGGGCACATCGCACCACCTGGCCGGCGAGCTGTTCAAGCAGCAGACGGGCACCTTCATCACGCACATTCCCTACCGCGGTGCCGGCCCGGCGCTGCAGGATCTGATTGCGGGCAATGTGGACATGATGTTCGACGGCCTGGGTTCGTCGGCCACACACATCAAGAGCGGCCGCATCAAGGCGCTGATGGTGTCGGGTAGCCAGCGCAACCCGGCCTTTCCCGACGTGCCCTGCGCCGCCGAGGTGGGCCTGCCCGACTACACCGTCACCACCTGGTACGGCCTGTGGGCGCCCAAGGGCACGCCGGCGGACGTGCAGGCGCGCATCATCGAAGACATTCGCCGCATCGGCACGGCGGATGAAATCAAGGCCATCTGGGCCAGCAACGGGGCCGACTACGGCGGCATGGCGCAGGCGCAGTTTGCAAAATTCGTCAGCGCCGAGGTTCGGCGCTGGGCGCAGGTGGTCAAGGCCGCCGGCGCCAGGCTGGATTGAAGAAAGGAATGGCATGCCAGGGGAAGTTGTCGCGGCGCGGGCCGCAGGAGCGGCCGGCGAAGCGGGTGTGGTGCAGGTCACGCTGCGCCACACCGGCCGGCTCAACGCGATGTCGCGCGCCATGTGGCGCCAGATGCGCTCTGTTTTTGAGAGCATTCAGCGCAATCCGGATGCGCGCTGCGTGCTGATTGAAGGGGCAGACGGCGCTTTCTGTGCCGGCGGCGACATTTCGGAATACCCGGCGTTCCGCTTTGATGCCGCCGCGCTGCGCGACTTCCACGAAAACGATGTCTGGGGTGGTCTGCAGGCCATGCTCCAGTGCGACGTGCCCATCGTGGCGCGCATCGACGGCGCCTGCATGGGCGCTGGCGTGGAGATTGCCAGCTGCTGCGACATCCGCATTGCCGGCAGCAGCGCACGCTTTGGCGCCCCCATCGCCCGGCTGGGGTTCCCCATGGCGCCGCGTGAAGCGCAATTGGTGGCGGGCGCGGTGGGCGATGTCACCGCACGCCAGATGCTGCTGGAGGCGGCCACTTTTTCTGCCGCCGACATGCTGGCGCGCGGGTTTCTGAGCCGCGTCACCGAGCCCGGCCTGCTGGCCGCCGATGCGCTGGGCACGGCCTGCCGCGTGGCTGCCCTGGCACCGCAAGCCGCACGCCTGAACAAGCAGACATTTCGGGCATTAAAAGTGCCTGTAGCGCCCGGTGGTAAACCGCAAGCAGCTATTGAAAACATAGTAAATGGCACACTCGACCCCTACGCCTATGCCGACAGTGCCGAGCACCGCGAAGGCATCGCGGCCTTCCTGGCCAAACGTCCCCCTGTTTTTTGATTCGCCATGAAACAACCGAACCACAACGCCAATCTGTTTTGCGCCCTGCGCGCTGCTTTCCCCAGCGATCTGGACCAGATCGCCGTCGAAGCCACCTCGCCCCAGGGCGAGCCGCTGCGCTACACCTGGCGCGACCTGGACCATGCCAGCGCGCGCATCGCCAATCTGCTGGCGTCGCTGAAGCTGCCAGAGGGCAGCCGCATCGCGGTGCAGGTGGAGAAATCGGTCGAGGCCATGCTGCTGTATCTGGCCACGCTGCGCGCGGGCTATGTGTTCTTGCCGCTCAACACGGCCTACCAGAGCGGAGAGATCGAATATTTCGTGGGCAATGCCGAGCCCGCCGTGGTGGTGTGCACGCCCGGCAACTTCGGCTGGGTGAGCAAGATCGCCTTCACGGCCGGCACGCAGCATGTGTTCACGCTGGGCGACGACCGCACGGGCAGCCTGCTCGATCGCGCCGCGCACCATGGCGACAATCACCAACCGGTGGACAAGGGGGCGGATGACCTCGCCGCCATCCTCTACACCAGTGGCACCACGGGGCGCAGCAAGGGGGCGATGCTGACGCATGGCAACCTGCTGAGCAATGCCGTGACGCTGAAGGACTACTGGGGCTGGACGGCTACCGGAGGGCCTGACGGCCGTGGCGATGTGCTCATCCACGCACTGCCCATCTTCCATGTGCACGGCCTGTTTGTGGCCATCCACGGTGCGCTCATCAACGGCAGCAAGATGATCTGGATGGCCAAGTTCGACCCCAAGGCCGTGCTGGCCGCCATGCCGCGCGCCACCGTGTTCATGGGCGTGCCCACGCTGTATGTGCGGCTGCTGGCCGAGGCGGGGCTGAACCAGGACGCCACGAAGCACATGCGCCTGTTTATCGCCGGCTCGGCGCCGCTGCTGATTGAAACCTTCAACGCCTGGCGTGAGCGCACCGGCCACACCATTTTGGAGCGCTACGGCATGAGCGAGACCATCATGCTGACCTCCAACCCCTACAGCGCCGACGCGCGCCATGGTGGCCAGAGCGAGCGGCGCGGCAGCACCGTGGGTTTTGCGCTGCCCGGCGTGGGCTTGCGCGTGGTCGATGATGCGGGCAAGGCCTTGCCGGTGGGCGAGATCGGCAACATCCAGGTGCAGGGGCCCAATGTGTTCAAAGGCTACTGGCGCATGCCCGAGAAGACCGCCGAAGAGTTCACCCAGGATGGCTGGTTCAAAACCGGCGACGTGGGCAAGGTGGACGAGCGCGGCTATGTCAGCATCGTGGGCCGCAGCAAGGACCTCATCATCAGCGGCGGCTACAACGTCTATCCGGCAGAAATCGAAAGCGCCATCAACGACATGCCGGGCGTGGCCGAGAGCGCGGTGGTGGGTGTGCCGCACCCCGATTTTGGCGAGGTGGGCGTGGCGGTGGTCATCGCCAAGCCGGGCGCACAGATCGACGGCGAGGCCATCGTGGCGCAGCTCAAGTCGCAGCTGGCCAACTTCAAGATTCCCAAGCGTTGTTTTGTGGCGACAGAGCTGCCGCGCAACACCATGGGCAAGGTGCAAAAAAACCTGCTGCGCGAGCAGCACAAAGGGCTGTTTGCCTGAGCGTCGATTTGCCGTTTATGGACAACGGGGCCTTGAGGGCCCCGTTTTGCTTCTATCTTGATAGCTGGTAGCGCTTATTGCATAAGCGCTAGCGGCATATTTTGTGCTTAACGCAGCACCAGCACCGGAATGTGCGAGTGCGTGAGCACATGCTGGGTTTCGCTGCCCAGCAGCAGGCGCTTGATGCCCTTGCGGCCGTGCGAGGCCATCACGATCAGGTCGCACTTGTGTTTTTTGGCGGCTGCGATCACGGCCTCGGCCACCAGGTCGGACTTGGCCACCACGGGCTTGACCGTCACGCCCTCGGCGCTGCCCTGGGCTTTCACTTTGTCCACCAGTGCCTGGGCCGCGTCGCCCCATTGCTGCTCGATGCGCTTCACGTCAATCATGTCCACCGGCATGCCGCCTTCAAAATAGCTGCGCGGGTAACGCGGCACCACCTTCAGTGCGACCACCGTGGCGCCCGACAGGGCGGCCAGGGACAGGCCGGTTTGAACCGCCTTGTTGGAAAGTTCAGAACCGTCGGTGGCAACCAGAATGCGTTTGTACATGTCGGACTCCTCAAAGTTGGGGTGGTCAGAGCTTAGAGAGGACCATGGTTTGCAGCTTGATCCATGTCAATGTACGTGTCATGCTTGGCCGGTAGGCTCGAACCATGTCCACGAACTCCTCCACTTTGCCAGATATGGCGGCGCATGTGCTGCTGGATGACCCGCAGGAATGGGCTGCGTTCGGGCGCTTGCGCCGGCCGGCGGGCAGCGGTGCCCGGGATGCGGGGGCTGCGCAGGATGTTCCTGGGGCGCTTGCCTCCGCGTCGCCCGATGCGGTGTGGGAGTCGAACGTGGTGCTGGAGGGCATGCACTGCACCGCCTGCGCCTTGACCATTGAAGACGCATTGCGCGCGGTTGCGGGCGTGGAGCAGGTGGACGTGAGCGCCGCCACGCACCGCGCCCGCGTGGTGTGGCGGCCCAGCCAGGTGCTGCCGTCGCAGTGGATGGCCGCGGTGCAAAAGGCGGGTTACCGTGCCTTGCCGGCGATGGATGCCCACGCGCGCGAACAGCGCCTGCGCGAGAGCCGGCTGGCGCTGTGGCGCTGGCTGGTGGCGGGCTTTTGCATGATGCAGGTCATGATGTACGCATGGCCCGCCTATGTGGCAAAGCCGGGCGATCTGACCGGTGAAATGGAGCAGTTGCTGCGCTGGGCCTCGTGGGTGCTGACGCTGCCGGTGGTGTTCTTTGCCTGTGGCCCGTTCTTTGGCAGTGCGCTGCGCGACATCCGCCTGCGCCGCGTCAGCATGGACCTGCCGGTGGCCCTGGGCATGGGCATCACGTTCGTTGTGAGCACGGCCGGCACGTTTGACCCCGCGGGGGTTTTTGGCCGCGAGGTCTATTACGACTCGCTGACCATGTTTGTCTTTTTCCTGCTGACCGGCCGCTGGCTGGAGCTGCGCCTGCGCGACCGCACGGCCGGCGCGCTGGAGGCCGTCATGAACCGCCTGCCCGACAGCGTGGAGCGGCGCGGGGCCGACGGCGTCTTTACCCGCGTGACCACGCGCCGGTTGGCCGTGGGCGATGTGATTCGCGTGCTGCCGGGCGAGGCTTTTCCTGCCGATGGCTGCATCACGCGGGGCAGCACCCAGGCCGACGAAGCCCTGCTCACGGGCGAATCCACGCCCGTGGCGCGGCCCTTGGGCAGCCAGGTGACGGCGGGCAGCTACAACCTGCAGGCACCGGTCGAGGTGCGAGTGCAGGGCATTGGTGGCCAAACCCGTTTTGCGCAGATTCTGGCGCTGATGGAAAGCGCTTCGCTGCAAAAGCCGCGCCTGGCCCAGCTGGCGGACCGCATTGCACGGCCATTTTTGCTGGCGGTGCTGCTGGCGGCCGGGCTGGCCGTGGCCTGGTGGTGGCCGTCCGATCCGGGGCGCGCCCTGATGGTGGGTGTGGCGGTGCTCATCGTGACCTGCCCCTGTGCCTTGTCGCTGGCCACGCCGGTGGCCATGCTGACGGCGGCCGGCACACTGGCCCGCCACGGCGTGCTGGTGCGCAACCTGCAGGGCCTGGAGGCCCTGGCCAGTGTGGATACCCTGGTGTTCGACAAGACGGGCACGCTCACCCGGGACGGCATGGCCGTGCAGACCGTGCGTTGCGCGCCGGGGCTGGGCCGCGATGATGCCCTGGCGCTGGCGGCCACACTGGCGCGGCAATCCATGCACCCGGCCTCGCGCGCCATCGTGGCGGCGGCGCCCGTGGCCAGCGCGCGCTGGAGCGCCGTGAACCTGCGCGAGGATGCCGGCCTGGGGCTGACTGCTGAAATCCACGACGCACAGGGCGCGCTTCCCCCACGCTTGCTGCGGCTGGGCTCGGCCCGCCATGCCGGCGTGGCCGCGCAGGACGGCGCAGAGGCGCTGCAGGTGGTGCTTTCGGGGCAGGGGAGCGACGGCCAGTTCACCGAGTTGGCACGCTTCGATGTGATCGAGGACGTGCGGCCCGAGGCCCCTGACGTGGTGCGTGCCTTGCAGCAGTCGGGCGTCGCGGTGCAGATCCTGTCGGGAGACCGGCTGGGTGCGGTGCAGCGGGTTGCCGCGCAGGCGGGCATCGCCCAGGCCCAGGGCGAATGCACGCCCCAGGACAAGCTGGCCGCCCTGCAGCGGCTGCAGGCACAGGGGCGCCATGTGGCCATGGTGGGCGATGGCCTCAACGATGGCCCGGTTCTGGCGGGGGCGAATGTGTCGTTTGCCTTTGGCCGCTCGGTGCCGCTGGCCCAGGCGCGCGCTGATTTTGTGGTGCTGGGTGGCAGCCTGTTGCTGGTTGCGCAATCTGTGCTGCTGGCGCGCCGCACCTTGCGGGTGGTCAAGCAGAATCTATGGTGGGCTGCGGGCTACAACGCGGTGTGTGTTCCCTTGGCATTGGTCGGCTGGATGCCGGCCTGGCTGGCGGGGCTGGGCATGGCGCTCAGTTCGCTGCTGGTGGTGCTGAATGCCGCCCGTTTGTCCCAATCCCTGCCCGGTGTGCAGGTGGTGGGGGTGAACCCGCAGCAGCCGATGAAAGGCCCCGCACCCATGACCTCTGCCTCCCAATCTTCCCTGGACCCGGTCTGATGGACATCCTGTATTTGCTGATCCCCTTGTCGGTCATTTTGGTGCTGATGGTTCTTGCGGGCCTGTGGTGGGCGGTTTACCACGGCCAGTTCGAGAGCGTGGAGCAAGAAGGCGAACGCATTTTTCGGGACGATTGACATGCATCAATGTTGAATAACCCTGCTTGGACAAAACTATTCCAGTAATCAAACGAGGTGCCCGATGGATTCTCCAAAAACAATGGCTGTGCACTACAGCGATACGGTGGTGCGACAGTTTTCTATCATGGCCGTGGTGTGGGGGGTGGTTGGCATGCTGGTGGGCGTCATCATCGCCGCCCAGCTGGCTTGGCCAGAGCTCAATTTCGGCATTCCCTGGCTGAGCTACGGGCGCTTGCGCCCGCTGCACACCAACGCGGTGATCTTTGCGTTCGGTGGTTGCGGGCTGTTTGCCACCAGCTACTACGTGGTGCAGCGCACCTGCCAGACGCGCCTGTTCGCGCCCTCGCTGGCCGCGTTCACGTTCTGGGCCTGGCAACTGGTCATCGTGGCGGCGGCCATCAGCCTGCCCCTGGGCTACACCCAGGGCAAGGAATACGCCGAGCTGGAATGGCCGATTGACATCCTGATTGCCGTCACCTGGGTGTCCTATGCCATCGTGTTTTTTGGCACCGTGGGCACGCGCAAGGTCAAGCACATCTATGTGGCCAACTGGTTCTTCGGGGCCTTCATCCTGGCGGTGGCCTTGCTGCACATCGTCAACAGCGCAGCCATTCCGGCCGGCTTCATGAAGAGCTATTCGGCCTACGCGGGTGTTCAGGATGCCATGGTGCAATGGTGGTACGGCCACAATGCCGTGGGCTTTTTCCTCACCACGGGCTTCCTGGGCATGATGTATTACTTCATTCCCAAGCAGGCGGGCCGTCCGGTGTACAGCTACCGCCTGTCCATCGTCCACTTCTGGGCACTGATCTTCACCTACATGTGGGCCGGCCCACACCACCTGCACTACACCGCGCTGCCCGACTGGACGCAATCGGTGGGCATGGTGTTCTCGCTCATCCTGCTGGCCCCCAGCTGGGGCGGCATGATCAACGGGATCATGACCTTGTCGGGCGCATGGCACAAGCTGCGTGACGACCCCATCCTGCGCTTCCTGATCGTGTCGCTGTCGTTCTACGGCATGTCCACGTTCGAAGGCCCGATGATGTCCATCAAGACCGTCAATGCCCTGAGCCACTACACCGACTGGACGGTGGGCCATGTGCACTCCGGCGCCCTGGGCTGGGTGGGCCTGATCACCATGGGTTCGCTCTACTACCTGGTTCCCCGCCTGTTTGGCCGGGAAAAGATGCATTCCATCAAGGCCATTGAGCTGCACTTCTGGATGGCCACCATCGGCATCGTGCTGTACATCGCCGCCATGTGGATTGCCGGCGTGATGCAGGGCCTGATGTGGCGAGCCAT
Organism: Acidovorax sp. T1; assembly: GCF_002176815.1. Lineage (NCBI taxonomy): Bacteria > Pseudomonadati > Pseudomonadota > Betaproteobacteria > Burkholderiales > Comamonadaceae > Acidovorax > Acidovorax sp. T1. Next base: position 2,486,210 of record NZ_CP021648.1, on the reverse strand, counting down.
CAATGCGGACGGCACCTTGACCTATACCTTCGTGGAAAGCGTCAAGGCCACTTATCCGTTCTATGTGATCCGTGTGGCCGGTGGTCTGCTGTATCTGGGCGGCATGATCGTCATGGCCTGGAATGTGTGGGCCACCGCTATTTCGGGGCGTTCGGTCAAGGTGGCGATTCCCGCCGTGAACGCTGCCCACGCCTGAGCCCCAAGGAGCCTATTCATGTCTGACAACAACCAAAATGCTTCTGGCGGCTTCACCCACGAGAAGGTGGAAACCAACAACTTTCTGATGATCGTGCTGATTTTGCTGGTGATCGCCATTGGCGGCCTGGTGGAAATCGTGCCCCTGTTCTTCCAGAAATCTACGACCGAGGCGGTCAAGGGCGTGGAGCCCTATAGCTCCATGCAATTGGTGGGCCGCGACATCTATATCCGCGAGGGTTGCTACAACTGCCACTCGCAGATGATCCGTCCGTTCCGCGCCGAAACCCTGCGCTATGGCCACTACTCGGTGGCTGGCGAGTTTGTCTATGACCACCCCTTCCAGTGGGGCAGCAAGCGCACGGGCCCTGATCTGCATCGCGTGGGTGGCAAGTACAGCGATGAATGGCATCGCATCCACCTGAACAATCCGCGTGACGTGGTGCCCGAGTCCAACATGCCCGCGTATCCATGGCTGGAGAAGAACGCCATTGATCCGGCCGATGTGGCTCCGCGCATGAAGGCCTTGCGGACCGTGGGCGTGCCCTATACCGACGAGCAGATCGCAGCGTCTGCCGCCGACGTCAAGGGCAAGACCGAAATGGATGCCCTGGTTGCGTACCTTCAAGTCATGGGCCGCGCGCTCAAATAAAGGAGATTGGCCATGGACATCACGACCATGCGCATCGTCGCCACCTTGGCATCGATGGCCTGCTTTATTGGCATCTGGCTCTGGGCCTACAGGGGCCGCAACAAGTCCCGGTTTGATGAGGCAGCCCGCCTGCCCTTCGAGCAAGATTGACCTTCACCAGAACGAGAACACCCCATGAGTGACTTCACCAGCAATTTCTGGTCGGTCTTTGTGACCACGCTGACCCTGGTCGGCATCATCGCCTGCGGCATCCTGCTTTGGATGGCGGGCCGCAAGAAAGTGAAGGCCACGGCCGACAACACCACAGGCCACGTCTGGGACGAGGATCTGGTCGAAATGAACAACCCTCTGCCACGCTGGTGGGTGTGGCTGTTTGTCATCACCATCGTCTTCGGCCTGGGTTATCTGGCTGCCTACCCCGGCCTTGGCACCTTCACGGGCAAGCTGAACTGGACGCAACTCGGTGAATACGAGGCCGAAATGGCCAAGGCCAAGACGGAAATCGAGCCCCTGTATGCACGCTTTGCTTCGATGAAGCCGGAAGATGTGGCGGTGGACCCCCAGGCCCATGCCATTGGCGAGCGCCTGTTCATGAACAACTGCGCCCAGTGCCACGGTTCGGATGCGCGCGGCAGCAAGGGTTTCCCCAACCTGGCCGACAACGACTGGCTGCATGGCGGCACGCCCGAGAAAATCCGCGAGACCCTGGAGAAGGGGCGGATCGGCAACATGCCTCCCATGGCTGCCGCAGTGGGTTCGCCGGAAGATGTGCGCAATCTGTCGCATTACGTGCTGAGTCTGTCGGGCAGTCCGCATGATTCTTTGCGGGCATCGCTGGGCAAGTCCAAGTTCGTCTCATGCGCCGCCTGCCATGGCATGGACGGCAAGGGCAATCAGGCCTTGGGCGCCCCCAACCTCACGGACGACATCTGGTTGCACGGCTGGGGCGAAGCTGCCATTGCAGCCATGATCAATAGCGGCAAGGTCAACCAGATGCCAGCGCAAGCCGACAAGCTGACCGATGCGCAGATCGGCGTGCTCGCATCGTACGTATGGGGCTTGTCCAACAAGCCCGTAGCAGCCCGCTGAAATCAGGGCGGCCCCGACCTTGGTGGGGCCGCCCGATATGTTTTTTCTGCTCTTACGGCCCGCACCATGACATCACCTGACAGGCCACTGCGCAAGGTCATCCCCATCGCGGCGGCTACACCCGAGCCATCGGCAGAGGGTGAATTCGTTTCCCTCTACGAGGCGCAAAAGAAGATTTACCCGCGATCGATCAGCGGGTACTTTGCGCGCTGGCGCTGGGTCATGGTGTTTCTCACGCAGCTTGTTTTTTATGGGTTGCCGTGGCTTGAGTGGGGCCAGCGCCAGATGGTGCTGTTTGATCTGGGGGCCCGCCGGTTCTATATTTTTGGACTGGTCCTTTACCCGCAGGATTTCATTTACCTGACGGGGTTGCTGATCATTTCGGCGCTCTCGCTGTTTCTGTTCACGGCGGTGGCCGGTCGCTTGTGGTGCGGATTTGCGTGTCCACAAACGGTCTACACCGAGATGTTCATGTGGATAGAGCACAAGATCGAGGGTGATCGCAGTGCGCGTCTGCGACTGGATGCGAGTCCCTGGACTTTCGAGAAGATCCGCAAGAAGTTCCTGAAGCAAACCGTGTGGGTGACAGTGTCCGTTTGGACGGGATTCACCTTTGTGGGTTACTTCGTGCCGATCCGGGAACTGGGTCCCGAGTTGCTGGCTTTTTCCGGCGGCTGGCAGATTTTCTGGGTGGTTTTCTATGGCTTGGCCACCTATGGCAACGCGGGCTTTCTGCGGGAGCAGGTGTGCAAATACATGTGCCCCTATGCGCGGTTCCAGAGCGCAATGTTCGATCGCGATACGCTGATCGTGACCTACGATGAAGCCCGAGGCGAGCCGCGTGGTCCCCGGGTCAAGACGGTGGATTACAAGGCCAAGGGCCTGGGCGACTGCATCGACTGCACGCTGTGTGTGCAGGTATGTCCGGTGGGCATCGACATCCGCAAGGGTTTGCAATATGAGTGCATCGGCTGCGGCCTGTGCGTGGATGCGTGCAACACCGTCATGGACAAGATGAACTACCCCAAGGGGTTGATACGGTATTCGACCCAGAATGGTGTGCTCAATCGCTGGAGCCAATCGCAAATCCTGCGGCATGTCTTGCGCCCCCGCGTGCTCATTTACACCGCGGTTCTGGTGGCCTTGTGCGTGGGCATGCTGGCCAGCTTGACAACGCGCACCCCCCTGAAAGTGGATATCGTGCGTGACCGTGCCGCCTTGTCCCGCATTGTTGCCGGGGGTAAGCTGGAAAATGTCTATCGGCTGCAAATCATGAATGCCACCGAGGCCGCGCAGCGCTATCGCATTTCAGCGAACGGGCTGGAGGGCCTTGAAGTGGCCTCTGAGCAGGAGGTCGACATTGGCGCCGCAGAATCCCGCTGGGTGGCCGTGCGACTCCAGATTCCTTATGGATCGGCGGCTCCTGGTTCCCATGCGATTCATTTCGATATTTCGGCACTGGAAGGCGGTGGCAAAGTGACCGAAAAATCCATTTTCCTGGTGCCGCGTTAAATGCAGGTCACTGCAGGTCACTGCAGGTTCCGTGGTGTCTTGTGATCTGTATTGCTGACAAGCTGAGGAGGTTTTATGTCATCCAGCCCCGTTGTTGCTTCTGAACCGCAGCCTTGGTGGAAGTTTGGTCATGTCTGGCTGGTGATTGCCGGGCCGGTCATTGTGGTGATTGCCGGATTCGTCACGTTGTGGCTCGCCGTCAGTCGGCCGGACCCTGTCGTTGAGGAAGACTATTACCGCAAGGGAATGGAGATCAACCAGACGCTGGCGCAGCCTGAAAAAAGCCTGGCCCCGGCACTCAAGGCCCGCAACCACGCGGCGACACCTGCCGGGGACCAACCTCGCTGAGATTCAATGCCAGCCTGGTGGATGCACATCACTTCAGAAAAATCTTAGGAGACAAGACGATGTGGAAACAACGCTTGATGTGGATTGCATGGCCTGCCTTTCTGGTGGCGGGCATTCTGGAAATGCTGGTTTTTGCCATGGTGGATCCGCAGGATCTGCATTGGTTTGGCCAGCCATTGACGCTGTCGCGCCAGGGCGTTTATACCCTTGCGTTCTTTGTCTTCTGGATTGTTACCATGCTTGCCAGTGCGCTGACGACACTGCTGTCCATGTCATCCTTTGAACTCAACCGCTGCCCGGTGCCCCCAGAGGCACGGCCGGACGATTGCCACAAGGTTTCATCGTGCCCGTAAGGGGGCACATTTCTGTATGACGATCAGTGGCAGGCCTGCTGATTGTTGACGATGCGCCTGAGGGCCTCGGTATCCAGAATGCGGACATGGCGCTGTTTGACTTCCACGGTGCCGTCCTCCACAAATTTCGAGAACGTGCGGCTCACGGTTTCCAGTTTGAGTCCCAGGTAACTGCCAATTTCTTCCCGCGTCATCCGCAATACCAGCTCGGATTGCGAGAACCCACGGGCGTGCAGGCGTTGCACCAGATTGAGAAGGAACGCAGCGAGGCGTTCTTCCGCGCGCATGCTGCCGAGCAAAAGCATTACACCGTGCTCGCGAACGATTTCGCGGCTCATGATCTTGTGAACATGGTGTTGCAGGGCATTGACTTCACGCGACAGTTCTTCGATGCGATCGAAGGGCATGACGCACACTTCGGCGTCTTCGAGGGCGATGGCATCGCAGGTGTGGTGATCGTTGACGATGCCGTCGAGCCCGATGATTTCACCGGCCATCTGAAAACCCGTGACCTGGTCACGCCCGTCTTCAGTGGCGACGCAGGTCTTGAAAAAACCGGTGCGAATGGCATAAAGAGAGGTGAATGACTCTCCATTGCGAAAGAGGGTGCCGCCACGCTTGATTTTTCGTCGCACAGCCACGATGTCATCAATGCGTTGCAACTGCTGGTCGTTCAAACCCACGGGCATGCACAGCTCTCGCAGGTTGCAGTTGGAGCAGGCGACTTTGATGGTTTGCGGATTCATGGACACTGGAACCTGGTTGGGCCGGGATAGTTGGCTGATGTCTGTTGGGACGCAATTGTCCCGCGCTGCGACCCGGTGGCTGATATGAATCAAATTGTCACCGCTGCGTCCCTTCGTGCTCTTGATTAAGGTCAAGGACGTCGATTGAAGGGTACGGCACAGTACTGGTGCACGCAAGGATATTTTCCCATGACCGCTGTTTCACCAGAACTTCTGCGCCGTTTTGACGTGCCAGGGCCTCGTTATACCTCCTATCCCACCGCGGACCGGTTTGTGGAGGCGTTTGGGCACGAAGACTACGTGCTGGCGCTCTCGCAGCGCCGGGTGGGTACCACGGCCATGGCACTGCCACTGTCCCTGTACGTCCACATTCCGTTTTGCGAATCGCTGTGTTACTACTGCGCATGCAACAAGATCATCACCAAGCACCATGACCGTGCCGATGTGTATTTGCGCTACCTCAGCCGCGAGATCGATCTGCACACAGCCCACTGCGGCACCGGGCAGGTGGTCAGTCAGCTGCACCTGGGTGGCGGCACGCCCACTTTTCTCTCGGATGACGGACTGCGGCAACTCATGGCAACGTTGCGGCGCAGCTTCACGTTCGCGCCGGGTGGTGAGTATTCCATCGAGGTCGATCCCCGCACTGTCACCGCGGAGCGCCTGGCGGTGCTGGCGGAGCTGGGATTTAACCGGCTGAGCTTCGGCGTGCAGGATTTCGATGCCGAGGTTCAGAAGGCGGTGCACCGCATCCAGCCGGCAGAGCAGGTGTTTGCGCTGGTGGAGGCATCTCGCGCTTTGGGCTTTGAGTCGGTGAATGTGGATCTGATCTACGGACTGCCGCGCCAGACGCCCGAGTCGTTCGACCGCACGTTGGCGCAGGTGGCGCAATTGCGCCCCGACCGGATCGCCCTGTATGCCTATGCCCATCTGCCCGACCGCTTCAAGCCCCAGAGACGCATCATTTCGACGGAGCTCCCCGCCGCATCCGCCAAGGTGACCATGCTGTCGCGCTCGCTCGATGCCTTCATGGACGCAGGTTATGTGTACGTGGGCATGGACCACTTTGCCCTGCCTACCGACGCCCTGGCTGTTGCCAAGCGGCAGGGGCGATTGCACCGCAACTTTCAGGGTTACAGCACACAGCCCGACTGCGATCTCATTGCCCTGGGTGTGTCAGCGATCGGCAGGGTGGGGGCCACCTATAGTCAGAACGCCAAGTCGCTGGAGGAGTATTACGACCATCTGGACCAGGGACGTTTGCCGGTGGTGCGAGGATTGGCACTGAACCGCGACGACCTGGTGCGCAGGGCGGTCATCATGGCGCTCATGTGCCAGGGCGAAGTGCAGTTCGAGCCCATGGAGCAGGCGTGGCTCATTGATTTTCGGACGTATTTCGCGCCGGAGCTGGAGCAACTGGAGACCATGGCCGAGCAAGGCCTTGTCGTGCTGGATTCCGAGGGCGTCAAGGTGACGCCCATGGGCTGGTTTTTTGTGCGCGGCATCGCGATGGTGTTTGACCGCTATTTGCAGGCTGACCGCAATCGGGCGAGGTTTTCGCGCATCATCTAGGGTGACCAATCCAACGGAGTATCAGGTTTCATGCTTGCGCCACTCGCCGTAACGGCCTTGATCATGGGGCTCGCCGGAGGGCCCCATTGCTTGGCCATGTGCTCTGCACCTTGTGGTGCGCTTGTGGGTCCAGGGGCGACGTGTTCGATCACCAGTGATGCCGGGGACCTCACCGCTCGGCCGGTGCAGTGGCATCCCCGGGGCGCGCTGCCGCACCGCTTGCTAGCGTTCCACCTCGGGCGCCTGTCGGGTTATGCGGGGGCGGGTGCCTTGGCGGCGCTGGCCATGGACAGCCTGGCTTGGCTGACGCAGCAAACCATGGCCCTAAGTCCGGTATGGACCCTGATGCATGTTGCGGTCATGGCATGGGGCCTGATGATGATGGTGCAGGCGCGCCAGCCTGCTTGGGTGGAGCAGGCCGGACGCACAGCCTGGCGCCGCGTGCAACCCCTTGTCCGTGCACCGGGCGGGCTGATGGTGGCGGGGGTGCTTTGGGCGCTTATGCCCTGCGGATTGCTTTACTCTGCGTTACTGGTTGCAGCGCTCAGCGGGGGCGCGCTGCAGGGCGCTGCCACCATGGCGCTGTTTGGTGTGGGCAGTGGCCTGTGGCTGGTGGGCGGCCCCTGGGTATGGGGCAAGTTGCGTTCACACCTCAATGCCGTGCGGGCGAGTTGGGGAACGCGTCTGGCGGGCGCATTGCTGGTGGGGGTTGCAGGCTGGGCGTTGTGGATGGACCTGGTCTACAAACCCTCGCTCTGGTGCCGGTAGTCGATAGTTTCCAGGCATGAGCGGAGTAGCGCTGGGCAGCAGTCGCAGGTTCTTTCGTCTGTTTTGTGGCGCAGTGTTGCCCGACAGTGCAGCTTTTTGGCTGCGAGTTGCGGGATGGATGGCGAAATGGTGATAATTGCTGTAACCATTGGTGGAATTCATATCACCATGTTTCGCCTCTTATGTCGTGAATTCCTCCCTCTTCATTGATACCAGCCAGCTTCGTGTCGGCATGTACGTTCAGCTCGATTTGGGCTGGATGCGTCATCCGTTCCCGGTGAGCCGCTTTCGCATCGCGTCTACAGACCAGATTGCCACGATCAGGGAGCTGGGCCTCACAGAGGTTCGTTACTTCCCCCAGAAAAGCGATCCGGAAGTGTATGCGCTGGATGCGCTCCCCGGCAACGCGCCCGACACCCTTGACGCGGATTCGGTCGCAGACGCCGTGGCGCACATTTCCGCTGGCGTGGATTCCGTTGCGGCACAGAACCGTGCCCACCTGCAGTTTCAGAACCGGGTGCTGGCCGCGTGCAACCAGCGCTTCGGGAGCGCCACGCGGCAATACCAGGCGGTGGAGCGTACGGTTGCTGTTCAACCCGGCTTGGCTCGCACCCAGTGCGAGGCGGTGGTGTCGGATTGCCTGAGGGAATTGCTGGAGAACGGCGACTCCGTGATCCGTCTCCTGTCAGAAGGCGTGGGCGAGAGCAGCGCACTGCATCCTGTGAACGTGATGGTCATCAGCCTCTTGCTGGGCAAGGCACTGGGCATGAAAAGCCTGGACCTGCACGAACTCGGTGTCGCTGCGCTGCTGCACGATCTGGGCAAGCTCAAGGTGCCTACCACCGGCTTCATGCCGGCCGAGCGGCAGCGTTATGAGTCCCACGTAGGGCAGTCAGTCGCCTTCGCGCAATTGATGGGCTTGTCTGATGCGGTCCTGACAGCGATTGCGCAGCACCATGAAATGGCAGACGGTAGCGGATTTCCCCTGCATCTCGTGGGCGAGGATATGCAACGTTCGGGCCAGATATTAGCCTTGGTTAACCACTACGACCGGATGTGCAACCCCGCGGCAGGTGTGGATGCCTTGACGCCCCACGAAGCCCTGTCGGTGATGTTTGCCCAGCTCAAATCCCGCTTTGATCCGGTGGTGCTGGGCGCCTTCATCCGGATGATGGGTGTGTATCCTCCGGGATCGGTGGTCCAGCTTGTCAACGACCGCTACGCCATCGTGGTGTCTGTCAACTCGTCCAGACCGCTACGGCCCAAAGTGATCGTTCACGATTCCCGGGTTCCCAAGGATGAGGCCCCGGTGCTGGACCTGGAGGCGATGCCTGAACTGGGTATACGACGCAGCCTGAAACCTGCCCAGTTGCCTCGCGATGCCCTCGACTATCTTTCGCCCCGTAAGCGAATCTGCTATTTTTTTGAGCGCGCGGTGGACCCGGGTACTGACGAGGCGCAAGCGTGAGCCAGTTCCCACCGCAGTCTTGGCTGGACGGCCTGGTGGAGGCGGTGTGGCTTGTGGATGGCAAGAGCTTACGCATCCTGCAGGCGAACAGGGCGGCTGAGCAACTGGCAGGCAGGTCCGCAAGTGACATGGTGGGCAAGCCGGTGACATGCCTGGCGGCAACGCCCCAGGATCACGCATTCTGGGCCGAGCCCATTGCCACCCTTTCGCAGGGCATCCGCTCGCATACGAGCGTGTTGCGGCCAGATGGTCTGCTGGTGCCGGTCGATCGGCGTGTCTGCTGTGTGGACCAAGGCAATGGTCGTGCGGTTCTCATGCTGACAATGCTCGATCGCAGTGCCCAGGAGGCCACAGAGCGGGAGTTGGAGACCCTGCTTTCAGAATTGCGCGCCACCCTCGACTCCGCGGCGGACGGCATGCTGGTGTGCGGTCTTGACGGGCGTGTGCGCGCCTTCAACCAGCAGTTGGCGCAAATCTGGAGCATTCCCCGCGACCTCCTGGTGCAGCGCAACGACACTGCGGTGCACGACCATATGGCCTCCCGGGTGGTGGATCGCCAAGACTACCTGGAACGCCTGATTGCCATTGAACGTGAGCCGCTGGTGGAGAGCGCCGACATCCTCCACTTGCACGGTGGCATGACGGTGGAGCGTCGCGTTGTGCCCCAACTTCACCATGGCCGCCCCGTGGGGCGTGTGTATTCGTTCAGGGATATCACCCGCCAGGCTGAAGTGCAGGCCAGCTTGCGCCTGGCTGCACGGGTTTTCGATTCCAGTCTGGATGCGATTTTCATTGCAGACAGCCGGCACCATCTGATGCGCATGAACCCCGGTTGCGAGCGATTGGTGGGCCCCTGTGCAGCCACTTTTGTGGGGTGTATGGCAACGTCCCTGTTTGGCAGTGGGGCCGACGCCTCGTTCATGGAGCAGGTGTTGGCGAGCTGGAATAGCGATGGCTTCTGGGAGGGTGAGCTCTGGCTGCCTCGCGACAATGGCGCCTACTGCGCCGTGCATCTCTCATGGGTGGCACTGCGCGATGACGAAGGCCGACTGGTACAAAGCATTGGCTTCATGCGAGACCTCACGCTGCAGCATGCGGCCCAAAAACGCATTGAAGAGCTCGCCTACAGCGATGTTCTGACCGGTCTGCCCAACCGGCTGCTGCTGTCTCAGCGGGTGGATACCGCAATCCAGGGGGCTCGTGCCAGCGACACAGGTTTTGCCATCCTATTCCTGGACCTGGACAGGTTCAAGATCATCAATGACTCTCTCGGTCATCCGTTTGGGGATCGGGTATTGCAGTTGGTCGCCGAGCGTCTGCAGGCTTGCCTGCGGCAGACGGACATGCTGTGCCGTCTCGGTGGCGATGAGTTTGTGATTTACGTGCATGGGGCCGACGCCGTTGTGGCGGAAAGCGTGGCGCGCCGGATACTGGACGATATGCTCAGCCCCTATTTGCTCGATGGCATGGGCTTCTCCATCCAGTGCAGCATCGGCATGGCGTTGTATCCGCAAGATGGGGCCACTCTCGACGACCTCATCAAGCAGGCTGACACGGCCATGTACCGTGTCAAGGATCGGGGGCGTGGCAGCTATGGCTTCTACCAGCCGCAGATGAACGCCAACTTGTTGTCTCGCATGAAGCTCGAGCACGCCATGCGCCAGGCGCTGGGCGAGCAGCGCCTGGACGTGCATTACCAGCCCCAGGTGAATCTCCTTACCGGCAGGATCGTTGGGGCGGAAGCGCTCATCCGCTGGACGGATCCCGAGTTTGGTGCAGTGTCGCCCGCGCAGTTTGTGCCCTTGGCCGAGGAGTCGGGCTATATCGTGACGCTGGGGGCGTGGGTCATGGAGCAGGCCGTGCGCGAGGCCGCCCAATGGATGCACGAGGGCATGCCCATTGTGGTGTCCGTCAATGTGTCTGCCCTGGAGTTTCGCCAGACTGATTTTGTTGAACGCGTGACCCGTCTGCTGGCTGTGCACCAGTTGCCTCCTACCTTGCTGGAACTGGAGCTGACCGAAACCATCCTGCTGCAGGACGCGCAGGAAATGGAGCTGCGATTGGGTGCCCTTGCGGGGCTTGGTGTGGGACTGGCGATTGATGACTTTGGTACGGGCTACTCCAGTCTGGCCTACCTGAAGAAGCTGCCCATCCACAAGCTCAAGATCGACCAGTCATTTGTGCGGGGCCTGCCCGAGGACGACGGCGACCGCGCCATTGTCAGTGCCATCATCAGCATGGGGCATGCGATGCGTATCGAAGTGGTGGCAGAGGGGGTGGAAACCACCACCCAGCGTGCCGTGTTGCAGCAGATGCAGTGTGAGCATTTTCAGGGGTTCCTGTGCTCACCTGGCCTGCCCGCGGCCGAGTTCCGCCAGTTGCTGGGCAAATCCACCCACGGACTGGCGCAGTTTGCGCCAGCGACGCCGACCATTTAAATCGCGACCATGTTCCCGGCCGGTGCATGGATAGGACCGCCGCATGATGCGGCCGCCCACGCATCGCTGGGAGCTGGTTCAGAAGGCCGACAAGCCTTTCCAGAGCATGTAGGCTGCCAGCATGAGAAGCAGGCTGGCAAAAACGCGTTTGAGCTGTTTGACCGGCAGTTGGTGCGCAGCCCGGGCACCCAAGGGCGCAGTCAGCACGCTGCAGGTGGCAATCACTGCCAGAGCCGGCAACCAGATATAGCCCAGCGAGGCAGGGGGCAGGTCCGTCACGGATTGACCGCCCACCGCGTAACCCACCACATTCGCCAGGGCAATGGGAAAGCCCAGTGCCGCACTGGTGGCAACAGCATTGTGTATGGCCACGTTGCACCACGTCATGAAGGGCACACTGACAAATCCCCCGCCCGCGCCCACCAGGCCGGACAGGAAACCAATCAGCCCGCCCGCCACCAGTTGCCCTCCGGTTCCCGGCATCTGCCGGGACGGCGCGGGCTTCTTGTCCAGAAACATCTGAAAGGCCGAGAAGCTCACGAAAAGCCCAAAGAAGATCGCCAGAAATGCGCCCTTGAGCAGCGCGAAAACGCCCAGGCTCGCCACCAGCCCGCCCAGCACGATGCCGGGCGCCAGCCGACGCACGATGTCCCAGCGCACGGCACCCCGCTGGTGGTGTGCGCGCACGCTGGAAACCGAGGTGAACATGATGGTCGCCATGGAAGTGGCGATGGCCATCTTGACGGCAAGACCGGGGGCCACGTGCTGGAGACCCAGGATGTAGGTCAAAAAAGGCACCAGCAGCATACCGCCGCCAATGCCGAGCAGCCCCGCCAGAAAGCCGGTGCCCAGACCGAGGACTCCGAGTTCAACAATCAGAAGGGGGTCGAGCATCATGAAAAAAATCTTGGAGGGAGCCTGAACGCGCCGCATCTGCGCAGCATGTTTGTGCGCCGACGGGAAAGAAAAGAGGGTGTCTGCAAGTGCCACCGGACCGGCATCCTGAACCGGGGGTTCAGGTGGGCGAGGGCAGCCTGGCGTTGGGTTCATCTGACGCGAGATGATCACGCTCACCGGGCGATGTACCAAGCCCGTGCTCAGTGAGCATTGGTTCAAGGAAATATAAAGCCCGGCAGCACCGCAGACGCCACTATTGTAGGCGTTGGCCGCGCGAACTGCAGGCACTGCGCGATGTAAAGATGGCAACCGACGATGCGCCGCAGGGGCTTGCCTCAGAGCAGTCGTCCGTCATCGCCCAGGGCCTCATCCAGTCGCTGCACGAGCGACTGCAGCCGCTGGGAATCCGTGCTGGCGTCAAGCGGCAGGCTGGCCGGCCCGCTGGTCTGGGTTTGCGTGGCTTGAGGGGCGGGCGCAGCCGCCAGATCAGTGGCTTCGCGGTCGGCGATGTCAAACGCAAGGTTCAGTGCTGCCAGCACCGCAATGCGTTCGCGCGACCGCACCTTGCCGGCATCGCGGATGCGCGTCATGGCGGTGTCCACACGCTCCACCGCTTCCAGCAATCGCGACTCGTGCCCTTCGGGGCAGGACAGCAGATAGCTTTGCTGCAGGATCTGCACCTCGATTTGCTTCATTCGGCGTCCTTGGGAGGTGGGGCTGGCGGCAGGCGTTCCAGCAATGCGTCAACCCGGGCGCGGGCGGCGCTCAGGCGCGATTTGAGGGAGTCGCGCTCCTGTGTGAGGTCCGCCACCTGGCTTGCCAGCAGGGCGTTGGTGCGTTGGAGTTCAGCGTGGCGCAAGAGCAGCCGCTCAACGCGCTCGGCGATCTGGTCGGTGGTGGAGGGAGCGTCCATACAGCCCGCGATTGTAGAGGGGCGCACCCGGAATGCCCTTAAAATCACGCCGTTGGTGCTCGCGGTGTGGTTCACATACCGCAGTTCAACGGGAAGCAGGGAGGTTTCACCAAACATGGTGCGCCCAGCCTGCGCTGCCCCCGCAACGGTCAGCGGACGAATCATCCGATTCCCTCTCCATTCACAAGCCACTGGGCGCCTTGAACAAGCGCCTGGGAAGGCATTGGAGGGCGTTCCGTCAGCCCGGATACCGGCCAACACGGTGGTTTCGCGCGCCCTTTGAGGCAGCGAAGCCTTGTCTCCCACATGCTGGCGGGGAAGCCGGCTCGGGTAGTTTGCTTGCTTTTCGATTTTCATGAATAAACATATCTCGTACGCGCGCCTGGCTGCGCTGCCCCTCGCCGTTGCTGGCGCATTTCCGCTGGCAGCCCTGGCCCAGATGAATGCCGGCATGCTGCCGGAAACGGTGATCACCGCGACACGCTTTCCCGAACAGGCTGCCAGCCTGCCGCTGGGTGTGAGTGTGATCACGGCCCCAGAGATCCGCGCCGCCGGCGTGAGCACCGTGAACGAGGCCCTGATGCGTTTGTTGGGCGTGGTAGGGCGCCAGGATTTGTATGGCGGCGGCGACTATGCGCTGGACTTGCGTGGATTCGGCGCCACGGCCGATAGCAACCAGGCAGTGATTGTCGATGGCATCAAGATCAATGAAGCCGACCAGGGCGGTACGCGCCTGGCCGGCATCCCGATCGAGAGTGTGGAGCGCATCGAAGTGCTGCGCGGCAGCGGCGCAGTGCTCTACGGCGAGGGCGCCACGGCGGGCGCCATCATCATCACCACCAAGGCCGGTGCAGGCAAGGAGCGCAAAAACAGCGCCTCGGTCTATGCGGGTGCGGGCCGCAATGGTCTGCGTGAAGGCCGCGCTAATGCCACGGTGGCGGGCGGCGGGTTTTCGGTGGACATGTCCGGTGTCAAGCGCAAGGCCGACAACCACCGCGATAACTTCCAGTCGGACCTGGATGGGGTGTCTGTTACTGGCCAGTGGGCCAACGATTGGTTGCGCGCGGGCGTGCGCTACGCTGAAGATAGGCTCGATACGGGCCTGCCGGGCTCGCTGACCGCGGCCGAGTATGCAGCCAACCCGCGCCAGACCACCACGCCGGGCGACCACGCCAGCATCGACAACCAGCGCACCACCGTGTTTGCAGCCGCCACTCTGGGCGATTGGCAGCTGGCGGCCGATGTCGGCCACCGCGAGAAGCAGTTGCGTTCCATCAGCGCCTTCGGCCCTTATGACTACGACATCGAGGCCGACAACGCCGCGCTGCGCGTCCGCCATGCCACCCGTCTGGCGGGCTTCGACAACGTGTTCGTTGTCGGCACCGACCATGGCCGCTGGACGCGCGACGTGCAGGGCGCTTTCGGCTCGGTGTCCAAGGCGACTTCGCGCGCCTTCTATCTGAAGGACGACCTGACGCTGCCGGGCAGCCGCACCCGTTTGAGTGCGGGCCTGCGCACCGAGCGCATCGAAAAGACCTCGGTCAATACGACGAACGGCGTGGACGACCGCCAGAACGCCTGGGAGCTGGGCGTGAGCCAGCCGCTGGGCGCTGCCTGGACGGTATATGCCCGGCTGGGCCGCAGTTTTCGCCTGGCCAATGTGGACGAGTTTGGTTTCACCAACCCCGCAGTGGCGCTGCGGCCACAGACCTCGCGCGACACCGAACTGGGCGCGCGTTGGGTGGCAGCGGGCACCAAGGTCGATGCCCGCCTGTACCGCAGTGCGATCGACAACGAAATCGGCTACGACCCCAATGGCATCGGTCCCTTCGGCCCCTTTGGCTCCAACATCAACTTTGACCCGACCCGCCGCCAGGGTATCGAGATCAACGCCAGCCATGCCGTGAGCCGCACGGTGGACCTGACTGCCAACGCCGCGCTGCGCCGTTCCACCTTCCGCTCGGGGCCGTACGCCGGTCGCCAGGTGCCGTTGTCACCCAACCGCACGCTTTCGCTGCGCGCCGGTTGGCAGGTTTCGCCATCGCAGCGCCTGACAGGCGGTATCAACCTGGTGTCTTCGCAGCGGCCGGATTTTGCCAACCAGTGTCGTATGCCTGGCTACACGACGGCGGATGTGCGCTATGCCTACCAATGGCGCAACACCGAACTCTCGCTGGGGGTGAGCAACCTGTCTGACCGTAAGTTCTACACCCAGGCTTTTGGTTGCGTGGGCGGGATCACCACGTCCATTTACCCCGAAGCCGGTCGCGCGGTCACGGCGGCGCTGCGCTACACGTTCTGACGATGAACACGGGCAGCGCCAGAGCGGACCCGGGCGTCGCCCGTAGCGAGTTCATCCTCGGCGGCCAGAAAAGCGGCAAATCGCGTCGCGCCGAGCTGCTGGCGCGCGACTGGCTCGCGCAATCGCCGGACCACCGCGCCGTGCTCATCGCCACGGGCCAGGCCTGGGACGACGAGATGCGCGAGCGCATCGCGCGCCACCAGCGCGACCGCGCCGAACGTGTGCCGGACCTGCAAACGGTGGAGGAGCCGCACGACGTGGCCGCTGCCATCAAGCGGCACAGCACGCCGCAGACCCTGGTGGTGGTGGACTGCCTGACGCTGTGGCTCACGCACTGGGCGATGCCGCTGGGTGTAGAAACCATGGAATTTGAACAAAAACAGGCCCTGGCGCTTGACTGGCAAGCGCAAGCAGCTATGTTTTTGGAAGCGCTTCGGCAATCCCCCGGGCCTGTGGTTCTGGTGGGCAACGAAATTGGCCTGGGCGTCATCCCGCTGGGGCGCGAGGTGCGCGCCTTTGTGGATGCCCTCGGCATGCTGAACCAGCAAGTGGCCCAGGTGTGCCCGCGCGTCACGCTGATGGCGGCGGGTCTGCCCCTCACTTTGAAAGACTCTGCCTGATGAAACCCACCCCCGTTCGCCGCATCCTGTGGGTGATCGCCATTCTTGTCGCGCTGGGCCTGCTCATGGCCGGGCTGGCGCGAGCACAAGCGGTGCAGATCACCGACGACCGGGGCCGCGTTGTCAATCTGCCCCGTCCGCCGCAGCGCATCGTGAGCCTGCTGCCCTCGCTGACCGAAAGCGTATGCGCGCTGGAGCAATGCCATCGCCTCGTCGGGGTGGACCGTTATTCCAACTGGCCCGAGGCCGTGGTGGGCAAGCTGCCCAATGTGGGCGGCGGGCTGGACCCGAGCATCGAGGCTGTCGTGGCGCTCAAGCCTGACCTGGTGCTCATGTCCGTCAGCTCGCGCGCCAGCGACCGGCTGGAGGCGCTGGGGCTCACCGTCGTGGCGCTGGAGCCCAAGACGCATGCCGATGTGCGCCGCGTGCTCGGCACCGTCAGCGACCTGCTCGGCGTGCCCCGCGCCCAAGGCTCCGACCGCCTCTGGCGCGTGATCGATGCGGGCGTGCTGGCGGCGGCGCAGTCGCTGCCACCCAAGGCCAGAAATGCGCGCGTGTACTTTGAGGTGAGCCGCGGGCCCTATGCCGCGGGCGAAGCGTCGTTCATCGGCGAATCCCTGGCGCGGCTGGGCGTGCGCAACGTGGTGCCCGCGTCGCTCGGGCCTTTTCCGCGGCTGAACCCCGAGTTCGTGGTGCGCGCCAACCCCGACATCATCATGATCGGCAACCGCAGCATGCAGGCCATGGTGCCGTACCCCGGCTGGGCCACCATGCGCGCCATTGCGCAAAACCGGCTGTGCGTGTTCGGCCCCGGCGATTCCGACGTGGTGGTGCGCCCCGGCCCGCGCATGGCCGAGGCCGCGCGCATCATGGCGCGCTGCCTGGTGGAGAAAGCTCCCCCTGAGTCGCCTGCGGCGCCTTCCCCCTCTCCTGCGGGAGGGGGACGCACCCAGTGGCCTGGCAAAGCCAGTTCCACGGGTGCACTGGGTTGGGCCGCGCCAGTAGCGTCGGCTGACAGCCGTGCCAGCGTCGCGGTCAACTGAAATGACCACAGGCACAGATCCTCACCACCAAGGCCGCCGTGCGGTCTGGTGCACCGCGTGGCTGGTGTTGGCCAGCGCCGTGCTGGCCGTGTGTGGCGCCAGCGTGGGTAGCACGGGTTTTGACAGCGTGCTGCGCATGCACGGCGACCCCGTGGCCTGGCAGATCGTGTGGGACATCCGGCTGCCGCGCACGCTGGGCGCGTGGCTGGCGGGTGCGCTGCTGGGCTTGTCGGGCGCGGTGGCGCAGGGGCTGTTTCGCAATCCGCTGGCCGATCCGTACCTGCTGGGCAGCGCCTCGGGCGCGGCATTGGGCGGGGCTGTGGCGATGGCGCTGTTCGGTGTGTCGCCGGTGGCGGCGCAGTGGCTGGCGCGCATCGGCATCACCGGCATGGCGTTTTTGGGCGCGGCGGGGGCGGTGGTGCTCACGCTGCTGCTCGCCAAGGGCGTGCAGCACACGCTGCGCCTGCTGCTGGCGGGGGTGATCGTGGGTGTGGTGCTGGGCGCGCTGCGCGACCTGGTGGAACTGGCCTCGCCCGACATTCTGCAGGCCATGCAGGCCTTCACGCTGGGCAGCACGGCCTTTGTGGGCTGGGCGGCCTGCCTGCTCATGGCCGTGGCCTGGGCGCTGTGCTCGGTGGTCGCCTGGATGCTGGCGCGCGCACTCGACGGCCTCACGCTGGGCGAGGCCACGGCCGCCAGCCTGGGCCTGCCGCTCATGCCCATGCGCGTGGGGCTGGTGGCCGCCATGGCGCTGGCCACGGGCACGGCGGTGGCGCAGACGGGGCTCATTGCCTTTGTCGGGCTGGCCGCGCCGCACCTGGTGCGCT
The DNA here is from genome assembly GCF_002176815.1 of Acidovorax sp. T1. NCBI lineage: Bacteria > Pseudomonadati > Pseudomonadota > Betaproteobacteria > Burkholderiales > Comamonadaceae > Acidovorax > Acidovorax sp. T1. The sequence continues at coordinate 2,468,467 of NZ_CP021648.1, read as the reverse complement.
CCATCGTGCGCGTGACGCACGAGCGGCACATCGTGCTCGCAAGCCTGATGGGCGCCGTGCTGCTGCTCGCGGCCGACATCCTGGCGCGCTGGCTGCTGGCGCCGCAGGAGTTGCCGGTGGGCGTGCTCACGGCGGCGCTGGGCGGCACCTACCTGCTGTGGCTCATGCACCGACGTACGTCGTCGCAAGGCAGTTTGCTATGAGTTCAATAGCTATCAGCGCTTGCCAGATAAGCGCCAGCATCGGAAATCGCTTGATATTGCAGGGCATTGACCTGCAACTGCCCGCCGGGCGCTGGACCAGCATCGTCGGCCCCAATGGCGCGGGCAAGTCCACCTTGCTCAAGGTGCTGGCGGGCCTGCTGCCGCGTGCTGCGGTGCAGGGCGAAGTGCAGCTGCTGGGCCGCCCGCTGGCGCAAATCCCTGCGCGCGAACGTGCCCGGCAACTCGCCTGGTTGGGCCAGAACGAAGGCTCGGCCGACGACCTCACGAGCTACGACGTGGCCATGCTGGGCCGCCTGCCGCACCAGCCCTGGCTGGCCCCGCCCAGCGCGGCCGACCATGCCGCCGTGGAACAAGCGCTGCGCACCACGCAGGCCTGGGACTGGCGCCACCGCCCGCTGTCGCAGCTGTCGGGCGGCGAGCGCCAGCGCGTGCTGCTGGCCCGCGCCCTGGCCGTGCAGGCGCAGGTGCTGCTGATGGACGAGCCCCTGGCCAACCTCGATCCGCCGCACCAGACCGACTGGCTGCACACCATGCGCGCGCTGGTCCTGGCTGGCGGCACGGTGGTCAGCGTGCTGCACGAGGTGTCGCTGGCGCTGCAGGCCGATGACATGGTGGTAATGGCGGCGGGCCGCGTGCTGCACCACGGCGCCTGCAATGCGCCATCCACCCACGCAGCGCTGGAGCAGGTGTTTGACCACCGAATCCAGGTGCGGCACATGGAGGGCATGTGGATGGCGTTGCCCCGCCTGCAGGCCCCCGGCGATTCACCGTTTGCGCATGAAAAGACCGAAAGCCCGAAAGACCCATCCCATGCAGATTGAAGCCGCACCCACCGAAAAGCGCTACGAAAAACCCGAGGGCGAGCGCCGTGGCCTGGTCATCGTCAACACCGGCGACGGCAAGGGCAAAAGCACCGCAGCCTTCGGCCTGGCGCTGCGCGCGCATGGCCGGGGCAAGGCCGTGAAGATTTTTCAGTTCATGAAGGTGCCCACGGCGCGCTTTGGCGAGCACCGCATGTTTGAAAAAATGGGTATTCCCATCGAGGGACTGGGCGACGGCTTCAGCTGGAAAAGCCAGGACCTGGAGCACTCGGCGCAGCTGGCGCGCGACGGCTGGGAGAAGGCGCGCGCCGCCATCCTGTCGGGCGAGCATTTTCTGGTGGTGCTCGACGAAATCACTTACCCGCTGATCTATGGCTGGTTGCCGCTCGACGGCGTGCTGCAAACCCTGCGCGAGCGGCCCCGCGACGTGCATGTGTGCCTGACCGGCCGCCGCTGCCCGCCTGAGATCATCGAGCTGGCCGACACCGTGACCGAGATGCAGATGGTCAAGCATGCGTTCAAGGCGGGCATCCCGGCGCAGCGCGGCATCGAAGATTGAGCCACAGTGTCTGAGCACTGGTCTTTGTTACTGCTTCCCGGCCTGGGCTGGCCCGCGGCGGCGGTGTGGATGGGCGTGCCGCTGCTGGCCCTGGCGCTCGACGGGTGGTTGGGCGAGCCGCCTGCAGCCTGGCACCCCGTGGTGTGGATGGGCCGGGCGCTGCAGTGGTGGGGGCTGCGCCTGGCGCCGCCCGCCCCGGTGGCGCAAGATTTCAAGCAATTTTGGCTTGCAGCGCTTATCTGGTGTGCGCTGACAGCTATCGTTTTGGTAGTATCCTGGGCTGCCCAGCAGCTGGCGCTGATGCTGCCTGCGCTGCTGGCCGCAGCGTTGCTGGCGCTGTGGCTCAAGCCCCTGCTGGCCTGGCGCATGCTGCGCGATGAGGTGCTGGCGGTGGAGGTGGCGCTGGGCCAGTCGCTGCCCGCGGGCCGCGCGCAGCTGTCGCGCCTGGTGAGCCGCGATGTGAGCGGGCTCAGCGCCGATGCGGTGCGCGAGTCCGCCATCGAGTCGCTGGCCGAAAACCTCAACGACTCGGTGGTGGCGCCGCTCTTTTGGTTTGCGCTGCTGGGCCTGCCCGGCGCCGCGCTGTACCGCTTTGCCAACACGGCCGATGCCATGTGGGGCTATCCGGGCATGCGCGGCGGGCGTTATTGGCAATGGGCGGGCAAATGGGCGGCGCGGGCCGACGATGTGCTGTCGTGGGTGCCGGCGCGCATCACGGCACTGCTGCTGGCGCTGTCTGCACGGGGCCTGCCGCTGCGCGCACTGGCGCGCCAGGCGCGCAAAACCCCGTCTCCCAACAGCGGCTGGCCCATGGCGGCCATGGCGCTGGCACTGGGCGTGCGGCTGGCCAAGCCGGGTGTGTACACGCTCAACAGCAAGGGCCGCACGGCGGGGCCGCTCGATACGCGGCGGGCAGCGCGTCTGTGCGGGCAAGTGGTTGTGTCGGTGGTGCCATTGGTGGCGGCCATCCAGTTGCTGATCGCCGTGGCGGTCTTCTGGGGGCGCCCATGAAGCCTGTCGGGCTGCAGCCCGCGCGCGCACCGCTGCACGGCGGCCCGGACGCTGCAGGCGTCCCGCTGCACGATTTTTCGACCAACAGCAACGCCTGTGGCCCGTGCCCCGAGGCGCTGCACGCCGTGCAGGCGGTCGACGCCACGCGCTACCCCGACCCGGCCTACGCCGCGCTGCGCGAGGGTCTGGGTGCTTTTCATGGCGTGCCCCCGGCGCGCATCGTGCTGGCGGCCAGCGCCAGCGAATTCATTCACCGCATCACCGCGCTGGCGGCGCTGCGGGGTGCGGTGCAGGTGGCCGTGCCCGCGCACAGCTTTGGCGACTATGCCCAGGCGGCACAGGCGCGTGGCCTGGCATGGGTGCGGGGTGGCGCCGCCGCCGCTGCGGGTTTGCAATGGGCCTGCGAGCCCTCCAGCCCGCTGGGCCACGCCGACCCCGTCGCGCGCACATGGCGGCAGGGCGCCACCGCACCGGCGCTGCGCGTGCTCGACTGCGCTTATGCACCGCTGCGGCTGGACGGGGAGGGCGCCTGGACGGGCGCGCCCGCGCAGCAGCTGCCTCCGGCCTGCTGGCAGCTGTGGACGCCCAACAAGGCCTTGGGGCTTACCGGGGTGCGCGCCGCCTACGCCGTGGCGCCCGCAGGCATGGATGCGCAGGTGCTGGCCCTGAATGCCCTGGCCCCCTCGTGGCCCGTGGGGGCGCATGGCGTGGCGTTGTTGCAGGCATGGATGGAGCCTGTGGTGCAGCAGTGGCTGGTGCACAGCCTGGGTAGCCTGCGCGACTGGAAAGCGCGCCAGCAGGGGTTGTGTGCGGAGTTGGGCTGGCAGGTGCAGCCCGGCAGCCTGGCCAACTATTTCTGCGCCCTGCCCAATGGCTCCCATCCGCCGCAGGCCTTCGCGCACATGCTCGACGGGCTGCGCAATGCGGGCATCAAGCTGCGCGACTGCGCTTCCTTCGGCTTGCCGGGGCAAGTGCGGCTGGGCGTGCTGCCACCCGCCTCACAGGACGCACTGGTTGCCGCGTGGCGCGCAATGGTGGCGACCCTTCCCAACCAGAAAGACATGGCATGACAACGACTGTTTCGGCTCGCCCACTGGCCCGCTGCGTGATGGTGCTGGGCACCACCAGCGGCGCTGGCAAAAGCTGGCTGACCACCGCCCTGTGCCGTTACTACAGCAACCTGGGACTCAAGGTCGCGCCGTTCAAGGCGCAGAACATGAGCAACAACGCGCGCGTGGTCGAGGGTATCGACGGCGCCTGGGGCGAAATCGGTTCCGCCCAATACTTTCAGGCCCTGGCCGCAAACGCCCGGCCCGAGGTGCGCATGAACCCGCTGCTGCTCAAGCCCGAGGCCGACACGCACAGCCAGGTGGTGCTGATGGGGCAGGTGAGCGCCGAGCTCACGGCCATGCCCTGGCGCGGCCGCAGCGAAAAGGTCTGGCCGCAGATCGCCGCGGCGCTCGACGCCTTGCGCGCCGACAACGATGTGGTGGTGATCGAGGGCGCTGGCTCGCCCGCCGAAATCAACCTGCACGCCAGCGACATCGTCAACATGCGTGTGGCGCGCCATGCGCAGGCCCGCTGCCTGCTGGTGACCGACATCGACCGGGGCGGCGCGTTTGCCCACCTGTATGGCACCTGGGCGCTGCTGCCCGAGGACGAGCGTGCGCTCATCCACGGCTTTGTGCTCAACAAGTTTCGCGGCGACGCGGCCCTGCTGGCGCCCGCCCCGCAGATGCTGCAAGCGCTGACCGGCGTGCCCACCGTGGCCACCATTCCCATGCAGTGGCAGCACGGCCTGCCCGAAGAAGACGGTGTGTTTGACGACCGCAGTGTTGCCGCCGGGGTGGTGACCAAAACCATTGCCGTCATCGCCTACCCGCGCATCAGCAACCTCGACGAATTCCAGCCGCTCAAGAACATGCAGGGAGTGCGCCTGCAGTGGGCGCGCAGTCCGGCCGATGTGGCGCTCCTGCAGCCCAGCGACTGGATCGTGCTCCCCGGCTCCAAGGCCACGGCGGCTGACCTGGCCTGGTTGCGCGCGCAGGGGCTCGATAGCGCCATTGCCGCGCACGCCGGGCGCGGCGGCGCAGTGCTGGGTATCTGCGGCGGCCTGCAGATGCTGGGCGAGGCGCTGATCGACCCCGAAGGCATCGACGGCAACGGCCCCGGCCTGGGCCTGTTGCCGCTGGTCACGCTGTTCGAGCCCGCCAAAACGGTGCGCCACACCGAGGCGCGCTTTGGCCAGCTGTCGGCCGGGCCGTGGGCGCAGCTTGCGGGCGTGCCGGTGGCGGGCTACGAAATTCACCACGGCCAGACGGCGCAACACCCGGCCATGGCGGCCCAGGGCGACGTGGCGCGCGCGGTCATTCCCGGCCTGGCCTGGCAAAACCGCGCCGGCAATGTGCTGGGCCTGTATCTGCACGGCCTGTTCGAAGACGCGGCGGCCCTGCAGGCGCTGTTTGGCACGCCTGGCGACGCACCCGTGCGCACGCTCGATGCCGTGTTCGACGGCCTGGCCGATGCGCTGCAGGCGCACTTTGCGCCGGGCGTTTTGCAATCCCTGATCCATCCCTGAGCATTTTTTTCATGACCTTCACCTGCACGATTCCTGCCATTTCCGACCTGCACGACGCCGCGCTGACGGCGCGCCTGCAGCACCGCATTGACCACAAGACCAAGCCCCTGGGTGCGCTGGGCCGGCTGGAGCTGCTGGCCTTGCGCATCGGCCAGATCCTGGGCAGTGAGGCACCGCAGCTCGAACACCCGCAAATGCTGGTTTGCGCGGCAGACCATGGCCTGGCCGCGCGCGGCGTGTCGGCCTACCCGAGCGACGTCACCTGGCAGATGGTCGAGAACTTTCTGGCCGGCGGCGCCGCCGTGAATGTGCTGGCGCGCCAGCACGGCCTGGCCCTCACGGTGGTGGACTGCGGCGTGGCGCGCGACTTGGCCCCGCGCTCTGCCGCGCCCGGCCAGCCGCAACTGCTGGTGCGCAAGGTGGCGGCGGGCACGCAAGACGCATCCACCGGCCCCGCCATGACGGCAGCGCAATGCGCCCAGGCGCTGGCCAACGGCATGGAGGTGGTGCGCAACCTGCCCGGCAATGCATTGCTGCTGGGTGAAATGGGCATTGGCAACACCTCGGTGGCGTCGCTGTTGCTGTCGCGCCTGTGCGGCGTTGCCCTTCAGGATTGCACCGGCGTCGGCACCGGCCTGGACGCGGCCGGCGTTGCCCGCAAGCGCGCCGTGCTGGCGCAGGCCTTGCAGGCCAATGGGGCCGCGGTCGAACCCCTCGACGCCCTGGCTGCGCTGGGCGGTTTCGAGGTGGCCACGCTGGTGGGCGCCGTGCTGCAAGCCGCGTCAGAGCGCCGGGTGATCGTGGTCGATGGCTTCATCACCAGCGCTGCCGTGCTGGTGGCCGCGCGCCTGCAACCCCATGTGCTGCAGCGCTGCGTTTTCGCCCACGGTTCCGCCGAGCCCGGCCATGCGCACCTGCTGGCGCAACTGCTGCCGGGTCAGCAGGCCCAGCCGCTGCTCGACCTGGGCCTGCGCCTGGGTGAAGGCTCGGGCGCGGCGCTGGCCTGGCCGCTGCTGCAATCGGCCTGCGCCGTGCTGCGCGAGATGGCGAGCTTTGAGGCGGCGGGGGTGGCGACGCAGGTGGCGTGAAGAGTGTGTTGGGGAAGGTGGCTCCATCGGAAATGACCCTGTTGCCGAGGTGTTGAGAAAGTTTTAGTATTACGCATGTAATTACTTGGAGGTCTTTCATGCACATGCTCAAACTCACCCAGGTCGGCAACTCTGTCGGTGCCATCTTTCCCAAAGAGTTGCTCGCACGCCTGCAACTCGAAAAGGGTGACGAGTTGTATCTGACAGAAGCGCCCGACGGCCTGCGCATCACCATCCATAACCCGGAATTCGAAGCACAGATGCGCGTGGCACGCGAGATCATGAAAGAGCGCCGCGCCGTCTTGCGCGAGCTGGCCAAATGACGCGCGAATGGGTCTGGCTGGACCGCGCCGTCGTCGTCGCCATTCACGAGATGCAACTGGCCGAGCACGGTGGGGGCGCAGGCGTGCGCGATGCCGGGTTGCTCGACTCGGCCTTGGGCAAGCCCCTGCACCTTCAGGCCTACGGCGAGCCGCCGCCTGACGCGGCTGCGCTGGCGGCGTCCTATGGCTACGGTATCTCGCGCAACCATCCGTTCATCGATGGCAACAAGCGCACCGGTTTTGTGGCTGCCGAACTTTTTCTACGCCTTAATGGGCAGGTGCTGAGTGCCGACGATGCGTCGTGTGTGCTCACCATGCTCGCCGTTGCCGCTGGCGACATGTCGGAAGAAAGCTTTGCGGCGTGGCTGCGCGAGAACAGCGCGGCACGGGCATGAGCTCGTTTTTATAAATATCAAGCCATTTAGGCCTCTGGCGCTTGTGTAGCAAGCGCATGAAGCTATTAAAAATCTAGCAATCAAGTGCAGGCATACCGCGATGCCGGCGCATGCACGGCGGTGTGGGCGAGGCGCCTGGAAGGCGGCCAGTCACCCCACGCAGGTCTGGTTGCGTCCGCGCTTCTTGGCCTGGTAGAGCGAGGCGTCGGCGCGTGACAGCATGGCATCGAGCGTGTCCGTCGGGCCTTGCCAGGTGGTCACTCCGATGCTGAGCTGGCAGTCGAGCGGGTGACCCACATGCAGCAGGGCGTGAATGCGCTGCGCCACATGGTGGGCTGCCGGCGCACCGGTGTCGGGAAGCAGAACCAGAAACTCTTCGCCACCGTAGCGGCCCAGGCGGTCTTCACTGCGCAATGCAGATTTGGTGCACGCCGCGAAATGGACCAGCACCGCATCGCCATGCTGGTGGCCGTGGGTGTCGTTCACCGCCTTGAAGTTGTCCAGGTCGAGCATCATGATCGACGGCCCGCGGCCATAGCGGCGGGCGCGGTCCATCTCTTCCTGGCACAGCTGCATCACGGCGCGGCGGTTCAGTGTCTGCGTGAGCGAGTCGTGTGTGGCCAGGTGTTCCAGCTCGGTGCGCACCCGGTCGGTTGTCAGCAAGATGGCGCCAATCGAGAGCATCAGCACCGTGATCACGTAGGTGCCCATGTATGCCGTCTGGAAAGGTGAAGGCTCCATGATGTCGGTGCCGGCCTGGCCCATGAGGACCGAGGAGAAGCGCGTCAGCAGCACGAGGATGTGCAGCGCCAGCACGACCTGCACCAGCCTGATGGGAAAACCCTTGCCACCATGCCGCAACAAAAAGCGCAGATGCACGCCATACAGCACCGCCATCAGCAGCGCGAAGATGGCGATGCGCACTGCATAACTGGGCGCAACGTAGGTCAGCCAGATGTGCACCAGTGTGGATGCAACCGCAACGGTGCCCCACAGCGCCCATCCCCCGTCATGCCCCAGGAATCGGCGGCTGCCGATGTAGTAAACCGTTGCGCCCAGCAGCAACGCCTGGTTGGCCAGAACGACGGTGAGAAATTGGGAGAGTTCACCCCGGCCGCTGAAGAGCACTGCGGAGACCAACCACAGCACCGGAGCAGCAGCCCAGTAGTCCAGCCCACGGATACTGGGCGGGTAATTGCGCCGCATGAACAACAACACCACCGCCATCATGGCGGACATGAAGCCCGCCATGGCAATGAGGGAGCGCGGATCGAGTTGCATCTTCCGGCAGGGGCGATGGGGCGGCGGTGTAAAAAATGTTCGATTCAGTATAGCCAGACAGCACTTTTCGGGCGAATGAATTCGTGCAGTGGTGGCACATGGGGGGGCGGTGGTGCCGGTGGTGTGGGGGACTCGCTTGCCGGCTACCTCCAGAACGCCGGAACAAAAAAAGCCGCCCACTTGCGGGGGCGGCTTTTGGCGGGGGAGCGCAGCGCAGGGCCGTTCAGGCGGGGGTGGACACGCGCTCCATGCGCGTCAGTGGCAGTGCTTCGTCGGCATTGGCGGCGTTCTGCATCACGAAGTTGAATTTCGTGCGCGTGAAGGGCGCGCTGATGCCCAGCGATTCGTAGCCTGCAGGCGCCACGTTCTTCTCCAGGGCCACGATCAGGCCATCGCGCGTGGCGAAGGCAAAGTCGTCGTCGATGTAGGTGTCGCCGGGGATGTTGACCTGCGTGGTCAGCGTGCGCATGCCGGGGGCCGCCACCAGGAAGTGGATGTGCGCGGGGCGGTTGCCGTGGCGGCCCAGGGCCTCGAACAGCTCGGACGTGGGGCTGTTCGGGGGAATCGCGTAGCCAGGTGGCAGGAACGAGCGAAAGCGGTACTGGCCCTTGGCATCGGTCTCGATGCGGCGGCGCAGCTCGTACGGCTTCATGCCGGGGAAGAAGTGCGAATAGCCGCCCAGCTCATTGGCGTGCCACACGTCCACCGATGCGTGGGGCACGGGCTGGCCGTTCAGGTCCAGCACCTGGCCTTCCATCACGAACACCTCGCCCTTGGGCTCGCCCTCGTCCAGGCGCACTTCGACCTGGGACGTGGGGGCACCCGCCACGAACAGCGGGCCCTCGATGGCGCGTGGCGTGCCGCTTGCGCGGCCGGCCTTGGCGTCGGCCTCGTCGGCGCGGATGTCGAGCAGGCGGTCAAAACCCAGGCCTGCGGTGATCAGGCCCGTCTGGCCCGCGGCGCCCAGGCGCGTGAGCCAGCTGGCGGCGGCCCAGAATTCGTCGGGGCTCACATCCAGTTCGTCGATGGTCTTGAACAGGTCGGTGACGATGCGCTCGGTGAGCTGGCGCACGCGTGCGTTGCCGGGGGCGATCTTCTTGGTGTTGACCAGTTCCAGCAACTGGGCTTGGGTGAGTTCGGACATGGATGTCTCCTCTGTGGGATGGGTGGAATGAATGAAGGGGGTTTTCAGTCGAGCTTGATGCCGCGCTCGGTGATCAGCTGGGTCCAGCGCGTGGACTCGCGGGCCAGGTGTTTGGCCAGCTCGTCGGGGGTCGAGCCCACGGGCTCGGCGCCGATGGATTCAAAGCGCTTGACCACGTCGGGGTCTTTCATGGCGTCCAGCAGGGCCTTGTTGAGCTTGCCGATGATGGCCTTGGGCGTGGACGCCGGCATGAACACGGCAAACCAGGGCGACACTTCGTAGCCGGGCACGCCGGCCTCGGCCAGCGTGGGCACGTCGGGCAGGGTGCTGGAGCGCTTGGCCGTGGTCACGCCCAGGGCGCGCAGCTTGCCCGACTGGATATGTGGGCGCGCCGACGTGATGCTGTCAAACATGTAGTTGACCTGGCCGCCGAGCAGGTCGGACACGGCCGGGCCGCTGCCCTTGTAGGGGATGTGCAGCATCTCCACTTTGGCCAGCGAGGTAAACACTTCGCCCGCCAGGTGGATGGAAGTGCCATTGCCGGCCGACGCATAGGTGAGCTTGCCGGGTGCGCTGCGGGCGGCGGCGATCACGTCCCGGGCGGTCTTCACATCGGGCTGGGTGGCGTTGGTGACCAGCACATTGGGCACCACGGCCAGCAGGCTCACCGGCGCGAAGTCCTTGATGGGGTCGTAGCTGAGCTTGCCGTACAGCGGTTTGTTGGTGGCCATGCCGATCGAGGTGATCATCATCGTGTAGCCATCACCCGGCTGTTTGGCCACGTAGTCGGCACCAATGTTGCCGCCCGCGCCCGGCTTGTTCTCGATGACGAAGGGCTGGCCCAGTGACTTGGCGGCCTTTTCGCCCAGCGTGCGGGCAATGGCGTCCATCGCGCCACCCGGCGGGAAGGGAACCACCCAGCGGATCGGCTTGTTGGGCCAGTCAGATGCCGCGGGTTGGGCGTGGGCAGTCAGTCCCAGGCCGGCCAGGGCCAGCAGGGCCAGGAGGTGGCGTTTGGTGTGCATCGTGTTTGTCTCGGGTGTTTTAGATGGAGGGGTTTCAGATGGCCGAAGGGTGCTGCGCCAGAGGGGTGACGGAAATCTTCATGAACGGGAACAGCGGCAGGCCTTGCAGCAGCTGGTGCAGTTCGTCGTTGGACGCCACATCAAAGATGCTGTAGTTGGCGTATTCGCCCACCACGCGCCAGATGCTCTTCCAGCGGCCGTCGCGCTGCAGGTCTTGCGAATAGGCCTTTTCGCGGGCCTTGATCTCGTTGGCTTGCTCCACGGGCAAGTCGCGCGGGATGTTCACATCCATACGAACCAGAAACAGCATCGGTTTTCTCCTTAAACGGGGGTGGTGGTGTGTGCGGCCATGTCCACATGCACGGCGGTGAGGCCCTGGCGGGCGCGATCGAAGCGCTCCAGCTGAGCCAGCGAAATGTCGACGCCAAAGCCCGGGCCGTCGGGCAGTTGCAGTTCGAAATCGACGATGGGCATTTGCTGCTCGACGATGTCGTCCACCAGCAGTTGCGGGCCAAACAGCTCGCAGCCATGGTGCTGGCCGCCCAGGGTGGAAAACACATGGGCCGATGCGGCGCTGCCCAAAGATGTTTCGAGCATGGTGCCGCCGTACCAGCCGATGTCGGCTGCCTCGGCCACGGCGGCCACCTTGCGGGTGCGGATCAGTCCGCCATGCTTGGCCACCTTGAGCGAGAACACATGGCTGGCTTTTTCGCGTGCCAGCATCATGGCGTCTTGCGGCGTGCACACGGTTTCGTCGGCCATGATGAGCGCGCCATCGAGCGTGGCCGTGAGGTCTTTGAGCGCCTGCACATTCCATTGCGCCACGGGCTGCTCGATCAGCGTCACGCCGGCCTCGACCAGTTGTGGCAGGTAGCGGCGCGCGGTGTTGCCGTCCCAGGCCTGGTTCACGTCCACCGTGAGCGTGGCCTTGCCCTGCAGGCCGCGCGCGATCTGCGCCACATGGGCCACGTCGGCCTCAGGCGCGCGGGCGCCGATCTTCATCTTGAAGATGCGGTGGCGTTTTTGCGTGAGGCGCAGGTGCGCTTCCTGCAGGTCGCGCTCCACATCGCCGCTGGCCAGCGTCCAGGCCAAGGGCAGGCTCTGGTGCACCTTGCCGCCCAGCAGTTGCCAGGCGGGCAGGCCCTGCGTGCGGGCCACGGCGTCGATCAGCGCCATCTCCACCGCGCTCTTGGCAAACGCATTGCCCTTGCAGGCCTTGTCCATGCGCGCCAGGGCGGCTTCAAAACCACCGGCATCCTGGCCGGTGAGGGCGGGCGCCAGGTAGTTTTGAATAGCGTGCAGGATGCTTTCGGGCGACTCTTCGTTCCACGACGGGCCGCCAATGGTGGCGGCCTCGCCGAAGCCAGTGGCGCCGTTCTTCAGCCACACCTGCACGATGACCGGGCTTTGGCGGCTGATGGAGCCAAACGAGAGCTTGTGCGGGCGGATCGTCGGGATGTCCAGAATCCGCGCCTGCAGGCGGTCGATGGTGAAGCGGCTGTGCATCGCTGTGTACCTTTTTTGAGTGGTGTTGGCCCAACCGCGGGGCAGAAAAAAGCAAGGTTAGATTTAATCCGTATGACGTTCCAATGATTTATTTGCAACTTATCATTCGATCGAATCGAACGAATAAATGGGAGTGTCAGCGATGGAAATCCGGCAGTTGCGCTACTTTCTCGACATCGCCCAGACCGAGCACCTGACGCAGTCGGCGCAAAACCTGTTTGTCACGCAGTCCACGCTGTCGCACGGCCTGCGCCAGCTGGAGCAGGAGCTGGAGATCCAGCTTTTTGACCGGCTGGGCCGGGGCTTGCGGCTGTCGCAGGCCGGGGCGGCCTTTCGTGTGCATGCCGCTCGCGCGCTGCAGGAGATCGAGGCCGGGCGCATGGCGCTGGCCGACATGACGGGGTTGCAGTCGGGCGTGCTCACGGTGGGCGTCATCCCCACCTTTTTGCACACCCTGGTGCCGGCCACGGTGGCGGCCTTCAGCATGGCCTATCCCAAGGTGAACATCGTGGTGCGCGACCTGCGCGCCGGGCCCATCGAGGAGCAGCTGGTGGAAGGCCTGCTCGATGTGGGCATCGCCTTTCACCCCACGCAGCGCGACGAGATCGAGACCGAGCCCTTGTTCGAGGAGCGGATGCAGCTGGTGGTGAACCGCGCCCACCCGCTGGCGCGCCGCCGCACGCTGGCCGTCAAGGCCCTGGCCCAGGTGCCGCTGGCCATGCTGCCGCGCGCTTTCGCCACGCGCCAGCTGATTGACGACAGCCTGCGCGGCGCGGGTGTGCAGCCCTGGGTGCGGGTAGAGATGGAGTCGGTGGAGGGCCTGATTGACGTGTGTCGCTGGGGCGAGCTGGCGTGCATCGTGCCCGAACGCGCCGCGCGCCAGGCGCCGGACATGCAGGCCATCCAGTTGCATTCGCCGCAGATGGTGCGCCACGCCGGCATTCTGTGGCGGCGTGGTGCATCCCGCAGCCGGGCTGCCGTGGAGTTTGCGGCCTTGCTCAGGCCTGAGCATCGGCTTTCCGGCGGACGTTCAAACATTTGAAAGAAAAAAGCCATTCGCGCTTATGGGTAAAGCGCTGATAGCTATATTAATAATAGCATTAAAGATGCCAAAAGCATCTGCTGTGGAAGCCGCGCGATGGATCCGCTTTCGGCTGCAGCGTCCGCAGGGCTAGGGCGCGCTCGTCTTGGGCTGAAAGTCGCAATACGGCGCCACCAGGCATTCCCAGCAGCGCGGCTTACGCGCCTGGCACACATAGCGGCCCAGCAGGATCAGCCAGTGGTGCGAATCGACGGCGTAGGCGGGGGGCACGCGCTTCATCAGCTGCTTCTCCACCGCCAGCGGGTTCTTGCCGGGGGCGAGACCCGTGCGGTTGCTGACGCGAAAGATGTGCGTGTCCACCGCCATGGTGGGCTGGCCGAACGCCACGTTCAGCACCACGTTGGCTGTTTTGCGGCCCACGCCGGGCAGGGCTTCGAGCGCCTCGCGCGTGCGCGGCACCTGGCCGCCGTGCTGCTCCACCAGGATGCGGCAGGTTTGCAGCAGGTGGCGCGCTTTGCTTTTGTAGAGGCCGATGGTCTTGATGTAGCCCTCCAGCCCATCGAGCCCCAGATCCAGAATGGCCTGCGGTGTGCCTGCCACCGGGAACAGTTTGCGCGTGGCCTTGTTCACGCCCACATCGGTGGCCTGGGCCGACAGCAGCACGGCCGCCAGCAGCTCGAACACGGTGGTGTATTCGAGTTCGGTGTTGGGCAGCGGGTTGGCGGCCTTCAGGGTGGCGAAAAAGGGTGCGATGTGCGCGGTTTTCATGGCGGGCAGTGTAGGGGGTTGCCGCCTCCACGCTGTACGCTGCCGTGCAGCATGCCAATTGGCGACAATGCGATATTCCCCGTCCACTGAAAGCACCGCTCATGCAATTTGCCGACCGCCTGAACAACGTAGAAACCTCCGCCATCCGCGAACTCTTCAAGCTGCTGGGCAAGCCCGGCATCATCAGCTTTGCGGGCGGGTTCCCTGACAGCGCCATGTTCGACGTGGACGGCATCCGCGCCGCCAGCAACGCCGCTCTGGCCGAGGAGCCGGGCGCCGCCCTGCAATACGGCGCCACCGAGGGCTACCAGCCACTGCGCGAGCAACTGGCCGCCTTCATGGCGAGCAAGGGCGCCCGGGATGTGGCGCCCGACCAGCTCATCGTCACCACCGGCAGCCAGCAGGCGCTGGACCTGCTGGGCAAGACCATGATCGGCCCCGGCGACAAGGTGATTGTGGAGGGCCCCACTTTTTTGGCCACCATCCAGTGCTTTCGCCTGTATGGCGCTGAGGTCATCAGCGCGCCCATCGATGGAGATGGCGTGCAGGTGGACGCGCTGGAGCAGCTCATTGCCGAGCACCGCCCCAAGCTGGTGTACCTGATCCCCACCTTTGGCAACCCCAGCGGCGCCACGCTGAGCCTGGCGCGCCGCAAAAAGGTGCTGGAGCTGGCGGTGAAGTACCAGACCCTGGTGGTGGAAGACGATCCCTATGGCGACCTGTATTTTGGCGAGGCGCCACCGCCCAGCCTGCTGGCGCTGTCCAGCCAGGTGCCCGGCAGCCGCGACTGGCTGGCGCACTGCGGCAGTTTGAGCAAGGTGCTCAGCCCCGGCCTGCGCATTGGCTGGCTGATCGCCCCGCCCGAGCTGCTGGCCAAGGCGGTGATGTGCAAGCAGTTCAGCGACGCGCACACCAGCACGTTTGCCCAGGCCACGGCCGCGCAATACCTCAAGGCCGGCCGCATGCCCGCCACGTTGGCGAATGTGCGCAAGGTCTATGCCGAGCGCGCCCAGGCGCTGTGCGACGCCTTGCACAAGGAACTGGGTGACGCCGTGGAGTTTGTGCAACCCAAAGGCGGCCTGTTCGTGTGGCTGCGCCTGACGGGCGCGGGCGGCAAGCTGGCCGATGCCAACGTGCTGGCCAGGGCTGCTATCGAAAAAGGCGTGGCCTTTGTGCCCGGCACGCCGTTTTTTGCCCAGAACCCCGACCACGCCACGCTGCGCCTGTCGTTCGCCACGGCCGATGTCGGCAAAATCCGCGAGGGCGTGGCGCGCCTGGCGCAGGCTCTCTGACAACGCCATGCAAGACCCCAACACCAATGACGCGCACGACATCCTGCAGCGGCTGGAGGGCCTGGAGATCAAGGCCAGTTTCATGGAAGACCTGCTGGACCAGCTCAACCTCACCATCTACCGCCAGCAGGAGCTGATCGACCGGCTCACGCACGAGGTCATCCAGCTGCGCCAGCAGGCGCCCGAAGGCGGCTCGAACGGCCCGCGCAACCTGCGCGACGAATTGCCGCCGCATTACTGATTCCGTTTCCAAACCATGCAATACCGCAACCTTGGCAAAAGCAATCTCCAGGTCTCCCGTCTGTGCCTGGGCACGATGATGTTTGGCGACCAGACCCCGCGTGACGAAGCTGCCGCCATCGTGGCCGATGCCCACGCCCAGGGGGTGAACTACATCGACACGGCCGATGTGTACACCAAGGGCGCTTCCGAGACCATGCTGGGTGAGTTGCTGCGCGGCCAGCGCCACGACTGGGTGCTGGCCACCAAGCTGGGCAACAAGATGTCGGACCGCGTGAACGAGGCGCACTATTCGCGCAGCTGGATGCTGCGCGAGGTCGAAGCCAGCCTGGGGCGGCTGCAGACCGACCATGTGGACATTCTGTATCTGCACCGCGACTACAACGGCATGAACCTGGAGGAGCCCCTGCAGGCGCTCGATGCCATGTTGCGCGCGGGCAAGATCCGCTACTGGGGTGTTTCCAATTTCCGGGGCTGGCGTATTACCGAGCTGGTGCACCTGGCCCGGCAGATGGGCATGCCTGGGCCCGTGGTGTGCCAGCCTTACTACAACCTGCTCAACCGCATGCCCGAGGTTGAGATATTGCCGGCCTGCGCCCACCATGGCCTGGGGGTCACACCCTACAGCCCAGTGGCGCGCGGCGTGCTCACGGGCAAATACCTGCCGGGCCAGCCGCCCGTCGAAGGCTCGCGGGCCGCCCGGGGCGACAAGCGCATCACCCAGACCGAGTGGCGCGAAGAATCGTTGCAGATCGCCCAGACATTGCAGCGGCATGCGCAGCAGCGAGGGGTGACGCTGGCCCAATTTGCCACGGCCTGGGTGCTGGCCCACCGGTCGGTGAGTTCGGTGATTGCCGGGCCGCGAACGCTGGCGCAGTGGCAGGACTATGCGCCAGCGCTCGACTGCGCCATGACTGAAGAAGACGAGGCGTTGGTGGATTCGCTGGTGGCACCGGGCCATCCGTCCACGCCGGGATACACCGATCCGGCCTACCCGCTGAATGGGCGGTAAGTCGTTTTGAAACCACGCCGTGAGCGGGCGCGTTGACGACCCGTTGGTGTGTTTCTTGGCCGAGCGGTGGCCCGGTGTCGCGGGTGACCTGCAGGTGCTGATACCCAGCCGCACGACACCCGCTTTGCCCCTGGCCTGGGTGGTGGCGATGCCGCAGGCGGTACGATCGCCCATGAAAAAAACTTTCCAGCTCCACATCGAAGGCAAGAACAGCGACCGCGTTCTGGATGCCGTCAAGCATGAAATCCGCAAGTACATCAAGCGCGAACGCGGCCGCCCCGTGCCCGCCGGCGCGGATTTCTGGGAC
Source organism: Acidovorax sp. T1 (assembly GCF_002176815.1). Lineage (NCBI taxonomy): Bacteria > Pseudomonadati > Pseudomonadota > Betaproteobacteria > Burkholderiales > Comamonadaceae > Acidovorax > Acidovorax sp. T1. The sequence continues at coordinate 2,451,851 of NZ_CP021648.1, read as the reverse complement.
TTCGATTGCAAGTTCGGCCGCAGCGCCGAAACCGCCGAAGTTGCCCACCTGGCTGCCCTGATCGGCCTGATTGATGGCGTGGCCCGCGAAGGTGGTGCGCAGTTTTATGTCGAAATTATGGCCAAGGGTGGGCATCGCCAGGCACGTTCCGGCCAGGCTGGCGAAGAAGGCGGGGGCGGCGCCATCAGCGACGACAACGACGGCGATGGCGGCGGCGACGGCGACTGATCGCCCGGCCTTATTCCTGCCCTGTTGCCGCCTGCGTTGCAGCGCGTAATTTGTCTTTCTTGCTGGGCCGCTTGCCCTTGATGCCGCCGGTGCTGGCTGCCGTGGCCTCGGTCGGTAGTTCGGTGGGCTCAAAGCCGGGGACCTGTTCGCGCGGCAGGGCAAGGTGCTGGCGTTTCTCGATCAGGCGGAAATGCGCTTCGGCATCGGCCGTGACAAAGCTTACGGCCACCCCGCTTTCGCCCGCGCGGCCCGTGCGGCCGATGCGGTGCACGTAGTCCACCGCTGAGCGGGGCAGGTCGTAGTTCACCACCGCAGGCAGCTGGGCGATGTCGATGCCGCGCGCCGCCAGGTCGGTGGTCACCACCACCTGCCAGCGTTCGTCCTTGAACTCCTGCAGCACCTGCTTGCGCGCGCCCTGGCTCAGGCCGCCGTGGAAGGGGGTGGCAAAGATACCGGCCTTGTAGAGCTTCTCGGCGACATGCTCGGCGGCATATTGCGTGGCCACGAACACCAGCACGCGGCTCCATGCGTTCTCCTGCACCAAGTGGCGCAGCAACTGCGTGCGGCGGCTGGCGTCCACCGCAATGGCGCGCTGCGCGATGGACGGTTCGTTGGCAGGCGTGTCGGCCACGGCCACGCGCACGGGGTCGTTCAGCAGCCCGTTGGCCAGCGTCTGCACGGCTGCGGGGAACGTGGCCGAAAAGAACAGGTTCTGCCGCTGCGGTGGCAGCAGCGCCAGGGTGCGCTGCAGTTCCTCGGCAAACCCGAGGTCCAGCAGGCGGTCGGCCTCGTCCAGCACCAGCAGGTCCACGTTGCCCAGCTGCAATGCGTTGTGCTCCACCAGATCGAGCAGGCGGCCCGGCGTGGCGACCACCACATCGGCGCCACCGCGCAGGCCCATCATCTGGGGGTTGATGGAAACGCCGCCAAAGACCACGGCCACTTTCAGCGGCTGGGGCAGGTGCTGTGCCAGGCTGCGCACCACCTCGCCGACCTGGGCCGCCAGCTCGCGCGTGGGCACCAGAACCAGCGCGCGCACCCGCCGCTGTGTGTGGGGCGCACCGGCTTGCAGCCGTTGCAGCAGCGGCAAGGCGAATGCCGCCGTTTTGCCCGATCCCGTCTGGGCCGAGCCCACGACATCGGCGCCGCGCAGGATGGCCGGAATGGCTGCCTCCTGGATGGGCGTGGGCGCGGCAAAGCCCATCGCGGTGGCAGCCTGAACGAGGGCGGGAGAGAGACCGAGGGCAGCAAATGGCATGGTGTGAGACAAAAAATTCAGGCCAGCAACCCGGCGCCACAGCGCAGCAGGTCAGGGCCAGCAAAGAGATAACTGCGCGGCAGCCGGTGCGCACACGCCAACGCCGTGCCATCCATGAAAACGCCTGCCGCCGGGGCTGTGGTGGTGCCGGCAGCGCCGCGGGCGCAGTGCCAGGCGCCACGCAGCCTGCGGGCGTGCATTGTGCGCCACCCGCGCGGGTGGCGATAATCGCAGCCCGTCCGCGCCCCGCGCTGCACAGTCTTTTTGATGCCATGAACCTCGCATTTGATTCGTCCACCATCACCCACAGCATCCAGCTGTCCGTGGCCCCGGTGTTTCTACTGACCGCCGTGGCGGGCATGATTGGTGCGGTGGCCGGGCGCCTGGCGCGCATCATCGACCGCGCCCGCGTGCTCGAAAACAGTGCCCGCCACAGCGATGACGCCGAATTTTTGGCGCGCGCGCTGCTGGAGCTCAGTTACCTGCGCACCCGCGGGCGCATGGCCAATGGCTGTATCGGCCTGCTCACCCTGTGCGGTTTTCTGATCGGCGTGACCATCATCTTGCTGTTTCTGGGCGAAACCACGGACTTTCGGGGCCACACCTTGGCGCTGGGTAGTTTTTTGAGCGGCGTGCTCTCGTTTCTGCTGGCCCTGGTGCTGTTTTTTGTGGAAACGGTGATGGCCACGCGCATCCTCAATTTCCACATGCTGCGCGCCCAGGGGCCTGCACCTGCTACAACGCCAGCGCCAGCGTCCACACCCGCCACCCCGCAGCCTTGAGGCCCGCACCATGAAATCCTTGCGTGATCTGGCAGGCCTGGGCGGCCTGGTCTATTCCACCGACCATGGCCGCATGTGCCCCGACTGTCGCCAGCCGCAGGCGCAGTGCGTGTGCAAGGCGGCGCCAGTGCCTGCAGGCGACGGCATCGTGCGCGTCTCGCGCGAAACCAAGGGGCGCGGGGGCAAGGCGGTCACGCTGGTCAAGGGCGTGGCGCTCGATGCCGATGCGCTGGCAGCGCTGGGCAAAGAGCTCAAGGCCGCGTGCGGCAGCGGCGGCACCGTCAAGGACGGCGTGATCGAGGTGCAGGGCGACCATGTGGAACGCGTGATGGAGGCGCTGAAAAAGCGCGGCCACCCGGTCAAGCGCGCGGGCGGTTGATGATGGACCCCACCCAACTGCAGCGCCTGGTCACCGTGACCATGCCCTATGGCAAATACAAGGGCCGCCTGCTGGCTGACTTGCCCGGCAACTACCTTCATTGGTTCGCCCGCGAGGGCTTTCCGCGCAGCGACCTGGGGCGCTTGCTGGCGCTCATGCACGAGATTGACCACAACGGCCTGTCGCCGCTGCTCGAACCGTTGCGCGCCTCAGCTGGCTTGCAGCAGCGCGCGCAAGACGGCTGAGGCCCGTTCTGCGCCGGTGCGGCTGCAAACCTATGTTGAAGGGCCTTGATAACATGGTTTTGAATGAAATAAGGATCTAGCCCAATATCCATCAGCGCTAGCAGCTATCTATTTTGATGTGTTTGGTGGGTTATGCCCTCTCGGCAGGCGCCAGCCAATGGCGCGCGGCCGCCATCACGCAGTGGGTCAGCCGCTCCAGGCCCGCCTGGGCAGAGCGGGCGTGCACCCAATACAGCGGCATGTCCATGCCGGTGCCGGGCAGCAACTCCACCAGAGTGCCGGCGTCGAGCTGGCGCTGGATCAGCGACATCGGGTGCATGCCCCAGCCCATGCCCGCTTCGCAACCTCGCACGAAGCCGTCGTTGGACGGCAAAAAATGCTTGGGCGGGTTGCGACGCGAGGCCAGGCCCCGTTGCTGCAGCCACTGCTCCTGCAGGCGGTCCTTGCGGTCGAAGGTGATCATGGGTGCACGGGCGATGGCCTCGGCGCTGACCCCGCCCGCAAAATGCTGCGCCACAAACGCCGGGCTGGACGCCGCCACGTAGCGCACCGATCCCAGGGGCCAGGTGTTGCAGCCCGCGATGGTGCCCGCGCTGGCCGTCACGGCGGCCAGCACATCGCCTTCCTTCAGTCGCTGGGCCGTGTGGTCCTGGTCATCGATGCGGATGTCCAGCAGCTCGTTGCCGCCGGCCGTGAAGGCGGCCATGGCATCCATGAACCAGGTGGAAAGCGAATCGGCATTCACCGCCAGCTTCAGCGTGGGGGGCGCGGCCTGGCCGTCGGGCATCAGGGTCGGGTTGGTGCGGCGCAGTTCGTTTTCGAGCAGCGCCACCTGCTCCACATGCAGGCACAGCCGCCGCCCGGCTTCGGTGCCGGTGCAGGGCGTGCCGCGCAGCACCAGCACCTGGCCCGTGCGTTCTTCCAGCTGCTTGATGCGCTGCGACACCGCCGAAGGCGTGACGTGCAGCCGGCGCGCGGCGCGTTCGAAGCTGCCTTCGCGCACCACGGCGGCAAGGGCCTGGAGTCCGGTGTAGTCGAGCATGAAGAGTTGCTAACTTTGATTCAGGTGAATTAATTTTACTTAATGGCGCGCACTGCCAAGAATCGGTGGCATGTGGACTGCCAATGTTTCTTCTTCCTGGCTCGCCGGTTTCACCGTCTGCCTGTCGCTCATCGTGTCGATCGGTGCCCAGAACCTGTATGTGCTGCGCCAGGCCGTGAGCGGCCAGCATGTGCGCGCCTGCGTGGCCTGGTGCGTGGCCAGCGATGCGCTGCTGATTGGCGTGGGCGTGGCCGGCATGGCGCAGTTACTGGGGCGCTCGCCTGCGCTGGCTTATTACCTGAGCGTGGGCGGCGCGGCCTTTTTGCTGGCCTATGGCCTGTTCGCCTGGTGGCGCGTGCTGACTGCGCCCGACGCCAGTCTCGGCACGGCCCACGGCGTGGCGCCGCGTGGCCTGCTCAGCGTGCTTGGCACCCTGGCGGTGATCACGCTGCTCAACCCCCATGTCTATCTGGACACCGTGGTGCTGGTGGGATCGATCGGTGCGCGCCAGGATGGCGGGCTCAAGTGGATCTTTGTGATGGGGGCTGCCTCGGCCAGTCTGGTGTGGTTCGCTGCCCTGGCACTGGCCGGGCGGCGGTTGCAGGGGCTGTTTGCCAACCCCCGCGCCTGGCGGGCACTGGACGCGCTGACCGGCTGCATGATGCTGGCGCTGGCGTGGTGGGTGTGGCAAGGGGTTGCCGACTGAAAGGGGCCGCCAAAGCCGGCCGCAGCGGCGCATCGCAACGTGCGTCTTGCGCCACCGGCCACCGGCCAGTCACCAGTGACCAGTGACCAGTGGCGCGGAGGGCGCGGTGGTCGAAGATACTAGAAGGCCCGTTTTTTGATGATTTGCTCCTGCGGGAGCGGCGCCATACGGCCCGCTACCATTACCCTTGCCATGGATCCACGCACCGTGAAACAGTATTTTCTCGCCCGCCACTCCTGGTTTGTCGTTGTGGGTGGACTGGTGGTTGCCGCCTGCGCCCAAGCGGCAGATCCGGCCGCTGCGCCCACGCTGGTGCCCTCGGGGGATGGCGCCTCTGTCATCGATCTGCGGGCCCGGCTGGTCTGGCCGCGCTGCGTGGAGGGGATGCAATGGACCGGCAAGACCTGCACTGGCACCCCGCAGCGGCTGGACTATGCGCAGGCCGCAGCCTTGGCCCATGCCCGCTGGAAGGCCGACGGCGTGCGCTGGCGGCTGCCGCGCGTCAACGAGCTCAAGCGGCTGGTGGACAAGACCGCCCGCCCGCCAGGGCCCAACCCGGTGCTTTTCCCGGCCACCCCGCCCGACTGGCACTGGTCGGGCACCGCCAATGTGCAGGCGGGCTCGGGCAATCCGTACAACTATGGCAACGTCATGGAGAGCCGCGCCGCAGGGGGCGCTGGCGGCATGGCTTTTCGTCAGGGCTGGGCGGTGAACATGGCAACCGGGGAAAGCCGCGCAGACGTGGGCAAGGGCTCCCGGCTGCTGGTGCGGCTGGTGCGGCCCCACGAACCAGTCCCGGCGCCTGCCGAAGGTGCACGGTGACGGTGGTTTGCGGTGGCAGGACGGGCCTGGGCAGCGCTGGTCAGGGGCGCATTTTGGAATGTTTGCAAAATTTGCCCGCAGCGCAATAGGAGTAAGCGCCTTGTGCTATGAAAACAGGAGTTAAGTGGTCGGCTGATGACGCCCGTGCACAAGGGCTGTGAGGCTCTCCATGCTGGGCGTCTGGCGCGGCGCAGAGGGACTCAACTGCATGCACAGCCGGTTGAACCACAGCCACCAGCGGCAGCCGGTGCTGCCTCGAACTGGGGAAACAGCACGTTGTTTTCCAGGTGGATGTGGTTGATCAGGTCATCGCCAAATTGCGCAATGCCCGCGTACAGGGCGCGCCAGGTGTTGCACGCGCCTGCGGGGGGCGTGGCGTCATGGGTCAGTGCGTTCAACTGGTCGAGGGCCGTGCCATGGTCCACATGCTCGGCCCGCATCATGCCGATGGGCTGGCCCACGAACGGGTTGCCGCCCGACTTGAGCATGGGAAACAGAATGGCTTCTTCCTTTTGCATGTGCGAGAGCAGCTCTTGCTCTATTTCTTCCAGCAGATCGGCCAGCCCGGCGGGCACATCGGCGTTGTCGCGGTGCACGGCTTCCACCCGGCGGGCCATGCGAATCAGCTCGGGCAACTGCACGCGGTGTACGTCATGGTAGCGCGTGAGGATGTGGTCCACCAGTGCGCCCGGTTCACGCATTTCGGGAACGGCGCTGGGGCGTTGCAGGGCGGCCAGCTCGGACAGCACGGCGTTCACGTCCAGTCCTTTATCGGCAGCGGCCGTTGCCAGGGGCACCTGGCCGCCACAGCAAAAATCCAGCTTGAGGCGGCGAAAGACGGCGGTGGCGCCGGGCAGCTGCACCGCAATCTGGCCGATTTGCTGATCGGCACTCAGGGCAACTGTGGCGGGCGCGGTGGTTTCCAGACGGGCGTTCATGGTGTGGTCCTTTAAAGGTTCATTTGGTGTGAATATTTTATGGCATAAAATTCATGCGAACTATCTCTTTTAATTGATCTACGGCAATCGAATGCGTCTGACCCAATGGACCGACTACACGCTGCGCGTGCTGATGTATTGCGCGGCCAGCGAAGGGCGTGTACAGCCCGTCACCATCACCGAGGTGGCGGAGAGCCATGGCATTTCACGCAGCCACCTGACCAAGATTGTCCAGGAGCTGTCCGCCCAGGGGCTGCTGGAGACCACGCGCGGGCGCGGGGGCGGCATGCGCCTGATGAAGCCCGCGGGCGACATCAACATCGGTGCCGTGGTGCGCGCCACCGAAACCGATTTCAATCTGGTCGAATGTTTTGACCCAGCGCACAACCAGTGCCGGCTGAACAGCCACTGTCACCTCAAGGGGGTGCTTGGGCAGGCCATGCAGGCCTTCATCGCCGTGCTGGACAAGGTGACGCTGGCCGACCTGCTCACCGAGCCCCACAGCGTGGTGGCGATGCCCCAGTCGCGTCGGCTGGCTGCGGTGCGGATGGTGCCGGGGTTGCCAGATGCGGCCGCGTAGCTTGCGGCTGAAACGCGCTGCTGGCAGGGGATGTGGCCGGGTGTGCCAGTCCCCGTCCATCTTTGCGCCTTTCAGGGGCGTACCACTTCCAGAACGCGGTCCAGTCCGCCCTGGTTGATGGCAATCCTGGCCTGCGCGCGCACGGCGGGCTTGGCGTGGTAGGCCACCGACAGGCCCGCGGCGCCCATCATGGGCAGATCATTGGCGCCGTCGCCCACGGCAATCGTTTGCGCGGGCGAGATGCCCATGAGCGAGGCCACCTCCAGCAGGGTGCGGCGCTTTTCGGCCCCGTCACAGATGTCGCCCCACGACTGGTCCACCATGCGGCCCGTGAGCAGGCCGTTTTCCACTTCGAGCATGTTGGATCGGGCAAAGTCGATGCCCAGGCCCGCCCGCACGCGGTCGGCGAAAAAGGTAAAGCCGCCCGACACCAGCAATGTGGTCAGGCCTGCAGCCTTGGCGGCGGTGATCAGTTCCTTGGCGCCGGGGTTAAAGCGCAGGCGTTCCGAGAACACCTGCTCCATGTGGCCTACGGTCACCCCCTTGAGCAGGGCCACGCGCTGGCGCAGGCTTTCCTTGTAGTCGGTGATCAGGCCCTGCATGGCGGCCTCGGTGATGGCCGCTACTTCGGCCTTGCGGCCGGCGGCATCGGCGATTTCGTCCACGCACTCGATGTTGATGAGGGTGGAGTCCATGTCGAAGGCGATGAGCTTGTAGCTCGAAAGGGACAGCGGGGCGCAGAGGTCTTGAACAACAAGGCCGGGGGCGAATTCGGTGGCGTGGGTCATGAAAAACGGGGCTGTGTCATGGATGCGAAGGCCGCCATGTTAGCCCGCCGACCAGGGGCCCACGCTGTTCCCGTACTCCGAGGGGCGGCCGCCAAAGGTCAGTGGGGGCATGGCGGGCGGGCGCCAATGCAGGCCGATCAGGTGGATGTGTATCAATGGGTGGTGGCGTGGGCGGCGTTGTTTACTTCGGAGGCCCAAGGTAGAGCGGGTCGGACCAGGTGGCCAGCCATTGCGGCTTGAAGGCCACAAAGATGGCCGTGAGCATTCCCGTGACAAACGCATCACCCCAGGCCATGAGCCAGCGGGCCACCAGCGAGAGTTCATCGCCCACCCCGGGCAATTGGTGGCCGCTCCATTGCGAGAGCGCGCCCGAGGCAAAGAGACACAGCACCGTGCCCAAAAAGGCGCGGCCCAGCACATAGACGAAGAGGTGGGTTCCGACGAAGCGCCGCACCAGCGCCCCCAGGATCAGCGCCAGGGTGGCGGGCACCACGCCTTGCCAGGCGATGGCTCCCAGAGCCTCGGGCCACCCCATGGCGGGTGATAGCAGGCTGGCGATCACGCCCACCACCAGCAGCACCGGCATGGCCAGGGGCCAGCCCAGCATCAGCACCACCAGGCAGGCGCCCGACCATTGCAGTTGCAGCGGCATGGCATGCAGCGTGGGCAGGGCCCACAGCCAGGGCAGGAACACCAGGGTGGCGAGCAGGGGCGTCCACAGTGCGGACGGCGCGCCATGCGTCTCGTGCGCGAGTGGCTTGCCGTTTGCCAGCATGCGCCAAGGCTGCGCTGCCATGGCCGCAACCAGCGCGATGAGGACCAGAGCGGTTTCCAGCCACATGGTTCTGCTTACTATTCTATTGATAGCTGCTGGTGCTTGATAGATAAGCGCTAGAGCCCAATTTCATTCAAAATTTCCATCATGCAGCCACCAGCGGCTGCCCCAGGCAGCGCAAAATGTCGCGCACCATCTGCGCCCGGTCTTTCGGGTCTTTCAGCTCGCGCTCGATGCGCAGCTTCTCGTTGCCCGCCAGTTTGATGTGTTTGTTCTTCTGGATCAGCTCGATGATGCGCATCGGGTCGATCGGCGGCTGGGGCTTGAAGGTGATGGTGATGACGCCCGGCGCCGCATCCACCTTCACCACGCCGTAGGGCTGGCTCAGCACGCGCAGGCGGTGCACGTCGATCAGGGTCTGCGCCTGCGGCGGCAGCTTGCCAAAGCGGTCCACGATCTCTTCGAGCAGGCCGTCGATCTGGTCGGGCGTCTTGGCCGTGGCCAGCTTCTTGTAGAACGACAGGCGCAGGTGCACGTCGCCGCAGTAGTCGTCGGGCAGCAGGGCGGGGGCGTGCAGGTTGATGTCGGTGGTGACCGACAGGGGCGAGAGCAGGTCGGGTTCTTTGCCTGCCTTGAGCGCCTTGACGGCTTCATTGAGCATCTCGTTGTACAGCTGAAAGCCCACCTCCAGCATGTTGCCGCTCTGGTTCTCGCCCAGCACCTCGCCCGCGCCGCGGATCTCCAGGTCGTGCATGGCCAGGTAAAAGCCGCTGCCAAGTTCCTCCATGGCCTGGATCGCATCGAGCCGCTGCTGTGCCTGCTTGGTCAGGCCCTCGGTGTCGGGCACCATCAGGTACGCATACGCCTGGTGGTGGCTGCGGCCCACGCGCCCGCGCAGCTGGTGCAGCTGCGCCAGGCCGAACTTGTCGGCGCGGCTCATGATGATGGTGTTGGCCGTGGGCACGTCGATGCCGGTCTCGATGATGGTCGAGCACAGCAGGATGTTGTAGCGCTGGGCCACAAAGTCGCGCATCACGCGCTCCAGATCGCGCTCGGGCATCTGGCCGTGGGCCACGGCGATGCGGGCCTCGGGCAATATCTCTTCGAGCTTCTGGCGGCGGTTCTCGATGGTCTCCACCTCGTTGTGCAAAAAGTAGCACTGCCCGCCGCGCTTGAGTTCGCGTAGCACCGCTTCGCGGATCACGCCCGTGCCCTCGTTGCGCACAAAGGTCTTGATCGCCAGGCGGCGCTGCGGCGCGGTGGCGATGACCGACAGGTCGCGCAGGCCTTCCAGCGCCATGCCCAGCGTGCGGGGGATGGGCGTGGCCGTCAGCGTCAGCACATCCACCTCGGCGCGCAGGGCCTTCATCTGCTCCTTGTGGCGCACGCCAAAGCGGTGCTCCTCGTCAATGATCAAGAGGCCCAGGTTGTGGAATTTGGTGGACTCAGACAGCAGCTTGTGCGTGCCCACCACGATGTCCACCGTGCCATCGCCAATGCCCTTGATGGCGGCGGTGATCTCCTTGCCTGAACGGAAGCGCGACACCTCCGCCACCTTCACCGGCCACTTGGAAAAACGGTCCACCAGCGTTTGGTAATGCTGCTCGGCCAGCAGCGTGGTGGGCGCAAGAAACGCCACCTGCTTGCCGCCGGTGACGGCCACGAAGGCCGCACGCAGCGCCACCTCGGTCTTGCCAAAGCCAACATCGCCGCAGACCAGGCGGTCCATGGGGCGGGGCGAAATCATGTCCTGGATGACCGCGTGGATGGCGGCGTTCTGGTCGGCCGTTTCTTCAAAGCCGAAGTCGTTGGCAAAGGTTTCGTAATCTTGCGGCGAGTAGCGGAAGGCATGGCCTTCGCGCGCGGCGCGGCGGGCGTAGATGTTGAGCAGCTCGGCCGCGCTGTCGCGCACCTGCTCGGCGGCCTTGCGCTTGGCCTTTTCCCACTGGCCGCTGCCCAGCTTGTGCAGCGGCGCCTCGTCGGCGCTCACGCCGGTGTAGCGGCTGATGAGCTGCAGCTGGCTCACGGGCACATACAGCACGGCCTTTTCGGCGTATTCGAGGTGCAAGAACTCCTGCATGGCGGGCGAGCCGTCGGGGTTTTTGTTGCCCACGTCCATGTTGACGAGGCCCCGGTAGCGGCCGATGCCGTGCTGGCTGTGCACCACGGGGTCGCCCACGTTCAGCTCTGACAGGTCCTTGATCAGCGCCTCGACATCGCTCACCTGCTCTTGCTTCTTGCGCCGGCGCGTGGTGGGGCCGGCGGCAAAAAGCTCGGTCTCGGTGACGAAGTCGATGCCGTCCGCTATCCAGCTGAAGCCCACGGTGAGGCCGGCCGTGGCAATGCCCACCTTCTCATCGTCCGCGCCCTGGAACTCGGCCAGCGAGTCGAAGGCCGGCGGGTTCACGCCGCTGGCGCGCAGAAAGTCGAGCAGGCTCTCGCGCCGGCCGTCGCTCTCGGCCAGCAGCAGCACGCGGTGCTGGGTGTTGCGCAGGTGCGCGTGCAGGCGGGCCAGCGGGTCGTCGGCGCCACGCACCACCGACAAATCGCCCAGCTTCTGGAAATGCGGGTTGTCGGCAACGTCCTCCAGCGCAGGGCGGATGGACAGCTGCGCATGCAGGTTGGCGCGCGTGTAGAACTGGTCGATGGACAGGAACAGCGACTCGGGCGGCAGCGCCGGCCGCTCCGGGTCGCCCTGGATCAGGCGAAAGCGGTCTTTCGTGTCTTGCCAGAAGCGCTGGAAGGCCGGTTCCAGGTCGCCATGCAGCACCACCGTGGCCTCGCCACCCAGGTAGTCGAACACCGTGGCGGTGTCGTCGAAGAACAGCGGCAGGTAGTACTCGATGCCCGCCGTGGCCACGCCGTTGCCCATGTCTTTGTAGATGCGGCTCTTGGTCGGGTCGCCCTCCAGCATCTCGCGCCAGCGGCTGCGGAATTTGGCGCGCGCCTCGTCGTCCATCGGGAACTCGCGGCCGGGCAGCAGGCGCACCTCGGGCACGGGGTACAGGCTGCGCTGGCTGTCGGGGTCGAAGGTGCGAATGGAGTCGATCTCGTTGTCGAACAGGTCCACGCGGTAAGGCACCAGCGAGCCCATGGGGAACAGGTCGATCAGCCCGCCGCGCACCGCGTATTCGCCGGGGCTCACCACCTGCGAGACATGGCTGTAACCCGCCAGCGTGAGCTGGGCCTTGAACTTGGCCTCGTCGAGCTTTTGCTTGACCTGGAAGTGGAAGGTGTAGCCCGCCAGAAACGACGGCGGTGCCAGCCGGTACAGCGCCGTGGTGGCGGGCACCAGCACTACATCGGCCTCACCTTGCGAGATGCGCCACAGCGTGGCCAGCCGCTCGCTGATCAAATCCTGGTGCGGCGAGAAGGTGTCATAGGGCAGCGTCTCCCAGTCGGGGAACAGCGCGCAGCGCAGGCCGGGCGCGAAGAACGCCATTTCTTCGATGAGGCGTTGCGCGTCGGTGGCGTCGGCCGTGACGATGGCTGTGGTGCGGCCTGCGGCCTTGTCGCGCTCGGCCAGGCGGGCCAGCAGCAGGGCATCGGCGCTGCCCACGGGGCGGGGCAGGGTGAAACGTTTTCCGGGGGAGAGTTTGGGCAGTTCCATGCGGACGGTATCGTCTGGGCCCGCCGCATCCCCTGGGGCGCGAAACGCGCGCGGGCTGGATGGGTGGGCAACAGGAGATTTTAGAATGCGCGACACATGACTGCTCCGCTCCCACACCCACCGCTCGCCCCCTTGTCCGCCCACGGGCGCTTTTGGGCGCTGGTGCCTTGTGCGGGCATGGGCCTGCGGGCCGTGCCACCTGCCGCCACGCCCGGCGCGGCATTGGTTGCCCCGGCCTTGCCCAAGCAATACCACCTGGTGGCAGGGCACCCCATGGTCATGCACACCCTGGCGGCTTTTGCGGGGGTGAACCGCTTGCTGGGCACGCTGGTGGCGGTGGCGCCGGGGGACCATTTTCTGGACGCCTACGCCCACCCCGCGTTCTTCACCGTGGAATGCGGCGGGCCCACGCGTGCGGATACCGTGCTGGGCGGCTTGCGGGCCCTGGCGGAGCGTGGTGCACAGCCCGACGACTGGGTGCTGGTGCATGACGCGGCACGCTGCCTGGTGACATCCCAGCAGATCGACACTCTGATCGACACCTGCCAGCACGACGGCGTGGGTGGTTTGCTGGCGCACAAGCTGGCCGACACGCTCAAGACATCGATTGACGGACCCGGCGGCGTGCGCGTGGCCTCCACCGTGGACCGCAGCGACAAGTGGCTGGCGCAGACGCCGCAGATGTTCCGCATGGGAGCGCTCCAGGCGGCCATCGAACATGTGGGCTCGGGCGCCACCGACGAAGCCAGCGCCATGGAGGCGATGGGCCTGCACCCGCGGCTGGTGCCAGGGGGGGCGCAGAATTTCAAGGTGACTTATCCGGACGACTTTGCCCTGGCGGCCGCCGTGCTGGCACAGCGGGCGCACGGCGCCACATTGGATCGTTTTGGTGGCGCGCGCGGGCAGGCGGCTGCGCCCTTTGACAAGAAGAACATGTTTTGAGGCCCTTTTAACGACCCTTCACGGGCGAAAGTGATTCGATGAATTTCAGGATTGGTGAAGGCTGGGATGTGCATGCGCTGGTGCCCGGGCGCCGGCTGGTGATTGGCGGGGTGGAGATCGCCCACAGCATGGGCCTGCTGGGCCATTCGGATGCCGATGTGCTGCTGCATGCCATCACCGATGCCCTGCTGGGGGCGGCGGCCCTGGGTGATATCGGCAGCCATTTTCCGGACACCGACGCGGCATTTCGCGGCGCGGACTCGGGCGTGCTGCTGGCAGAGGTGGCGCGCCGGGTGCGGGCCGCGGGCTACGACATCGGCAACATCGACAGCACGGTGGTGGCGCAGTCGCCGCGCCTGGCCGCGCATATTCCCGCCATGCGCCGGTGCATCGCGGCCGCAGTGGGGGTGGATGAAGCGCAGGTCAACGTCAAGGCCAAGACCGCCGAACGCCTGGGCCCGGTGGGCCAGGGGCTGGCCATGGAGGCACGGGCGGTGGCGTTGCTGGTCAGGGCCTGACCGGGCACCGGCGTGTTTTGGCGTGCAAAGCGGGCATGGATGAAAGACTCTCAGCCTCTCAGTCCATGTGGTCCTCGGCCCGGCGGCGGGGAAGCTGCCGCTTGACGGAGGGGCGCTGCAGGCGTTGCTTGGGGTCTTCGCCTTCGGGCATGTTGATGGCCCGCTGCAACTGGATATGGGCCACCAGACCACCGGTGCTGGAGTTGGCCAGCGCAAAGATGCCGCCCATGCGTTGCACCGTCTTGTCCACGATCGACAGGCCAAGCCCGGCACCCGCGGCGGCAGTGCGCGCCGAATCACCGCGAAAGAACGGCTTGGTCAGGTTGGACAGCTGCTCGGGTGGCACGCCAGGGCCGTGGTCGCGCACCTTGATCAGCACCCAGTTTTCGCGGCCCTTGGCGGCAATGTCCACATGGGTGACGGTCGTGTCCACCGTCTTGCCGTAACGGCGCGCGTTCTCCAGCAGGTTGGAGATCACGCGCGCCAGCTCCACTTCGTCGGCCAGCACGTTCAGGTCTTCGGGGACGTCCATCGTGATCTGCAGCTCGCGATGGTCCTGCACCGCATAGACGCAGGACGACACCACGCCGTGCAGGTTGACGGGGGTGAGCGTGACGTGGTCGGGGCGGGCGTAGTCCAGAAACTTGTCGATGGTGGCATCGAGCTGCACGATGTCGGCCACCATGTGTTCGCGCGCTATTTCGTCCACCACGCTCATTTCGGTTTCGAGCCGCAGCCGCGCCAGGGGTGTGCGCAGATCATGCGAAATGCCGGCCAGCATGACGGCGCGGTCCTGCTCCAGCTTGGCAAGCTTTTGTGCCATGCGGTTGAAGCCGATGTTCACCTCTCGGATTTCGCTGGTCACCGCTTCTTCGTCCAGGCGGCTGGCGGCAAAGTCGCCATCGCGCACGCGGTTGGCGGCATAGGAAAGCTGCTTGAGCGGCTGGTTGATCAGCCGCGCAATGGCGGCAGCGCCGGCCAGGGACAGGGCGCCTGCCGTGATCAGCCAGATCAGCCAGGTGCGGCCACCGGCAGGGCTGAAGCGTGAGCGGTCCATCAGCAGCCAGTTGGGGTCGCCGTTGATGTTGAAGCCGACCCACAGGCCGTTTTCGCCGTTGACGTTCTGGGCCACGACGGTGTCCGGGCCCAGGCGCTGGGTCAGTTCGTCGGTGAGGCGGTTGCCCAGCGCGGTGCTGTCGAGCAGCGTGAATTTGTCGCCCGGCTCGCGCGGCAGGATGCGCACCCCCTCCTGGTCGGCCATGGTCTTGATGAGCGACACGCGTGCGATGGCGTCGGCGTGCACCAGGGCCGCGCGGCTGAGGTTGACCAGCGAGGCAATCTGCTGCGCCGTGTGCAGCGTGCGCGGCTCGAATTCCAGCGCTCGCAGCGTTTGCAGCCAGGCCAGGATGCTGCCCACCAGCAGCAGCGCCAGCAGAAAGAAGGTGCGCCAGAAAAGGTTCAGCCCCACGCGCGCGCGTTGCTCGCGCGCACGGCGCAAGGATTCCAGCGGCGCGGGGCTGGTGGCGTCGGAGGGAACGGTCACCGGCTCCTGGGGCGCTGCCACCGACGGGCCTTCGGGTTTGCGCATGGACAGATCAGTTCGTTCCGTCCGGTACGAAAACATAGCCCACGCCCCACACCGTCTGGATGTAGCGCGGCGCTGCGGCGTCCACCTCCACCAGCTTGCGCAGGCGCGAAACCTGCACGTCCAGGCTGCGGTCGAAGGGCTCGAACTCGCGGCCGCGTGCCAGCAGCGCCAGTTTTTCGCGCGACAGGGGCTGGCGCGGGTGGCGCACCAGGGCCTTGAGCATGGCGAATTCGCCGGTGGTCAGCGGCAGCTCTTCGCCATTGCGCTGCAGTGCGCGGGTGCCCAGGTCGAAGGTGAAGGGGCCGAAGGTGACTACTTCGTTGTCGCCCGATGGGGCGCCGGGCGCCTCTTGCGCGGGGCGGCGGCGCAGCACGGCATGCACACGCGCCAGCAACTCGCGGGGGTTGAAGGGCTTGCCCAGGTAGTCGTCGGCGCCCACTTCCAGGCCCACGATGCGGTCCACGTCCTCGCCCTTGGCGGTGAGCATGATGATGGGCGTGCGGTCATTGGCGGCACGCAGGCGCCGGCAAATGGACAGACCGTCTTCGCCGGGCATCATCAGGTCGAGCACGATGAGGTCGACCGTCTCGCGCAGCAGCAGGCGGTTCAGGGCCTTGCCGTCTTCGGCGACCATGACTTCAAAGCCTTCTTGGGTCAGGTAGCGGCGCAGCAGATCGCGGATGCGTGCATCGTCGTCCACCACCAGAATCTTGTCGGTACGGTTGGTTGATGTAGCCATGGTGAGTGCGGGTCCAATTTGTAACAGAGCCGATTCTGACCAGCTTCAGCCGCGAAGTTCGGTTTTTTGCCCTGTGTTTGACCAAGTGTTACAAGTTTTGCCCCAGCGAGCAGGCCGCTCACGCCCGGTTTACGCTGGCGATTTCTGCAGCGGTTACTGTAGTGGCCTGTGCGGCCCGGTGTGGGGTTGTGCGCTGATCGCAAGGATATTTGCCGGTATGAAAAATGCTATTCGTTTGATAGCTGCTAGCGCTTTAATGGTGAGCGCTGGAGCCGTTTTTTCTCAAAATTCTCAGGCCGTGGAGCCGCACAACGTGGTGCAGCTGGCGGCGTCTGGCACGGTGGAGGTGCAGCAGGATTTGCTGGTGCTGGCGCTGTCCACCAGCAAGGAGGGCGCGGACGCGGCCACCACGCAGGTGCAGCTCAAGACAGCGTTGGATGCGGCACTGGCCGAGGCCAAGCGCAATGCGCAACCCGGGCAGATGGATGTGCGCACCGGCCCCTTCGGGCTGTATCCGCGCTACGGCAAGGACGGCAAGATCAACGGCTGGCAGGGCCGGGCCGAACTGGTGCTGGAGGGCCGCGACTTTGCCCGCATCACCGCCACGGCCGGAAAAATCCAGACCATGGCCATCAGCCAGGTGGGCTTTGCCTTGTCGCGCGAGGCCCGCGCCAAGGTGGAGGGCGAGGCCCAGACCCTGGCTATCGAGCAGTTCAAGACGCGCGCCGCTGAGTTGAGCCGCGGGTTTGGCTTTGCCAACTACAGCCTGCGCGAGGTGTCCGTGAACAGCAACGAGATGTCTCCCGGTCCGCGCCCGCGCGCCATGGCCATGGAGGCCAAATCGGCAGCGTTTGCCGATGCACCGGTGCCGGTGGAAGCGGGCAAGGCGCAGGTGGTCGTCAATGTGTCGGGCTCGGTGCAGATGCGCTGAATCTGTTGGAACGATGCGGCGACCTTATTTTTTGCATGAAAATGGCCTCTAGCGCTTATGTGGAAAGCGCTATTAGCTATTGAAACGGGAGCAATTCGGGCGGCGCCAAAGGCTTGAGCAGCCTTGCCATTGGCTCTCGCGCCGCTGGCTTGATGCCGGTTACTGGGCCACCCAGCCGCCGTCCATGTTCCAGGCTACGCCGCGCACGTTGTTGGCTGCGGGGGAGCAGAAGAACACGGCCAGCTCGCCCAGTTCGTCGGGCGTGGTGAATTGCATGGAAGGTTCTTTTTCGCCCAGCAGCTGCCGCGTGGCTTCTTCGTTCGAGATGCCGTGTTCTACGGCCTTGGCGTCCACCTGTTTTTGCACCAGCGGCGTCAGCACCCAGCCGGGGCACATGGCGTTGCAGGTGACGCCAGACGTCGCATTTTCGAGCGCCGTCACCTTGGTCAGGCCCACGATGCCGTGCTTGGCCGCCACGTAGGCCGATTTTTGCGCGGAGCCGACCAGTCCGTGCACCGAGGCCACGTTGATGATGCGACCCCAGTTGGCCGCCTGCATGGCGGGCAGGGCCAGGCGCGAAGTGTGAAAGGCGCTGGTCAGGTTGATGGCGATGATGGCGTCCCAGCGCTCTGCGGGAAAGTCTTCAATGTTTGCCACATGCTGGATGCCGGCGTTGTTCACGAGGATGTCCACGCGCCCGAACTGCGCGGCGCTGTATTTCATCATGTCCTCGATATCGGCCGCGCGGCTCATGTCGGCGCCGTGGTAGGCCACCTGGGCGCCTGCTGCCTGGCCGGCAGCCAGCACCTCGGCGCGCGGGCCGTCCGCGTCGCCAAAACCATTGAGCACGATGTTGGCGCCCTGGCGGGCCAGGGCCTTGGCGATGCCCAGACCAATGCCACTGGTGGAGCCGGTTACGAGTGCGGTTTTGCCGTTGAGCATGCGAGTTTCTCCGAATGAATTACGATGCAATGGAGCCATTATCGAACGCTGTCGCCAGATTCCACACCCATGATTGAACCTACGCTGAACTACGTACTGTGCCCTGGCGCCGCCTCTGCGGCGGGCCCCTTCGGTGGGGCGTTGGCCAGCCCGCCAGCGCAGCACCGCATGGCGTACTGGGAGTGGAACGGCACCGGCAATCCGGCCCATCCGCATGTGGTGGTGTGCGTGCACGGCCTCTCGCGCCAGGGGCGTGATTTCGACACCCTGGCGCGCACGCTGGGTCGCCACGCCCGGGTCATCTGCCCCGATGTGGTGGGCCGCGGCCAGAGCGACTGGCTGGCCGACCCCGCCGGCTACCAGATTCCCCAATACGTGGCCGACATGCTGGCTTTGCTGGGCCAACTGCAGCGCCAGGCCCCGGTGCAGACGCTGGACTGGGTGGGCACTAGCATGGGCGGGCTGATCGGCATGGCCCTGTGTGGCCAGCCGGGGCTGGGCGTGCCCGATGAACCCCAAGAACCTCGCCCATCCGCTGCAACGTCTGCCGCTGCCGTGGGCAGCCTGTGGCCGCTGGCCGTGCCGGTGCGCCGGCTGGTGCTCAACGATGTGGGGCCCGCCATCGAATGGCTGGCCCTGCAGCGCATCGGCCAGTATCTGGGCGCGCCGGTGCGCTTTGATTCGCTGCAGCAGGCGGCCGATGCCATGTGGGCCATTTCGTCGAGCTTTGGCCCGCACACCCCCGAGCAATGGCTGGAACTGTCGCGGCCCATGGTGCGGGCCTTGCCGGGTGGCGGCCTGGCGCTGCATTACGACCCCGCCATCGCGCAGGCTTTTGGGGCCATGACACCCGAGGCCTCTGCTGCAGGTGCGCTGCAGCTGTGGCAGCTCTATGACCGCATCCAGGCGCGCACGCTGCTGCTGCGCGGCACGCAGTCCGACTTGCTGGCGCCAGAAACCGCCCAGGCCATGACGCGCCGTGGGCCGAGGGCAAAACTCGTGGAGTTCGAGGGCGTGGGGCATGCGCCCACCTTGATGGCGCAAGACCAGGTGACGGCCGTGATGGACTTTTTGCTGGCCCCCCAAGAAACGGTGACTGCATGAAAACGCACTCTCCGTCGGCGGCGGTGCATGCGCCTATGGCTGATACATTGCCGCAACTTATTGCCGCAACGGCCCACACATTGCCTGAGCAGGTCAATGCCCTGGCGCGCGCGCGCGCCTTTGCCGAGCCCCTCATGGTGGGCGAGACGCTCGATTCCGGTGAGAACACCCTGGCCCATGCCGACGCCGTGGCCGCCATCCTCAAAGCCATTGGGGGGTCAGAGGCCATGCAGGCAGCCAGCTACCTGGTGTATGCCTGCGGGCACCTGACCAAGCCCCACGAGGTGATCGCCAAGGCCTTTGGCGACAACTTTGCGGCCCTGGCGGTGGAGACCACCAATCTGATGCGCGTGCAGCGGCAGGCGCGTGGCGCCCAGCAGGTGGACGACCCGGCGGTGCAGACCGAGAACGTGCGCAAAATGCTGCTGGCCTTTTCGCGCGACCTGCGGGTGGTGATGTTGCGCCTGGCGTCGCGTCTGCAGACGCTGCGCTTTCATGCGGCCAGCAAAACCCCGGTGTCGCCCAGCCTGGCGCGCGAATCGCTGCAGGTGTTTGCCCCGCTGGCCAACCGGCTGGGCATCTGGCAGGTGAAATGGGAGCTGGAGGACCTGTCGTTCCGCTTTCTGGAGCCCGAGACCTACAAGGAGGTTGCCCGCCTGCTCGACGAAAAGCGCGGCGAGCGCGAGGTTTATATGGAGCAGCTGCGCGCGCGGCTGGAGTCCGACCTGCGCGCGCGCAGCATCAGCGCCAGCGTGCAGGGGCGGCCCAAGCACATCTACAGCATCGTCAAGAAGATGCGCGGCAAGTCGCTCAACTTCGATCAGGTGCTGGATATCCGGGCCTTGCGCGTGGTGGTGCCGTCGGTCAAGGACTGCTATGCAGCCCTGAGCTGGGTGCACGAGCAGTTCACGCCTATCGTGGAGGAGTTCGATGACTACATCGCGCGCCCCAAGCCCAATGGCTACCAGTCGCTGCACACCATCGTGCGCGACGCCGCCGGCAAACCTATCGAAATCCAGATCCGCACCCAGGCCATGCACGACCATGCCGAGCACGGTGTGGCGGCGCACTGGGCCTACAAAGAGGCGGGCAGCAAGGGCTATGCGGGCGTGTCGGCCAGCGGCGAATACGACGCCAAGATCGCGGTGCTGCGCCAGTTGCTGGCGTGGGAGCGCGATCTGGCCGGCACCGTGCAGAACCGCGGCCTGTTCGAAGATCGCATCTACGTGCTGACCCCCGAGGCCGCCGTGGTGGACCTGCCCCAGGGCGCCACCCCCGTGGACTTTGCCTACAGCGTGCACACCAGCCTGGGCCACCGCTGCCGCGGCGCAAAGGTCGACGGCGTGATGGTGCCGCTCAACACACCGCTGCAGAACGGCCAGACCGTGGAGATCGTCACCGTCAAGGAAGGCCGCCCCTCGCGCGACTGGCTCAATGCCGAATTGGGCTACCTCATCAGCAACCGGGCCAAGGCCAAGGTGCGCGCCTGGTTCAACGCCCAGGTCACCCACGAAACGGTGGCCCGGGGTCGCGAGGCGGTTGAAAAACTGCTGCAGCGCGAAGGCAAGACGGCCATGAAGCTGGACGACCTGGCGGTGCAGCTGGGGTTCAAGTCGGCCGACGCGCTGTTCGAGGTGGTGGGCAAGGACGAGTTTTCACTGCGCAGCATCGAAACCCTTCTGCGCCCACCCGAGCCGGTGCTGCAACCCGACGATTACCTGCTGCTGAAAAAGACCCGCACCAACGAATCTGCCCCCAAGGGCGGCGTGCTGGTGGTGGGGATCGACTCGCTCATGACGCAACTGGCCAAGTGCTGCAAACCGGCGCCGCCCGACAATATCCGTGGCTTTGTCACCCGGGGCAAGGGCGTGAGCGTGCACCGCGCAGACTGCAGCAACTTCCGGGAGATGGCGGCGCGCAGCAGCGAACGGGTGATCGAAGTGGAATGGGGCACGCCCAAATCCGCGGCGGGTGCAGCCGTGTATCCCGTCGACGTGGCGGTGGAGGCCGCCGACCGTCAGGGTTTGTTGCGCGATATCTCGGAAGTGTTTGCGCGGGAGAAAACCAACGTCATCGGTGTGCAGACCCAGTCGGTCAAGGGCACGGCATGGATGACCTTCACCGTGGAAGTCGCCGACTCCGGCCGCCTCAACAAGGTGCTCGCGATTGTCGCCAGCGTGGCGGGCGTGCGCTCGGCGCGGCGACGCTGACCGACTGTGCTGCCACTCAGGCTGAAGGTTTCACCAATTTTTCGCAGGTGTCCAAAACCCGGTTTTTTACTGCTACAATCGCTCTCTCGAATACAAACAGGCGCGTAGCTCAGCTGGTTAGAGCACCACCTTGACATGGTGGGGGTCGTTGGTTCGAGTCCAATCGCGCCTACCAGTTTTCTGACCAAAAACTGAATGAAATCAAGGACTTAGCTGTAACGGCTAAGTCCTTTTTTCTTGGCCCGTTCGTTGAAAGAACGCGTAGAGCAACGTCATAACGCGTCATGTTGTCATAGCCTCGGACATAGTCGGGACCTTCTGCATGAAGAACACCTTCTGCACGCGCTTGGCGCCCGAGCCGTGCGCAGGGAAGCCCACGATAGCCTGGCGGTCGCGCTGCTGGCAGATGCCGCAGTTGAGGCAGTCGGTGTTGCCGGTGACCGCAGGGCACACCGTCACGAGGCGCCCGCCCGGTGTGCGCACGGGCGTGAGCTGGTCGGCAGGCAGCACGCACACCACTGGCCCCGTGCCCAGGGCGGCGTACGCATCAGCCTGCTCCAGCGTCTCGGCTGACCAGTTCACCGTGAAGCCCTGGTTGTTGGCCTCAGCCACGATGGCGCGGTTGGCCGCCGTGGGCTTGTGGTGGGTGTAAGTGAACCCACGACGCCCTTTGTTGGCGGCGATGATCTGGCGCACAGAGGCGTAGTGGATGCGCCCCGGCGCGCTCACCGGTAGGTCCCCAGCCTGGTTGTGCCTCCAGAGCTGATGTCGGGGCAGGGCGGCGACCTTGGCGCACATCTCATCGAGCGTGCCGCCGCGCTTGCCGCTGTTGACGGCCTTCCAGTGCAGGGCAAGCGGGCCGGACTCGGCGTAGCAGCCGTTGCCCTTGAAGCTGCAGGTGGGTGGGCAGCTGTCGGCGCTGGTGGTGGTCACAGGGATCGGGCCACATTTCGCATTACCGCTCACTCGCGTGAAGTGGTAGGTGTGTTCCATTTGTAGGTCCAGAAAGCAGAAAACCCGCCGAGTGGCGGGTTTCTTGGTGGTTGGCTCAATCAGCGTGCGCTGGTCGGGTGGTACTGTTTCTTGGCGGCGAGATATGCCGCGTGCGCTTCGAGGGGTGTGTCGAACACCCCGAGGTAGATACGCTTTCCGTCGGCGAGGATCTCAGCCTGGAACTTGGTGTGGTTCTTCGAGACACCACGCAGCCCGAGCCGGTTGTGTTTCCTGGCTTGGCGCTGGTTGTGCATATTCTCGACCGAGGTCACTTCGCGGAGGTTGGATATACGGTTGTTGCTCTTTACTTCATCCCAGTGGTCGACCTGCCCCGCAGGCCACCGGCCGAAGTGCAGCAGCCAAGCCACCCGATGCCCAAAGTAATACTTGCCGTCCAGCCCTACGTAGACGTAGCCCTTCTTGTCGAGGTACCCCGCGACGCCGCCTTGCAGGGCG
Organism: Acidovorax sp. T1; assembly: GCF_002176815.1. Taxonomy (NCBI): domain Bacteria; kingdom Pseudomonadati; phylum Pseudomonadota; class Betaproteobacteria; order Burkholderiales; family Comamonadaceae; genus Acidovorax; species Acidovorax sp. T1. Next base: position 2,429,275 of record NZ_CP021648.1, on the reverse strand, counting down.
CGAGGGCCGGCCCTGACCTTCCAAGTCAACAGCCCTGTGGTTGGGTCATAGCAAAGCAGCTCTCGGGCGCGCTCGAGTGTCAGAGCGCTCATTCCGTCACCCGCTTGTCGCTGAGGTGCCCCTCGAACACCGCCAGCACGAAGTAGTCGGACCAGAAGTCTGGGTCGCCGTAACCCTCGTCGTCTGGAGAGGCGTCGCATTGATACGCTTCGCGCTGCGCGGCGATCTGGGCCGTTTCAACGCTGCCCGCCATGACGTGCGCCATGTAGGTGTCCTGGCCGTATGGGTCAGCAATCCAGTCCGGGCGCAGCACCAGGACGGTGTACCGGCCATGTACAACCTCCGTGGCCGCCTGCAGCGCACGCACATGTTCGAGCGCATCCTCGTGGGTCATCGACTCGCTGCCGTTGTCGATCACGGCGCGGAGCTCTTCGTAGAGTTGGTCGGTGGTTTTCATTCCAGCTCCTCCGGCACGTTGAAATACTGCCCGCACGCTGTGCAGAACAGGCGCACGTTGCCCATGGGATCATCGCTGTACATCTGCTCTGCGTAGCTCGCGCCGTAGTCCCAGGCACCGCCTTCTTTCGAGACGGGCGTGTACTCGATCTGGTCTCTGGCGAGCACCAGGTCGTGGCTGCCGCAGGGGCAGACGCCGTCAGGCGGGAGGTCGATTTTGGTATCGGTCATGTCGTCACCCCGACGCTCTCCAGCACGCCGTCCTTGAGCGTGTAGTTCACCGGCTCGTCGCTCTCCACGGCGCGGCAGTCCGTGCAGGACAGCCAGCGGTTGAACAGGTCCTTGGCATTGGCCAGGGCTTCGGCTTCCGTGGCGAAGGCCAGAGCGTTCTGGTGGAACGTCTGGCCGCCGTCGGTGCTCACAGATGGTTTGAAGCTCATGATTTCTTCCTCACGTTGTTAGCAAATTGCGCCAGGTAGCCCGGCGAGTGGTGCGCATAGTTCTGGACCATGCGCTCGTCTTCCCAGCCGCCCAGCTTCTGCAGTACGTCACGGGGTGTGCCGTTCTGCAGGTGCCAGGTGGCCCAGGTGTGCCGAAGGCCGTGCCAGGTAAAGCCCTGGTACAGGCCATCGACGGTCTGGCCCACCCCGGCGCGCACGCACGCCGCTTGAAAGGCCGTCTTGATCTCTTTGATGGGCTTGCCACGGAACGTGAACACCCAGACCTCGTGCTTGCCCAGCTCGGCCTTCAGCACCTCAATGGCGCGGTCGTTGAGCGGGATGCCCAGGGCGTGGCGGGCCTTCATGTCCGGGGCCTCGATCCAGACCACAGCGCGCTCAATGCTCACGCGGTCCCAGGTCAGGCCCAGGACGTTGGCCTGCCGAAGCCCGGTCTCGATGGCGAAGGTGGCCATCATTCGCTGGTGCTGGGGCAGCTGCACATACAGCTTGCCCCACTGCTCCGGGGTGATCCACTCGCGGGGCTTTGCCTGCACGTCGCGCACCGGCAGCTTGGGCACGTCGCGCAGCCAGCCCTCGGCTTGGGCCGCATGCAGGATGGCCGCGATAGTATTGCGGTAGCGGTTGAACGTGGCGGGTGTGCGGCAGAAGGCCAGCGCGGCGACGATGCTCTCGCGGGTCACGTCCTGCAGCGCGCGGTCCTTGTAGTTGCGGCCGAACTTGGCCAGGCTCAGCAGATCAGATTCGGAGCGATCCGCCAGCTTGCACCAGTGGACGACGGCGTCGCCCCAGGTCTTGCCTTTCAGCTTGGGGGCAGACCAGAGGCCCGCTTTGATCTCGTCGTGGATGCGCTGCGCTTCGAGGCGATCAGCCGTTCCAGTTGATCGACGTACCCGTGGGTGACCCGGGACGGAAATGTTGACCGACCAGATGTCGGTTCCAGCTTGCTTATAGAGGGGCATAGGGGCTCCTGGTACTGGGCCCGCATGTAGGCCACCAGGTCGGCCTCCAGGAAAGCCCACTCTTTACCAATCTTTGCGCCGGGAATGACCCGCGCTCGCGCACGCGCTGCCAGCGTGTTCTTGTGAACACGCAGCAGGGCGGCGGCCTCGATGAGGCCAAGCGAGCGCGGTGCGGTCATTACACGTTCGCGTTCAGCCAGGCCAGCAGGCCCGCCTTGTCAGTCGGGACGTCGACTTCGTGGGTCTCGATGTCCGCGCGCTTGAAGCCGTCAGCGTTGAGCTGTTTGCGGCGCGAGGCCGCGTCGGCCTGTGAACCGACCCAGTGGGTCTCAGTGTCGGGGGTGGTAGAGCCGGGGTTGCCTGTGGCAGCAATCTTGTAGAGCTTCATGCGGATGCTTCCTGGATGGCGGGCTGGAATTGGACGTACACGGCGCGCAGGCGGGCCATGAGTTCGTCGGGGGTGAGCTGGGGGTCGAGGGCGACCATCTCGGACAGGACCTCGTTGTCCTCGCGGCCGTCCCATTCCTTGATGTAGCTGCCGTCCTTGTAGCCGTGCGCCTGGCGGAACAGGTTCAGGACGTTCTTGGCGATGTAGCTCTTGTGCAGGTCATCCCAGGTCATGTCTGCGCGGGCCAGCAGCAGGGTGAATGCTGTCAGGTGGACGTCGCCAAAGGCAGCGGCCCCGATCAGGACGTGCAGCAAGTCGCGGGCGGCAAGCTCGCGCAGGTCCACCGTGCCGGCCGACGCCGTGATGGCGTAGGTAGGCTGGCGGGATGCGGCGCGCAGGTTTGCCGCCGCTTCGTGCGGATCGCCTTCGGTGTGGACCAGTTCGTTGGACAGGATGAAGTGCCAGATGTCCACCAGCTCCAGCCGGAACTGGCTCTCATCCGCAACGGGCTTGGCCTTCCACCACTTCCAGCCAAGGTGGTCGAGGGCTTCGACGGCCTCGACCATGACGGCCCGGGTCCAGTTGTATTTGGCGCGCACCCAGTCAGGGTTCACAGTGGCGTTCATCTTGTGCTGCAGCGCAAGCTGCTCAAGAAGCTGAATGTTGGAGAGCACGGATCTGTTCCTCTTTGGTGTGGTTGCGCCTGGGCAGGGGCGCCCAGGCAACGGCGTCATCGCCCCACGTTCCGATGACGCAAACGCCACCTTGGGTGAGGATGAGACTCTTGGCGCCGGGTACGGCGGGCTCATCACCCGCCGCCGGGTACCGGTAGACAGCGTCACCGGCGATGTATGGCAATTCGTTCATCTGGCTGAATTCAGCAGTTGCTTTGCTGCCTTGACCGTCAGCTCAATGGCGCGGTCGTAGTTCTTGGGCGACACGCTCATGGTGAGGTGGCGTACTTTGTCGCCGAGCCGCAGCTCGTAGACCTGGTGTGTGCGTTGGCGCAGGAGCGCGATCTGCAGTCCGGGGATCTCGTCCTTGAGCCGCTTGATGATGGTCCTGCAGTGCTTCATGACATGTCTTGCGGCAGGCGATGGGACATGTAGGTCGGGAACCGCGGTAAGTCTTTGACGCCGTGTGTCATGTGCTTGAACTTGACGACGTGGCCGATGATTTCCTTCTGGTTCTTGAAGTAATACTCGGCCTCATTCACGGTCATCTCGCCGCTGCCCACGGTGATTGGCAGGCCCTTGGCAAACAGCAGCTTGCCGGTGAAGGGGTCGTGGAAGTCGGCCAGCAGCACGCCCTGGATCGAGCCAATCTGGCCGTTGTTCACCATGCCAGCCTTGGCCGACGAGCGCTCGGTGCGGCCCAGCGCGTTGGTCTTGGCTTCATTGGTATTGACCTCGCCCTCGCTCACGCCGGTGACGAGGATCTCAGCGTCGGCCCAGGGCTTGACGCGCCACAGTTCCTGGCCCTTCTGCGTGGCCCGGCCAGACTTGTAGGGCGCGTTTGGGTTGCGGATGATGGTGCCTTCGTAGCCCGCAGCGAAGAACTCGCTGATGTTGTGTTCGAGGTGCTTGGTGTTGTCCACCACGTACATCGGCACGAGCTTGACGCGCTCGTCGTGCAGCTGGTCGACATGCCGGGCCAGGAGCCGGTAGCGTTCTTCGTAAGGGAGGTTTACCGTCACGCTGAGCACCAGGTCAAACACGTTCCACTGCAGGTCGGGCATGGCGTCCACGCCCTTGAACCGACCCATCGCGCCCGTGGTCAGGCTGCACAGGCGATCGGTGCAGTTTGGTTTGGAGCCCAGAATCATCTCGCCGTCCAGCCCCAGGTATTGGTCGCCGCTGAAACGTTCGGTGATGCCGAAGCCATCGAACTCTTTGAGGCTGCGCCCCGTGAGCGTGCCCCGAAGATTCAAGGCACGTACGCCGTCGATCTTGGGTTGCACGATGCAGGGGAACTTGACTTGGTCGAGGATTGCGTCTTCGGCGAGCTGGGGCTTGATGGTCATTTCTTGCGGGCTTTCTTGGCGGGTGGGGCAGGTTGGTGGGAGCGCACGATGAGCTGCAGCGTCTTGACCGCCACGGCATCACCACTGAGGGCCAGGTTGTAGATACGGGCCTGCGCGGCGACAGCGCTCGACGCGGGGTGGTCCGTCGGCAGGGCTTCTAGCGCCCAGCGGGCCTTGTCCATGTCATAGACAGGGCACAGGTTCCAGCCGAGAGCCGCCGCGTGGGCCGACTCTTGGTTCGTTAGAAGATCGAACATAGATGAAAGATTTTTGGTCCGAAGAAAGCCCGCCGAAGCGGGCCGTCGACTAGTTCTTTTTCTTTATCACGATGGACAGGTGAGGCAACTCGATGTTGATGTTGTCTCCGTCCTCCGTGATGTAGATACTCGGGCGGTCGAGGATCGCCTTGGGCTTGTAGTCGATGACCTCTTTGGGGTGCTTCCATGCCGGCAACTCCTTGTTCTTCCAGACGTAGGCCCAGCGGGCACGACCGGCGACGGTGTCGCTGCGTTCGTTGGCCACCCGACTGACTTTCCCCTTGCGAAAGAGGATGCCCAGGTAATCCGAGACGCGATTGGCCGACGGGGCGACGGCCCTGATCGACTGCATGTCAAACAGCTGGTTACAATCTAGCGGCTCGGTAGCGGTTCTTAGCACCGCCTCGATGGCGGGTAGAAGCTCGTTGTGGCCTTCAGGGGTCATGGTTTATTCACTCCTCTATCTTGATTTGCCGACGCCTCCTCTTCGTTCGAGTAGGGTCTGGCAGCGGATGCAGCGATGGTAGCCAAGGCCGACCCGTTCGGGCGGTATGGCTTCCCCGCATGCGCAGTCACCGTCGAAATCCGGCGGTGGGGTGTCTTTGATCCGGGCGCGGGCGATTCCGGCCTGAACCTCGGATTCTGCAAGCCGTTCGGCCTGCTCCACAAAGTTCTCATCCATGATGATGGACTTCTTTCAGTATTGTGTCAGCCAACTCTTTCCTCGACATGAGATGCCGAAGAAAATCTTTTGTGGCGAAGGGCTGGTCCCAGGATGTACCTGGGAGCCAGACCCCGCCGTCCTTGGACCCGACGATCACGCCGACAGAGCGACCCTCCCCGTGCCGTGAGCGCAGCCATTCTTGCTGCAGGTACGAGATCGCCGGGTTCTTTCCGGTGAGGAGGTCGATGGCGGTGTCTGGGCGCTTGGGCACCACGATGAATTTGTATTCGACCCAGAGGTCGCGCACACCGCTGTACCAGACATCGGCGATGCCGCCGACATAGGCGTTGTGGTTTTTCATGCGGTAAAGCCCGGCAGGCAGGTGCTTGTGCACACTGCTGATGAAGGTGTTCTCGGGTCCTTTGGGCATCAGTCAGCGCGCCCAGTGTCTTCCGACAGGAACGTGACGTCGATCTCAGCATCAGGGAACATGGCGCTCAGTTTGCGGCGCAGCGTACATGCGGCGCAGGGGCAGTCGTAAGGCCCGGCTGGCATGGCCGCCTTGGCGGCTTCAGCCGCTTCGGCCGCTTCGATCGCGTCACGCAGCATCGCGCCGAAGTCGAGGGGCTTCTTGGTGTTTGCTGCTTCTGCGCTGTCCTTCAGCGTTTCATTCAGCTTCGCGTCGAAGTCGAACGGTTTTTGGGCGGGGGCCGGCTTCACTCCGTTCTGCTCAAACTCGATCAGCATGTCGATGACGTGCTTGGCCTTTTCCAGATCCTGGATGCCGCCCTTCTCACGGAAGCGGGTCACGTACTTGATGATGGTGTGCTGGCATGCGTCCAGCTCATTCGCCATGCTGTACTGCATCGGTTGGATGGGCATGTTTTTGTAGTGGTTGCCGCCAATCTGGGTGTCGAGTGCGCTCATGTCTTTGCTTTCGGTTTGAAGGGGTTGTTGGTTGCAGCGGCCTTGCCGAAGATACCCGTGTGGATGGCGTGCAGGACCTGGGCCTGATGGACAGCGTCGGCCAGGGCGTTGTGCTTCACGCCGGCGGACGGAACGGTTTGGGCAAGGGCTTTGGCCCCGGGCAGTTTCTTGTAGGTGCGGAAGCAGTTGCTGGCCCAGAACTTCCAGGGGATTTCCATCTGGATCTGCGCATATGCGTGGGCCAGCATGGGGATGTCGAAGTCAGCGCCGTTACTCCAGACTTCGTAGTCGTCAGTGCCGACCCAGTCGCTGAAATCTTCGAGTGCCTGCGGCAGGGTGGTCTTGTCTTCATGGAACACAGACTGGGCAGCAATGTCTTGCTTGAGCCACCACAGCAGCGTGTCTTCCTGAATATGACGGCCGAGTTCCTGGTTGCTGTCGATGGAAATCGATGCGTAGAAGCCCTGGTCGTCGATCTTGCCGGAAGTCAGGTCGAACTTCACGGCACCGAGGCTGAGAATCACGGCATCCGCGCGGGTGCCGAGTGTCTCCAAATCAATCATGATGTGCTTCATGTCTGCGCGGTCCAATCATCTAGGTGTAAAAAACCCTGCGCCTTTCGGCGCAGGGAAGGGCACTGCGAAGTACCGAATCAGGCAGTTGCGGCTTCGGCCGCAGGCTCGAGGGCGGCCAGCTGGGCGTTGATCTTGGCGCGGCCCTTGTCGGCAGCGGCAGTGGCCTTTTCCAGCTTCTTACCGGCAGCGTCCACGGCCTTCTGTGCGACGGCGATGGCCTTGTCGGCTTCCTTCTTGGCGGCTGCCAGGGCCTTCTCCGCAGCCTTGTGGTCCGACACGAACTTGCCGTGCTCGGCGTTCACGACGCCCAGGGCGGCCTTGAGGTTGGTCTTGGCGTCCTTGAGTTCAGCTTTGGACAGGGTCTTGATTGCTTTAGCCATGGTGGTATTTCTCCTTGAGTTGGCGATTGAATGAAACTTCGTTGAGCCGGACGGCTCGGGAAACCAGCCGGTCGATCAGCGACCTCCGGCGCAAAGTGCTGCTCTCAAGATCGAGAGCGGCAATTACTTCTTCCAGCGTCAGCTCGCCGATGACAGCCTTCAAGCTCGGGTACGAAGCCAGAGCGCGGTCCAGATACCATTTGCGAACTGCCACGGGTGCTCCTTAGCGGCGGCCAGCCACTGCAGGCTTGCGCGCTGCAGGGCGGGCGGGTGCGCGCGCAGGTTTGGCGGCTTCCTGGCCGAAACCGGAGACGTCGGGCTCGACCATCAGCAGCTCCTTGGCCTCGCCCTGGCGTGCGAAATGCACGGCCACGTTCTCGTTCGGGCGGGGGTCGCCGAACGTGAGCGACGCATAGGTCTCGTTGGGGTTGAAGTCCACCGAGGCGACCACGGCAATGGGCGGCATCTGGAACGTGCGGGCCACGGAGCCGACGAAGCCGTCGAAGCCCTTGAGCGCAGTAGGCGAGACCTGCAGCAGCCACAGCGGGGTGTCTGCGTCGGCGTCGGGCGGCAGCACGGCCAGCACGCGACCGTTCTTGCAGGCCTTGCCCTTGCCAGACGAACCGAACTGGTTCATGGGGCAGCTGGCGCAGTCGTCGCTCTGCTTGATCGGGCTGTTGTCGCTGGGCGTCATCTGCTTGGGCTCGGGATGGATGGCGAAACAGGCGGGCGGGGTGATGTTGTTCGGATCGTACGTTCCTTCGTAGAACGTATTGCGAGAAACGAAATCAACAATCACCAAATCCAGCGGGCCTTCGACTTTGGAGCCGTCGGGCAGCTGGAATTTCTTGTCCTGCGTGATGCGGATGTTGATGCCCGAAGGAGGGGCGATCTTGCCGGCCATGGCGGCGACCTGGGCCTTGAGTTGCTCCTGGATGGAGACAACAGCGGAGCTGACGGGTTTCTTGACTGCAACGGCAGTGCTGGGGGTTTTCTTGGCGGTGGCCATAGGTACTTTCAGTGGTGGGGTTAGGACAGGGCGCGCAGATTTAAGCGCTTCTTGGTGAACGGCTGGGTGCCGGGGACGACGCCCTTGAGCTCGACCATTTCGCGCCACGCAGGGTCGGAGACGCGGCGTTGCAGGAGGTGACCGTTCTTGGTCTTGTAGACCCAGGCCAGGAACGCGTCCCAGTCTTCGACGTTGGCGACTGTGGACGTGCTGATGGAGACGCCGGCGGCCTTGCCGGTCATCTTGTCGATGCCGTTGGCCTCCATGTCTTCCATGAGCTTGGACTCGATGTCAGCCAGCTGACCATCGAGATCTTTGATCGATGCTTCGAGCTTGCGCTTCTTCTCGCGCAGCTCCCACATCGAGTCGATCATGGCGCCGGGCGTGGCTTTCACCGGCTTCTTTGCTTTGGGGCTTACAGTGGCTGTAGGCATTTCGTCCTCTTTGGTGGTGTGAATCATATCACTGATCTAAGATAGATAAAAGATCAATGTTCGAGCGAAAGCTCTTCTTCGTCGTCTTCCTCGACGAGCTCTTCTTCGCAATGGCCCAGGATGTACTCGGCGATAGCCTCATCGCTGGTCAGGTAGTCGTGTTCTTCTTCGAGCAAGATGTAGAGGTCGTGCATGAGGTCGCGGACGAACTCGGCAAAGGTCTCCTCGAGCTTGTCGAAAACGTACCCTTCTTCGTACGCTATGTTCCAAGCGGCATGTAGCAAGGGGTCCTCATCGTCGTCGTGCGGGTTGTCGAGGCACAGCTCGCTGGAGAACGAGACACAGTTTGCGTGGTAGTAGCGGCCTTCATGGGACCAGGCCAGTGTAAGGCCCTCATCGGTCTTCTGGTACAACGTAACCAGATCGGGGCGCTTCATAGCCTCGAAGAATTTGATCCAGTTGTTGACTCTGCCGTCGAAGCATGCGCCGTCGCCCTGGCTCCAGAAGCCGGAGAAATAGATCGAATGGCGCTGAGCCTGTTTGCCGCCCACGGTCCTGATGGTGTGGGTGTCGACCTCGATGCCCTTTTCGGCGCAGTCCTCGACGAACATCTCGTAGACACTGTCCCACCATTCATCGAAGACGTTGATGTCGCGGTGTTTCTCGAGCAGGGCGTCACGGCGCTCTTTGCTAAGCGCCAGCCACCGGGGGTCTTCGAGTGCGGTCATGGGGGTTCCTTTACTACACTATTAAGGCTACTTACTGTAATTTTCCGCGAATCCGCCTTCAGCAGCGAGCGGGATTTCTGGGCACCACCACAGCGGAGTCGTCATGCACTTCTCCATGAAGGCGTAGCACTTGGCTGCGTCCTTCGTCTTTGGGTGCGTGACGGCTTCGTCGTGTGTCGTCATCACGACGGGGTACTTCGTGTCGATCATCAGCATCTGCTCTGCGACGATGATGCGGGCCAGGGCCTGCACCAAGTTTTCGCACAGCAGGCCGCCGTAGATCTTTTTGCGGATGTCGCCTGACTGGTAGCTCCACTCGTCCCAGCCTTTTTCGCCCTTGGCCATGCGCAGGTCGGGGTACTTGAGACACATGCCGTTGGGCAGGCGGATGTACTCGAAGCCGATCTCCAGACACTTGTACTGGATGGGCTCGAGGTCCGGGTTGGACATGTGTTCGATGAAGTCCTTGCTGCGATCCCAGCCCTGTTTGATGGCGTAATACTTGCGCCGGTAAGTGTTGACGATGTGCTGGCACTGGTCGATGGACAGCGCGATCTTGGGGCCGCCCAGGGCACCCTTGGCCAGAGTCATCTGGAGCTTCGGTGCGCCCATCTGATAGCCCAACCCGAGAACGCAGTTATGGACGATGACGGGGCCGTCATCGGTCATGACTGTGAAGCGACTACGAGGTCCGGCGTTTGCGAGATCGTAGACGTGCGTTCTCGTCTTCGAGTTCGCGGATGCGCCGCTCCAGGTTTTCGACCTTGCGCTTGTTGCCAGTGTTGACAGACTTGGTTGCAAACCGGACATTGCCGGGTCGGTAGCTGTCGTCGTTGTCGACCCTATCAAACTCCAGAGACGGGTCGTCCCAGCCAGGAAGCGTTTGCACGTACACCAAAAATGATGCTCGGTCGTTGCGCCAACCATCCCAGACGACAATGCCGCGTTCGCCATAGTGCTTATACGATGCGTTGCGCGGGTTGCTGCACCGACTGATAGCAGACGAAAGGCGGTTGAGTAGCCGCGCCCGGTGGTCGTCATCCGCCATGGCGTGCTTGTAGACCCGGTACCGTTTGACAGCGGAAGCGCGCTTGGCGCACACGTTGCAGCGCGTGGAACGGCCAGCACGTAGGTTGCCCGCGGCCACAGGGGACTCGTTGCCGCACGTACAGCGGCAAACAGGCCGGTGGCCTTCGAGCTTGCCATCGGCGCGGACATAGGGTTCCCAGCGCACGACGGTGAGTTCGCCAAAGATAGCGCCGACTGGAATAGGGAAGGGTTTGTACGGACCTCGCGCCACTCCTGCCACCCACGTGCCGTCAGAATTTCGTGGTCCCCGGTCGCACTCAGCCCCCGGTGCTTTTGTACTGGCTTGTACCCCTGGTAGATCAGTCCGTCGTGTTTTACCCATTCGAGGCCGTCCCATAGTAAATCCGTCGGTTTTACATCTGTTATAGATAAAAGACCACGGTTTGTGAATACGCGCGTGTCCCCAGCCAAGCAGACCTTGCCTACGTGGCGGTCGTTCTTATCTTCCTTCGTGATCTTGCGGCCGTAGATGTCTGTAGCGAACTCGCTGTACACGTCACGCTTGTCGCGGAACGCATCCAGAAGGTCGAACTGATCCCACAGCCACGCGTTCACGCGAGCTTCGATCTGGCCTGAGTCGGCCACAGCGATCTGGTGGCCCTTGTCGGCCAGGATGGACAGGCGCAGCTCACCACCACGGGTGAGGTTCTGCATGTTCATCTTGTTGTTGCCGCCCCAACGGCCTGTGTGGGCGCGATAGTACGCATAGCCCACAGGCAATGCCATACCGTTGGCGCCGGCCTTCAGGAAGCGCTCGGCCCGGGTAATATTGATCGTGGACTTGACCGCGATGCGCGTGTCGATCAGCTGCTGGAGCTTCTCGGACAGCTCAGCTGCTTCCAGGACGTCTTTGGGGTTGGCCGGGTCGAGGTGAGGGAAGTACCCCCACACCCGATCGGGCATGCTGACGAAGTCCAGGTCATCCTTGGCGAAGGCAAAGGCCCACTTGCTGTCGATGGCTTCCTCGCGCTCGGCCTGGTTTTTCTTCATCCAGGCGGGGCTCAGCTTGCGGGGCAGCTGATCGCGTGCAATGCCGAGGGCTTCGAACAGCGCAACGAAGCGCTCGTTGCTACCGACGACTTTCTTGACAATGCGCATGTCGCGCTCTTTGCCTTCGAGCTTCTTGTCTTTGCCGTCGAGGACATCGTCGTAGTCACGGGGGTTCAGCAAGTTCAGCAGCAGCTCTTCGCGGCGCGTGACCTCGCGTTCGTACTCGGTCTGGACGCGCGGGATGTCGATCTTCAGGACCGGAGCGCAGAACATGCGCGCCGTCATGTGGATCAGGTCCATCTCCTTGGCCGGGAACAGCGGGTGCATGGCGCAGAAGATGCGGAACGTTTCGTCGACGTCGTTGGCGCAGTACTCGGCGGAGCGCTTCCACAGGGGCTTGTTGGCGAAAAGCTCCTTGAAGCGCACGCCTTTCATGCCCTCGACGCCGCCGTCGATCTTGCCCTTGCCGCCGTAAAAGACCGACACGTCGTGCAGGCCTGCGCCAATTTCGTTGCTGTGCAGCCCCCGGGCCATGCCCAGGGTGCAGTAGTAGCGCTTGGGGAAGACACCGTAGTGGTGGCTCAGGATGAAGCCGTCGAACTGGATGTTGTGGCACAGCACGCTGTGCGTCTCCCAGTTGATCGCGGCCAGCTCGGCGGCGATCTTGCTGTGGGGCACCACCTTGGTCTTTTTGTTGCCGATCTTGATGCCGACCATCGACGCTTCAAAGCGCTCGTCGCGCACGTACTCGGACGTGGACAACTTGGAGAGCGTGTAGTCGGCGTCATAGAAAGTTTCGAAGTCAAGCGAGACCAGCCGGTCCCAGTCGACGTCTGCCGTCTCGATCTGCGGACGAGAAACGATCTTGACGGCAGCGGCGACCTTGGTCTGGGCCGTAGGTTTACGGACAGCGGATGCCCAACCCATCACGCAACCTCATTCAGCATGGCCCGCAGTCGGGTGATGCGCTCTTGGTGGTACTGCGCCATGGCAGCAGCGTACTCGGCGCTGCTTTGGGCCAGCAGGAGCTGGCGCTGGGCCTCCTCGAGCTCGACCTGGGCCAATGTGCGCGCGGAGGGCTTGCGGAAGATGTCAGAGAATTTCATAGCGTAGCGAACAGGTCGAGAAGGTTGGACATGCGGGCGTTCTTCTTCTGCAGGATCTCGTACACCCGCTCGTCAATCGTGCCGGGTGCGAGGACCGTGATGGTCTCGGTTTTCTGCGTCTGGCCCATGCGGTGCTGGCGCTTGGAGCCTTGCTCAAACAGCTCCAGGTCATAGGTCGGTGAGGCCCAGATCGTGGCCGTGCCGCGCGTGAGCGTGAGGCCGTGGGCTGCGGAGCGGGGGTGCGCGAACATGACTTGGTAGCGCCCTGCCTGGTAGGCAGTAACGAGGCGGTCGCGTTCATGTTCATTCACTGAGCCGTCAATGACGCAGAACTCAATGCCCCGCTTGTCGGCTTCGGCTGCTAGGGCATCGCGCTGATGCTTCCAGTGGAAGAACACCAGGCTGTGCTTGCGCTCTTCGACCAGGTCAAGCACCATCTTGTAGCGCCCGTCGTCGACAATGACGGGGTCCGGGCCTGTACCGTACACGGCACCTGAAGCGACCTGCAGCAGCTTGTTGGCCACCACGGCAGCGTTGACGGCGATGACAGATGGTTCCTTGCCTTTGAGCCAGAGCATCTGCGTCTGCTCCATCTGGTCGTAGGCCTTGCGCTGCTTGGCCGTCAGCTCGTAGCTCATCGTGTACCGGTGGTTGGCCGGGATGTCGACGCAGTCCTCGAACTTGTGGCGGATGACGATGTCGCTGAGCAGACCGAACACGGCCTCTTCCGCGCCGTCCTTGTCGTCCCAACGAATTGCTTTGTCGTTGCGGCCGACCTGGGTAGGCACGCACACGCTGTTGCGGAAGGCGAAGAACGACCGGCCCAGGCGGTGGCCGCCATCGAGCAGCATGACCTGGTGCCACACGTCCGTGATCGAGCGGCCGTTGGGCGTGCCGGTCATCGCTCGCTTGTATTTGAAGTAGCTGGCGATCTTGGCAACCGCTTTGCTGCGCAGACTGGTGGCGTGCTTGTAGGCGCTGGACTCATCAACAATGAGTGTGTCGAAGCGCTTGAAGAACGCCTTGGGCTGCTTGGCCAGCCACTTGACGGCGTCAGTGTTGGTGACATAGGCGTCGGCGTCCTGGTCGAATGTCGAGGCGCGCACGTCAGCCGTAGCCACCACGACTTTGAGTGCGGGGGCGAACTTCTTGAAGTCGGCCGCCCAGGTGCTGCGCAGCAGGGACTTTGGCGCGAGGATGAGAGCGCAGCCGGTCTTTTTCTTGCGCCGGCGCTCGAAGGCTTTGATGGCGACGAATGTCTTGCCAGTGCCGGGGTCGCTGGTGTCGAACACGACGTCAGTGGTGAGGTCGTGTTTGAGGGACTTGAGCTGATGTGCGAAGGCTTTGGTCATCTCACACCTACTTGACATTGCCCACCGTTCCAGGGGCCGTACTGGCACCATTGGCAGGTGAAGCGGGAAGGGTTGGCCGGCCAGGTGTCGCATGTCGTGAGTGCGTCACCGCGCTGGTGGAAGCGAGGCTTGAAGCGCAGGCCTTGGCTGCGCATGAACTTCTGAGAGGTAAGGTTCTCGCCTTCCTTCTGGTCCAGGTACCACAGCTCGGCAAACACAGTCTCGAGCTTGGGGTAGCGCAAGAACGTGACCAGCTGGTACAGCTGCAGCTGCTCGGCGTGCTTGACTTCGTTGCCGAACTTGCGCCCGGACTTGAAGTCGATGACGGTGGCTGTGCGCTCGTCGTGCATGACCATCGCGTCGAGCTTCAGGCGCAGCCAGGCGGGCACCCACGCGAAGACCTTCTTGCCGACCTTGATGATGTCGCCTTCGCGGCCACGCTCGGGCAGCTTACGGGCGGTGCCGGTGTGCTGCAGGTCGTCGGATTCGATCCAATCGCCGTTCCAGCCGCAGGGCTCCCAGTTGCGGTTCATGGCCCACTCGCCTTCCAGGCTTACGAGACCATCTTTGTGCATCGAACGAAGAAGTTCGATCTGAAAGCCAAAATATTTCTCGGCTTCTGGCGCGAGTTCGTTGTTCGTGCCGTTGATGTAGAGCTCGCAGGACGTGTGGATGCGCGTGCCGCGATCATTGGCGTGCTCCGACCGGCCGGGTGGTAACGGTCGTTCGGGCTCTGGGATCTTCTGGTCATGTTTGAGCCAGCAGAGGAACTTGCACTTCTCGAAGTCGCCGAGCTTGGAGTGTGACCAGCTTGAAATTGTCATGTTGTCTTCTTCATGTCGTCCAAAGATGAACGACTATACCTCAATGCGAATCGTGTCACCGAACGACGCGGTCTCGTTCGTCGTGCAGCACCACAGGGTGGGGAAGTCGGGTGGGGTGAAGTGGTGATCGCCATAAAGATCACTCAAATACACCAGGCACTCGGGCTTGAGGTTCTTCTCGGTCACGTAGTCGAATACCGGCTTGAACGCCGTGCCGCCACCGCCGTGCGGGGCGAACTTCATGTCGTCGTAGGGCGAGAAAACATCGACGTGGTTCACTTCGGCGTCGCAGTAGACGATGTGGACTTCGGACGGGCGTACAGCCTGCACGAGCGCGCGGATCTCGCCACCGAAGGTCTGCAGAGTCTTATCGTCGATGGAGCCGGATGTGTCGATACCGACCACAACGGGCCCCATGTTCTCGCTGTACAGGCCAGACAGATACAGACCGGCGCTGAGATAGCGGCGGTTGGGTCGGGCCCAGCTGTAATCGTCCTTGTTGGTCTGCGTGACGAACTGGCGCAGACGGTCGCGCCAGTCGACCTGGGGCCGGGTCGAGTCTTCGACGAAGCGCTGGAGTGAACCAGGCAATTTGCCTACAGCCTTGGCGGCTGCAACAGCCTGGATCGTGGCGATCTTCCACTCGGTGGCGTCGGCTGCGGTGCTGGAGGCGTCGCCGGGCATCATCTCGTCGAGTGGGCCCTGGCCGCTACTGCCGTCGCCTTCAGGGTCGTCGGGAAGCAGTGCGTAGACCTGGTCGGCGTGCATGCCCTTGTAGCGGGCATCGAGCAGCCAGCCCTCACCAATCTCGAAATTCGCGTCGGACAGGAGCTGGTTGATGACATAGTCGCCAGCGTAGTTCCATTTCTTCGGCTCGCGGCTGCCGCAGCGTGTGATGTGGTCGAACACACAGTGCATGACTTCGTGGGCCATCGCGCTTCGGCACAGTGTGTCGGTCAGGCCGAGCACGAAGTCAGGGTTGTAGAAGACATTCTTGCCGTCAACGGCGAGCGTCTTGATGCCGGCGCGCTCGACCAGACGGAGCCGCAGCGCCAGCATTCCGAAGAATGGTTGGCTGAGAATGAGTTGCGAGCGGGCGACAGTGAGCTTGTGGGCGGCTTGGGCGTTGGTAGTCATGATATGAGTGCTATAGCTGCGATAGCAGCGTGGAGTGATCTGAACGGGCCGGCGATGGGGTAGGCGCAGTTGTCTGTGTCGTCGTTGTGCCCGACGAGCTTGGCGACGAAGAAGCCGGGTACGAATGGGGTTTTGGCGACGACCACCGGGGCGTCATGCTCTACAGAAACCCCGTTCCACCAAAGAATCTCGTCGTCGTAGGCGTGCATCGCCCAGCCCTTGGGCAGGCTCTTCTTCATCTCAAACTCCCCAGGGGTTGGCGCCTATGAAGGTCGTCTTGTATGGGCGTTCAGGCACTGGGAGCGTTTCGACGCGCACTTCGACGGGCTCATGTCGCTCACGCGGCTTGGGCGGAATGCGTGGCCCGCGAGGGGCGATGCCCGTTCAATTTTTGTTGTCATTGCACTTCTTTCTGTCCAATGCGCCAAAATTCTCCATTCTTGCGCTTGGTTTTCATGTAGGTAACTGCCTTGTCCTCTGTAGAGAACACGGCAATGAGGGCACCATTGCGGCGCAAAAGGAATACGTCAGGTTGTTTCATGATTGGTTTTGTAGTCTTGCGAGGGCAGCTGTGATTTCCTCTTTCCCGATGCGAACACAAGGTCTTTCATCACCCCATGCGTCCTCTCCCGCCTCCACAAGATCGACCAACGCCTCCACCAGGCGCCGAATCAGCACATCGTCGCTCTTGCGCACTTCGGCTTCGACGGCATACCCAAATCCAAACAGTCGCCCCCATTGTGACTTGTAGCCTGTCAGTTGCTTCGCCCAAAGATTCATCATGTCGAGTTCACTCAGTGCCATGCTGGCCTCCTTGCCTGTGCTTGTTGATGTCATCCGGACACGGCTCACCATCCGGGAACTCGTAGGTGACCCGCAGTGGAAGTGGGAACACAGAGCCGACTGCCACCTTTGACCTGAGTTGTGCGTAGGCGGCATCACGGTTGCGATGCTGAGAGCGGTATTCACTGGCTACAGCGGTGACACCAGTAGGTTCGTGGGTGATACGAACCATGCGGTTCATCTTTGCCCAGTCATTCAACATGCTGGCCTCTTGATGCCGTGATGTAGCTCGGCATCATCTATGCCCATGCGATAGCTCCAGCCGCACACGTCTTCAGGCGGGTGCTTGTTGAGCATCGCCCGGATCTGCTCATCCGTCAGCGGCACCGCCCCGGCCTGCGCCTGGGTGGGCTGCGGGGTGAGGTAAACAGGGCGAATCTCCCAGCCCAGCGCAAGTAGGCGACCAGCCACCGTCCCCTTGTAGCCCTCCTTGCGAGCGGCCTCCAGAACTAGGTGCCTCACGCCATGCTCTGTCTCATTGCTGTAGCCTGGAAGTGGTATCCAGCCAGCCTCACCGCCACCCTCATACCAAGCACAGGCGGTGTAGAAGTCCGGCGCCACCGGCGCTCCCGCCCCTGCAGGTGTGCCCCACTTGGCAAGGACTGCGCGCATGATTGCCCGCTCAAAATGCGGTTGGTTGTCTTGCGGATACATACGCTTGAGATAGGTGGAGATCAGCCCATCCAGATCTGCATCTGTAGGTGTCGGTTGCGTTGGTTCAGTCATTTGGTTTCTCCTTGCTTGCGGGCTGCGTCCACGTCAGCACGTCTGGCGTTGCCGGAATAGTGGACACCGAGACGCCGGAACTCTGCGCCTGAGATACGCAGTAGCAACCAATCCAGCCGCGCAGCATCCTCCTGCACGCTGTCTGCCGGGGCACGGGCTGCTTCCCACAGAACATCGACGCAGTTGAGCGCCGCCTCGCGGTCTGACTCGCTTTTGAATGTCGCGCTGCGAAGGAAACTTCGGATGTTCCGCTCGGCTACGGTCAGTAGCTTGTCTCCTTGAGCGCTAGGATGGCCTGCGACTTGGTCCGACCCGTTGCCCACTGGTTGTCCCAGCGCCAACGAGCAAGCCATGTCCCGTTGTTGTCCGGGTGCGGTAGGGTTTGGATCAGTATCCAGTTGAACATTCGTTTCTCCTTGAATCGCTGGCACGCTGTCTGCCTGTGCCGTGGGGGACTGGGGTGCTGAGTTTTCATGCGGGTGCGAGATGCACTCCACCTCGTATTCCTCGCCATCGCCAACTACTTCTGTGATTCGGTAACGCGCAGTGACACTTTTCCACCCTGCTGTCAGTTCGTACTCATCACCAACCTTGGCGTCATTACCAAGGCAATCGTAGATTGCTTGTGAATCTGCCGGGTGGTCGAACCAGCTATCACCTTCGTTGGTTGACCAACAGTTGAACCTCGGCACCGTTGCTGGCTCCTGCGCCTCCTGCTGGGCCAAACCCTGCTGTGCTGCTGGCTGCGCTGAGGCTGGGGCACGGGCTGCGAAAAGCGGTATCGTGAATTTGCCCGCGCTGGTCTTGCGAGCGGGGATGTACTTGCCGAACGGAGCTTCATCGGCATCCACGAAATTAGCGAACTGCTCAGGCGACAACCAAAGCACTGGCGCTGGCTGGGGCGCTGGCTGTGCTGCAAGTAGCGCATCAATCTCGTCGGCCAAATCTACACCCGCTGGGTACGCAGGAGCCTTGGTTGTGTCAATGAAATCACGGCATCTAGCCAGGATGCCGCGGATGTTTTCAGGCGCTGGCTGTGCTAGTGCTGCTGTGGCCTGCCCTGCAGCAAGTGCGTGGAGGCGGTCGATTTCGTCATCGGCGCGGATTGCCCAATCGTTCAGGCGTTCAACCCCTACCTCGTCATAGTTGCCCATGTTGAGTTCAGGGCAGCCCTCAATTGCGCGGTCAGCTGCATTTGCTGCGAGATCTGCGAGCGCAGAATCAATAAGGCGCCTGTCATCGTCAGAGCCAGAAATACAGCATTTTCCCTCTGGGTCACATAAAACAGAAATGAGCGTTTCTATTGCATCCATACTGCCTCCGTTTTGAATGCAAAACTCTTTGCCGTAATTGGGGTAAAAACGATGTTGCGAAGTATCCCTTTGCAAAAAACGGTCATGCTGTAGTTCTCGCACATGAAATCAACCACGTCTGCCGTAGTCGTGCCGTGATAACCGTCCATCTGGCTCATGTTGCCGAGAATGCGGCGGGCTTCGCTTTGTGTTTTGTCACTCATCAATGTCTCCTTTTGGTGCGGCTGGTGCTTGCCCATGGGATGCGCTGGCAATCCAGCCAAGCCAACTTGCCTCAACGTGAGAGTGCTTGAACATGGGCCGCCCCCATGCGTCAGGCACTTCGTACAGCTCCAAGTGCCGATGCGCATCCTTGAATGCGATGCGCTCCTGTTCGCGCTCCACCGCTGGCACGCTCCCTGCCGCCTGTGTTGACGGGGTGATATTGGCCTGATAGAACGCGCCGTCAAGAAACGCTCCGGCGAACTTGCGTGCCATGTTTTCGCACTCAACTTCGCGGCCAAGGTAGAGCTGCTGATTGCCGTCACCTGCCACCACTGCGAAACGGTGAATCATGCTGTCGTGCGAGTGGACCACCTTGTAGCGAGTCAGAGCTATCGCATCAATGTCATCCGGCCCCGCAACTGCGCCAGCCGATGGTGCAGCATCGGCTGGTGCTTGCCCATGGGCTGCGCGCAAGGCATAAGTGGCGTCTGCGAAGGCGCGCATTTGGTCGGCGGTATAAAGCGGGCATGTACCGATCAGGAAGCCTTCTTCGTACACCCGGCCCGCGTAGTTGCTGGTGGGCGTCGCCGCATAGGCCGCCCCCTGCTGTGCTGCTGGCTGCGCTGGCGCAAACGTTTCTTCCAGTGTCTTGTCCACATCTGAAATCACAAGATGTGCGAGCTTCAGTAGCCAAAGCATTTCTGCACTCGTGGTGGGCTTGCGAATCGTAATGAGATCGTCTTGCACCACTGCCTGAGCTGCGTGCGAAGGCTGGGGCGCTGGCTGTGCTGCAAGTAGCGCATCAATCTCGTCGGCCAAATCTACACCCGCTGGGTACGCAGGAGCCTTGGTTGTGTCAATGAAATCACGGCATCTAGCCAGGATGCCGCGGATGTTTTCAGGCGCTGCTGTGACCTGCCCTGCAGCAAGTGCGTCCTTCACAGCCTGCAGAGCAGTAGCTGTTTGCGCGTTGTAGCTGCTGTGGCCTTGACGGTGGCGGGCCTCTGCATATGCTTCTATCAAGTCGAGCAGGTCTGCCGCGCCGCTGGTGTGGGTGGGGGTGACTTTCATGTCACTCTCCCACCAGTGCCGCCCAGCTGACCGGGAATATCGGTTGTGTGATGGCTGCGATCTGTTGTGCCAGCTCGTTTGCAGCTTTCTGGGCGTGGTTGTCCAGGCGCTGGTTGCACACGCGGCTCCAGAACAGTAGCGAGCCGGTCCAGGTCACCGTGGTCATGGTGTTCAGGGGCAGCACGATACGGGCTTCTTCGGGGGCAACGCCGGCTGCAATCATCTCCTCGTAGGTGTCCAAGGCGTGCACCGCCACCTTTTCAGCTCGGTCTGACAGGTCGTCTTGAAATACCTGCGGGCCGATGACATACCCGCTCCCCTGCTTGATGTCTTCAGGACGACCGTGCCACTCTTTTGGAAACCAGAACTCCGGCTCACTGGACATGTAGCGGCGTGACTCTTCGGACCACACACCACCCACCTGGTGCTTGACGAACTGGCGAGCCAGGAACATCGGCAGCTTCATGCGAATCTGCATGTGCGGGTGAGCGAAGGGTGCCCAGTGCTGTGCAGACTTTTTGTAGTGCTGGAGGATTTCGGTCAACTCACCTTCACTACCGTGCTGCGCGTGGTCGATGATCTCTTTGAGCAGCGCGTCCCAGTCCTGGGTGCGAAACCCCGTGGCCAGGAAGCGGATGAGGTTGGCGTCGGCCTGGCTTAGTACATGGGGTGGTTCATGGTCCAGCTGATTGCCTTCTGCGTCTGCGGGTGGGTAGGCATACACCCAATCACTCTCTTTCCCGAACGACGTGCGGGCGGCGTTTACGACCGTAAGGTCCGTTCCAAGGTGATCCAGATACTCGACTGTAATTTCAGCTTGCTTCATCCGACTTCCTTCAAATATTCAATGAGTTTTTCCTCGGCCTTTTTGACGGTCGGGTCGAGGTGTATGTTTTTGCGCGACAGGCCGTTGCGCCACTTCATCTCGACGCGTGCGCGGCCAACCTGGGCCAGCCGTCGGGCGAGCCGCAGGATTTCTTTCTGTTCTTGTGCCGTCAGCATCAGCTGAACTTTGGGTGACGGCCACGACGAGGCGGCTCGTGGTTGCTGATTGCAAACTCTGTGCGCGCACCGAAGGCGTCGTAGGCGCCTTGCATCCATGTGGCTCGGTCAGGAACCCGGACTGCGAGCCTGGGCCACAGTTCGGTGTCTTGGAATGCGTCGAGGCTGTCGGGGTATTTCGGAACCGCGTTCGGCTTTGTGCTGGGCTCGCCACATAGCGCCCGGGTTGTCTGAACCCAGTCAAGAAAAGGCTTGGTAGCTTTGCGCACCAGGGCTGCGCGTTTGAGACACATGCGCTCGCGCACGCGCTGGTCAGCTGGGCTGGTGAGTCGCCACAGGTGGTTGCCACAATGTTCGAAACGCAGGGCGCCGACTGCTACGGAATACCAGGCTTGGCCCTCGAGGGTGTGGGCGACGACCATCGTCTCGTCCGCGTGGCTTGTTACGGACAGCCCAAGGGGCAGCGTCGCATAGAGAAACTCACGTGACGTCTTTCTGCTGTCAGGTCTCACAGCGACAGCGCCGTCCGGGTAGTACGTCACCAGCGGTGTGTGGTAAAGCACCAGCTCATACGCCTGATTCGAAGGGTCGAACTGTATGCGCTTGTGGTACGCCCTTGCGCCGTCCAATGGGCGCTGAAAAGTGCCCCAGCGAGACGTGCGCGGTTGCGCCGTGTCGTCGAAGCGCTTTTTAGCAGCCGCGTAATCTGCGATGCGCGGGAGCTTGTAGCAGTTGTTGCTCCATGACATGGGCTTACTCCTGTGGCATGCGCTCGAGCAGCTCGCGTGCAATCTGTGCGGTCTGAACGCGAGCGCCGGGGGAGACACGAAGCCTGGTTGTGGGTACCAGCAGCTTGTCGCGGATGTCGTTCTCGACGGCGGCAATCTCTGGGTCGTTGGTGACGTTCAGGCCGCCGAGTACGGCGACCAGGTCACGGGCGTTGTCCATGAGTGAGTCGCGGATAACGCCTTTCTCTTTGCCGCACTGTTCGGCGATACGGCCGACGACTTCGCGCATGCGGCTCCAGCAGTCCTTAACCATCTTGGCCTGGCGCGTGGCCACGGCCTGGGTGATCTGCGCGCGGATTTCGTCCTGGGTCTCCTGGGCCACATCGACGCGGAAGTCGTTAGCGTCAGGCACAGGGGCGATGTCCAGAGAAATGTCGAACATGCCGAACAAGTCACTGGGCTGTGGGTAGTCCTCGGGCCGGTACATCGTGCCCAGGCGCAGGCGCGCGTCCTGGACCAGCTGGGGGTACAGCTTGACGAAGTCAGAGACAGCCGTCTGGAACTGCTGCTTGTACTTCGTCAGCTCCTGCTGGTAATCGAAGAACAAGTCTGCGGGCAGGATGCGGTGGCCCTTGTCGGTCCAAGGGAGCGTGCGCGAGTAGTGGTACTTGCGCAGCTCATTGGCGACGCTGTCGATAGCGGCCAGGTGGGCCTTGTCGATCAGGTGTTTGTTATAACGCCCGCCTTGCTTGGCGGCGTGCGTCTGGTCCACCTCGGCCGACACAGTGCGGTCGTGCTTGACGGCGGTCCAGCGGCTGATCGTGAGATCGACCAGCATAGAGCGGTTTTGGATCATGTTGTTTCTTTCGTCAAATCAGCACTGCTTGGTTCGAGCTGAGCCACTTGATTGCTTCACGAGTCTTGAGCAGGTCACGATTGGCGCCGCATGCCGAGCGCATGAACAACACCTGGAACTCGATAGGCAGGCGAGCCATGTAGGTCATCAGGCGGCCCAGTGTGTTGGGCGTGGCCTTGCTGTCCAGCATGGTTGAGGCGGCGAACATGGTCGACGGGTTGTCTGACACGCGCGCTTTGTCAGGATTCAGCAGGATCTCGTCCACAGTGGGCAGCTCACTGGCCATGCGGGCGAAGGCCAGATATTCCGAAGTGGCGCCTTCGCCGACGGAGCCTTTGATGAGATCGAATTCGGTGTCGGCCGACAGATTTGACTGGCGCACGCTATCGGCGAAGGCCCACGAACGTGGCGTCGGGAACGCACGCGGGTTGGTGGTTGCATCGAACGAGTGCAGCAGCTCAGGCCTGAAGTGCAGGAAGCCGCGGGTGATGTCGCTTATGTCGTTGGTCATGGCCCAAAGGTTCCAGTCCTCCAGGTTGACTTCAAAGTCGATGTGGACGAAGCGGTTGGCCAGCGCAGCGGGCTGGGCGTTGACCACCGAGCGGTCGCCAGCGCGGTTGCCGGCGGCGATGATGGCCCAGCCGTCAGGCATGGTGTAGTTGCCCAGCTTGCGGTTCAGGATGAGCTGGTACGCCGCAGCCTGGACGGACTGGGGCGCACTATTCATTTCGTCCAGGAACAGGATGCCCTTGCCCTTGGTGGGCAGGAAGTCAGGGGGTACGAAGGCCATGACTTCGTTCTTGCCCGTGCCGCGCACAACAGGAAAGCCCTTGAGGTCCACGGGGTCCATGAGGTTCAGGCGAACGTCACGGAGTTCGAGCTTGAGGTCTTCGGCGACTGAGGCAACGACGTCGGACTTGCCTGCGCCTACTGGGCCCCAGACGAAGGCGGGGCGCTGGCGGGCGACGAGGTGCTGGAGGGCGAGTTTTACTTGGGAGGGGCGCATTTGGTTTCCTTTCAGTCGTTCCGGGAAATAGAGCGGATGCGGGTCCGCGTGAGATAAACGATTACGAGTTAAAGCGGCGGTGGTCTGGGCCTGGCGTGACGACGTAAGTGCCGCCGGCTTTGTTGCGCTCATCGCGTTCACGCTTGGCAGCAGGCTTGTCGCTGAAGTAGGTGTCAGCGACGAGTTTGCCGGTAGAGGTGTTGCGGAGAGCGAAGAGGCGAAGTTTCATGGGTGGTCCACTTGTTATCGAAAAAGATGAAAGATTATGACACGAGCTTGGTGGCTAGGTAGTCAACAATCTGGTCCGGGCGGATAAAGATGTCGGAGCTAAATCCACAGGCCAGGCTGCCCGAAAGCCGGCAGTCTCTGGCATAGAACGCGCAGACCAAGATCGAGTTGTTAGCGACGGTACAGGTGCTGTCCAGTCCGTCCACACGCACGACTTGTTCACCGAGGATGGTTTCTGTCTTCATGACACGAGGTCTTCGTCCATCACAGGTCTCCTACTAATTTGCGTGCCAGGTACTCAGGGAGCTGGTCCTCCAGGTCGACTTCAAAGTCGATGCGGACGAAGCGATTGACCAGCGCGGCGGGCTGAGCGTTGACCACCGGGCGGTCACCGGCGCGGTTGCCGGCGGCGATGATGGCCCAGCGCGGCGGGTTACTGACGAGCATGAGGTTTTCGTCCATCACAGGTCTCCTACTAATTTGCGTGCCGGGTACTCAGGGAGCTGATCTTCAGTGATGAAGATCGTGTCGTTTGGGAATGTGTCTGCTTCGCAGCCGTTATGTGCGAGGCAGTCGCCGTACGCCATATCATAGAACGCACAATTTATGCGCGTACGCCGCGTGCCGGCTGTGCCGCACATCCCTTCGTGCCCTAGGACGGGCAGCACGCGTTTACCAGCGATGGTGGTCCATGCAAGTTCGGCCATCACAGTTCTCCTAGCAGCCGCATCTCGAGGTATTTGTCCTTCGGGATGTAGATGCCGCCGAAGCACTCTGCGGCCTTGCACCGCGGGTCATCATCCACGAACGCGCAGTCCTTGCAGCCAGTGTTCTCCGTACGCCTGGCGAACACGACGAACTCGCGGGGCGCGATGCGGACGACGGAGCTGAATGGCGGCGGGTGCTCGGTGATGTCGGTCAGGGTGAGTACGACGGTCACACTGCCTCCTTAGCTTTCGGTGCGCGCTTGCCGGCGAGTTTTGGGGTAGTCGTCGAAGTAGGCGCGGAAGATGCGCTTGAGTTCGGCGACGCGAGGTGCTGGCTCAGATAGGTCGGGAACTGTGCCATGTCTTTCCAGCGTACTTTGATTCCCCGGACTGTTTTGTTGTTGACCCATACAGCATCCATGTGAATGCGGTGGTGTTTGAGGAGTGACGTGAATTTGTTCGGGCTGGTGGGCATACCGCCCACGGTGAAGTCGAACAAGGTGCGCAGCTCTTCGCGTGCCACGGCGCAATCGCCGCTGGGTTGTGTGCGCGCCATGGCGTTGCGCAGCACGTCTTCGTAGTCCTTGACCTTGTTGGCCTGCAGCGCGTTGCGCAGGTGGCTGTTGTCGGTCGGCAGTTGTTCGATGAAGAAATCGAAGTTGCCTTCCAGCAGCGCCGAGCCCACCGTGTCGATCGAGCTTTCGCTGATCGAGATCATCGTGTCACGGTCTGCGGTCTGGATGATCTGACCGGCCAGCTCGAAGTCGGCCGGGTAGTTCACCAGGTAGTCATAGAAGGCCTGCAGCTCTTTCTCGATGCCGTCGATCTCGGAGTCAGTCATCTGCAGCTTCACTGACTGGTACTTGCCGACATTGAAGCGGCGGTCACCCTTCTTGATGCTGACAGGGTCAGACATGTTGGAAGAGAAGATCCAGTTCGTGTAGTTGTGGACGATGACATCATTCGAGTACATGGCCCGGATCGGGATGGTGTCCTCGGTGATGAAGTTGCGCAGCTTGGCCATGACGCCCTGCTCGTTCTGTAGCGCCTTGGTCTGGACCTCATCGACGAAGACAAGGAACGAGTTCTGCATGAACTGGTTGTACTTCTCGTTGAGCTCCTCCATGCGGCGCAGCGCGACGTGGCCGCCAAACAGCGGGCGCAGGATCTTACCGACCATCACGCCCTTACCTGTGCCTTCCGTGCCGTGCAGGACCCACGCGGTGCGTGTGCGGTCGCGCGTCTGCACGATGGTAGCCAGCCAGTTGATGTAGTGGTCGAAGATGGCTTGCTCGCCGCCCAGGGCATGCCAGATGACTTTGTGGATCGTCTTGGGGATGGCCTTGGGTGACTTAGTGCCGGCGTTGAGCATGTACTGCGTAGGCTGGAACTTGTTGACGGTGCGGTTCTGGACGTCGACGCGCACCATGTCGGTGGGATCGAACGTGAGGTCCCATTCTGGGACGAAGTCGCCCATAGGCACGCCGTATTGCTTGGCAAAGTGACGCAGCTGTGTCTCGTTTTTTGCTGGCGTGATGTCCAGCAAGTCGGCGGCTGCGTCGTACGTCCCACGCCAGTAGACCCCAGTGCTGCGGTCGAGGAAAGCGAGATAGGTTAGACCGTTGGAGGAGACACGCGTCGATGAACCGGTTCCAGTCAGTTGCTGCCAATAGTCGGGCAACAATTCCTTGGTCAGATAGGCGGGCTCGCCTTTGAAGTTCAAGATGTAGTCCGGTGCGTTCTCGGGGTGGTAGTACGCCCATGAGTCCCCTCCGTTGAGGTTGAAGTAGACGAAGCCGCGCTCGGTCTTCATCTCGGTGATGATGCACTCGTCAGGCTTGAGCATGACCTCGGTGCTGCCGTGCATCTTGTAGGTGATCTTGCGGGCTGGGAGGCCGGACTCTTCGCGCAGGTCAGCGATGCGCTTGTGGTTCAGCTCCTTGTTCTTGCTGGAGCTGGACACCAGGCCGTTGAGGCTGAGCTTGTCGTGCTTGCGCTTGACGTACGAGATGCGCGGCGTCTTGCCCATCGGGTCCTTGATGCCCTTGAGTACTGGGGGTGCGATGTAGATCAGCTTGTCGTTCTGGCATGCACTGATGTCCAGCGGCCAGGAGATGGAGTTGCCTGTCTTGGTCAGACCCATGGAGCCATGGAGCAGGGGCACCTCGTGGTTCTTCTGGATGAGCCATTGCTTGAGCAGCGGAGCTGCATAGGGCTTGTCCAGCAGCATGAAGATGTGAGCGCGCAGGCGCTGGTTCTCGATGCCGTATGAGGCTGAGTACTGCACGATGTAGCTGATGTCGGCCAGGCCCATCTCAGCCAGAAACAAATCGATGGTGAGCGGCGCACTCTGCGACTTGCCTGACGGGGTGACCAGGTCAATGGTTTCGGGCAGCCCGTCCAGGTCGAGTACGAGCCACTCGGTCGTGCTGTTGGTGTCTGTGCTGCCAGCGCGAGACTCTTTAACCAGTGGGCGTGCGATCGAACCCTTCAGCGCACAGTGGCCGAGTGCTGCGTGAGTCTTCAACAGATGTTCGAGCTCGACGAGCGACTTGCACGGCTCGGAGTGCGAGGTGAACTCCCACACGAATGGGTAGGGGGTCTTCACGACAGCGCCGGATGATTTTGAGTAGGTCTTGGTGAGGGGTACAGAGGCCTCGAGGAAGATGATGTTCATGGTCTATCTTTGTGGATCTTTTGCAGATGTTCGAGCAGAGGGCGCACGTCCAGGCACAGCACCTGGTGGGGACACTATCCTACTACCTATTTAATACCTTATACTCTTATACTTATAAATATAAACTCTTAAGAGAATATAAATATATAAAACTAAGTACTAAGTACTATGTATATGGAAACGAAAAAGATTCGGCCCCGAAGAGCGTAAGTTCTAAGGGCTCAGGACGACGCTTCTTGCGCCATTTTTACGGCGGTCCCGAAGATCGCGCGGCGCATTGCAGCTAGGTTGTCGCCGGTTGATTTGCTAAGGCATTCGACGCCTAGACCCGGGCCATCCACTTTTCCGGCACTGACTGTACGTTTGCCACTGAGGCTTATGTGTGCTGTATACGTATCGATGCCGAGGCGTACAGCAAGCTGCATCGCATCGCCGTTGTCTATCCGCGGGTCCCACCACGTACGCCCGCGTGTTAGGCCGGTACGGTCGTAATCTGCTGCGCTTAGCCGAGGGACCACCCAACGGTCATCATCTTCGCTGAGATGTCCTGGGATTTCGGCAAACTCTGCCACCAGCTCGATCAACTCTTCGCTGTTGTACTCGGTATCTGTCATCTCATCTCTCCTTCAAGGCCCATAACTCTACCCCGCGCGATGAGAGCGTAGGGCTTACGCCCTACGCTCTCATCTCTTAGCCGACGTTCACGGCGGCAGCAGCTTCGCGCTGAGCATGCGTCTTGAAGCGCGAGCTGTTCAGCACGAGCTTGAGTTGCTTGTTCACGTTGAGCACGCACATGCACACGTCGTCGAACTCGGCGTCCGACAGGTTGGTCGACGACGTGGCGTACTCTTCAGCACGATCCGCTGCGGTCATAGCCGACTCGATCAGCGTGCGCTGGTTGTTGGTGTCCATCGTGTGGAACTCCTGACCCACTTCGGCATCCAGCGTGACTGCGCACGCTTGGCGGAACATCTCGTACACCGCACCAGCTTGCTCTTGCAGCGTGAGGCCTACGTCCTTCAGCTTGTCTTCTTCGCGCTGCACACGGCGTGCAACTTGTGCTTGTGTCTCATCAGCCGTGAGGTCGTACGCCTTAGCACGACGCTCGACGCTCATCGCAATGCGACGCTTGGTCTGCGGGCGCACCTTCAGGTTCACCTCGTTGAAGAACACATCATCCAGATCAGGGATCTGAAACGACTTGGGTCGACCTTGGTAGTCGATGCACAACGAGGTGAGTTCTGATGCCAGGTTGTAGGCGCCCTCACGGTGCAGCATGAGTTCCTTGATGGTGGCGACAGGGCCAGTGGTGATGGAGCCAGCATCTTCGAAGGCATATTCGGCGAATGCCTGCTCTTTGAGGGCCATCGACAACTCGGCCAGACCATCAACGCCTTTCTTGTACTGGTCTTCGCGCACAGCCTTGAACAGCTGACGCGCAGCACCTTGGATGAGCGTGTCGATACGCCATGCGGTGGATTGGGCGATCTGCGCAGCAACGTCTGGGTTGGGCACATCACGGATGAAATCAAACAGGCAGAACGTGGCGGTGGAAGTGGTGATCTTGGACATGGTGAACTTTCTATTTAAGTTAAACGATGCAGGAACGCATCCCGGTGTGCTCGATGAAGAGCACACGAGGCTGAGATCAGATGGGGAGTTCGCAGCGTTCGAGAATCAAGCGCTGGGCGTGTTGCTCGCTACAGCCGAGCAGCTGTGCGAGTCCTTCGACCTTGCGAATAAGCAAGGTCTCGGGGTCCCCCGATGGCCAGGTCAAATTCCCCCACCCTTGGCCACCCCAAATTCCCCCAGGCAGGACGGTCGGATTATGACGACTCGGGTGTGATGGCGATGCGTGCAGCGGCCTCCTTGAGGCGGTAGCTCTTGCCCTCGAACTCCAGCATCGCGCAGCGGTGCATGAGGCGATCCAGGATGGTGCTGGCCATGGTGGCGTCGCCGAGGTATTTGCCCCAGTCCTGCACCACGCGGTTGGACGTGATGAGAACAGCGCGGCGCAGCTTGTAGCGCTGGTGCACGATGGCCTGTAGGACTTCAGCGGCATGCTCGCTGATGCGTCTGGCCAGGAACAGGTCATCGAGGACGAGCAGGTCCGGCGCGACCCAGTCCTTGAGCAGCTCGGTGCGCTCTGCCGTAGTGGCCAGCGCGTAACGGGCGAACTCGGTGTCGGCTTCCAGGTAACGCACGTCATAGCCCTGCAGCGTGGCCTGGTAGGCCACGGCCTTGGCCACATGGCTCTTGCCGGTGCCCGGCTTGCCGATGATCAGCGCGTTGGCCCCCTCGCCGATGAACTTCAGGGTGTGCAACTCGAAGCAGGCGCTGCGCGGCAGCTTCGGGTTGAAACGCCAGTCGAAGTCAGCCAGCGAGGGGCGCTCATCCAGACCCGAGCGCTTGAAGCGGCGCTCGGTCAGGCGAGAGCGCCGGCGGTCCAGCTCGTCTTGCAGCATGGCGGCGAAGGTCTCCAGGAAAGGCTGCTGGGCGGCCTGGGCCTGCATCACGCGGGTGGACAGGGTCTCGGCGATGCCGGACAGGCGCAGCTCGCGCAGCGCGCGTTCGATCTCGATCATGTTCATGGCTGAACTCCCGGTGCGTTGGTGGTGTTGTTGGTGGTGGTGGTGGTGGTGGTGGTGGTGTTTGCCGTGGCGGCGGCGAGCGCGAAGAGATCGCTGTACTCCTCAGCGTCTCGGATGAGCTCATGCTGCTGCGTCAGCGCGTGGGCACCGGCGGCGGGTGCTTCGCCGCAGGTAGCCTCGATGGCCGCCATCGCCTGGGCAAAGAGGGCTTCGGTCAGCGCCAGCACGCGCTTGTAGCTGTAGACCCCTTGCTCCAGGGCCTGGGCGCAGGCGGCATTGATGCAGTGCGCCGGGTAACGGCGCATGAGTCCCACAATGCCCCAGAGCTTGCGCTGCCCGACACGACCCTCGATGGCAAAGAGCAGCTCACACAGCCGGCTGGCGTGCTCACCAATCTCGCCGGCCTGACGCAGGATCAGGCGGGTCTCGCGAGACGGATTGAACACCCGCTCCTCCATGGGCAGAATCACCGTGCCGGGACGCTCGGCCTTGGCGTGGGTGCGCAGCAAGGCACGGGTGTGCATGTCACGAATCTCGATGCGCTGGGCGTAGATGCGCACCAACACCTTGGAGCCGATGTTCGCCGGGCGAGCGGCGTAGCTGCTGTGATCCACCCGCACACAGCTGTCGTCGCAGACGGTGCGCACCGCCTCGTCGAAATACTGCATTCCCAGCACTGGCAGGGGTTTGAGGTGGCTGCGCTCTTCCTCGAACATGGCCTGCACCTGGCGTCGCTCGGTGCCGTGGATGCGCTTGGATGCCCAGCTCTTCTCCCAGTGCGCCAGGAACTCGTTCTGGGCCTCGATGGACTCAAAGCGCCGGCCCTTCAAGGCCGTGGCCTGGGTATGGCCGATGGCATGCTCCACCGTGCCCTTGCGGTTGGGGTCTCGCACCCGCGCCGGGTCGGCCACCACGCCGTAGTGCGCCAGGGCGGCGGCGTACACCGGGTTGAGATCGGGCTCGTACAGGTCGGGCTTGAGGACGCCTTCCTTCAGATTGTCCAGCACCACGTACTGGGGGCAGCCCCCGAAGTACCGCAGGGCCCGCTCGTGCAGCTCGGCCCAGATCTGCTGGCTGGACTTCCAGACCACGCACCGGAAACTGGCACGGGAATACCGCAAGGTGGCCACGAACAGGCGGGGCTTGCGGTACCGGTCGCTGCCGGGCACGCGGGTGGGCGCGCCCTCGCCGTAGTCCACCTGCATCTCCTCGCCGGGCAGGAAGGACAGGCGATCGAACTGCTCGGGCTCCTTGTGCCGCAACTTTGCACAGAAGCGTTTGACCGAGTTGTACTGGCCATCAAAGCCGTGCTGGTCGACCAGGTCCTGGTAGATGGCCGTGGCGTTTCGCTTCAGCCGCAGCTGGGCTTCGATGAACTCGCGCCAGGGTTCGCACAGGGAGGTGGCCACCGGCCCAGGAGCCGGTGGCCAGGGTGGGGGAATTTGACCTGCCGAGCCGGTGGCCACCCCGGGGGAATTTGACTGCAGTTGCTCCAGCCAGCGCTGGTGGTAGCTCCTGACCGTCTTGCGGTCGATGCCCGTGATGCGGGCGATCTCGCGTTGCGATGTGTTGCGCTCCAGCAGTGTCTCTATGGTGGCGCGTTGGTTGGACTTCAAGACATTCACTCCTTGGCCTTCCCTCGGGGAAGACTGGATCAATGTCCTGCCAACAGGTGCCGACGACGCCGGCGTTAAACCCCTATCCCCGATCAGTTCAGGTGGGGGAGTTTGAGGTGGCCATAGACGGGGGAATTTGGGTGGCCATCAGGGGGTCGGACTCGTCATCGACGAGGTCGCGTGTCTCGCCATCGAACGAGGTGAGCGAGATGCTGTCGTCATAGACGATGCGTTTCTGGCGGATGGTGACTTTGATGGTGGCCATGGTTTGTTTCCTGTTGTTGCAGTGCGAGTGCGCACTGATCTGGACATGTCCAGATCGCTGAGCACTAGGGCCAGTTAGCGTCGTTCTCCAAGTAGCGCTGTTCTTTGCGCTGCTGACTGCGCTCGTAAGCGCCGTCGTCGAACTCGCGGTCGCAGCGTTCGACGTAGCGACGCTCCCATGCGTCCGTCTGCGCGGTGTCTTCATCGACACACGGTTGGCAGTACGCGCGCAGGCTCCAAGCGCCGCATGCGCGGCATTCGTTGTTCATAGATCCTCCAAAGGGCAACATCGCCCAAACAACGCAAACAGACGAGCAGCTTGCTGCTCGTTGTCTTCAACACCAGCGCCAGATGCGGCGCAGTGCGGTGACGAACCAGTGCGCGCTTGGGCTTTGCACTGGGTACGGATAGGAGCGGGTGCGTGGTGTCATTGCTCGACTCCGAACACTGCGTCAAACAGCGCGTGTCTGATCGCTCTGATCTGATCAACTCGATGCGCCGGCAGATGCACTGCGAGCGCATCGATCTTTTCCGCTGCTTCGAGGAATGCGCGGATCGCCGCGACTGACTCGGGCGTGATGGGTGCGAAGTCGTTCATACCAATTCCTCCTTGTGGTACTTCACGAGTCCGACCTTGTAGTAACGACCGTGCTCGATGTAGCCAAACACCAATCGCGCGACCGCGACAGTGCCGATCGAGCAGATGAACGAGAAGATTCCGCTCATCGTTCCAATCAACGTCCCCCAGTGAATCATGAGGTTTATTAATAGGGTAGCGAAGTGCAATAGTGCCTGACTATTACGATTGCCGAGCAACCGAAGCCGATGTTTCGGCGGGACCATCGACAACAGAATGAACTCGAACAGCACATTCATCGCTCCGAACAAAATCACTGCATCGATCATTGGATGCTCCTATTTAAGTAGCATGAGAGCTAAGCCCCATGCGGGTTTGCGCCGCGCACGAAGTGCGCAGCTACTAAATCAATAGCGCGAGGCCTAAGCCCCGCGTGCGTTTTCAGTGCGCGGCCTCAACGAGGCGCGACGTTGCGTGGCTGCCCACGCGCGTCTTCTCCCACACGCGCCCTGCGCGGTCGGTGTAGCGCGACACGGTGGGTGTCGCGGCAGGCTTGGCCCCGCGCGTGTTGAGCGCGGCCTCGAGCTCGGCGATGCGCGCCTTCTGGTTGACATACACAGTGCGTGCGGTGTCCAGCCGTGCATTGAGCGCGGCGATCTGTGCCTCGGCGGCGATGAGTGCTTTGGACTTGGCCATGAATCTCTCCTAGATAAACGATTTCGGTGAGCCCCATGGGCCCATGCTCTTCGGGGTTTGTGTTGAGCCCCGAGGGGCTCAACACTGCGTTACGCAGTGACGCGGCGCTTGGACTTGGTGACGGTGATCGCCACGGGCGCTTGGCGCTGCGCAGCCAGGGCCAGCCGACGCTCGGCCAGTTCGCTGGCCTTCGAGGTGTAGCCCTCGGTGGTACCGGCGAGGACGTCCTGGCCGAAGCGGCCTGTGCCCTGCGCGGTGCGGATGGCGGCATGTGCCGTGTAAGCGGCGCTCTTGCCGATAGCTGCGCCAATGGAACGGCCGAAGGTGGTGGAAGCGGACATGGTGGAACTCCAATGAAGATGAAAG
The DNA here is from genome assembly GCF_002176815.1 of Acidovorax sp. T1. Classification (NCBI taxonomy): domain Bacteria; kingdom Pseudomonadati; phylum Pseudomonadota; class Betaproteobacteria; order Burkholderiales; family Comamonadaceae; genus Acidovorax; species Acidovorax sp. T1. The sequence goes on along the minus strand of NZ_CP021648.1, from coordinate 2,396,045 downwards.
AGCAAGATCGCTCAAACAACGCACACAGACGACCAGCTTGCTGGTCGTGGTATTCGGGCTTAGGGTCCCCTATCCCGGAGCTGGAAGCCGAATCCGAAGTGGGGTAGCGGATCGGCGCGGGGTAGGGGAGAGCCTCACGCAGCCGCCCGCAACAAAAATTTTCCAAAAAAACCCCGCACCCAGATTCTTGCTATCGTTTCTATAGCACGTAATCTTTCATCTACAATCGACGACGATGCCAAAAGCCACCGCACCAAAGACCAAGCCCGTGAAAGCCACGCGCCCCCGCGCCAAGGACCAAGATACCGGGCGCAAGGTCGCCGTGCGGGCCAAGTACCCAGAGACCACGACCATGGCCGCCGCCGCCCTGGTCCCGGCAGACAAGCCCCTCACCACCCAGCAACGTGAGTTCGTCAAGCACTGGGCCGCGGGCGACAGCATCCCGAACGCAATGGCCCGCGCTGGGTACAACGACCAGCCCTCCTACGGCTACCGTATGGCCAAGATGCCCAACATCCTGGCCCTGTACAACGAAGAAAAGCGCCTCTACGAGGAGGCGAGCCAGATGACCCGCAAGCGCGTGATGGACATGCTGGTCGACGCCTACGACATGGCCAAGCTCATGTCCGAACCGGCGTCGATGGTGTCCGCTGCGCGCGAGGTGGGCAAGATGTGCGGCTACTACGAGCCGGTCAAGACCCAGGTGAACGTGACCGTGAACGGCCAGGTCAGCATTGACCGCATGAGTCGTTTGTCTGACGACGAATTGCTGAAGATCATCGAGCAAGGAGCCATGAATGACCCCCAATCAGCCCTCGGGTATGACCCCCAAGAACCCTGAGCCCCACCAAGGCCTGTTTGGCCGTATCTGGGCCCGTTGGCAGCGCATCCAGCGCCCAGCCCCTGCCACACCCTACTCCCCGGGCCTGTCGGCCCTTGTAGACCCGTTCCTGGCCACCGAGGCTGTCTCCGAGGCCAACCGCCCCGGCGCCGTGGCCCAGGCCCAGCGCACCCGGCAGCTCATGGACCGCGTCTGCGCCGTGAACAACGCCAACGTGACCCGGGACTACGGCACCCACACCGAGGACCTGACCCACGTCGGCATGGTGCCGCCCGACCTGAGCGGCGACGAGCTGGCCGACGCCAAACGCCTGCTGGACGTTCGTGTGGCCGCCGAAGAGCCCGCAAGCCCCTAAACCACCCTGCACGAAGGCGCCACGCTGGAAAGGATCACATGATTCGAGGATCAGATGGCCTTGACTACGAAGACCTCGCCGCGCGCCTCGTCGGCGAACCGGCCAAAACGAGCCGCAACAACGTCCTCACCGCCCCCTACAGCCAAGCCTTCAAAGACGCGTTCCGCGAAACCTTCGACCGCCACGAAGCGCAAAGCTGCTCCGCGCTCGAGTGCCACCGCGCTGCCTTCGCCCACGCCTGTATCACCGCCGGCCGCGCCTACCTCTAGCCCAGCCCCAGCCCTCACCGCCCACCAGGCGGCGCAGGTCGAGATCGCCGCCCGGGTGCTGGCCAAGCGCCGGCTGCTGCCGTTCGTGCAGCGCCTGAACCCGCGCTACGATGCTGGCTGGGTCCACAAGGACATCTGTCGACGCCTGGAGAAGTTCAGCGACGACGTGGCCAAGGGCCTGAGCCCCCGGCTGATGATCCTGATGCCGCCGCGGCACGGCAAGAGCGAGCTGGCCTCCCGGATGTTCCCCGCCTGGCACCTGGGCCGGCACATGGACCACGAGGTGATCGCCTGCGCATACAACGTGTCGCTCGCCATGTCCTTCAGCCGCAAGGTCAAGGAAGCCATGGACGACCCGTCCTACCAGAGCGTGTTCGAGGCCCGGCTGAACCCTGAATTCCGCTCCAACGAGGAGTGGGGCCTGGCCAACGGGCGCGGCGGCTACGTCGCAGCCGGCGTGGGCGGCGGTATCACCGGCAAGGGCGCACACGTCCTGGTCATCGACGACCCTATCAAGAACGCCGAGGAGGCCGACAGCGCCGACGTGCGCGAGAAGTTGTGGGATTGGTACGGCTCCACGGCCTACACCCGGCTGGCCCCCGGCGGCGGTGTGCTGGTGATCCAGTGCATGACGGGCGACACACCCGTGAGGCTGCCCGATGGCACCGAAAAACGCCTCGATGCGCTGCGTGCGGGGGACGAAGTTGCGACCTATGACGACGGGCGCCTCGGTGTCTCCACAGTCGCGGCCTGGAAGAGCAATGGTCGTGATTTAGTCTACAAAATCACGATGAACTCCGGTAAGATGGTGCGGGCGAACGGCCGGCACCCGTTCCTCGTTTCCACCGACGGAGGGCTCAAATGGGTAAGGACGAAGCACCTGACTACGGACCACACAATCGTGGCCTGTCTGGACAGCGGGGGAAGTGGACTGGCAAGACCTGCGCTGCAGACGGGTGCGAACTCCCCGCCAAATGCCGCGGCCTCTGCGCTTCCCACTACGGGAAGAAAAAATGGGCTGATGGGCACCGCCCGCCGTCCGTCAACCCAGTGTCCCAGCGAGAGCGGCACCTCAAGCACCGGTACGGCCTCACGCCTGAAGCGCATGCTGAACTCCTGGCTGCGCAGGGCGGCAGATGCGCTGTCTGCGGCGACCTCGAAGACGACCGGACGCCCGGGCACTGGCGCGGGAAACTCTGTGTCGACCACGACCACGACACCGGTAAAGTCCGTGGGCTGCTGTGCAACGACTGCAACGCCGCCGCAGGGCACGCCGGTACCGAGCGCGTCGCCCTCGCACTGGCCGAGTACCTCCGACTTCATGCTGGACGGCGTCCGCAGCGTGGAGCTGGCCGGTGAGGAGGAGGTGTTCGACGTCCAGATCGACCGGACCGAGAACTTCATCGCCAACGGCCTGGTGAGCCACAACACTTGGTGGCACGACGACGACTTGGCCGGGCGCCTGCAGACGGCCATGGCCACGGACGACGAGGCCGATCAGTTCGAGCTGGTCAAGTATCCGGCGGTGGCCGAGGCCGATGAGTACCTCAGCCTCTCCACCGACCTGATCGAGTACGACGTACCCAGCCTGGTCCCGGGCGCGGACGGAGTCTACGCCTCGACGGAGTCCGGGGAGAAGTTTCGCCCGCTGCGCGCCAAGGGCGAGCCCCTGCACCCCGAGCGCTACGACCTGGTCAAGCTCAACCGCATCAAGAAGACCATCCCCGCGCGGTTCTGGGCGGCTCTGTACCAGCAGAACCCGGTGCCAGACGACGGGGCGTACTTCACGAAGGAGAACTTCCGCCGTGGGCAGCCGCCGCAGCTGCGCAACTCGAATATCTTCGTCGCATTCGACTTCGCCATCAGCGAAAAGAAGCAGAACGACTACACCGTCGGGGTCGTCGGGCTGCAGGACTATGACGACGTCCTCCATGTGGTGGACATGGTGCGGTTCAAGAGCGGTGACGGCATGTTCATCGTCGAGTCGATCTTGAATCTTTGTCAGAAATGGTATAGTCCGCACCTACAGCTTGGGTTCGAGGACGGGCAGATTTTCCGCGCCATCGAGACGCTCCTCAAAAAGCGCATGCGGGAGCGCAGGTTCTACCCCTCGTCCGTGCTGCTGAAACCCATCACCGATAAGATGGCCCGGGCGCGACCGCTCCAAGGGCGCATGCAGCAAGGGATGGTGAGTTTTTCCGACAGCGCCGAATGGTATGAAGGCGCACGGGCAGAGATGCTGCGCTTCCCGGCCGGTGTGCACGACGATCAGGTCGACGCGCTGGCTTGGATGGCGACGATGGCGGTCAACAAGGAGCCTCCACGCAGGCCGAAGACGAAGGAACCAGAATCATGGCGCAAGAAACTCAGCGTGGCCGGCGGGGTGGTCAGTCACATGTCGGCGTGAACCTATGAGCTGCCCCCAGTTCGTCGCCGACAGCATGGCGCTGCGCACCGCAGCCCACCTGGCCCACCTCTCGACCGAATCCTACGCTCAGCACGTCGCCCTCGGCGACTTCTACAGCGCCCTCCTGCCGCTGATTGACCAGTACGCCGAGGTCTACATGGGCACCGAGAGCCGGATCAAGTCGTTCCCTGCCACCAGCCTGCCCTCGGGCAACCTGATCTCCAGCCTGACTGCATACCTCGACAAGATCGCGGCCGAGTTGGCCGAGGACGGCAAGAACCAGGCCCTGGCCAACATCCTGGACGAGCTGCAGGCCTTGACGGCGCAGACCTTGTACAAGCTGAGATACCTGAAATGAGCGCGCCCTCCCCACAAACACACGAAACCGGCCTGATCGGCACGGCGGACCACTCGCGCGAGCGGGTCCGCCACCATGACACCTAAAGAAAAGAAGGCCGCCTACGACCGGGAGCGCCGCTCCCGCCTCAAAGAGGAGATCGCCGCCCAGAAGCGCAACAAGTTCGAGGAGGCTCGCCATGCCGATTGACACGCAACTGGCTACGAAGCAATGGACGCGGTTTTGTTGGTGCAGGGACAACGGCCACGCCCAGTTCGTCCAGAAGGCCGAAAAGTGCGATGCCTTCTTCCGGGGCGACCAGTGGGACCGCGCCGACAAGGCCCGCCTGGAGGCCGTGCGCCGCCCGGCACTGACGATCAACAAGATCCTCTCCACGATCAGCAACGTGCTGGGCGAGCAGATCTTCAACCGGGCCGAAACGAGCTTTCGGCCGCGCTCCGGGGCCCCCAGCGAGGTCGCCGACATCCTCACCAAGGTCTTCAAGCAGATCAGCGACAACAACCAGCTCGACTGGAAACGCAGTGACATGTTCGCCGACGGCGCCATCACCTCCCGGGGCTTCCTGGACGTGCGCATCGGCTACGGCGACAGCATGCAGGGTGAGGTGGTCGTCGACAACCTGAACCCCAAGAACGTCATCATCGACCCGGACGGCGAAGAGTACGACCCGGACAGCTGGAGCGAGGTGTTCACGACCAAGTGGGTCACCGCCGACGACATCGCGGTGCTCTACAACAAGGATGACGCCGAATACCTGCGCAACCGCGAGCAGAGCTTCTTTCCCTACGGCTACGACAGCATCCAGGCCTTCCGCGACCGGTTCGGCGACCGGTTCAACCCGATGTACACGGGCGACTACGACAACAGCTCGGTGATGCGCAACATCCGCCTGATCGAGCGCCAGTACCGCCTGCTGGACCGCCAGAAGCACTTCGTCGACCCCGCCACGGGCGACATGCGCCCCATCCCAGACGACTTCGACCGCAACAAGATCGCCCTGATGACGAGCCAGTACGGGCTGCAGGTCACGACCAAGCTCGTGCGCCGCATCCGTTGGACGGTCATTGCCGACAACGTGCGCCTGCACGACGACTGGAGCCCCTACAAGCACTTCACGGTGGTGCCGTTCTTCCCCTACTTCCGCCGCGGTACAACGATCGGCTTGGTCGAGAACCTGCTGGGCCCCCAGGAGCTGCTGAACAAGGTCTCCAGTCAGGAGCTGCACGTCATCAACACCACGGCCAACAGCGGCTGGAAGGTCAAGACCGGCTCGCTCACGAACATGACCGTGGAAGAGCTGGAGGAGAAGGGCGCCCAGACCGGGCTGGTGGTCGAGGTCAACGACGTCAACGACATCGAGAAGATCCAGCCCAACCAGGTGCCCACCGGCCTGGACCGCATCACCTACAAGGCCGAAGAGCACATCAAGACGATCTCCGGCGTATCGGACTCTGCCCAGGGCTTCGACCGCGAGGACGTGGCCGCCAAGGCCATCCAGGCCAAGCGCCAAGCCGGCGCAACGAACCTGGCCAAGCCGATGGACAGCCTGTCGCGCACCGACCACATCCTGGCACGCAACATCCTCGATCTGGTGCAGCAGTTCTATACCGAAGAGCGCATCATGACGATCACCCACGACGAGGCCACGGGCGAGACCGAGACCTTCGCCGTGAACGAGGTCTCCCCTGAAGGCCAGATCGTCAACGACTTGACCCTGGGCGAATACGACGTCGTGGTCAGCTCCGTGCCGCGCCGCGAGACTCTGGAAGACAGCCAGTTCGAGCAGGCCATGGCCCTGCGCGAGATGGGCGTGATGATCCCCGACAGCGTGCTGATCGACTCCAGCCGCCTGATGAACAAGAAAGACATCATCAAGCAGATGCAGGGCGACCAGGAGAGCCCCGAAGCCCAGGCCGCAGCCGAGCTGCAGCGCCGCGCCCAGGAAGCCGAAGTCGGCAAGGCCGAAGGCGAAGCCGCCCAGAAGCACGCCGATGCCCAGCTCAAGGGCGCCAAGACCCAGGAGACGATCGTCAAAGCCCAGGTCCTGGCCAACACGCCGCCGGATGCCCCAGACGCCGGCAATCCTGAGCTGGAGGCGGCCAAGGCCCAGCACGAGGCCGACCTGGCCGAGCGCGAGTTCGAGCACCGCCGCGTGCTGGACTACCAGAAGCTCGGCCTGCAGCGCCAGCAGCACAACGACAAGCTGTCCCTCCAGGCCCAACAGCAGGCCCAGGAGCGCCTGGACAAGCGCGCAGAAGCATCCCGCGAGGCCGCCATGGCCGCACAGAAACCCCAGACCACCCAACCAACCAAAGGACTCCGATGAACCCGCTCTTGCAGAAACTCCTCTCGCGCTACATGGCCCCGGCGGGCGATGATGGCTCCGACACCGGCGGCTCCGGCGTGACTGACCGGGGCGACGACTTCGTCTCCACGGAAGACGAGCCCGCGCCGGCCGCAAAGCCCACCCCCAGCGCCGCGGACTCGGACGACGACATCGACCCCGAAGACCCAGACGCCGACCCGGAGGCCGAGGAAGAGACCAAGGCCGAGAAAAAGCAGCGCGAGCAGCGCATCCCGCTGTCCCGCCACAAGGACTTGCTGGAGAAGGAGCGCGCCAAGCGCGCCGACCTGGAGCGCCAGCTGTCGCAGTTCCAGCGCGGCACCGAAGTGGCCTCCCTGAACCAGGACATCACCCAGGCCGAGGAATCGATCCTGGCCATGGAGAAGCAGTACAACGCCCTGCTGGGCGAAGGCGAGCTGGACAAGGCTGCGGCCCTGATGTCCAAGATCCGTCAGGCCGAGCGCAGCATCGGCGACGCCAAGAACGACATGAAGATCGCGGCGGCCGAAGCCCGCGCCACCGAACGCGCCCGCTACAACGTGGCCCTGGAGCGCATCGAGGCTGCCTACCCCAGCCTGAACGAAGACCACGCCGACTACGACGAAGGCTTGATGGAGGACGTGATCGACCTCAAGGGCGCCTACGAGCGCAAGGGCTTGACCCCCACCGCCGCCATGCAGAAGGCCGTAGACAAGCTGCTGGGCACCTCGACCAAGAAGCAGGAAGCTGCCATCGACACCACGCCGCGCGTGGCCGACAAGGACGTGGCCGCCGAGCGCAAGAAGGACGCCGTGAAGAAGACCCTGGACGCCGTAGGCAAGACACCGCCCAGCACGACCAAGGTGGGCATGGATAGCGACAAGGCCGGCGGCTCCCTGACCGCCAAGGACGTCATGAAGCTGAGCCAGGACGACTTCCGCAAGCTGCCAGACGACGTGCTGGCACGGATGCGCGGCGACGAACTGTGACCCCACGCAAATAAATCACGGCGGCGCTTCGGCGCCGCTTGTCGTTTATCTTTTTTGGATTAGAATGCGGCTCATCGGTTAAAGGCAAAGATCCCGACAGCATCTTTCCACTTTCGTTGGTCGAGACGACACATCGGCAAAAGGCAGGCCCTCCAGGCCGATCGTTTGTCTACCAATGAAAGGGCGCCACCATGGCACTCACCAACTTTGGACTGTTGACGTCCGAACAGAAGACCGTCTGGTCTATGGACCTGTGGAAACAGGCCCGTAACCACTCCTTCATCAACCGCTTCCTGGGCAAGGGCCCCAACAGCCTGATTCAGCACATCACCGAGCTGAAGAAGTCGGAAAAGGGCGCCCGCGCAGTCATCACGCTGCTGGCCGACCTGACCGGCGACGGCGTTGCCGGCGACCGCACGCTGGAAGGCAACGAAGAGGCGATGCAGACCTTTGACCAGGTCATCCGCATCGACCAGCTGCGCCACGCCAACCGCCACGAAGGCCGCATGGCCGACCAGAAGTCCATCGTCGAGTTCCGCGGCAACAGCCGCGACGTGCTGAGCTACTGGCTCGCCGACCGCATGGACCAGCTGGCATTCCAGACCATGGCCGGCATCAGCTACGCCAAGAAGCCCAACGGCGCCAACCGCATCGGCTCCGACCTCCAGTTCCTGGAGTTCGCTGCCGACGTGGCTGCTCCGACCGCTGCCCGCCGCCTGCGCTGGGACGGCACCTCGGCCACCAAGACCCTGGTGTCCGCAGCTGCCAGCTCCGGTGTGGCCGCCACCGACACCCCGATGTGGGAAATGTTCGTGCAGCTCAAGGCCTACGCCAAGGACCGCTACATCCGTGGCGTGAAGGAAGACGGCGGCGAGGAAACCTTCCACGCCTTCCTGACGCCCCAGGCCATGGCCAAGCTGAAGATGGACCAGAACTACATGCTCAACCTGCGCCACGCGCAAGAGCGTGACAAGGCCAACCCGCTCTTCACCGGCGCGACCGTGAAGATCGACGGCATCTACCTGCACGAGTTCCGCCATGTGCCCAACACCACCGGTGCGGCCAGCGGCTCGAAGTACGGCGCGGTGGGCACGGTCGACGGCTGCCAGGTCCTGTTCTGCGGCGCACAAGCCCTGGGCATGGCCGACATCGGCGCACCCGAGTGGAACGAGAAGGGCTTCGACTACGAGAACTCGCAAGGTATCTCGGTGGGCAAGATCCTCGGCTTCCTGAAGCCCAAGTTCGGCAACATCTACGAGAACGGTTCCGTCGAAGACTTCGGCGTGATCTCGTGCTACGTGGCTCAGTAAGGAGGGCATCACCATGGCTCTGAAACAAGCAACCCGTGGCGCACAGCCCGTCATGTCGGCTGAATTCGTGTTCAGCTTCAACGACACCATGAAAGACACCGCCGGGGCCCTCAAGACCTTCGGCTCCGTCTACACCGACGCCGGTGTCTTCGAGGTCATCAACCTGCCCCAGGGTGCGGTGGTGGTCGGCGGCGAACTGATCGTCGAAGAAGCGGGCGTGGGCCCTACGGCCTACACCGCCGCTGTCGGCACCTCGGCCTCCGCCGCTGCCCTCTTGGCCGCAACGACCTTGCTGTCCGCAGCCGGTACCCGGGTCGCCCTGACCGGTTTGGGCCTGGCGGCTGTGGACGGTAAGAACGTGCGCGTGACCATCGCCTCGACGGTGGCCAACGCCACGGCCGGCAAGTTCCGTCTCCGCGTGAACTACACGACCGACGGCCGTATCACCGAAGTCAACCCGAACTGATCGGGACCATGAAGACGGGGCCTTAGCGCCCCGTTCTTCCATCACCTGGAGATCGTTATGAAGTTCACCCTCAACCGCGACCGTGTCCACGCCTCCGTGCTGGGCCTGTCCGTCGAATTCAAGAAGGGCGTGCCCACGCACGTCCCACCCGAGCTGTACGCCGAGGTGCAGGCCTTCGGCGCCGTGCCCGACGACGAGATCGAAGACGCGCCCAGCGCCGTCAAGACCAACGAACCCCAAGACCCGAACAAGCGCAAGGACGACGTCTTCGCCGCGTTTGAGATGCTGGCCCTGCGCAACTCCCGCGAAGACTTCACTGCCGGCGGTGCCCCGCACGGCGGCGCCCTCGAGTCGATCCTGGGCTGGAAGCTCGGCGCCAAGGAGCGCGACATCCTGTGGGCTGAGTTCAAGGTCGGCAAGGACGACTGAGCGTCATGGACACGACAGAACTCCTCGGCCTGTTCCGCGCAGAGATGCGCGACCAGGAGCAGCCGTACCTGTTTGCGGATGAGACGGTCTACGCCTACATCAACGCAGCACAGGTGGAGTTCTGCCGCCTCACAGAAGGCATCGAGGACGGGCGCAGCTTCAAACTGAGCGTCGTGCCCGGCTCCGAATGGTATCCGCTCAACAAGCGCATCCTGAAGTTGCGCAAGGCCTACCTCGCCAGTACGGGGCGCCCGGTTGACATCGTCAACCAGGAGCGCACCGAGCAGGGCGGTATTCGTTTTGACGGTCGCCCCGGACCCCTGAAGGCTCTGGTGACCGGTATCGAGAAGGGCATGCTCCGCGCCTGGCCCCTGCCGAACGAGGCAGCCGAGGTCGCGCTGGACGTGTTCCGCCTGCCAAAGCCGGTGGGCGAGGGGGACTCTTTCGAGATTGAAGATCAGCACCACATGGCGTTGCTGTACTGGGTCAAGCACCTTGCATACAACGTCCATGACGCCGACACCTTCGACCGCCGCAAGGCCGAGGACTACGAGGCGAAGTTCTTAGCCTACTGCGAGCGCGCCGACGCTGAGCAGACCCGGGCAAGGCGCCAGGTCGGCTCTACCCAATACGGAGGCCTGTGATGGCCATCAAAAAAGACCCCAACGCAGTCCTCGACTACACGGTCGATTGGACGGACTGGCTCGCCCCGGTGGCGGACGTGATCGTGTCCGTCGATTGGGTTCCGAGCGCGGGTGTCACCGTGGTTTCATCCTCTAACACAAGCACCACCGCCACGGCGTTTGTCTCCGGCGGCGTGGTGGACGCCGACGAGTTCGTGACCTGCCGCATCACCACGGCAGGCGGGCGCACCGACGACCGCACCATTTATTTCTCCATGACCGAACGCTGAAGGAAGCACCATGTCCGTCATTTACTCTGCCGCCACCAAGACCGCCCGCATGAACGCCGTGGTGACCACTATTGGCGCCTCTGGCAAGCTCAAGCTGTTCACTGCAGCCGATGCACTGCTGGCCACATTCCCCCCTGGCGGCCACGGCTGGCACGGTGTCTGGCTCCGTGCTGACGCTCTCGGACGCCAACGGCGCCACGGCAGGCATCCTGAACACCACCGCCTCGGCGGCCGGCACGGCGGCCAAGGCCAGCATCACCACATCGGCCGATGTGGATGTGGTTACCGGCCTGACCGTGGGCACGCTGCTGGCCAATGAGGTGGGCGCCACAGTGCATGTCTATGCCGTGGCCACAGGCAACAAGGTGGTGACGAAAACCGCGCAGACATCCGATGCATCCGGGGTCATGGCCGTGACGGACGCCGCCTTGGTGGCCGCCACTGAATACCGCTGCGTGATCGTGCTGGCATCGGGCGCCGAAGGGCTGCAGAAAGCGACCGCAGCATGAGCACCCGCGTCGATACCACCAGCCTGATCGCAGGCGCTACCGTCTGCGGCCACCGTGGCCTCGGGGTGCTGGGATCGACCATTCTTCTGACCACCGGCACCGGCACGCACGGGCCTGGGGTTCTTTACAACGATGTAGAAACGGGCGACGAGGGTAAGGAGTTTCGCGCCTACGTGACGACGCCGCCGGCATCGGGCACGTTGGTGATGGACGAGGACGGGTCTTTCGACTACACAGGGGCACTGCCGGCATCCTTCGCTTACCAGCTCTATGTGGATGGGGTTGCCATTGGCACGCCTGCCGCAGTGACCATGGGTGCAGCCACGTCGAACACGCTGGCCGCTACGGAAGCCGGGGGCGATACCTTTGCTGCAACAGGCGGTGCGCTGGTGCAGGGCGCGCTGGCGGCGGCAGAAGTTGGCAGCGATACCGCAGCGATGGCGGGCGGCGCATCTACCATTCAGGGCGCTATGGCGGTTTCCGAAGCAGGCAGCGATGCATTCGCCGCCACGGCATCGGCAACAGCGAGTGGGGTGCTGACGGCAACCGAATCCGGCAGCGATACGGCGACCGCGACAGGATCGGCCTTGGCGGCTGGCGCGCTGGCGGCCGTGGAGTCTGGTGCGGACACCTTTACCGCATCCACCAGCACGACGGCCGCACTATCGGGCACCTTGGCCGCCACGGAATCGGGCCAAGATGCCGCAGCGTTGTCTGGCGCAGTGCTGGCGCAGGGTAGTGTGGCCGCCGCGGAGTCCGGTCCGGACATTGCAGCGCTCGCTGGAGCGACGCTGGCGCAGGGCAGCATGTCCGCCACGGAAGCCGGACCGGACATTGCCGCCCTGGCAGGCGTTGCCGCTGTCCAAGGCGCATTGACCGCCACGGAGTCGGGGCCAGACAGCTTCTCAGCCACGGGCGGCGACATTGCAAGAGCGCAGGGCGCCCTGGCCGCTACAGAAACAGGTTCGGATGCGGCGGCGGCTTTTGTCACCGCGCTGGTTTCGGGCGCCATGGCCGCCATCGAATCCGGGGCGGACACGCTCTATGCCGCGGGCTCGCTGCCAACATCCAGCGGGGCCATGACCGCACAGGAGGCAGGCGGCGACACGGCATCAGCCACTGGCGCAGCACTGGTCAGCGCCTTGCTGGCAGCTGTTGAAGCCGGGCAGGACACGGCAGCCATCGCCGGCCAGATCTATGCCGCTGGCCTACTGGCCACTCAGGAAATCGGCGCGGACACATTCACGGCGCGAGAAAGCGCCCCACTGACCTCGCCGGCCCGCACGCTGGCTGTGGCGGCAGAAGCCCGCACGCTGGCTGTGGCGGCAGAAGCCCGCACGCTGGCTGTGGCGGCAGAGGTGCGCAGGACAACCATTGCATAGGACAGAGCCATGAGTGAAATTTCAAACCAGGCCGCCCAAGCCGCCAGCGACACCGCCCTGGCCAAAATCGCCACCAGCATGTCCGTCGGCGGGGGCAGCACCGCCTTCATCGGCGGCCTCACGCTCAATGAGTTCGCCATGGTTTTCGGCATGATCATCGGCCTGCTGGGTCTGTGCCTGCAGGCCTATCAAGCTCTGCATCGGCGCCGCCTCTACATCGAAGAGCGCAAGCTGATCGAAGAGCGTGCACAGCGCGAGCGCGAGGAGCACGCCGTCAAGATGGGGATGTACGAATGACGCGCGGCGCACGCATCGCTGTCGCTGCGCTGAGCCTGTCGGCGGCGGCGTTCGTAGGTATCGTGGTCGACGAGAGCTACGTCGAGAAGGCCATGATCCCGACACGCAACGACCGGCCCACGGTCGGCTTCGGCTCCACCTTCCATGAGGACGGCCGCCCAGTGAAGATGGGTGACACCACCACCCCCGTGCGTGCGCTGGTCAAGGCCCAGGCCCATGTAGCGCGCGAGGAGAAGGTCTTCCAGCAGTCGCTGGAGGGCGCGTACCTGCATCCGGGCGAGTACGACATCTACATGAACTGGGTCTACCAGTACGGCACGGGGGCGTGGGCGAAGTCCAGTATGCGCAGGAACATCCTGGCCAGCGACTACGTGTCCGCCTGCCACTCGCTGCTGCTCTACAAGTTCTCTGGCGGATACGACTGCTCGACCCCAGGCAACAAGATCTGCTCCGGGGTGTGGACTCGGCAACAAAAACGGCATGCCGAGTGCATGGCACTGCAATGATCTACACCCACCTCGCCGCAGCCGTCATCGCGGCGCTGGCCGCCTGGTTCTTCCAGGACAACCGCTACACCGCCGAACTGGCTGAACTGCGGCTGGAACATGCGAACGCCGTCATCAAGGCCACGTCTACGCTGCGCGCCGAGCAGCATGCCATCACCACGAAATACCAAGGAGCCCTCAATGCTGCTACCGAACGCGAAACCATCTCTCGCCGTCATCTGGCCGCTGCTGCTCGTGAGTCTGACGGGCTGCGCGAGCAACTCAGCGACACCGCCCGGCGCATCGCTGCAGCTCCCCCCGCCGCCGTCGCTGAGTACGCCACTACCGTCAGTGGACTATTCGCTGACTGCAGCCGAGACTATCAAGAGCTGGCAGGCACGGCTACGGGCCACGCGAATGATGTCCGAAAGCACCGCGACGCCTGGCCGGTGACGCCGCCCGAATAACCGAACAATGGCGGCTGCCCCAGCAGGGGGTGGGAGCCATTCGCGGGGCATTCATCCCTCGCTATCCAACCCCCTGCCGTACCGCAAAGCCTTAACTCCGGGGCTTTGCGGTACACTCCCGTTTATCTTTCAAAGATCGTTGGCGGACGCATGAAGCCCTCGGTGCAGACCCCTCACAAGGAACCACCATGGCCAACGCCCTCTATCCCAAAGGCAAGGAAAAGATCCTTTCCGCCGCAATCAATTTCGCGTCAGACACGATCAAGGCGGTAGTCGTTACCAATGCGTACACATACAGCGCAGCACATGAGTTCCTCAGCGATCTCGGCGCTGCACTGGTCGGACCCGCTCAGGAACTCACCAATAAATCTGTCGCCAACGGCGCATTTGATGCGGATGATGTGACGTTTCCGACTCTATTGGCTGGAAACACAGTGAAAGCAGTTGTTCTTTACAAGGACACCGGAGTCGCGGGCTCGTCAGTGCTGATCGACTACATAGACGACGTGACCGGGCTGCCCTTGGCGACCAACGGCGGCGATGTGCAGATCCAGTGGAGCAACGGCCCCTACCGCATTTTCTCGCTGTGAGGCGAAGTCATGCAAGCATTCTCGAACAACGCCGTCGGTACGCTGCTGGACCCGATCGCTTTTTCGCAGTCGTTCAGCCAACTCCTGCTCTCGCCGGAGCATATCGCGCTTTTCGCGGACGTGGACCCTGCTACGGGATTGATACAGGCGATCACACTCAGCGACCCAACCGACCCGAGCGTATATGAGATCGTGTACGCGACAGAGAAGGCGGGGAACGCACTCTTCGTCACGCGCGGCCAAGAGGGGACAGTAAAGCAGTCATGGGGCGTCGGAACTGTTGTTTCGGCCCGTATCACCGCCGGCATGCTGGACTCCTTCGAGCAGAAGAAGCCGCCGCCAGACGGGAGAGTCGCATTGGGCGCAGGGTCTGCAGTCCACGGCGCGTCTGGCGTTGCCATCAACGCATCGTCTGATCGTAGCGGGCTGGTGGCCATCGGGGGGTACCCCGCCGTAAGGTTCCGCACGCCGGAGCCGCGCGACATGAGCAAGAACGTGCTCGCCTACGAGGCTGTGACGACGACCGCGATGCTGGAGCTTGTCGCCAGTGGGTTAGAGGCGTGGGAACCAGGGATCTTGGTGGGTGAGTCATACCCTATGGGACCCACCATCCCGGACGGCAACCAATACGTACTGACCATTGACGACTTCCCCGCGGTAAGCCAGGTCCAGTCGGGCGCCACTGAGCCCGCCTGGAACACGACGGGGCAATACACTGAGTTCACCCAGGCGAGCGAGCCAGGCGTGAGTGGTCGGTGGTCCCGGACCAACCTCGCAGTAGGGGTCGTGCAGGAATTCGGCGGGTCCATCCTGCTCTTCCCGACCGAAGTAGGGTTTATCTCCGACTCGGTCTCACTCGGATCGACCCCGGTATATGTGACCATAGAGGACGCCACCAGTGGCGAGTCCCTGGTGCTGAACCAGCCACTCACCGGCATACTGGGCAACAACCATTGGCACAGGTTCACGTCTATACCCAATAAAGGGTTGCAGAGCATCCGGTTCAAGGTAGTTTCCTCGGGCGATGCCGTATACGTAATGGGGCGGTTCTACGCCAAAGGCGTCTTTGTGTCCGTGGGCACACCGACCCCATGACCTACCCGCTCATCAACGGCGCAGAAATAAACGGCATGGCCGGCGCCAGCAGCGGCGCGCGGAAGCTGTACGCGGCCTCAGTCCCCGAGGCGACCGCCTACGGCACTGCAGTGGCAGTGATGGAGGCTCTCGTGGGGCCGGACATCGCAATAGCGCGACAGAGTGGCCCGCGCACAACGCACGGCATCCCGATGGCGCTCTACATGCCCGCCGCGAGTGCGGCCCGGACTGTTTCTGCTGCACGCTCCGCCCCCAGTACGGCGCATGGAAGGCCGGGCGCAAAAGGATTCACGCCGCTGCAGGCGGCAGGAGCGCTTCCGACTGTCGTACACGGAACTGTCAGCGCAGCTTCGGTGGTGCGCGCGCTTGGGGCCTCATCGACGCAGCATGCACACGCCGATGCGCTGGCGATCGTGCGGGCTTCTGGAGTCCGCGGGACATCCCACGGAACCGCCAGCGCCGCAGCAGTCTTGAGCGCCGTTGGGAATCTGGCGACTCGCAGCGGCGCCCACACCATCGTATTGCCTGTCATCCGCCTTTCGGCCATTGGGCATGGTGGCGCGCAGCACGGCACGTCGCGCATCGGCCGCGTGGGAATGTACGCCTTCTCTAGCCTTGCTGGCATGCGCCACGGAAAACCAACCGTGATCCGGGGCAACATATGCTGACATTCAATGAATTTAGCGGCATTAATAACGTCCAGACGCAGGAGCGCCTGGGCGAAGCTGCGCTGGTTCGGGCGGAGAACGTAGACATCGGGCTGAGCGGGGAGATAGCTCGGCGTGGCGGCTTCATAGGGCTGTCTGAACAGTGCCACAAGAATCTCCATCAGGCCCGCGGGTTCATGCTGGCGACGGTCAATGGCGATCTGACGGCCATCCACCCCAGTGGGGCCAGGAACATAGTGGCGCAGTCCATCGGGACGGATCGCGTCTGGTACACCGATCTCCCAGACGGATCGACGCTGTTCAGCAACGGCTTGATAAACGGCAGCACTGATGGACTTGCCGGGCATGGCTGGAGCATCCCGGCGCCGCATGCGTATGGGGCCGTGTCGCCCATCTCCGGGCGGCTGCACCCGGGCAGCTACACCTACTACGTGACCCATGTGCGGCTGTCTGACGGCCTGGAGGGGCCGCCCACCATGGCGCCGCCAGTGCAGGTAGATCTCGGCGGGGTGTTCCTGATGGGCCTCCCGGTACTGGACGGCCACAAAACCAACGTGTACCTGAGCGGCCATGGCGGCGAAGGCGCTTACCTGGCCGGGAGCACGGCGACAGACGCACTTGTGTTCTCCGGGGGCAACAACACGCTGACCCTCCCGTGCCGCACGATGGGGTTGAGTGCTGCCCCAGTAGGCATACTCGGCGCGTTCTGGCGCGGTCGTGTACTTGTGGCCCAGGGAGACACCCTATGGGCGTCAACGCCTCACTCCCACCACATATTTGACCTGCGCCGGGACTTCAAGCGGTTCGGTGCGAGCATCACCATGGTGCAGCCTGTGCAGGACGGCATCTATGTCGGGACTGCACAAGACCTCTTTTTTCTCGGTGGGCAGACATTCGACCAGCTCACGCTAGGGGCGAAAAACCACGGCCCCGTCGTGCTTGGCTCCGGCGTGCGCGCGCCAGGCAACAAGGTCAAACTCGGGGATGCAGCGGGAAGTGGGGAAGCGATGCTCTGCATAGCCGGAGGCGCCATCGTGGCAGGTTTCAATGGCGGTCAGACGTACGCCATTACGGCCGGAACGTACCATACTTCAGCCAAGGAGGTGAGCGCCACGTTCCGCGAGGTCAACGGAGTCCCGCAATACATCGCGGTGCCACAATGAGGCCGTGGAACCCATCCCCTTTTAATCGCGGCGGGGACCCTATCACGGGGAGCACCCCGGTGCGATTGGTGGTGCAAGGTGGCTCGCTGACCGGCGCGCAGTCTGCAGCGGTTCAGTCATTCTTCATCGCCTGCTGCGAAGAACACCGACTCTCCGTAGCCCCGAGCTTTTCGAGGTCCCGCACACTCGCAGATGGGGTGTGGGCGAAGGTCAACATCATCGGCGGTGTCGCCAGCGTCCTCGTCTCCGTACAAGGCGAACAGGGTGCGGCGGGCATAGGTATGCGCCTCGTCGGGTGGGACGGTGCACCGATCCCTGAACTCTCTACGGGCGGGGTTGCGCACTACTACCTAGCCGCCCTAGACGCCCAGGGGAAGTGGAATATCACGCGCAGGGCATCGCTCGTTGGTGGGCAATCCGTGTGGGTCGGTACTGACCGGACCCGGTGGTTATCTACCGTCCTCTCTGAGGGCGATGATGCTAGTGGTGCCAGCGCGCTGACGTACTTCAGGAATAGGGAAGTCTCTGACACCGCTCGCCCGTCGAACATTTACCCGGCGGCGGTGCGCGCCGCCCGCCGTGGCGCCGCTGCAGCAAACGAGCCTAACCCCGTGTCTTTCCTGAGCGTCAGTAACGGCACAATCGAGCTGCTGCAAAGGGATGCAGAGGGGGCCTATGTCGCCGTTGACACTGTCCAGGTGGATGGCGGTAGGGTCAACGTACTCTCGGCGGCGGGTAACTTCGCCCTGGCGACTGCAGGAGACTCCGCCCACCTCATCACACTGTCGCCTGCGCTTGAGGTCGTTGAGGAGCGGGCGATCGCTGCGACGGAGGGCATCACTTATACATCCTCCGGCACGGTGTCTTACGCAGGCACCATACTAATCACGCCATCTTCCACGCCGAAACAGTGGAAGATGTCTGACCTCTCGGCGCCGCCAGACCTAGAGTCAGTCACAGTAGTCATAGACCTCCCGAGTAATTCTCCCTGGAGCCCGGGGGCCGAGATATCGCAACTGCGGACCAAGCACGAACTCGCCGGTCATGAACCAGTCAGCTGCAGGGTTTACCAAACCAGCCTGTCCCCGCATGTGGAAGGCGCGATCGACTTCTGCCCAATCTACTGGGTAGACAGCTGTACCATCGGGGTATGGGGCAAGCCTGTCCTGATTAATGGGCTTGATATAGGCCCCAGCTCCTCTAGCGCGCAAGCGACCTACACAGAGTCGTATGTCGGCAGCGGGGTTATAAGCACGTCCGTCGCCGCGCACGGCATCAAGCATGACGGTAGCCCCTGGCAAATCAACCGCTCAACATCAGTGGAAGAAAGTATCGAGGGGACAAAAACTTTCACCGACGCATCCCCATCTGTGCGCAAGACAGTCACATGGAAGGAAACTGAAACCTGGACACTGCCAGAAGGGCAAGTTGTTGGGGTCAGTTCCGTATCTGAGGTTTTTGCAGAGGACACGTCAGTTAACTACCCCAGCATGTGGCCGGCTGAGGGCGAAGCCTCGGTGACCAGTACCGTCAGTCGCACAAAGCTGGTGCTCCTGCACTATGACGCAGACACCGACTGCGCCGTGTTCTCCAAGGAAGTCGCAGTCGGTGGCGGTGTGAGGTCCTGGCGCAGGTCCTCATACGCAGCGGGCGCGACCATGAATTCCTCCCCACTAGGCAGCTATTTTTGTGACGCCGGCGACGACATCACAAATACTTTTTCAGGGACCGCCACCGTATCGGTTTGCGTCTACCAGTCTGGAGTGCTGGCTTATGAGGAAGTGCTGGCGAGCGGGCCATGCAGCGGCGGCTCCACCAAGTACGAGCCAAAGGCCTACCCTGATATGAGGTTTGGGTTTGGGTCCGGCGCACCCAAGCCGTCCGCCGGCGCCTGGCCTGAAGCAACAGTTGTATATGGGCCAAGTGCGCCATACACCAAGTTCACCTACGAGGAGAGGGTCCTATACGGCTCGGTGGACACACAAGTGTGCGAATTAGTCCCATTAGACGACAGCGGCTCAAATATGTTGGCAGTATGGACGACGGTGCCAGCCGAGACTTACCAGCATCCGGTCGCCGGGCTGACGACACACCAAATCGAGCGGGAGCTTCACATCGACCGTAGCGACGTGCTGACCAACACGCATGCGGAAATCTACCAGGCCAATGCGTCTATGTCCGAGCGGTTCGATGTGTCCGTCGGCACCGCAAAAGACGCGCGCACTGGCGGCCTCGCACTGGAGATCCACTACTCCTACGATGGCTTCGCAGAGCCCAAGGACCGTGCCCGTATTCTGCTTGTAAGTAGCGGGGGTGTGACACAGCTAGACGAACTACTAAAGCCCTCCGACGGCGCAGAAAAGTTCGAGTTCAAAACCACTTTCCTGGCAACTATATGAACACCATCGTACTCAACACCCTGTCAGGCGCCGTAACCGAGTACACGGGATTCGGCTTCCACTCCATCACGCCAACGCATGCGGGCTCAGCCACCGGGCTGTTCGCTTTCGGCGGCGACCTGGACATCGACCGGCCTATCGTGAGCGACATCCGCACCGCCACAAAATTACGCAGCACGACCCTCAAGAAAGCCATCAGCGCCATCTATTTCTCCATGTCGGGGGAGGGCGTTGGCGAGGCCACGGTGTTCGGCAGGGCCGCGCAGTGGAGCTATGAATTTCCGGTGCGCGCGGCAGGGCAGTCCCGCGCCCCGACAGGCCGCGGGATACGCGAAAACTACCTTGGTTTCGGGTTCCGCAACCCAGGCGGTGAAGCGTTCAGGATCGACCGCATAGAGGCGCTAACCAATGAATCACAGAACCGGAGGATATGACATATGGTAACTACCACAGTAGGGGGGCCCGCAGAACTCGTGATGGACGCCTACAACCGCTCGGTCACGATGGCAGATACTGCAAAGCAGCAGCTCACGGGATTTGTACAAGCGCTGAACTCGACCATCTACGCCCCGCCGACTCTCAGCGTGACCTGGAACGCCCCTGCGCCGCCAACCCCAATCACAGTACCGGACGCCCCGACCCTGCCGGGAATATCATTCAACGCACCTACTGAGCCGGCCACCACCTCGGTGGCGGGCATCGACGACATAACCGTTGACGATTTCACGGCAGTTGCGCCGACCTTGAGCTTTGGTGCAGCGCCGACTTTGTCGTTCGGCTCCACACCGGTGGTCCCACAGGTGCGCGACGTGTCCGTGCCAGACGCCCCACAAATAACGCTGCCACAAACGCCGCAGTTCCTCGTCATCGCAACGCCGGCCTTCGGCGGCGTGAACCTGCACGAGGACTGGCTCGAAAAACTGGACGACATCCCCGAGCTGAACCTCATGCAGCCCGTGCCGCTGCGTTACGAGCGCAGCGCGGCTTACACGTCGGGGTTCTTGGCGAACATGCAGGCGCTGCTGAACGAGCGCCTGCGCGGCGGAACTGGTTTGGACGCAGCCGTCGAGCAGGCGCTGTGGGATCGTGCCAGGGACCGGGAAACACAGATTGCGTTGGCAGGCGAGGCGGAAGTCATGCGCAGCGCAGAAGCCATGGGTTTTTCACTGCCCGCAGGGACGCTCGCCGCGCAATTGTCAGACGGGCGCCGCGCTTACTACGACAAGCTGTCCGGCCTGTCGCGCGACATCGCCATCAAGCAGGCCGATCTGGAACAGGAGAATCTGAAGCAGACCATCGCCGCCGGAATCCAGTTGGAGGCGCAGCTGATGGACCACGCCATGAAAATCGAGCAGCTGGCGTTTGAGTCGGCGAAGGCCGTCGCAGAGAACGCTGTGCAGGTCTATAACGCGGGGGTGGAGTACCACCGTTCTTTGCTGGCGTCGTACCAGGCATATGCAGCGTCCTATAAGACCGTCATCGACTCCGAGATGACCAAGGTCGAGATATACAAGGCACAGCTCCGAGGCGAGCAGACCAAGGCTGAGATCAACAACTCCGCCGTGCAGCAGTACAAGGCCCAAATCGAAGGCGCCATGGCGCACGTTGAAATCTACAAGGCGCAGATCGGCGCGGCGAACACGCTGGTGCAACTTGAGCAAAGCAGGCTGCAGGCAGCCAGCGAGCAGATCCGCGCCTTTGTGGCGACCGTCAATGCGGAGGTTTCCAAGGTTGAAGCGTACAAGGCCACCATCAGCGCAGAGGTGTCAAAGGTCGAAGGCTACAAAGCGCTCACACAAGCGTACAGCGCAAAGGCTGGCGCCCAGGCCGAAAAGGCGCGTGTCGGCATCGCGCGGTTCTCCGCGATGAGTCAGCACAATACCAACCAATGGGATGGGTACCGGGCTCGCGTTTCCGCAGAGACCGCCAGGATCGAGGCATTGTCGCGCCAGTCGTCGGCGATGGTGGATGGCTACAAGATTGCCTCGATGGCTGCATCGAGTCATGCTGAACTGGCTGCCAGGGTATGGGAATCCAACGTGAAGCAATACGAGGGCGCGCAGAGCATCGGCATCCAGACAGCAAAGCTCAACATGGATGCCGCGCTGAATGCTAGCAGTGCGCGACTGGATGCGGCAAAGACCGGCGCACAGATCTTTGCCCAGCAGGTTGCCAGCGCTTACAACATCGTCAACACCAGCGCTTCGATCTCCGCCGGGTCGTCTTGGGAGTGACGGTACGAAAGGCAGGCACGCAGGTCTATGCGCAACTCACTTCCAGCGCCTACGGAATGATGCACGCCAATGCAGGTATCAGTGGCAGCGCGTCCATGAGTGTGGGCTATAGCTACGGCGGCGAAGTGGCTGGCACGGTCTCGCCACTAACGTCGATAGGGTAGACTGGGGGCCTCAAGGAGAACGGACATGAAGAAGTTCAACGACCCGGTGGAGAAGGCCGGAGAGTGGCTGGGCGGCACGGACGAGGGTACGCCACGCTGGTGGCTCGTCCTCAAGATCCTGGCTGGAGTAGTTGGTCTCGGCGTGCTGGTGTACATACAGGTCGCCCCGCACTTAACGCGGTAAAATCCCCGCATCTCACCGGAGCCTCGCGGCCATGAAGGTGTTCCAACAAAGGAACACCTATGGCCCAGCGCCCACAACCCTCTCTCCGACTCGCTGACGGCGGCAGCTTTATCACCCGTTGGGCGCAGAGCGTCATGCGGCCGGGCGCAACGGCCAAGCGCCTGCGCGAGGCAGACGCCCCTCCCCCGGCCCCGGCCCCTGCGCCTGCGCCGCCCCCACCTCCGCCACCACCCAACGCCACGCCCGACAACCCTGCGGGCATCCGCTTTCAGGACGGCGGTCATGTGCCGGGCACGGGCCGGGGCGACAAGATCCCTGCCAAGTACGAGCCGGGCGAGTTCGTCGTCTCCAACGACATGATCGACGACAACCCCGGACTGCGCGAGCAGCTGTCGGGGTTGCGCGCCGAGACCCTGGCGGCGCGTGGCAAGACCGTGGAAGAAGCGGACGCGAAGGCGTTGCGCTACCATGGTGGGCTACGTGGAGGTGAATATGGACAAGAAACCCGAAATGAAGAGCTTCCGGCTGCACATGCCGGAGGGCGGGATTTTCAGCGGCTGGACGGGCAGAGTAATCACGTTCTTCATAGCCGTGGGGGCGATACTCAAGGTGTACGAAATGCTCAAGTAACCCTCCGTGCCGTCGAGGGGTTCGGCGGTTCCGCCGACCCTGACTTCTGGCGCGGCAACCCTAACCCCCTCCAGGGCAGTCAGGCCAACCAGAGCCTGCTGGACGCCGCCCGACAACGTATCGACCCGGTGCAGTCCGCTGCTGCCCAGGCTGCGCCCGAGGGGCCGTCCGCCCGCCCCACTGCCCCGCTGCCCCCCGACGCTGCTGCGGCGTACGACGCCTCGCCCGAAGGGCGGGCAACGAAGGCCCAGGCCCTCAAAGACACCCGGGGCTACTTTCAGGGCAACCCGAGCGCAGCCCCGACAGGCACCGCGCCTCCCGCCAATACCCCCAGCACCGCCTCGAAATGGTTCGGCGCAGCCGACGACTGGAAGAAGTTCGCCAGCGGCCCTGCCGACAGCCCCCACAAGTCAGGGCGGATGACGGCGCCTGGGGCGCCCGGCTGGCTGGGTAAAGCTGGCGGCGCCGTCCAGGGCGTCATGGGTGCGAAGAACGCCTACGACGGCATCCAGGAAGGAGACGCCTGGAAGGCAGGCGTCGGTGCCGCCGACGCCGTGGCCGGCGCGGCGCTGTTCACCCCCGCTGCACCTGTCGCGGGGGCCTACCTCGGCCTGCGCGGCGCCTGGGACACAGCCAGGACGGCCGGCGGCGCCATCTACGACAACCTCAGCGAGGGCGCGAAAGACACCATCGGCGGCTGGGCCAACCAGATCGCGCTGAATACGGGGTTGGGGGGCGTGAACGACGACGCCAAAATGCAGCTGGACGCTGCCGCCCCGACGACCCTGCGCAAGACAGCCCCAGGCGCAGCCACCACCGCCTCAGCCACGACCCCGCGCACCCGCCCTGAAGACGCCTTCGCCGGTCCGCCCGAATCGGCGCGCTCGCCCGTGGGGGACACAGTCGTGTTCGGCAGCGACGCTAACCCCGGCAACGTCACCCGCAACGGCAACGAATACAGCGGTACGAATGTGCGCGGTGACATCACGGTCAACGGCTTCGCCCCCGGCGCCGGCCTGGGCCTGGGTAGCGGCCCGAACGCCCAGAACATGGCTGCTGCGAATAACCTCGCTGCAACCGACTCTCTGCGCAGCCAGGGCGCAGCGCTCAGCGGCCAACTCGCCGGTGGCTCTGGCGTCCCGGCGATGCCGCAGACCCTGCACTCGGGCAACGACTGGGCGTCGCGCAAAAACCTTGAGAACCTGCGCACGTCGGCCAGCAGCATCTACGACAGCCAGTCGCAGTGGGGCAACAAGGCGAAAGCCGCCGCAGACGTGAGCGCATACCAGAACGCCCAGGCCATGGACACCGCCGCGCGAACCGGCTCTGACCCCGGCTCCGTCTCCCGCACCAACGCCCAGGCGTCCATGTTCGGCAGCAAGACCGCCGCCGACGCGTCGCGCTACGGCTCCGACAACTCCCTGCGCGGCCAGATGTACAGCTCCGACGCTCAGCTCGGCGCCAAGCGCATGGAGATGGAGCGCGGCCTGCGCCAGCAGCAGTTGGTGGGGGAAGTGTTCCGCCGCAGCGGTGGCGACCCTGTCGCTACGGCCCGGGCCCTGGCCGGCGCCGGGCTGACTGACGCAGCCAAGTCGTTCCAGGACATGGCGGGGGCCGACCAGACGCGCACCCAGAACAACGTGAAGGACGCGCGGAGCACGTTCGAGAACATGTTCACCCGTGACGGGAAGAACGGCCCCGAACGTGACGAGAACGGCGAGGCCCTGGCCCACCAGCTTGCCAGCCAGATCGTGCCCGGCTGGGAGAACATGAGCGCTGAGCAGCGCGCGGCCAACCGCACCAAGGTGGTGGAAGCTACCCGCATGGTGCAGGGCATGAACTCGCTGCGCAACAACGGTATCGGCCAGAGACTCGGTATTGACGACCAGACGCCAGCCTACAGCCAACTGCCGGACATGAACGGTGCGGTTGTGGGCGACGTGGGCTGGTGGGATGGGATGACGACCCCCGGCGTCAGCAAGGGCGACAAACGCATCACGCTGCGCGGCGGACAAGAGCGCTACCTGCCGCAGGGGTCCCTCACGGAAGCCCAGCTGCGCATCCTGCAAGAAAACGGCGCACGCCCACAGAAATAAGGCTCCGACATGGCAACCCTCCGCGACCCTCTGTTCGGGCTCGATAACGCCCCATCCGCCGAATGGCAGGCCGCTGAGGCCGAAGCCGCCCGACCCAACTCTCTGCGCGGCGGCTGGGAGGCCGGCCGCATCGGCTCCGAGCGCAATGCGCTGGGTATCGACGAACTTGCCGCTCGTGCTGCGGGCGACATCCAGCGCGCCGAGACCCTGCGCATGCAGAACGACGCCCTGGGTCAAGCCCAGGCCCGGGTGGCCCCAGAAGTCCAGCGGGTCGAAGACATCGACAGTATCGGCACCGGCCTGAACTGGCTCGGTGGCCAGGTGGGGCAGGGCGTGGCCTCGATGGCCGAGCCTGTCGCCGCAGCCACTGCGCTGGGCGGCATCGGCCGCGTGGCCGGCATGCTGCCGGGCACAGCAGGCAAGGTGGGGCGTGCCATCGGCACCGTCGGCGCACCAGCGGCGGCGCTCGGCATCAACCAGCGCCAGATGGCCGGCGAGTTCGCCAACGACGCCATGCAGGACCAGGAGCTCATGGCGCGCACATCGCCGCAGGACCTGTACCGGACCGCGAACGTCGTCGGCGGTGTGGCGGGCTTGGCGGATACGGTCCTCCCAGGCGTCATCGGCCACCAGCTCACGGGCGGCGCGTTGCGCGCCGGCATGAAGGCTGCGGGCGCAGGCATGGGCCCTGCGGCGAAGACCGGGCTCGGTATGCTCGGCGAAGGTGCGACGGAGCTGGGGCAGGGCGAAGTCGGACGCTACGCGCTCGGCCAGCTCAACCCGAACCGTGGCACGGGCAGTGACAACTCTGACCGCCTGAACGAAGCCGCCGGAGGCGCAGCAGGCGGCGGCCCGCTCATCGCCGCTGGTGCCTACGCCGACGCAGGCTACCGCCGCGTGGGGCAGGCTGCAGACATGGTCGGTACCAAGACCGGCGAGCTGGTCGACCTGGCCAAGGAGAAATACGAAGGCAGTGCGCTGCAGGGCGGTGTGGACAAGGTCGTGGCCGCAGGCAAGCGGAAGGCTGGTGACCTGATCGACCTCGCGCGCGGCGACGACGGCCAGATCAGCCTGACCAAGCTGGCCGACACCGTGCGCGAAGGCGCCGACGATCTGGTGCAGCGCTACAAGGTCTCGGCCGAAGAGCGCGACATTCTCGAAGGGGTGCCGCCTGAGGACGTGGCCGCAGACCCTGTGAAGTACGACGCGTGGAACGCAGAGAACACGGGCAAGCGGATGAACTTCATCGCGCAGCGGCTCGACCAGATGGCCGAGAACGACCCGAGGGCTGCCGAGCTCTTTGACCGCCTGGCGAACGAGCAGGACCCGGTCGCACAGGAGGTAGTGGCGCAGGAAGCGTCGAAGCACATCCTCGAGACCAACGAGATCGAGCAGCTGGCCAGCCGGGGCGAACGCGCCGCTGCGGCCATGGGCGAGATGGCCTCGAAGGGCGCAAGCGCGCTGGGCAAGGGCGCCGTCGCCGTGGGCAAGGGCGCGATGAAGTTCGGCAAGGCCGTGTTCGACGGCGCGTCCGCCGAAGCACGCAAGAAGAATGCGCAGGGTGGGGATTACGCCGCCCAAGGCTACGAGGCCTGGCTCGAACGCACCGGCCGCGCCGCCACCGAGCGCGTGGTGCAGGGGGCCAAGAACAGCCCGGCTGCATCCCAGGTCAAGCGCCGGGGCGAGGTTTTCGGTGAGATGCTGGCGACGGAGACCCAGGCTGCGTTGGCTGCTCGCGGCTTCGACGCCCAGCGCATGAACAAGGTCACTGGGCTGTTGCGCGACGTTGGCTACGACCTCGCGCACCTGTCCAGCAAAGGCGGGCCACAAGGCCCAGGTGCCGCGCTGACCGTGGGCCGCATCGCCAACACCTTGCGTACTGCCCTGGGGGCACGCGCCGAGGGCGTGGTGGGCCAACTGCAGGCCCTGGCCGACCCGAAGGCCGCCAAGATGTTCGAGCAGCTGAGCAACGAGATCGCCAACGGGCGCAGCTTCTCTGGGCGGCAGCAGGCCGAGCAAGTCCGTAACGCCACGGCCAACCAGCTGGTGGCGATGCTGCCCGCTGCCGACATGCAGGAGGTCATGCGCAGCGAAGCCGCTGGCGGCAAGCTGAACCGCCACTGGCTGCTCGACACCATCGAGGGCCTGGCCAACGGCCACGAGTCGCCCCAGCTGCGCAAAGCCCTGGAGCAGAAGTTCGGCCCCGAGGCTGTGGGTCAGATGCTGGCGCTGGTGGGCGACGAGCTGCCTGCGCCGACGACGGTGTACGGGGCAGGCGCTGACTACGACGCGCGCGAGCGTGAAGACGGCGAGAAGAAAGTCGAGAAGGGCTCCGGGCCCAAGGTGTACGGCTTCGCCAAAACCGCGGGCCAGTCGCTGCGCGGCAGCACCGACCGCCGTGACCCGTTCTCACCCGTCAGCAAAATGTCTCCGTCCGAGGCGCTGGCCTTCAAGGACGAGAACCTGCAGCGCAAGGCCGAAGGGCTGGAGCCGCTGGCCGGCGCGCCGGTGAAACGCCCTGGACTGTTCAAGCTGACGGACACCCTGTTCGCTGGCGGCAACGCCCTCGAGAAGAAGCTCGCCGACATGGAGGCCGCCACCGAGAAGACCGGCCACCGCGTGAGCGCGCAGTCTGCGCTCGAGGTCATGCAGGGCCTGAACTTCCAGCCCGCCAAGATCCTGTCGGTCTACCGCGACTACCTGCGCCAGGACGCTGGCAACGAGGGGCTGTCTGATGCCGAGCGCAAGGCGCTGGCGGCCATGGCCAACAAGGCCAACCGCGCGGTGTTGGACGCGATGGACCAGGAGGGCGAAGGCAAGACCGCATATCGTCTGTCTGCCGGAGATCGCAAACAGATTGCCGAGGCCGCCGAGGCGTACTTCAAGGAACGCTACGTCGCTGTGGCCGAGCAGCTCAGTGACGCCGTGCCCGACCGCATCGAACTGACCGAGTTGCTGAGCATGGGCCGCGACGGAGCCAAGGCCGTGGCGTTCGCGCGGGGGCAGGGCGACCAACAGTTCTCCGTCCTCGACGAGGCCAATCTCATCACGTTCCAATCGGACCTGCTGAAGAACAAGGACCGCGGGCTGCACGTCCGCGCCGACACCCTGGTGAACTGGGTGCGGGCTCAGCGCGCACGCAACGAGACCAAGGCCGACGCCAAGGAAGATAACTCCAACCGCGCCAAGAACCAGGCTTACCTGGACGACCTGCTGGAAGGCATCACGGCGGTGACGACCAGCGGGGCGGTGGTCGAGAAGATGCCCACCCGCATCAACGCCAAGGGCGAGTACGAGTCGTTCGCCAAGAGCATCCCCCCGAGCCTGCGCCTGGTCACCTCGACCTACGGCGCCATGATGAAGGGCAAGGCACAGCGCGCCGAGGCACGCGGCCGCGTGGAAGACCCGCTCGGGCCGAACGAGGAAGACGTGGCCCAGGACCAGGCACGCAACGAAGAGTTCTTCGTGGCGGACCCGCTGGAAGGCCTGGAGCCTGAACCCGCCGCCAGCCGCGCGCAGGGGCAGACGATGACTGCCGAGGAAGAGGGGCAGTTCGCTGCCCTGAACACCGCTAAGGAGCGCCGCGAATTTCTCAAGGGTTTGGGCCTGAAGAAGAGCGGCGAGCAGTTCGGCGACGCGCGCTCGGAGGAAGCCAAGACTGACGGCGATGACGCCGCGCCGCTGGACTTCTTCCCCAGGCAGAAGGCCGGCGCGGTGCCCGACGAGTTCGCCGATCAGCAGTTCCGCACCACCAAGAAAGCCGCCGACGTGGCCGTCGGCCCCGAGAACAAGATGTCGGCCATGGCCAAGGCCCCCGAGCGCGGGGCTGAAATCGCCCGTACGCTGAACAAGGACTTCGCGGCCGGTGTGGCGATGATCGAGTCCCGCCTGCGCAGCGCCCAGCGCCCCGAGTTCATCGCCGACAAGAAAGCCCGCGAGACCTCCGCGGTGGGCGGCCAGCACTACGTGATGCCGCTGGCCTACGCGCTGAACGCTGACACCATCAGCAAGCTCGACCTGGGCCCAGCAGAAGCTAAGAAGCTGACCGCATTGCGCGGTGAGGCTGCCAAGATCATCCTGCTGGCCGACAAGCTGAAGGAGAACCAGAAAGTTGCGCTCACCAAGGCCATGGCCCCCGCCGCCTCGGTCGACAAGGTGAACCTGGCCAACTACGCGAAGCTGCTGCAGAAGGCCTCTCCGGCTGCCCCGGAGGTGGCGGCAGCCGGAGCCCCAAAATCCCAACCGAAGCCCAGTGGGGCGGCTGACTGGTCTGACACCGGCGCGCGCAAGCTGAGCGCCATGTCGTCCGAGATCCACAACGACCTCGAGCGCGGCGGGTTCGCTGCCACGCACGACTCGCCCATCCGCCACGAGGGCAAGTTCAACTGGCGCGAGCACACCGGCAAGGGTGAGGGCAACGCTGCGTTCGGCGCGGGCACATACCTGTCGACCGGCGACAAAGTCCACAACTTCTACAAGAAGATGATGACGGAGAAAGTGCGTGGTGAGGCGTACCTCAACGACCCGCAGCTCCGTGACATGAACGCAGAGTTCAATGACATCAAGGGACGGGTCCGCGGCGCGGTAGGGCCCGACAAGCAGGCGCTCGTGCAGCGAGCGCATGAGCTGAGTAAGTTGATGGCTGCGCGAGAAGAATCGCTCAGCCCGAAGGCCCCCACCTATCACGTCTCCGTCAACGCCATGAAGGCGCAGCTGCTGAACTGGGACAAGCCGCTGTCGGGGCAGAGCAGCTACGTGCAGAAGCGACTGGAGGGTGTGGTTCCAAACGACCCGTGGGGCAATGATGACATGGCCGCGCTCATAGCCGGTGTATCCGATGGGTCCTCTGTGCGGATCGACCCGGCGTATCTCCGTGGGGAGGGAGACCGATTTCTGGTGCGCCACGACGGCAAGGTGGTCGGGTACTTTGTGACGGAGGCAGAGGCAAAAAACGGTGCGCGACAAGCGCTGGCGGGGCAGGGGCTGACACTAGTGGCCTCACCAACAGGGCGTGAGCTTTACGGGCAGCTCACCGACGAACTCGGCTCCCAAGCCGCTGCGTCCGACTACCTCCAGAGCCTGGGCATCCTGGGCCATGAGTACGCCGCATCCAACGGGCGCGACGGCAAGACGCCGAACTACGTGATCTACGACGACAGCAAGATCACCACGAACTACGTTCACTTCAACCGCCAGGGCGGCAACGCCCGCGTCGCCACCCAGGCCGAGATGGATGAGGCCGTAGCCTACATCCGCAAGGTGCTGGGGCCGCAGATCAAGGTCGAGTTCAAGGACATCACCGGCTATGCGGGCGAGTGGCTCGACACCGAGCAGGCGATCCAGATCAGCACCACCGCTGCCCCAGGCGTCCTGCACACGGCCTACCACGAGGCGCTGCACGGGTTTTTCAGCAAGTTCGTGAAGAATGACCCCCGCGCGCTGGACGTCCTGCGCAGCCTGGCCGAGAACGACAAGATCCTGGCCCGCGTGGCTGCGCTGCTGGCCGGGCACCCTGCGGCGATCGACCAGCTCAAGAGCGGCGAGGAGCGGCTGGCCTACATCTATCAGTTCTGGGCCGCCGGCAAGCTGGACCTGCCCATGGGCAAGCCCCGCACGCTGCTCCAGAAGGTGCGCAAGTTCTTCCGGCGTGTGCTGGGCTTGGTCAAGGACTCCGAGCGCGCTGTAGCCCTGTTTGAGGCCTTCCACGGGGGTCAGCTGGCCGAGCCGAGCGCCGCCGGCAAGGTCATTGCCCGGGTACTGGATGAAGGTACAGGTGTTTTGAAGGCCCGGCGCAGCATGGATGGCCTGACCCAGTGGCTGGCGGCAAAAACCATGCCATCTGAGACCGTGCTGGCGACCAGTGAGAGCAAGGCCGCTCAGGCCCTGGCCAAGGAGTTCTTCACGAACCCAGGCGACGAGGACGCAGGCAAAGAGGCTGAGGGCTACCTGAACGCCCGCCGCCGTGTGGCCGCCCGCTACAACAACACCTTCGCCCAGGCCATCCGGGGGCTGAGCGACCGCGACCTGACCGAGGTAGCCAAGCTGCTGCAGGACGAGGCCGAGCTGGCGGACATCCCGTACGCTCCGCACCGCGAGGCTGTAGGCAAGATCCGTGGCCTGCTGCAGCGCTTCTACAAATACATGAGCGACGAGCGCGGGCTGGAGCTGGGCCACGCCGGGGACAAATACTTCCCCCGCGTGTGGAACACCCACCTGCTGCACGAGAAAAAAGACCAGTTTGTGCAGATGCTCGCCACCCACTACGACGCCGTGCTCGAGCAGGGTGCCCAGGGCAGCAAGGGCAAGCTTTCCAAGGAGCAAGTGGCAGAGCGCATCTGGCGCGCGCTGGTGGACCGCGAAGGCGTGAACGACAAGCTCGACGCCCAGCGCCAAGACGGCGTGCTGGCCCCGTTCTTCGCCAGCAAAGAAAATCGCACTTTGGCGTGGCTGTCCGGTGAGCACGTCCAGCCGTTCCTCGAGAAGAACCTCGTGGCCACGCTGAGCCGCTACTTCCATCAGGGCGTGCGGGCGGCGGAATACACCGACCGCTTCGGCGCTGACGGCGAAGCCCTGGAGGCCAAGCTGATGGAAATCCAGGGCGAGCTGACCGAGCTGTCGATGG
Source organism: Acidovorax sp. T1 (assembly GCF_002176815.1). NCBI lineage: Bacteria > Pseudomonadati > Pseudomonadota > Betaproteobacteria > Burkholderiales > Comamonadaceae > Acidovorax > Acidovorax sp. T1. The sequence goes on along the minus strand of NZ_CP021648.1, from coordinate 2,364,400 downwards.
CCAAGCTGCAGCGCAAGGAGTTCAAGGACGACGCCGCCCGCGCCAAGTGGGTGTCCCGCCAGTACCGCGACGTGGCCGAGGCCGTGGGCGCAATGGAGGGCACGCTGGGCAAGGATGTGTCGCCCACGGTGCGCAAACTCAACAGCTGGATGACGGTCTACCAGAACGTGCGCCTGCTGCCCCTGAGCCTGTTCGCCTCGTTCGTCGACCCTCTGGGCATGGTGGCCCGGGGCGCGACGATGAAGGAGGCCTACGACGCATTCCTGCGCGGCATGAAGGAGGTCACGAGCAACTGGGGCGACATGTTCCGCGAGGAGCCCAAGGAGCGCCAAGCCGACCAGTGGGAGAAGCTGGCCGAGCACGTCGGGGCGGTGGACGCGGCGCTGTTCGCCCACCACGTGAGCGACGAGTATTCGTCGGTGTACATGGAGCGCGGCGCCAAGACCATCAACGACACGATGTTCAAGCTCAACGGCATGGAAGCCTGGAACCGCGGCATGCGCGTGGCCGGGGTGAAGAGCGCGGTGGCTTTCATCGAGCGCCATGCTGGCGGTGCAGACAAGGTCCACAGCACGCGCTGGCTGGAAGAGCTGGGGCTGGACCCGAAGAACATCCCGCTGGACACCGAAGGCAAGCTCATCACCGACAAGAGCGTACTGATGCAGCAGAAGGGCATGGGCAAGTCCCAGGCCGAGCGCGAGATCGACGCGGTTCACTACGCGATCAACCGCTGGGTCGAAGGCGCCATCCTGACGCCCAACGCAGCGCAGCGCCCAGCGTGGGGCAGCGACCCGCACTACAGCATGTTCTTCCACCTCAAGCAGTTCAGCTACAGCTTCCACCAGACCATCCTCAAGCGCGCAGTGAAGGAAATGAACCACGGCAATCTCGCCCCCATGGGCGCGTTCGTCTGGTACATCCCGACCATGATCGCAGCGGACATCACCAAGGGGCTGATCCAGGGCGGCGGCGAGTTGCCTGCGTACATGAAGGGCTACGACGCGGGCGACTGGATGATGCACGGCGTGCAGCGTGCGGGGCTGCTGGGGGCCGGACAGATCGGCGTGGACGCGGGCGAGGACATGTTCTCGCTGGCAGGGCCGGGCGTAGAGCAGATGATCGACGCGATGCGCGACCCGCTGAGCGAGACGACGATCAAGGCGCTGCCCGCGCACGGGCTGTACGCGGCGGCGTTGCGCTGAACCCCGCGCCCCATAAAACCTGAGTCAAAAAGAAAAGAGCGCCTCGGCGCTCTTCTTTCATTACGGTCTGTTCCGTAAACTCTGTATAGGTTATTTCTTCTATCTACTACTTATATAAATATTTTATTTTCTCGAAAGAAAGTAAATATAAGTATAAGAATACAAGGGATAGAAAAGAGTCATGCAGCCCTGGCGGCCGCGCGTTTCTTCTTGGCCCACTGGTACGTGCCGTGCGCGACGAGCAGGATGCCGACGGCAGCGCGGAGTGCTTTGTAGGCTGCGCGCAGCAGGCGGGCGATGGCGAAGAAAGTGGTCATTGGTCGTCCTCTGGTTCGTCTTCGAGCTGGACGACTGTGTCGTCCCAGGTCTCGTGGGTGATGACCACGACCGAGCCCTGTGAAGGGTCGGTAGGGTCGATGAGGTAGCGCGACAGGATGGTGCCGGTGCGCTTCATTGCCACCTCGTTGCGCTTGGCTTCGCGCGGCGTGATGTTGCCGTGGTCATTGATGGCGTGTCGTGCGATCAGGTCCAGCGGCAAGCGCTTGAGCTTGATCTTCGCCGCCTCAGTGACGCGTAGGTTGCCGAGCAGAAAGTTGGCATACATGGTCAGGTCCTTTTCCACGGCACCATATTGGCGATGCAGCCGACGGCCAGCACCACCGGCGTGCCGAACACGCCCAGCTCCAGGAACCCTCCGTCGCCGGTGTAGAGCAGGGCCATGAGGCAGGCACCGGCCCAGGTGAGCGCGGCGCCGAGCGGCCAGGGGCGCAGGTACGGGCCCAGCGCCGCAGCGGCAGTGATGCCGATGACCAGCCCAGGGTGCGACGCGGTGGCGTAGAGCACGTACCCGCCCAGGGCGATCCACAGGACGAAGAGGGCGAAGCGGGCGATCTTGATGGCTTCCATAGGGTTCCTTCAGGCGGCGAGGTTGTGTGCCAGTCTGCCACTGTTCTTGGAAAAACCGCAGCGGCTGTCATAGTTAGATGTCATAGTCGTGCTCAAATCAAGGCTGCACGCGGGCTGCGAGGCTACCATCGTCACCTTGACATGGTGGGGGTCGTTGGTTCGAGTCCAATCGCGCCTACCAACTAACCATTGGTAAAAGCCTTCCAAGTATATGACTTGGAAGGCTTTTTTTATTGGTGTCGCAATTACCAGGCCTTGGATCGTGAACACGTTCTTGCGCTGTTGGGCGCCGGCTGAAAACCGGCTGGCACCCGCTCTGGCGAGCACGCAGTGGCCTGTGTCCAGGTTGGCGTGGCAGTGGCGGGATGTTGTCTGACGGCGCCACAGTCTCCTGGCCCACGCGAACGGCGTGGCGTGGGATTTACAACGGTGGTGCAGCGAGCATTTCGCTTGCCTGCGCGTCAACTTCCCAAGGAGCGCACATGAACTCATCCACTATTCAGTCGACCGGCGTCAAGCCGGTTGACCCAGACCTTGCCGAGCAGGCCGTTCCGGGGCATGGTGTGCCATCCCAGGATCCAACCCCCGCAGCCCAGGTGGCCCTCAATCCCGAGGAAGCTGAGCGGGAGTCAAAGTCCACCCTCATCGGGGGCGGTGTCGTGGCGGGTTCGGCTGCGGGTGCCGCTGTTGGCGCCGCGGTGGCGGGTCCGGTCGGCATCTTGGTCGGCGGCACGCTGGGCGCTGTGGTCGGAGCGCTCGGCGGCGGCGCGGCTGGCGAGCTGGCCAATCCAGAGGGCGCGGACAATGCAGACGATGTCCGCAAAGATACCGATGACACCCAAGACCGCAGGCCGCCGCGCTGAGGCGCCTGGTAAGCCAGTCCGATGGAAGCCGCAGGCTGGGCAGCAGGCCATGCCGGTTGGCGCGATTCGCGCACCGCTGCTGCCATGAGGCCAGGGCTGCGGGAATCGCTCTCTGGTGGCCATCAGGGTAATCCTTTGCCGGGCAGGGGGCTCTCACTCTCTAGAATCTGCTGCACTGCAATAAATGGGCGTCGAGCCCGAGGAGTCCGTCTTGCCCGACCAGAACAGCGCCACCGCCGCCAAGACAGCGCAGCGCGTGATCAAGAAATACCCGAATCGCCGCCTGTACGACACGGATACCTCCACCTACATCACCCTGGCCGAAGTGCGCCAGCTCGTCATGGCCCACCAGAACGTGGTGGTGCGCGATGCCAAGACGGGAGAGGACCTCACGCGCAGCATTCTGCTGCAGATCATTCTGGAAGAAGAGGCCGGCGGCGCACCCATGTTCACCGAGGCGGTGCTGGCGAACATCATCCGCTTTTACGGTCACGCCATGCAGGGTTTCATGGGGGCATATCTGGAGAAGAACGTGCAGGTCTTCACCGATGTGCAGGCGAAGCTGGTCGAGCAGTCGCAAAACGTCACGCCGGAAATGTGGGCGCAGTTCATGAGTCTGCAGTCGCCCATGCTCAAGGGCATGATGGGCAGCTACGTGGAGCAGTCGCAGTCGATGCTCAACCAGATGCAGGAGCAGATGCAAAAGCAGACCGAGCAGATGCTGAGCGCCTTTGGGGTGAAGCGCTGAACAGGGCCAAATCCGGCCGCCCAACCCCCTTGGGCGCCGGAACTGGGACAATACGGGGATATGAGCGAAGCACTCTCCCCCACCAAAACACCCAAAGTCGGATTCGTCAGCCTCGGTTGCCCCAAGGCCCTGACGGACTCTGAACTCATCCTCACGCAACTGAGCGCCGAGGGCTACGAGACCTCCAAGACCTTTGAGGGCGCGGACCTGGTCATCGTCAACACCTGCGGCTTCATTGACGACGCCGTGAAAGAAAGCCTGGACACCATTGGCGAGGCGCTGGCCGAGAACGGCAAGGTCATCGTCACCGGCTGCCTGGGCGCACGCGCGGGCGAGGGCGGTGGCAATATGGTGCGGCAGATGCACCCCAGCGTGCTGGCTGTGACCGGCCCGCATGCCACGCAAGAGGTGATGGACGCCGTGCACCTGAACCTGCCCAAGCCGCACGATCCGTTTCTCGACCTGGTGCCGGGCAGCTTTGGCGTGGCGGGCATCAAGCTCACGCCCAAGCACTATGCCTACCTCAAGATCAGCGAAGGCTGCAACCACCGCTGCACCTTCTGCATCATCCCCTCGATGCGTGGCGACCTGGTGTCGCGCCCCATTGGCGATGTGCTCAGCGAAGCCAAGGCTTTGTTTGAAGGCGGCGTGAAAGAGCTGCTGGTGATCAGCCAGGACACCTCGGCCTATGGCGTGGATGTGAAATACCGCACCGGTTTCTGGGATGGCAAGCCCGTCAAGACGCGCATGCTGGAACTGGTGCAGACGCTGGGCGAGATTGCCGAGCCTTATGGTGCCTGGGTGCGCTTGCACTATGTGTACCCGTACCCGAGCGTGGACGATGTGATCCCGCTCATGGCCACGGGCCGCGTGCTGCCCTACCTGGACGTGCCCTTCCAGCACAGCCACCCCGATGTGCTCAAGCGCATGAAGCGCCCCGCCAGCGGTGAGCGCAACCTGGAGCGCATCCAGCGCTGGCGCGAGGCCTGCCCCGAGATCGTGATCCGCAGCACCTTCATCGCCGGTTTTCCGGGCGAGACCGAAGAAGAGTTCCAGCACCTGCTCGACTTTGTGCGCGAGGCGCAGATCGACCGTGCCGGCTGCTTTGCCTACAGCGACGTGACCGGCGCGGTGGCCAACGAGCTGCCCGGCATGCTGCCCCTGGAAGTGCGCGAAGAGCGCCGCGCCCGCTTCATGGCCGTGGCCGAAGAAGTGTCGATCGCCAGGCTGCAGCGCCGCGTGGGCGCCACCATGCAGGTGCTGGTCGATTCAGCCCCCGGCCTGGGCCGCAAAGGCGGTGTGGGCCGCACCTATGCCGACGCACCCGAGATCGACGGCACCGTGCAGCTGCTGCCGCCCGAGAAGATCAGCAAGACCATGAAGGTGGGCGAGTTCACCAAGGCGCGCATTGTGGGCGTGCGCGGGCACGACCTGGTGGCGCAGCCGATCTGATGGGCTGAGATTGCTATTGAATAAATAGCTGAAGGCGCTTTCTGGACGGGCGCTATAGGCTAAAAAGACACAAAAAAGGCTTCCCGAGGGAAGCCTTTTTGCTGTGCGCGGCACGATTACACGCGCTTGCGGTATTCGCCGGTGCGGGTGTCGATTTCGATCTTGTCGCCCTGGCTGACGAACAGCGGCACGGGCACTTCGAAGCCGGTGGCGATCTTGGCGGGCTTGAGCACCTTGCCGGAGGTATCGCCCTTGACGGCGGGTTCCGTCCAGGTGATTTCGCGCTCGACGCTGGTGGGCAGTTCGACCGAGATGGCCTTGCCGTCGTAGAACACCACTTCCACGGTCATGCCGTCTTCCAGGTAGTTCAGTGCGTCGCCCATGTTTTCGGCTTCGACTTCGTACTGGTTGAATTCGGTGTCCATGCAGACATACATGGGGTCGGCGAAGTAGGAGTAGGTGCACTCCTTCTTGTCCAGGATCACGTTGTCGATCTTGTCGTCGGCCTTGAACACGTTTTCGGTGCCGAAGTTGCCGATCAGGCTCTTGAGCTTCATGCGCACGGTGGCAGCGCCGCGGCCGCCGCGGGCGTATTCGGTCTTGAGGACGACCATGGGGTCCTTGCCGTGCATGATGACGTTGCCGGCGCGGATTTCTTGAGCGATTTTCATAGCAGGTTGCTTGGGTTGGGGCCGCTCAACGCAGGGGCTGGTGGCCTTCAGGGACAGAAGGCGCGCCGTGCCGATGCATGTTCCGCGGCGGGAATGCGCGGGATGGGGGCACTGACGCGCCGCACCTGTTTTGCGCAAAGCCCTGTATTTTACCGTTTTTCGGCGACAAAGCTTAAAAGTTGTGCAACGAGATTGTCCTGCGTCAGTAGGCGTGCACGGGCGGCTTCAACGCACGCAGTCCATTCGGCCAGGGTGTCGTCGTCGGGCCATTGCAGCGGCGCGGCGTCCAGCCCGTTCCAGGTGGCGTGAAACCGTCGCAGCGAAGCCGGGGCCTGCAGCCAGTCCAGAAAGGCCCAGAGCTTGTCGTGGTGCGCGTTGTCGTGCTGCGGATAGATCTGCCAGACCAGCGCCTGCCCGGCCCACAGCGCCCGCACCAGCGAGTCCTCGCCACGCACGGCGTTGAAGTCGCAGGCCCAGAGCATTTCGTCAAACGCAGGCTGCGGGCGGTGGGGGAGGTATGAAATGGATAGCTGCTCGCGCTGATCGGACAAGCGCTTGGGGGTGATTGGACCCATATCTTCTGCCAAGGCCGCCAACACCGCCGCCGTCGGGCGGCCGGGGGTGACCAGCAAGTGCGTGGGTTGCTCCTGCATTCGCTGCAGGAGCTGGGGCAGGGCGGTGGGCTCGTAGCAGAACAGCGACACCCAGCGCTGCCCCGGCGCGCCATCGCCCAGGCCGAACGCCGCCGCGTGTGCGGCCCGCCAGGCGGTGCGGTCAAACGCTTCGCGGCGCGCTATCAGGTCGTTCTCGCGCAGCAGCCCGCCGGTGGCGGGGGTGAAGCCCGGGTAGAAGAACCAGCGCGTCCAGCCTGCAGCGGGGCCGGACAGGATGGGCGACGGCAGCCGGTGGTTGCGCTCCACATAGCTTTCAGCCGACAGGTATTCCAGGTTGATCCAGATGGGTTTTGGGTGATTTTGGCCTCTAACGCTTTCCTGGAAAGCGCTATAAGCTATGAATTCAGGAGCGATATCACAACCGAATGCCTCCAGCATCACATCGGGTGCAGGTTCCTCGGGGCCGGGCGGTGGCGCGCCCCAGGCGCGCAGCTCCACACCCGGGCAGCCCTGCGGCGCCATCCACTGCAGGGCCGAGGCGTCGTCCGTCCACAGGCGCACCTGCTGGCCTTGCGCGGCCAGTTGCGTGGCCAGGCGCCAGCACACGCCGATGTCGCCAAAGTTGTCGATCACGCGGCAGAAAACATCCCATTGCAGGGTGGCGAAGGGCTGGGTCATGGCGTGGCGGTAGTGCTTGGCGGGTTGCGCAGGTGGTCCACCAGCAGCCGCGCGACGCTGGACAGGGATTCGTCGGCGCGCACGCACAGCACCAGCCGGCGCTGCGCCCAGGGCTCGTTCAGCGTGATGGCCCGGATGGCCAGCGTGCCGCGGTAGAGCGCGGCGCTGCCGCGCGGCATCACGCCAATGCCCAGGCCGGCGGCCACCATCAGGCACAGGGCGTCGTAGCTCGTGACCTGGATGCGTAGCTTGAGCGGCAAATCCGCCTCGGCGGCGGCGCGCATGAGCTGGTTGTTGACGGCGCTGCCCGGGTGCATGCCGACAAAGTCAAAGGGCAGGGCCTCGGCCAGGCGCACCGCCTTGCGCCGGGCCAGCGCATGGCCGGTGGGCACCACCAGCACCAGTTCGTCGCTGCGGTACGGCAGCAGCGTGATGCGGTCGCCATAGTTGCCGTTGTTCAGGATGCCCACATCGGCCGCGTTTTCGGCCACCGACTGGGCTATTGATGTGCTGATCTGTTCCTGCAGGCGCACATCGACCTGCGGGTGCAGCGCCAGAAAGCTTTGCAGCTCGCCAGGCAAAAACTGCGTGATGGCCGAAATGTTGGCCACCACGCGCACATGGCCGCGCACGCCGGTGCCGTATTCGCGCATCTGGCTGGCAATGCCGTCGAGGTCGTTGAGCACGCCGCGCGCCAGGTTCAGCAGCGCAAACGCTGCCGCGGTGGGCTCGGTGCCCCGGTTGCTGCGGGTGAACAGCGCCACCTGCAGCGCGGCCTCCAGGTCGGCCAGGCGGCGGCTCACGGCCGATGCGGCCAGGTGTTCGCGCGCGGCGGCGGCGGTGATGGTGCTTTCTTCCATCACGGCAACAAACAGGCGCAGGGAGACGGGGTCGAGCTTCATGGGGAGGTGATCGTACCCCGCCATGCCGCTTTGCGATGGCAGCTTCGCGCATCAGCGTTTTGCGGCCGGGGCGGGCATGCGCATGATGCGGGCCGAAACAACTCAGGCGGCATGCCTGCGGAGACAGCACTGCATGGATTCCTCGCAATCACTTCCTTCCCCCGCCGCGCTCGCTGGCGTGCGCGTGGTCGAAATGGGCCAGCTCATTGCCGGCCCGTTTTGCGGCAAGACGCTGGGCGAGTTTGGTGCTGACGTCATCAAGATCGAGGCACCGCAGACGGGCGACCCGCTGCGCAACTGGCGCCTGATCAAGGAAGGCACCTCGGTGTGGTGGCAGGTGCAGTCGCGCAACAAGCGCTCGGTGGCGCTGGACCTGCGCAAAAAAGAGGGCCAGGCCATCGCCCGCCAGCTGATTGCCGAGGCCGATGTGCTGGTCGAGAACTTCCGCCCCGGCACGCTCGAAGCCTGGGGCATGTCGCCCGAAGAACTGCACGCGCTCAACCCCGGCCTGGTGATGCTGCGCATTTCGGGCTATGGCCAGACCGGGCCGTACCGCGACCTGCCGGGCTTTGGTGCCATCGGCGAGGCCATGGGCGGCCTGCGCCACCTGACGGGTGAGCCTGGCCGCGTGCCGGTGCGGGTGGGTGTGTCGATTGGCGACACGCTGGCCGCGCTGCACGGCACCATCGGCGTGCTGACGGCGCTGTACCACCGCAAGGTCAACGGCGGCCAAGGCCAGGTGATCGACGTGGCACTGCACGAGGCCGTGTTCAACGTGATGGAAAGCCTGATCCCCGAATACAGCGCCTTCGGCGTGGTGCGCGAGGCCGCCGGCAGCGCGCTGCCCGGCATTGCGCCGTCCAACGCCTACCCCTGCCAGGACGGCTGGGTGCTGATTGCCGGCAATGGCGACAGCATTTTCAAGCGGCTGATGGACACCATTGGCCGCCCCGACCTGGGCGCCGCGCCGGATCTGGCCGACAACGCGGGCCGCGTGGCGCGGGTGCAGGAACTCGACGCCGCCATTGGCGCCTGGAGCGCGCAACGCAGCGTGCAGCAGGTGCTGGATGCGCTTGCCGCTGCGCGCGTGCCCGCCGGCAAGGTCTACACCGCCAAGGACATCGCCGAAGACCCGCATTACCGCGCCCGCGACATGCTGTTGACCCAGCAGACGCGCGACGGCTACACGGTGCAGGTGCCCGGCATCGTGCCCAAGCTCTCGGCCACGCCCGGCACCATCCGCAGCAGCGCGCCGCACCTGGGCGATGACACCGATGCCGTGCTGGCCGAGGCGGGCTTGTCGCATGAACAGATTGCGCTGCTGCGCAGCAAAGGAGTCATTCAATGAGCGAGCAGCGCAACACCGTATGGCAAGGCGCGGGCCGCCGCATCCACCTGCAGGAAGTCGGCCTGCGCGACGGCCTGCAGATGGAGCAGGCCTTTGTGCCCACCGAGGACAAGATCGCGCTGTGCAATGCGCTGTCGGCGGCTGGCCTGTCCAAGATCGAGGTGACCTCGTTCACCTCGCCCACGGCCATCCCGGCGCTGAAAGACGCCGAGATCGTGATGCGCGAGATCACGCGCCGCCCTGGCACTGTTTACACCGCGCTGGTGCCCAACCTGCGCGGCGCTGAGCGCGCCATCGAGTCGCGCACGGACGAGCTGAACCTCGTCATGTCGGTCAGCGCCACGCACAACCTGGCCAACCTGCGCATGGCGCAGGAACAGTCGTTCGCGGCGCTGGCGCAGGTGGTGGCCCTGGCGCAGGCGGCTCAGGTGGCCGTCAACGTGTCACTCTCCTGCGTATTTGGCTGCCCCATGGAAGGTGACGTGCCCCAGGCCGATGTGTTCGGCTGGGTGCAGCGCTTTGCCGACCTGGGCGTGCGCGGCATCACGCTGTGCGACACCACGGGCATGGCCTACCCCACGCAGGTGCACCAGATCACGGCGTCGGCCCGCGCGCGCTGGCCGGGTGTGGAGTTCACCCTGCACTTTCACAACACACGCGGCATGGGCCTGGCCAACGTGCTGGCGGCCATTGATGCGGGTGCAGACCGGTTCGATGCCTCGCTGGGCGGTTTGGGCGGCTGCCCGTATGCACCGGGCGCCAGCGGCAATGTGTGCAGCGAGGAAATCGTGCACGCGCTGCAGCCCATGGGCTACGACACGGGGGTGGACCTGGGCGCGCTGGTTGCCGCTGCGCAGCGCCTGCCGGCCCTCATCGGCCATGACATCCCGAGCCAGATCGCCAAGGCGGGGCCGCGCCTGGCGCTGCACCCGGTGCCTGCGGACTTCGAGGCGATCCGCGAACGGGCGTCGTCGCGGTCTTGACGCGCGCTGGACGATTTCTATTTCAGAAACAACAAGGAGACAGAAACATGAACCTCAATCGCAAACAATGCACCACGCTGGCCATCGCGGCCCTCGCCCTGGGCACGATCGGCAGCGCGGGGGCGCAAGGCGTCTATCCCGCCAAAACCGTGACCATGGTGGTGCCCACTGCAGCGGGCGGCACCACCGACCTGTCGGCCCGCATGCTGGCCCAGGCGCTGGCGCCGGTGCTGGGCCAGTCGGTGGTGGTGGACAACAAGGGCGGTGGCAACGGCAACATTGCCGCCAGCATCGTCAAGCGCGCCGAGGCCGATGGCTACACGTTGCTCATGCAGTACTCGGGCTACCACGTCATCTCGCCCCACCTCACCAAGGTGCCGCAGTGGGCGCAAAGCGACTTTCAACCGGTGGCCAATGTGATATCGGCGCCGCAGATCATCGTGGTGCGGGCCGACCTGCCGGTGAAGACGCTGCCCGATCTCATCGCCTATGCCAAGGCCAACCCCGGCAAGCTGAACTACGCCTCGTCGGGCAACGGCTCGCTGCAGCATGTGACCGGTGCCATGCTGGAGCTGCAGGGCGGCATCAGGATGGTGCATGTGCCTTATAAGGGCACGGGCCCCGCGCTGCAGGATTTGCTGGGTGGCCAGGTGGATCTGACCTTTGGCACCGCGCCGCCCTTCATGCCGCACATCGCCGCGGGCAAGCTGCGCGTGCTGGCCGTGACCGGCAAACAGCGCCTGCCCAGCCTGCCCGATGTGCCCACCACCGCCGAGGCGGGCTATCCCAAGGTCGACGCCACCTCGTGGTTTGCCGTGTTTGCCCCGGCCGCCGTGCCCAAGGCGGTGGTGGACAAGCTGACGGCTGACATCCGCACTGTGGTGCAGAACGCCGCCTTCCAGCAAAAGGCGCAGGAGCAGGGCGCCACGGCCGACTACCAGGCACCCGCGCAGCTGGGGGATAAGGTGAAGGCCGATCTGGCCAACTGGGCCTCGGTGGTGAAAAGCTCGAAGATCGAAGCAGAATAATGGTCAAATGGGCCGCTAGCGCTTGATGGATAAGCGCTAACAGCTATTGATTGTGTAGCGTTTGGGGGTGGCCGCTGGGTGCTGCCCAGCGCGCGGCCACAATACGTGCCATGTCTGATGTGCATTCCGAAGAACTGCTGGCGCAGGTGGCTGCGCTGCCCGCGCTGCCCGGTGTTTACCGCTATTTTGATGCGCAAGGTGCGCTGCTTTATGTGGGCAAGGCGCTCAACCTCAAGCGCCGCGTCTCGAGCTATTTTCAAAAGAACCATGGCGGCACGCGCATCGGCCACATGGTCGGCAAGATCGTGCGCATGGAGACCACGGTGGTGCGCTCGGAGGCCGAGGCGCTGCTGCTGGAAAACAACCTCATCAAGTCGCTGAACCCCAAGTTCAACATCCTGTTCCGCGACGACAAGAGTTATCCCTACCTCAAGATCACGGGCACCGCCAATGGCACGGGCGATGCGCCAGGCCAGGTGTTTCCGCGCATGGCCTATTACCGCGGCGCGGTCGATAAAAAGCACCGCTATTTCGGCCCCTACCCCAGCGCCTGGGCGGTGAAGGAAACCATCCAGCTGCTGCAAAAGGTGTTCCGGCTGCGCACCTGCGAAGACACGGTGTTTGCCAACCGCACGCGGCCCTGCCTGCTCTATCAGATCAAGCGCTGCACGGGGCCCTGCGTCAACCTGATCTCGCCCGAGGCCTATGCCGCCGACGTGCAGAACGCCGAGGCCCTGCTGCGCGGCGAAACCCAGGAGCTGCTGCAGGCACTGGAAGCGCGGATGATGGCGCACTCGGACAAGCTGGAGTTTGAACAGGCCGCGGAGGTGCGCAACCAGATCCAGGCGCTGTCGCGCGTGCTGCACCAGCAATCCATCGAGACCATCGACGACAAGGATGTGGACATTCTGGCCGTGCGCGTGCAGGGTGGCCGTGCCTGCGTGAACCTGGCCATGGTGCGCGGCGGGCGGCACCTGGGCGATAGGCCTTACTTTCCGGTGCATGTGGAGGATGCTGCCGCCGTCTACAACGCGGAAAGCCCCGAGGATGCAGGGCCAGCGGCTGATGGTTCGGGGTGTGACGAGGGCGCGGCCCTTGTCTCGGCCGCCGCTGCGCGCCCGGTGGAGGCGCTGGTGCTGGAAGCCTTCATCGCCCAGCACTACATCGGTGTGCCCGTGCCGCCTTTGCTGGTGACCAGCGTGCCGGTGGACAAGGCCCTGCTGGCGGCGCTGACCGAGCAAAGCGGTGTGCGCGTGCATGCCATCCACCAGCCGCGCGAGCAGCGCCGCGCCTGGCTGGACATGGCGCAAAAGAACGCTGACCTGCAACTGGCCCGGCTGCTGGCCGAAGAAGGATCGCAGCAGGCGCGCACCCGCGCGCTGGCCGAGGCACTGGACTTGCCACCCGAAGACCTGGACCAGCTCACCATCGAGTGCTTTGACATCTCGCACACGGCGGGCGAATCCACCCAGGCCTCGTGCGTGGTGTTCCACCACCACAAGATGCAGAGCAGCGAATACCGCCGCTACAAGATCGAAGGCATCACGGGCGGCGACGACTACGCCGCCATGCGCCAGGTGCTCACACGCCGCTACAGCAAGGTGGCCGAGGCCGCGCGCGAGGCCGGGGGCATCGACTTTGCGGCCAACCCTGCGCCTGGGGTCGAGGAGGCCGCCAGGCCCAAGGGCGTGGCGCGCCTGCCTGACCTGGTGCTGATCGACGGCGGCAAGGGCCAGGTGGGCGTGGCGCGCGAGGTGTTCACGGCGCTCGGGCTGGACCTCACGCGCATCGTGGGTGTGGAAAAAGGCGAGGGCCGCAAGGTCGGGCTGGAAGAACTGGTGTTTGCCGACGGGCGCGAAAAGGTCTATCTGGGCAAGGATTCGGCCGCGCTGATGCTGGTCGCCCAGATCCGCGACGAGGCCCACCGCTTTGCCATCACCGGCATGCGCGCCGCGCGCGCCAAGGTGCGCGTGGGCGGCGGGCAGCTCGAAGAAATTGCCGGTGTGGGCCCCAAGAAGCGCGCCCGGCTGCTGCAGCGCTTTGGCGGTGTGCGCGGCGTGGCGGCGGCCAGTGTGGAAGACCTGGTGACGGTGGACGGCATTTCGCGCGAGCTGGCCGAAGAAATCTATCGCGCACTGCGCTGAAATCGGCCGGGCCAGCGTGACACAATCACGCCCATGTTTTTCACCATTCCCACCATCATGACCTGGACGCGCATCGTCGCGATACCTTTGATCGTGGGGGTGTTCTACGCGCCGCTCGACCCGGCCACGCGCAATCTCATCGCCACCGTGATGTTCGTGGTGTTTGCCGCCACCGACTGGCTCGATGGCTTTCTGGCGCGCAAGCTCAACCAGACGTCTTCGTTCGGCGCTTTTCTCGACCCGGTGGCCGACAAGTTTTTGGTCTGCGCATCGCTCCTGGTGCTGGTGTATCTGCAGCGCGCCGATGTGTTTGTGGCGCTCATCATCATTGGCCGCGAGATCGCGATCTCGGCCCTGCGCGAATGGATGGCGCAGATCGGTGCCAGCAAGAGCGTGGCCGTGCACATGATCGGCAAGGTCAAGACCGCGGTGCAGATGACGGCTATCCCGTTCCTGCTGTACGACGGGCACCTGTTTGGCGTGATCGATACCGGGGTGTGGGGCACCTGGCTCATCTGGGTATCGGCCGTGCTCACGGTGTGGTCCATGGTGTATTACCTGCAAAAGGCACTGCCTGAGATTCGGGCCCGAGTGAAGTAGTTTTTAAGTATTTTTGGCCGCTAGCGCTTGATGGGTAAGCGCTGATAGCTATATTTTCAGGAGCGAGTGAATGGCGAAGCATCGCATCGCAGTGGTGGCCGGTGACGGCATTGGCAAAGAGGTCATGCCCGAAGGCCTGCGCGTGATGGACGCGGCGGCCCGCCAATTCGGCATCGACCTGCAATTCGACCATTTCGACTTTTCGAGCTGGGACTACTACGAGAAGCACGGCAAGATGCTGCCCGACAACTGGAAGGACCAGATCGGCGGCCACGAAGCCATCTATTTTGGCGCCGTGGGCTGGCCCGAGAAAATTGCCGACCATGTGTCGCTGTGGGGCTCGCTGCTGCTGTTCCGTCGCGAGTTCGACCAGTACATCAACCTGCGGCCCGCACGCCTCATGCCCGGCGTGATCGCCCCCGTGGTGCGGCGCGATGGCTCACCCCGCCTGCCCGGTGAGATCGACATGCTCATCGTGCGCGAGAACACCGAGGGTGAATACTCCAGCATCGGCGGTCGCATGTACGAAGGCACGCCGCGCGAGATCGTGATGCAGGAGACGGTGATGTCCCGCCACGGCGTGGACCGCGTGCTGAAATTCGCGTTCGAGCTGGCCCAGTCGCGCCCTAAAAAGCACCTGACCAGCGCCACCAAGTCCAACGGCATCGCCATCACCATGCCCTATTGGGACGAGCGCGTGGCCGAGATGGCCAAGTCCTACCCCGATGTGAAGGTGGACAAGTTCCACATCGACATCCTTACCGCGCACTTTGTGCAGCGCCCAGATTTTTTTGATGTGGTGGTGGCCAGCAACCTGTTTGGCGACATCCTCTCGGACCTGGGCCCGGCCTGCACCGGCACCATCGGCATCGCGCCCAGCGCCAACCTCAACCCCACGCGCACCATGCCTTCGCTGTTCGAGCCCGTGCATGGCTCGGCGCCCGACATTGCAGGGCAGGGCATTGCCAACCCCATCGGCCAGATCTGGTGCGGCGCGATGATGCTCGACTTTCTCGGCTACCGCGCTGCGCACGATGCCGTGCTGGCTGCCATCGAGGCCGTGCTCGATCCGCAAGGCGGCGGCCCGCGCACGCCTGATCTGGGTGGAAAAGCCCGCACACAGGACGTAGGGCGCGCCATCGCCGCGGCGCTGTAGCCAGCAACACCCGTGCGGTGTCAATCGGGAATGTTGCCCATGCTGCGGCTTTGAGACAAAAGCGCCTTGCAAGCCCCGTCGTACCGTGAAATGCGACTAGAATTCCAATCAACGCTGCGTCAAACCAGCGTGTTGTATTGACACCCGGAAACTCGATGGCTTTAATCTGATGCAGCAGCGCCTGCTGCATACGCCAGTCATTCCCCCGTCTGATGCCCACCAGCCCGAAGGGTTGTGCTTTTGGACGTGTGAGGACCAGATATCCGCGAGACATTCCATCAACTCTTTTCCGAGAGGCTTCTTGTGAACAAAACCGAACTGATCGAGCACATCGCTACCAACGCCGATATCTCCAAGGCCGCTGCAGCGCGCGCCCTGGAATCCACGATTGAGGCCGTCAAGAAGACCCTGAAGAAGGGCGGCACTGTTTCGCTCGTCGGTTTCGGCACATTCGCAGTTGGCAAGCGGGCTGCTCGCACGGGCCGCAATCCCCGTACCGGCGCTGCGATTAAAATCAAAGCTGCTAAAGTTCCGAAGTTTCGTCCAGGCAAGGCTTTGAAAGACGCCTTGAATTGATGGCCAGTTAGGTTGGGGTCCTTAGCTCAGTTGGTAGAGCGGCTCCTTTACACGGAGTAGGTCGGCGGTTCGAGACCGTCAGGACCCACCACCACCGAACAAAGGCGAACGAAAGTTCGCCTTTTGTTTTTTTGTCACTGAAAGATCGACCATGTTTGAATCCATCCGCAAGCACTCTAAGATCGTGATGCTCTTGTTGTTCTTGCTGATCATTCCATCGTTTGTGCTGGTGGGCATTGACAGCAACTACTTCTCCGAAAAGAGTGCTGTCGTTGCACGCGTTGATGGTCACGACATCAAGCAGACCGACTGGGATAACGCACACAGGATGGAGACAGACAGAATCCGTGCCCAGTCACCCACGCTGGATGCCAAACTGCTCGACTCTCCCGAGGCACGTTATGCAACCTTGGAGCGTATGGTGCGAGACCGGGTATTTCTGGCAGCAGCACAGAAAATGCACCTCGTCACCAGTGACAGTCGCCTGGCCCGCAGTCTGCAGGAAATACCGGCCATTGCCGCCCTCAAGCGCCCCGATGGATCGCTCGATGCCGAGGCCTACCGCGCCCTGGTTGGCGCCCAAGGACTGACGCCGGAAGGCTTCGAAGCCAACGTGCGCCGGGAAATTTCAGTGAACCAGGTCGTCGGCGGGGTCATGGGCTCCGCCTTCAGCACCGATGCGCAGGTCAAGCTGTCGCTGGATGCCTTGTACCAACGCCGGGAGGTGCAGATTGCACGCTTCAATCCTGCCGATTTTTCAAACAAGGTAACGCCAACGGATGCAGATCTGGAGGGCTATTACAATTCCCATACGTCCGATTTCCAGCAGGCCGAACAGGCTGCCGTGGAATATGTGGTGCTGGATCTTGACAGCGTGCGTGCTGGCATTACCTTGAACGAAGACGACCTGCGTACCTATTACAAGGAAAACGTGGCCCGCCTTGCCGGCAAGGAAGAACGCCGCGCCAGTCATATCCTGATCAATGCGCCCAAGGATGCGCCGGCCGCCGACCGCGAGAAAGCCAAGGCCCGTGCAACGCAATTGCTGGAGCAGGTGCGCAAGGCCCCCGCCACTTTTGCGGAGGTTGCCAAGAAGTCGTCCGAGGATTCAGGGTCTGCCGGCGCCGGTGGCGATCTGAATTTCTTTGGACTGGGTGCCATGGTCAAGCCGTTCGAGGAAGCGGCTTTTGCGATGAAAAAAGGGGATATCAGCGATGTGGTGGAAACCGATTTCGGCTACCACATCATCTTGCTGACGGATATCAAGACACCGCCTCAGCCGAGCTTTGAAGAACTGCGCCCGTCCATGGAAGCCGAACTCAAGCAACAGCAAGCGCAGCGCAAGTTTGCCGAGGTGGCCGAATCGTTTGCCAATGGCGTTTACGAGCAATCCGACAGCCTCAAGCCCGTGGCTGAGAAACTCAAGCTCAAGGTGCTGACCGCATCGGGTGTCACCCGCACGTCGGCGCCTGGAGCGACGGGCCCCTTGGCCAATGGCAAGCTGCTGGAAGCGCTGTTTTCGTCGGACTCCATCGCGAACAAGCGCAATACCGAAGCAGTAGAGATCGGACCCAGCCAGATGGCAGCCGCCCGCATAAGCACCTACACCGCTGCACGCACCCTGCCGCTGGATGAGGTGCGACCACGTGTACGTAGTCTTTACGTCGCCGAGAAATCGGCCGAACTGGCGCGCAAGGAGGGCGAGACCAAGCTGGCGGCATGGAAAGCTGCGCCGAACAATGTTGCTGACCTCCAGCCGGCCATGGTTATCTCGCGTGACCAACCCCAGAATCAGCCGCGGCCTGTGGTGGACGCTGTGTTGGGCGCCAGTGCGGCCACCTTGCCAGCCTGGGTTGGTGTGGACCTGGGAGCGCAGGGATATTCGGTAGCCAAGATCAATCGACTGGTTCCACGCGAGGCACCCAACGAACAAACCGCCCGCCAAGAACGTCAGCAATACCTTCAGTGGTTGAGCAATGCCGAGGGGTTGGCCTATTATGAACTGCTGAAAGATCGTTTCAAGGTGCAGATCAAGGCTTCGCGCCCCCAGTCCACACCGGGCTGATCGGAAATTTGACAAATATTTGCGTGAATCCCGGTATTTTCGGGCTATAATTCAAAGCTACGGTGGCTGTAGCTCAGTTGGTAGAGTCCAGGATTGTGATTCCTGTTGTCGTGGGTTCGAGCCCCATCAGCCACCCCAAGAAACGCTAGTAAAAACAAGGACCTTCGGGTCCTTGTTTCGTTTCAGGGGTATCGAAAGCGCGGAGCGCGACGCGCAGTTCGACGACGACAAGATGCGCAGTGCAGGCATTCGACTGATCTACACGTCTAGCACTGCGACGCTCGCTGGGGTCAAGGACGGTATTCTGCTGGAGCTGGGGTTCGACGGCACGGCGCTGAATCGTTCGGTCACGATCTCGTCCTGGGCTCTGGATGTGGCCATGGCCCGTGGGGTGGCCTTGTACGTGGGCAGCCGAGATAGGCGTACGGGTCGTGCCCGTTCATGCGCGCTGACTGGATCAGGCTCATCACGGCGGCGGCCCGCTGGCCCGCGCGCAGGCTTTCTGCGAATAACCAATGCGAGCGCCCGAGGGCAATGGGTCGGATCTGGTTCTCGATCCAGTTATTGTCCGCCGGTAATTGCGGGTCATAGACAAAGCGCGTTAGCGCTATCCATCGTTTGAGGCTGTGGTCCAGCGCCTTGGCCGAGTTGCCCGCCACCTGCTGGCGCTGCAGCAACATCCACTGGTACGGGTCTGATGGCTGGGCCGCTCGCTCGCTGGCTGGCGTCTGTTTGGCTGCGGGCGATTGGACGGGCAACACCTTGAAAGGGGTGCGGCTAACAGCTCGTGGGCATCGTTACCCAGGCGGAGCTGGTGCGCGCACTGGTCGGCACCATGCACATTCTGAAAGAAGGAGCTGTGGTCCCTGTCGCACCGTTTGGTGCAGCAGCATAGGCAGGATGGGGACATCACGCTACAATCGACAAGCTCATGCACAGCGCCTCGCCTGTCCATTGAAGCCGTCTCCCCGGCCTCTTTTCTGATCTGCGCCCCGTGTGCAGCGACTCTCCCGCCCGCAAAGCACCGTGCTCCGAGCCTCAGAAGGCACGGCGGCGGTTGTGGATGCACGATGTGCTGGCGCACCAACCACAGAATATTGTTTTTAAGAGATAACCATGGCCAAAGAAGAACTGATTGAAATGCAAGGCTCCGTGACGGAAGTTTTGCCGGACTCGCGTTTTCGCGTCACCCTGGAAAACGGCCACCAATTGATTGCCTATACCGGGGGAAAAATGCGTAAGCACCACATCCGCATCCTGGCGGGCGACAAAGTGTCGCTGGAGCTGTCGCCCTACGACCTCACCAAGGGCCGCATTACGTTCCGCCATCTGGCTGGTCGTGGCCCGGGGCCCTCCAGTCGCTGATGCATCAAAAAGTGGGTTCTATCGCAGGAAAGACATAAAAAAGAAATGTGACAGATATCAAACCCGTTCGATTTACGGGATAGAATAAGAGCTGTCGGAGCGTAGCGCAGCCTGGTAGCGCATCTGCTTTGGGAGCAGAGGGTCGCGAGTTCGAATCCCGCCGCTCCGACCATTGTTCAAAGGACTTGCAGCATATGCTGCAAGTCCTTTTTTTGTTGGTGCGCTCAGTATGGGCGCACGCCTGCCCACACTGACGGTCGAGTGACTGCACTGGCTGCTCGATGGCATTGACTTGTCGGTCACACAGCGACACCCGCAGCCTTGCCGCGCGAGGTGGTGCGTCACGAACTGCCCGAGTTTGAGCGCGTCTGCCCGCACGACGGGGTCGTCCTGCCCCCTTACATTTCCCGTTGCGTATTGCCAAGACCACCGGCCGCATTGGACCACGGGCCAGGGAGCGCAGGCCAAAGCCATTGCCACTACTGACTGTGCCGCGTTCGGTTGCGCGTGAACAGGCCAGGGCTGAACGTGCTTAAGGTAGTGCCATGGTGTTCAGATACGAAGTGCCGACACGGACTGATGCTGCTGATGTGGGACAGAACCGCGATGGCGAATGTTGAAGTGGCTCATCTTGCGCTTGACGCCGCGCGGGTTGGAGCGCCCGCGACTGCTCACGCAGCGGCCTGCGGAGATTTTCTTGGGCATCGCATCGCGCCAGGCCGCTCGCGCCATGAGTTGACGGATTGCGAAGTGCGCTAGCAGCCCCTACAACTCCTGCTGGACCAACTCCGGCGTTTTGCTGCGCAGCACCGTGCTGTTGGCGCGCAGGTGCGTCTTGAACTCGTTGAACACCCCCTCGATCTCCCACCGCTCCCCCTGTGCCAGCAAGGCCTGCTGGCCGATAGCGTTCTAAAATTTGACATGTCCATATTTCATATGCCTGCCTCGGCCCACACTGTGGCTACCTTGCTGGGCGCTTGTGCGCTCAACGCAATGTTGTCCCCCTCAGCGGCCGCAAACGAGACACTAGAGGTGCCGCGCCTGGAAACGGTGGAGGTGCGTTCGGCGACAGGCTCTTCCAGCCTGCAGGCACTGCCCACTTCCGCCACCGTGCTTGACGGCGAGCAAATCCGTGACCGCCAGTTGCAGATCAATCTGTCGGAGAGTCTGGCGAGCGTGCCTGGACTGCAGATCAACAATCGGCAGAACTATGCGCAGGACCTGCAGCTGTCTATCCGCGGCTACGGCGCACGTTCCACCTTTGGCCTGCGCGGGGTGCGCCTGTATGTGGACGGTATCCCTGCCACGATGCCGGATGGGCAAGGCGCTCTCTCGCACATCGACATCGGCAGTCTGGAGCGCATAGAAGTACTGCGTGGCCCGTATTCGGCCTTGTATGGCAACTCGGCCGGTGGTGTGGTCAGCATGTACACCGAAACTCCAGAAGGCCGTCCTGCGGTGGAGGGCGGTTACTCCGTGGGCAGCAACGGCCTCAAGCGCCTGTCCGCCAAGGCCAGCGGACAGACGGCCCAAGGGCTCAGCTATGTGCTGAGCACCAGCCGGTTTCTGACCGATGGCTATCGCGACCACAGTGCGGCGGACCGCAACATTGCCAACGCCAAGCTGTCTACGGCCATCGGCGAGGACGCGCGCCTGACCATCGTGGTCAACACCATGGAGTCGGATGCGCAGGACCCGCAGGGTCTGGCTTTTGCCGACTGGCAGAAGAATCCGCGCTCAGTCTCCGCCAACACGCTGATCTACAACACTCGCAAGGCGCTGAAGCAGACCCAGGCTGGCGCCACCTATGAACGCACCCTCGACGGCGTCAACAGCCTCGCGCTCATGGTGTATGCCGGTCAGCGCTCCATGGAACAGTACCAGTCGATCCCAGCATTCGCCCAAGCCGCTGCCGGTCACGCGGGCGGCGTGATCGACTTGGCGCGTGACTATATGGGCACGGATGCACGCTGGACAGGCAAGTTTGTGGAGGCTCCCATTCCCGTCATCGTGACCGCCGGCCTGGCCATGGACTACGTGCAGGAAGACCGCAAGGGCTATAAAAATTTCGCGGGAACGCCTTCGGCCCCGACAGCGCTGGGCGTGAAAGGCGGCTTGCGCCGCAATGAAAAGAACACGGTCACCAACATCGACCCCTATGTGCAAGCAACCTGGCAACTGGCCCCCCAATGGAGCCTGGACACCGGCCTGCGCTACAGCCGGGTGAAGTTCAAGTCCGAGGATCGCTATGTTGTACCTGGTAACCCGGACGATACTGGTCAGGTCAGCCACCGCAAGGTGTTGCCCGTCGTGTCGCTGGCCTACAGGCTCACGCCCGACCAGACTTTGTACGCCAGCGTGGGTCGTGGTTTTGAAACCCCGACGTTTGCCGAACTGTCTTACCGCACCGGAAGCTTCGCGTTCGCGGCGTTACCGGCCTGCGGGTTGCGGACGCATCGGTCATCCCCTCATTGATCAGCGGCCACACCATTGCCCCCGCCGTGATGATCGGCGAACGCGCGGCGCAACTGATCCGCAACGCTGCCTGAGAAGCGGTCAGCCATGCCCTGAGCTGGGCACCGGGAAAGTTCATGTTCTGGTGCCCGGCCTCCTCGTAGAGCGCAGCGTCGCCGAAGCAGCCAGAGGTAGATTCTCAACACTGTGTTTCTGTCGAAGCCAGAGCAAGTGAGGGCAGGGCGATGTCATATGAGGATATGGCTAAGAGCCCTTTGCGGCTCTCGTGCTCGTGCGTCGGCACAATGCTTGGCTTGTTTCTTTTTTTGCGCTCCATGACCTGACCCGCGAGGGCGTTCCCTGGGGTCGCGCTATACCCGATGAATACTTTTCTTCCCTGCGCAGCGGTGCCAGCTGGAGGCGCTGCAACATGAATTCGCCCTCCGACTTCTGGCCCTATTGCGGCTTTCAGTCGCTTGCGCGAGACACGCGTGGTTGGCTGTTGCCGACGGACGCGTACTTCCAGTGGATATTGGCCAGGCCCGAACTTGCCTTGGTGCCCGAGTCATGCGCTGCAGAGGTGGCCCTGCACCAGTCTTTGGCCAAGTCGCCATTGCGGCCCGTGGCGCCGCAGGAACTGGTGGCACTGGCGGATGACGACGCACGCGAGAACTACGCCGTATTCCTGCGATTTCGCGATGCGTTGGTGCGCGCGGGCACGCTGGAGGCTTTCTATCTGCAGCTCATGCGCAGCGGGGCGGTGAATGTGCCGGCCGTGTTCATCGATGCCGTGGTGCAGGCGCTGCTGCGTAACCTGCTCGACAACTGCAATGACGCCTTCGAAGCCCGCGCCGCCGAAATGCTGTTTCGGCCTCAGCGCATCACCTTGCACGAGGGGCAGATGCTCGCGGGCGACCGCGCCACGCTGGACATGCTCAACGAAACCGCGGGCCTGGGCGACATGGGGCGCCTTTTGCTGGAAAGCGGTGCGCTGCAGCCGACAGCGCAGGTTCAGGTGCTGGCCGCCGACAACGCTGGCCAGTATTGGCAGGCGAGTGATCGCCACCACTTTCTGCTCGACCTGACCCACGAGTTGACGCAAGACCTGAGCCATGGATTGACGCTCAAGATGACCCGCGCCCGATCAGGCCTGAAGGCGCTGGCGCGGGTATTGGAGCGCTGGGTGGCCCACCTGCTGGGCGTGCAAGTGCAAATTGAGCCCGTGCACCAGGTCACCGACAGTGCGTGGCGCTGGCATGTGGGGCTGGATGTGGAGTCCACCGCCATCCTCAATGACCTGTACCAGGACCGGCCGGTGGATGCCGAACGCATGGCGCGTCTGGTGAGCTTGTTCACGCTGACCTTTGTCAACCCGGCCGAAATGCGGGCCGATGTGGCGGGCAAACCGGTGTATCTGGGGCTGGCGACCAGTGCCGAGGGCGTGGTGCGCATCAAGCCGCAGAACCTGTTGCTCAATCTGCCGCTGGCATCGGCATTTTGATTGCTATTTAATCAATAGCTGCTAGCCCATGCTTAGTAAGCGCTAGAGGCTAGTTTGATTCAAATTTCTCTACGATGACTGGCCGTCCGGTGCTGGATGCTCATCCCATCGTCATCAGGCTCGCATTGCCTCCGGCTGCTGCTGTGTTCACGCTGAGTGCCCGCTCGATGAGCAGGCGCTCCAGCGGGATGTCCGTGGCTCCGGGTTGCAGCGCGGTCACGCCCACGATGGGCCCGGCGCGGCGGGCGAGGGCGGTGCACACGGCCTGCAGCGATGGGGCGTCGCCATGGTGCAGCACGGCGTCTAACTCCAAAGTGCTGTCGTTCAGTGTGTTGTCCTGCAGCATGACCTGCGCTTGCACCAGCATGGGCAATTGCGTGCGCAGGCTGGTTTGGTCGGTAGGCCACAGGGCCGTGCCGCCGCTGGCGAGCACGGCGGCGGTCTGCACCAGCAGGTCGTCCACACTTTGCGCCAGGCACAGCACGCGGGCGCGTGGGGCCAGGGTGTAGACATTGCGCTCGCCCGTGGGGCCGGGCAGGGTGCGGGCAGTGCCGCTTTGGGTTTGCTGGGCAAACCGCTGGCAGGTGCTGGCCAAGTTCGCATTGCCTTGTTGCTGCGCCCATTGCTGCAGGGTGGTCAGGGGCGCCAGCAGGCGCGCGCGCACAGCATCTTCGGGCGGTGTGGCGCGGTCGGCTTCGGCAAAGGTGCGTGCCAGCGCATCGGCCGGGCGCTGCGACAGCAGGCGCAGCAGGTACAGCGGACCGCCCGCCTTGGGGCCCGTGCCGGACAGGCCTTCGCCGCCAAACGGCTGCACGCCCACCACGGCGCCCACCATGTTGCGGTTCACGTACACATTGCCGGCATGGGCGCGGTTCACCACGCGGGCAATGGTTTCGTCGATGCGGGTGTGCACGCCCTGGGTCAGGCCGTAGCCGGTGGCGTTGATCTGGTTCAGCAGTTGGTCCAGGTCATTGCGGGCGTAGCGCACCAGGTGCAGCACGGGGCCGAAGACTTCGCGCTGCAGCTCGCCAATGTGGTTCAGATCGATCAGCGTGGGCGGCACAAAGGTGCCCTGTGCGCTGGCAGCCGACACATGGTTCGGGTGCTGGAACACGCGGTGGCCTTGGGCCTTGAACTTTTCGATGTGCTGGACGATGCCTGTCTGGGCTTCGGCGTCGATGACGGGGCCCACGTCCACGCGCAGTTCGGCGGGGTTGCCCACGCGCAGCTCGCCCATGGCGCCTTGCAGCATCTCGACCACGCGGTCGGCGGCTTCTTCCTGCACGCACAGCACGCGCAGGGCGGAGCAGCGCTGGCCGGCGCTGTCAAAGGCGGACGACACGGCATCGCCCACCACTTGTTCGGCCAGGGCGGACGAGTCCACGATCATCGCGTTTTGCCCGCCGGTTTCGGCAATCAGCGGAATGGGGCGGCCTGCGGCGTCGAGCCGACCCGCCACGGCGCGCTGCAGGATGCGCGCCACTTCGGTGGAGCCGGTGAACATCACGCCCATCACGCGCTCATCGCCAATCAAACGCGCGCCCACGGTTTCGCCCTGGCCGGGCAGCAGTTGCACTGCCGCGCGCGGCACGCCAGCCTGCCACAGCAGGCGCACGGCCTCGGCGGCGATCAGCGGGGTTTGTTCGGCGGGCTTGGCCAGCACGGGGTTGCCTGCGGCCAGCGCGGCAGCCACCTGGCCCATGAAGATGGCGAGCGGGAAGTTCCAGGGGCTGATGCAGGCCACCGGGCCCAGCGGGAGGTGGGTGGCGTTGTCGAAGGTGCTTTGCACCTGGGCGGCGTAGTAGCGCAAGAAGTCCACGGCTTCGCGCACTTCGGCCACGGCGTTGCTGGCGCTTTTGCCCGCTTCACGCATCAGCAGGCCCAGCAGGGGCTGCATGCGCTCTTCCAGCAGGTCGGCGGTGCGCAGCAGGGCCGCTGCGCGCTCGGCGGGCAGCGTGGCGGCCCAGGGGGCGGCGGCGGCCTGGGCGTGGGCCAGGGCCTGGTCCACGTCGGCGGTGGTGGCCTCTTGCACCTGGCCCACCACATAGCTGTGGTCGGCGGGGTTGCGCACGGGCTGGGTGAGGCCTGCGGGTGCATCGGCGCCCAGCAGGGGCGCTGCCGTCCAGGCGTGGCCAGCCGTGGCTTGCAGGGCAGCGGTCAGTGCGGTCAGCGTGTTTTCGTTCGATAGGTCCAGCCCGCGTGAATTGGTGCGGTGCGTGCCATACAGGCCCTGGGGCGTGGCAATGCGGGGGTGGGGCAGGCCAGCGGTGCCTTCCAGCGCAGCTTGCTGGTCCACCACTTGCACGGGGCTCTTTACCAGCTCATCCAGTGCAATCGTCTCGTCGGCAATGCGGTTCACGAACGAGGTGTTGGCGCCGTTTTCCAGCAGGCGGCGCACCAGATAGGCCAGCAGGGTTTCGTGCGTGCCCACGGGGGCGTAGATGCGGCACGGGCGCCCCAATTTACCGGCGGTGATGGCGCCCACCACCTGCTCATACAGGGGTTCGCCCATGCCGTGCAGGCACTGGAACTCGTACTGACCCGCGTAGTAGTTGCTGCCCGCCAGTTGGTAGATGGTGGCCACCGTCTCGGCGTTGTGCGTGGCGAACTGGGGGTACACGGCCTCGGGCGCGGCTAGCAGTTTCTTGGCGCAGGTGATGTACGAAATGTCGGTGTGCACCTTGCGGGTGTAGACGGGGTAGTCCTCCAGGCCTTCGACCTGGGCGCGCTTGATTTCGCTGTCCCAGTAGGCGCCCTTGACCAGGCGCACCATCAGGCGGCGCTGGGTGCGGCGGGCCAGGTCGACCACGTAGTCGATGACGAACGGGCAGCGCTTTTGGTAGGCCTGGATGACAAAGCCAATGCCGTTCCAGCCCGCCAGGGTGGGCTCGTGGCACAGGCGCTCCAGCAGGTCCAGCGACAGCTCCAGGCGGTCGGTTTCTTCGGCGTCGATGTTCAGGCCAATGTCGTACTGCTTGGCCAGGGCCGTGAGGCGCAACACCAGCGGGTACAGCTCGTCCATCACGCGGCCAAACTGTGCGCGGCTGTAGCGCGGGTGCAGGGCCGAGAGCTTGATGGAGATGCCCGGCCCTTCGTAGATGCCGCGCCCGGCAGAGGCCTTGCCAATCGCGTGGATGGCCTGCTCGTACGAGGCGTAGTAGTGCTTGGCGTCTTCGCTGGTCAGCGCGGCTTCGCCCAGCATGTCGTACGAATAGCGAAAGCCCTCGGCTTCCATCGTGCGGGCGTTGCGCAGGGCTTCGTCAATGGTCTCGCCTGTCACAAACTGCTCGCCCATCATGCGCATCGCCATGTCCACGCCCTTGCGGATCAGGGGCTCGCCGCCCTTGCCGATCAGGCGGCCCAGCGATGCCCCCAGGCTGCCCTCGCTGTGCGTGGCCACCAGCTTGCCGGTGATGAGCAGGCCCCAGGTGGCGGCGTTGACGAAGAGCGAGGGGCTCTTGCCCAGGTGGGCATCCCACTGGCCGTGGCTGATCTTGTCGCGGATGAGCGCATCGCGCGTGGCCTTGTCGGGGATGCGCAGCAGTGCCTCGGCCAGGCACATCAGCGCCACGCCTTCTTGCGACGACAGCGAGAACTCCTGCAGCAAGCCCTGCACCAGGCCAGCCCGGCCGGCGCTGGCCTTGCGCTCGCGCAGAGCCCTGGCAATGCGCAGCGCCAGTTGCTGCGACGCCGTGGCCAGCTCTTGCGGCAGGCGGGCCTGGGCCAGCAGGGGGGCCAGGGCCTCGGGCTCGGGGCGGCGGTAGGCGGCGGTGATGGCTGCGCGCAGCGGGTTGCTCAGCGGCGTGCGGGGCGCGAAGTCGGCAAATGGAGCGGAGGGCTGGGCGTTGGTCTGCTGCGTCATGGCGGTGTCTTTCGGTGGTTTGGAGGGCCAAACAAGGGGTTCGGCGCGTTACTGGCGATGATCCTTGGGTTGTTGATGAATAAATGGTCGAAAATTGGCCTTATCAACGAATAAATTACTAATCAAAATGCAAACAGAACCCGATCTGGGCCGCATTGACCGCAAGATCCTGTCAATCCTGCAGGAGGACGGGCGCATTGCCAATCTCAAGCTGGCCGAGGCAGTAGCCCTGTCGCCCACGGCCGTGCTGGCGCGGGTGCAGCGCCTCACGCGCGATGGCTTCATCCTGGGCTACGAGGCGCGGCTCAACCCCCTGAAGCTGGGCGCGGGCATGCTGGTGTTTGTGGAGGTGCTGCTGGACCGCACCACGCCCAATGTGTTCGACCAGTTCAAGGCCGCCGTGCAGGTGCACCCCGAGATCATGGAATGCCACATGGTGGCAGGTGGGTTCGACTACCTGCTCAAGACGCGATCTGCCGACATGAACGCCTACCGCGTGTTTGCGGGCAATGTGCTGTGGCAACTGCCGGGTGTGCGCGAGACGCGCACCTATGCGGTGATGGAGGAGGTCAAGCACACCAACCACCTGCACCTGCGGTGATGTTGGGATGCCGGGTGGGCGTTGACTGAGGGGCATCGCCGCATAATGGCTGCACATTCCAGCCAGAGCGAGGAGAAGACCATGTCCATGTTGCCCTATGCCGCCATTGCCTTGGCGGGCGCCTTTGCCAGCCAGTCTGCGGCAGCCGCCTGCTATCGGGTGTATGCCCCCAATCAGGAGATTGTTTACCGGGCGTCCACGCCGCCGGTGGACATGTCGCGCGAAATCCATGAAACCCTGCCCCGGGTGGCTCCGGGCGGCACGCTGGTTTTCTCTTTGGATGAGCAGGGCTGCGAAATCACCATCAACAAGCTGCCGCTGACCGCTGTGTCAGCGCCCGGTGGCATGCGGCCCGCGCGCGCGGACCGGGGCTGATCCGCACGCGCTCTGCGCCGGCATGGTCGGTGGGCGTGCCGCGCCTGAGACAATCGGGGGATGAGCGAACCGAAAGAACTATCCCCCTCGTTTGAACCGACCGAGCAAAACTCCCAAGGCGATCTGCCCGAGGGCTGGCTGCAGGTGCAGTCCATGGACCTCGACGCCCAGGGCGTGGCCCGCAAGCCCGACGGCAAGGTCGTTTTCATCGACGGTGCCCTGCCATTCGAGCTGGTCACCGCCAACACCCACCGCAAAAAGAACAACTGGGAGCAGGCCAGCCTGGTGGCGATCCACCGCGAATCGTCGCAACGCGTGCGCCCCGGCTGCCCGCACTTTGGCTTGCATGCCGGCGCCTGCGGCGGCTGCAAGATGCAGCACCTGCACATCGGCGCCCAGGTGGCCGTCAAGCAGCGGGTGCTCGAAGACAACCTCTGGCACCTGGGCAAGGTCAAGGCCGAGACGGTTCTGCGCCCCATCGAAGGCCCGGCCTGGGGCTACCGTTATCGTGCCCGGCTGTCGGTGCGCCATGTGATCAAGAAGGGCCAGGTGCTGATTGGTTTTCATGAGCGCAAGAGCCGCTATGTGGCCGACATGCAGCAATGCCCCGTGCTGCCGCCCCATGTGGACGCCATGCTGATGCCCTTGCGCGCGCTGATTGCCGGCATGGATGCGCGCGATACCTGCCCGCAGATCGAGCTGGCCTGCGGCGACACCGTGACCGCCCTGGTGCTGCGCCACCTGGAGCCCCTGAGCGCGGGCGACATCGCCCAGCTGCGCGCCTTTGCGGCCGAGCACCATGTGCAATGGTGGCTGCAGCCCAAGGGGCCTGACACCGTGAAGCTGCTGGATGAAGGTGGTGAGCAGTTGTCGTACGCACTGCCCGATTTCGGCATCACCATGCCCTTCAAGCCCACCGACTTCACCCAGGTGAACCCGCACATCAACCGCGTGCTGGTGTCGCGCGCGCTGCGCCTGCTGGACGTGCAGCCGCACGAGCGCGTGATCGACTGGTTCTGCGGCCTGGGCAACTTCACGCTGCCCCTGGCCACGCAGGCGCGCGAGGTGCTGGGCATTGAGGGCAGCGAGGCGCTGGTAGCCCGTTCGCGCGAGAACTATGCATTGAATCAGGCTGTAGCGCATGACCATAAAGCGCTTGCAGCTACAAATTTTGTAGTGCGTAATCTGTTCGAAATGACCCCTGAGATGCTGGTGGCCGACGGCGCGGCCGACAAGTGGCTGGTCGATCCGCCCCGCGAAGGCGCTTTTGCGCTGGCCAAGGCACTGGCCGACATCGAGCAGTCGCGCATCGGCGCCGAAGGTGCGGGCCCCTTGCCTGCAGGGGCCGAAGGCTGGACGCCGCCGAAACGCATCGTGTACGTGAGCTGCAACCCCGCCACGCTGGCGCGCGATGCCGGGCTGCTGGTGCATCTGGCCGGCTACCGGTGCACGGCGGCTGGCATGGTGAACATGTTTCCCCACACGGCGCATGTGGAGAGCATGGCGGTATTTGAGCGGGATTGAGGCACGGCGCGGGCTGGAGGGCTTGCCATCCCCTGGCCGGCTTTTGCTGCGCTGCAGCCGGGCGTCAGCTGCGGCTGCGGCCGGTAGCGGCGTCGCTGGGTTCGGTTTCGATGTCGGTGGCGCGTTCGCTGCGTTCCGGCTTGTCTATCTTGCCGAGCACCGAGGGCGTGCCCTCGATCTTGTTTTCGCGCATGTAGCCGTCCATGTCCTTCCAGCCGGCAAACACCGAGGCCTTGGCGGCCTTGGGGTTGAGCGTGTAGCAGTCTTCCAGCCCCCGCAGCGCATGGCGGCAGGCGCCGCCGATGGCTTGGGCCTCGGCTTCGCGCTGGGCAATGCGCGGGTCAGGGCCCAGGCCGGGAATCTCGCAACCGGCCAGCAGCAAAACGGCTGAAGCAGCAAGCAGGCGCAGTGTGGTGGAAGAGGGGAATGGATGCATGTACTTGCATTATCGACACGCCCGCCGCGCAATGGAGGGTTGATCTCGGTAACCAGGCAAGAAAAAAGGCTCCCTGGGGGCTGATCGCTTACACGCTGCGGAGGCGATGGATGCGTCTGATGGCCGAGCATGAAGGGTTGCGCCGACCCGCCAACGAAAAAATGCCAGTCAGTGGGTTAACTGACTGGCATTGGCCCTTGGGCGCGTTTTTCTGGATCCGCCGGCGTTCAAGGCGGATGCCGCTACGGCCTTTTTATTCCACCTTGGCCTTGGCGCGCAGATCTTCCTGGAACTTCGCCAGCTTCTGCTGCTGCAACTGTTGCGCCACCTGGGGCTTGACCTCGTCCAGCTTGGGCAACTGGGCCTGGCGCGTATCGTCCAGACGGATCACATGCCAGCCAAACTGGCTTTTCACGGGGGTGTCGGTCATCTTGCCCTTGCTGAGCTTGATCAGGGCTTCGGTGAATTCGCTCACGTAGCTGGCGGGGTTGGCCCAGTCCAGATCGCCACCCTTGGCGCCAGAGCCAGGGTCCTTGGATTGCTTCCTGGCGATATCTTCAAACTTGGCGCCCTTCTTGATGGACGCGATGATGGCCTTGGCATCGGCTTCCTTGTCTACCAGGATGTGGCTGGCCTTGTATTCCTTGCCGCTGTTGGCTGCCGCGAATTTGTCGTATTCGGCCTGGATTTCGGCGTCGGTAACGGGGTTTTTCTTCTGGAAGTCGGCGAACAGTTCGCGGATCAGAATGGTCTGGCGGGCCAGTTCCATTTGCGCCTTGTATTCGGCCGAGGCTTCGAGGCCGCGCTTTTGTGCTTCTTGCAGGAAGATTTCGCGGGCGATCACTTCTTCCTTGATCTGACCTTCCATTTCGGGCGTCACGGGGCGACCGGACCGCTCTACCTGCTGGCGCAGGACTTCGGCGCGCTCTTTGGGCACGGCCTTGCCATTCACGATGGCAATGTTCTGGGCGGATACGGGCAGGGCCATCGTGCCCAGCACGGCAGCGGCCACGAGGCCGGACAGGAGCTGTTTCTTCATGCGGAATCCAAAAAATGAGAAGGTGGTTGCTGGCTGAAGGCCAGCAACCCGAAAGATGGTGGCGGGCTCAGAGAACTTCAATGGCGATGGCGTGAACGCCCTGGTCAATAAATTCTTGCAGCGCATCATACACAAGGCGATGTTGCGCCACGCGGCTGCGGCCGGTAAACAAAGGTGACGCAATGCGCACCCGGAAATGGGTGCCGAAACCCGTGCCGTTGGCCCCGGCATGGCCCGCATGGGCGGCGCTTTCGTCGATGACATCCAGGGCGGTGGGCGTAAGCCGGTCCGCCAGGGCTTGGTGCATTTGCTGCGCGAGGGTGGTCATGGAGGGTGTTCCTTCAGGCCGCGGGCTCGTCGCCTTTGAGGTGCGGCGCCACATAGATACCCTGGCCGACCAGGAAGACCAGCGGGAAGATATAGCCCCAGAGCTTGAAATCCATCCAGGCCTCGGTGCTGAAGTTGACGACGACATACGCGTTGACGGCCGACATGAGGGCGCAATAGACGATCCAGGCGACGTTCAGGCGGTGCCACACGCCCTCTGGCAGGGTCATCTGGCTGCCCAGCAGCATCTTGAGGAAATTTTTCTTCAGGGCCCACACCGCCACGGCGAGGGCGATAGACATGGCGCCATACAGCACGGTGGGTTTCCACTTGATGAAGCGATCGTCCTGCAGCACCAGCGTGAGTGTGCCAAACAGAAGTATCAGTGCCAGGGTGAGCTTGTGCAGGGTCTGCAGGCGCCGGTCGATGGCGTAGATCAGGGCCATCTGCACGACCGTGGCTCCCATGAGCACGGCCGTGCCCACATAGATGCCGTACAGCTTGTAGGCCCCGAAGAACAGCAGGATGGGGAAGAAGTCGATGAGAATTTTCATGGGTTCCGTCGCGGGTCGCGGGTCGCGGGTCTCGGGGCGCGAAGTTCAGTCCTTGCCGGATTCGAAATCGAGCGATGCCGAATTCATGCAGTAGCGCAGGCCTGTCGGGGCCGGGCCATCTTCGAACACATGGCCCAGATGTGCCCCGCATTGTGCACATACGGTTTCGGTGCGCACCATGCCATGGCTGCGATCGACGATTTCAGCAATGGCGCCGGGCTCTGCCTGCGAGAAGCTGGGCCAGCCGCAGCCGGCATCGAATTTGGTGACCGCATCAAACAACTTGGCACCGCAGCAGATGCAGTGGTAGCTGCCGTCGGCCCAGTGGGCTTCGTATTT
The DNA here is from genome assembly GCF_002176815.1 of Acidovorax sp. T1. Taxonomy (NCBI): domain Bacteria; kingdom Pseudomonadati; phylum Pseudomonadota; class Betaproteobacteria; order Burkholderiales; family Comamonadaceae; genus Acidovorax; species Acidovorax sp. T1. The sequence continues at coordinate 2,332,087 of NZ_CP021648.1, read as the reverse complement.
GCCGGTAAAGGGGCGCTCGGTGGCCGCATGGCGCGTGACCTGCAAGGCCCCCGGTTCGGCGCCCTTTTCCTGGAGCAGCGCTTGCCATTCGGCGTCGGTTTTCTGGATGGGGAAGCTCATGATGAACAGCTGATTTCTATGGAAGAAGCCCAGTCGGGCGGAAAGTCGGCCCAGGCGTCGTGGCCGGGATGTTCGTCAAACGGATGCTCCAGCAGGCGCTGCAGGGTTTGGAGTTCGGAGAAATCGCCCTGCTTCGCGGCCCGTATGGCCTGCTCGCCCAGGTGGTTGCGCAGCACATACTTGGGATTGATTTTTAGCATCAAATGTGCCGATAGCGCTTTATCGGTAAGCGCAAGCAGCTCTGAATAAGATAGCAACCACTGGTCCCAGCCAGCCCGGTCAGCAAACAGGTCGCGCACGGCTTCGAAGTGGTTTTGCGCCACGGCGTGCGACAGGCGCCGCCAGAAGATGGTGTAGTCCACGCCGTTTTGGGCTAGCAGCCGCAAGATGGCGTCGATCAACTCGGCGTCGCCGGCACGCTCGGTGGTCAGACCCAGCTTGGCGCGCATGCGGGCCATGAAGTCATCGGAGAAAACACTTTTGTACGACGCGAGCGCCGCCTGGGCCAGTTCTTCGTCACCGATCAGCGGCAGCAGCGCCTGGGCCAGGCAAAACAGGTTCCAGTACGCCACATTGGGCTGGCGGTTGTAGGCGTATCGGCCCTGGGTGTCGCTGTGGTTGCAAACATGGCCGGGCACAAACGCATCCAGGAACTGGAAGGGGCCATAGTCGATCGTCAGGCCCAGGATGCTCATGTTGTCGGTGTTCATCACGCCGTGGCAAAAACCCACGGCCTGCCAGTGGGCCATCAGCGTGGCGGTGCGCTCGCTCACGGCCTGCAGCAAGGCGGCGTAGGCGTTGCCGCCGGGTTGCGGTGTGGTGCGGCAGGCGGGGTAATAACGGTCGATCACATAGTCGGCCAGCGTGCGCAGCTCGTCCAGTTGGCCGCGCGCAGCGAAATGCTCAAAATGGCCGAAACGGACGAAGCTTTGCGCCACCCGGGTCACCACGGCGGCGGTTTCTATTGCTTCGCGGCGCACGGGGGCTGGCGATCCGGTAACGCACAGGGCCCGCGAGGTGGGGACGCCCAGCGCGTGCATGGCTTCGCTGCACAGAAATTCGCGGATGCTTGAGCGCAGCACCGCGCGCCCATCGCCCATGCGTGAATACGGGGTGCGGCCGCTGCCTTTGAGCTGCACTTCCAGCCCGCCCGTGGTTTCGCCCAGCAAGATGGCCCGCCCGTCGCCCAGCTGCCCGGCCCACACGCCAAACTGGTGGCCGCTGTAAACACTGGCCAGGGGGCTGCTGCCCGGCAAACGGGCGTTGCCGGTGAAAACCTGCAGCGCTTCGTCAGAAGCCATCCAGCCGGCATCCAGGGCCAGCAAATCCGCCACGTTGGTGCTGGTCCCGATCCAGTGCGGCTGGGGCAGGGGGGTGGGTTGCAACGCAGTAAAGAATGCGGGGCCCAGGTTTGCGAATCCCCCCTGACCAGTCAGATCCAGAGGCGAGGCGGTAGCAGTGCGGGCGGCAAGCGGGTTCATCGCTGCATTGTCTCGCAGCCGCGATGCCCCGGCGCCCGCAGGGCCTTGCCTGCGCTGGCCTTTGGGGCAGTGTGGCTCCGCCCTTTTGTTGGGCCCTGCGGTTGGGGGCGGCTGCATCGGCCGTTGGGGTCAGCCGGTATCTGGCGCGGCATTGCCGGCAGCATTGTTTGACCCCTGTGGACGGCCGCCAGAGGGTGATGAAACCCTCTGCCCCTGTCAGGCGCGCGACACGGGGTGGGCACGTTGGTGGGCGCCGTGGCACGCCGCGCGGGGCGCGGGGCGCACGCAGGCTCGCATCCCGGCGGGTTGGCCCTATGTGCGGTGGTGGCAGGGGATCGGTCGCCGGGCCGGGCCGCAAGACCGGTTGCCTGGCCCCTGCCACGGTAGGATAAGAACTCCAACCAACACAATATTCAAGGAGCGCACATGCTGGGTCTGATGCAAAGTCAACCACTGCTGATTTCTACGCTGATCGAGTTTGCCGAGCGGCACCACGGCGATGCAGAAATCGTTTCCCGCAGGGTGGAGGGAGACATCCATCGCTACACCTACCGCGACCTTGCCCGGCGTGCCAGGCAGCTGGCCAATGTGCTGGACGGCATGAAGCTGCAGTTCAGCGACCGCGTGGCCACGCTGGCCTGGAACGGCTACCGCCACATGGAGATGTACTTTGGCGTAAGCGGATCGGGCCGCGTGCTGCACACCGTCAACCCGCGCCTGCACCCCGATCAGATTGCCTGGATCGTCAACCATGCAGAGGACCAGGTGATGTGCTTTGACATCACCTTCCTGCCGCTGGTGCAGGCGGTGCATGCGCGCTGCCCCACGGTCCAGAAGTGGGTGGCCCTGTGCGATGCCGACAAGCTGCCGGAGGACACGGGCATTCCGGGGCTGGTGAGCTACGAGGCGTGGATTGGCGGCGCCTCCAGCGACTACGCCTGGCCCGTGTTTGACGAAAACTCGGCATCGAGCATGTGCTACACGAGCGGCACCACCGGCAACCCCAAGGCGGCGCTCTACAGCCATCGCTCGACCACCTTGCATGCTTATGCGGCCGCATTGCCCGATGTGATGAACCTCTCGGCGCGCGACGCGGTGCTGCCCGTGGTGCCAATGTTCCACGTCAATGCCTGGGGCATTCCTTATTCGGCGCCGCTCACCGGTTGCAAGCTGGTGTTTCCGGGGCCGGCGCTCGATGGCAAGTCGGTGTATGAGCTGATCGAATCGGAAGGGGTGACTTTTGCCGCCGGTGTGCCCACGGTCTGGCAGATGCTGCTGAACCACGCCAAGGCTGGCGGCCTGAAATTCAGCACCCTCAATCGCACGGTGATTGGCGGCTCGGCATGCCCGCCCGCCATGATCCATGCCTTTCAGGATGAGTTTGGCGTGTCGGTCCTGCACGCCTGGGGCATGACCGAAATGAGCCCGCTGGGCACGCTGTGCACACTCAAGAACAAGCACCTGGCCTTGCCGCGCGACGAGCAGATGAAGATTCTGCAAAAGCAGGGGCGCGCCATCTGCGGGGTGGACATGAAGATCGTGGACAGCGCCGGTGCCGAGCTGCCCTGGGATGGCAAGACCTACGGCGACCTGCTGGTGAAAGGGCCATGGATCGTGGCCGATTACTACAAGAGCGAAGGCGGCAGCCCCCTGGTTGCGGACGCACAGGGACGCGGCTGGTTTCCCACGGGGGATGTGGCAACGATCGACACCGATGGCTACATGCAGATCACCGACCGCAGCAAGGACGTCATCAAGTCCGGCGGCGAGTGGATCAGCTCGATCGACATCGAGAACATCGCCATGGCGCATCCAGCCGTTGCCATGGCGGCCTGCATCGGCATGCCGCACCCCAAATGGGACGAGCGACCGATCGTTGCGGTGGCGCTCAAACCCGGCGCCCAAGTGAGCCGCGAAGAGTTGCTGTCTTTCTACGAAGGCAAGACTGCCAAGTGGCAGATTCCCGATGATGTGGTGTTTGTTGATGCCATTCCCATCGGTGCCACGGGCAAGATGCTCAAAGCCAAGCTGCGCGAGCAGCTCAAGGACTACCGGCTTCCCGGCCTCTGATCCGGGGCGGATGCGGCGCGGGGGCGCGCCGCATCCATGCCATGCCAGTCGCGCACCAGTCGCCTGCGCGATAGCTGCTAGGGGCAATCCCTGAGCGATGGCTTGTTGCAACGCGGTACGCTGCATCCGGTTGATACAACAGGAGACAAGAGATTATGAAATTTGCTATCAAAGCAGTAGCTGCATCCGCCCTTCTGGTAAGCGCTGGCGGCGTATTTGCCCAAAATGGCGAGATCGTCAAGATCGCCTGGCTGGATCCGCTCTCGGGTCTCATGGCCGCAGTCGGAACGAACCAGCTCAAGAGCTTTCAGTTTCTGGCCGAGGAGTTCAGCAAGAAGAATGCCGCCGGTGTCAAATTTGAAATCATCGGCATCGACAACAAGCTCAGCCCGCAGGAAACCACCAGTGCACTGCGCTCGGCGATGGACCAGGGGGCCCGCTATGTGGTGCAGGGCAACGGCTCAGGCCCCGCGCTGGCCATCATCGATGCGCTGGAAAAGCACAACGCCCGCAACCCCGGCAAGGAAGTGCTGTTCCTCAACTACGCCGCGGTGGACCCCGACCTCACCAACAGCAAGTGCAGCTACTGGCATTTCCGTCTGGATGCCGATACCTCCATGAAGATGGAAGCGCTGACCACCTACATGAAGGATCTTCCTGAGGTCAAGAAGGTCTATCTGATCAACCAGAACTATTCGCACGGCCACCAGGTTTCCAAGTTCGCCAAGGAAATGATGAAGCGCAAGCGCCCCGATGTGCAGTTTGTCGGCGACGACCTGCACCCGCTGGCCCAGGTGCGTGACTTCTCGCCCTACATCGCCAAAATCAAGGCCTCGGGCGCCGACAGCGTGATCACCGGCAACTGGGGCTCCGACCTGGCGCTGCTCATCAAGGCAGCCAACGATTCGGGCCTGAACAACGTCAACTTCTACACCTACTACGGCTCCGTCACCGGCAGCCCCACTGCCATGGGCGCCGCCGCAGCGGGTCGTGTGTACATGGCGGCATACGCTCACATGAACCTGCCGGGCCCGCTGAACCAGATCGTTGTGGACTACAAGAAGAAGTTCAACGACGACATGTACACCGGCGCCGTGTACCACGCCTTCTCGATGTTGTCCGAAGGCTTTGTCAAGGCCAAGTCAACTGACCCCGTCAAGGTGGCTACCGTGCTCGAAGGCATGAAGTTCAAGAGCTTCAACGGCGAGGTCGAGATGCGCAAGACCGATCACCAGCTGCAGCAAGGCCTGTTCATCTCGAAGTGGGAAAAGGCCGGCGGCAAATATCCGATCGATTCCGAGAGCACTGGCTACACATTCGTTCCGGTGAAGTACTACGAGCCCTATGTGGCCAGCACGCCCACCTCGTGCCAGATGAAGCGTCCGTAACCTCGCCTCCATCGCTTTGAGGCCCGACCCACTCGGGCCTTTTTTTACCCAGCAATGAAAAATTCCCATGAATCCTGAGTTTTTCGTGATCTCTTTGCTCAACGGCGTCAGCTACGGGCTGCTGCTGTTCATGCTGAGTTCAGGCCTCACGCTCATCTTCAGCATGATGGGTGTGCTCAACTTTGCGCACACCAGCTTTTACATGCTGGGGGCCTACTTTGCCTACACCATCTCCAACGTGGTGGGGTTCTGGCCCGCGCTGGTGCTTGCTCCGTTGGCGGTTGGCGCACTGGGGGCCGTTTTTGAACGCTACAGCCTGCGTCGTGTGCACAAGTTCGGCCATGTGCCAGAGTTGCTGGTGACCTTCGGGCTGTCCTATCTGATCCTGGAGCTGGTGCAACTGGTGTGGGGGCGCTCCACCGTTCCCTATGGCCTGCCTGCGCAGCTGCAGGGGCCGCTGTTCACGCTGTATGGCACGCAGTTTCCCAAGTCGCGCTCGTTTGTGATGCTGGTGGCGTTGCTGATGCTGGTGTCGGTGTGGCTGCTGCTCACGCGCACCCGCATTGGGCTGGTCATTCAGGCGGCCCTCAAGCACCCTGAGATGGTGGAAGCCCTGGGCCATAACGTGCCTCGCGTTTTCATGCTGGTGTTTGGGGGGGGATGCGCACTGGCGGGCCTGGCCGGGGTGATTGGCGGCAATACCTATGTCACCGAGCCTGCCATGGCCGGCTCGGTGGGCTCCATCATCTTCGTGGTGGTGGTGGTCGGCGGCATGGGTTCGCTGGCCGGGGCTTTTCTGGCGTCGCTGCTGATCGGCCTGGTGCAGACCTTTGCCGTGGCCATCGATTACTCGCTGGCGTCAGCGCTGCAAGGCATGGGCGTGGCAGTGTCAGAGGCCACCTTCGGCTGGCCTTTGCTCAAGCTCACGGTCTCGCAGGTGGCGCCCATCCTGCCGTATCTTTTTTTGGTTCTGATTTTGATTTTCCGTCCCAAGGGCCTGCTGGGTACACGGGAAGACTGACGCCATGAAGTCCACCACATCATCTGTTTCTCCGGCCACGCAGTACTACCGGTTCAAGCCCTGGAACGTGGGCCGTCTGGTCGTCTGGAGCCTGTTTGCGGTCATGCTCATCGTGGCGCCCATGCTGTTTCGCAGCAGCCTGGCGCTGACCATGCTTTCGCAGATCGGCTATCTCATCATCATCTGCCTGTCCTACAACATGCTGCTGGGGCAGGGCGGTATGCTGAGCTTTGGACATGCGGTGTACACGGGCCTGGGCTCGTTCATCGCCATCCATGCGATGAATCTGGCTGGCAAAGGCGCGCTGTCTGTGCCGCTGGTGCTGATTCCCCTGGTGGGCGGCCTGGCCGGCATGTTCTTCGCCATCCTTCTGGGGTTCGTGACGACCAAGAAATCGGGCACGACGTTTGCCATGATCACGCTGGGTATTGGCGAGCTGGTCGCCTCGATGGCGCTGATGTTTCCCGAGTTTTTTGGCGGGGAGGGCGGCATCACCACCGACCGTGTGTATGGCCAGTCGTTCTTGGGCATCACGTTCGGCCCGGCTATTCAGGTGTATTACCTGATCGCGGTGTACTGTTTCATCTGCACCGCGGCCATGTTCGCCTTCACGGGCACGCCGCTCGGCCGTATTCTCAATGCCGTGCGCGATAACCCTGAACGCGTCGAATTCATCGGCTACAACACCCAGCGCGTGCGCTATTTCGCCTTCATCATTGCCGGCTTCTTTGCCGGCATCGGGGGCGGGCTGGCGGCGATCAATTTCGAAATCGTCACGGGCGCTGACAGCGTGAACGTGCTGCGCTCGGGGAGCTATCTGCTGTTCACCTTTCTGGGCGGCGCCACCTTCTTTTTCGGGCCCATCATCGGCGCGGTCTTGCTGGTACTGGCGTCGGTGCTGCTGTCCGAGCTGTCCAAGGCCTGGCTGCTGTATCTGGGGCTCGTCTTCCTGTTCATGGTGATGTATGCGCCCGGCGGCATTGCCAGCCTGATCATGATGAATCTGCGCCTGGCGAAGTTTGGCAAGCTGCGCACCCTGTTGCCTTCCTACATGGCGCTGGGCGGCACGGCGCTGGTGGCCGTGCTGGGGGCGGCCGCCATGGTGGAGATGACCTACCACCTCCAGCTCAATGCGGCCCTGGGGCCACAACTGAGTTTTCTGGGGGCCACTTTGCAGGCCAACTCGGTGGGCAGCTGGTTTGGCGCGGGGTTCGTGCTGGTCACAGGGCTGGGGCTGTTCGAGTTGTGCCGGCGCCAGTTTGTGCGCCAGTGGGGATTGATTCAGGAAGAGATCGAACACGAAATCAAGCGGGGGGAAGCGCTGTGACCATGGCGACAAACGCACTTTGTGCGCTCGAACTGCGTGATCTGCGCAAGAGTTTTGGCAAGACGGAAATCATCCGTGGAGTGAACCTGGCCGTGCAGCCCGGCGAACGGGTGGCCATCATCGGCCCCAATGGCGCGGGCAAGTCCACGCTGTTCAACCTGATCAGCGGGCGCTTTGGTCCCACCAGCGGCGAAGTGCTGCTCAATGGCCAGCGCATCGATGGCAAGGCGCCCTACGAGATCAATCGCATGGGGTTGTCACGCAGCTTTCAGATCACCAACATCTTTCCCAAGCTGAGCGTGTTCGAAAACCTGCGCTGCGGCGTGCTCTGGAGCATGGGCTACAAGTACACTTTCCTGCGTTTTCTTTCGAGCCTGGACGACGCTAACGAGCGCGCCAAGCAGCTCATGGAAATGATCCAGCTCGACAAGAAACGCGACACGCTGGCCGTGAACCTGACCTATGCCGAGCAGCGTGCGCTGGAGATCGGCGTCACCATTGCCGGCGGGGCCAATGTGGTTCTGCTGGACGAACCCACGGCCGGCATGAGCCGCAGCGAAACCACGCGCTTCATCCATCTCATCAAGGAAGTGACCGAAGGGCGCACCTTGCTCACGGTGGAGCACGACATGGGCGTGGTGTTCGGCCTGGCCGACAAGATTGCCGTGGTGGTGTATGGCGAGGTCATCGCCTTTGACACCCCCGACAAAGTGCGCGCCAATGCGCGCGTGCAGGAGGCCTATCTGGGATCCGCCGTTGCCGATGCCCAGGCGGGGGGACACTGACATGCTGAAAATCGACAATCTCCACGCCTATTACGGCAAAAGCCATGTGCTGCATGGCGTCTCTTTCGATGTCCAACCTGGTGAAATCGTGGCCCTGCTGGGGCGCAATGGTTCGGGCCGCTCCACCACCGCCAAGGCCATCATGGGCCTGGTGGAGTGGGAGGGAAGCCTGCAATGGAAGGGGCAGGCACTCAAGGGCAAGAAGGCCTACGAGATTGCGCACCTGGGGTTGGGCTATGTGCCCGAAAGTCGCGACATCTTCCCCAACCTCACGGTGCACCAGAACCTCATACTCGGGCAAAAAGGCAAGGGCAAGAGCAGCCGCTGGTCGTTTGACGACATGTACAACATGTTTCCCCGCCTCAAGGAGCGCCAGCACATCGAAGCCGGTGTGATGTCGGGCGGCGAGCAGCAGATGCTCACGCTGTGCCGCACCCTGATGGGCGACCCCGACCTCATCATCATTGACGAACCTACCGAGGGCCTGGCCCCCAAGATCGTCGAGTTGGTTGGGCAATACCTGCAGACCATCAAGTCGCGTGGCATTTCGGTGCTGCTGATCGAGCAGAAGCTCACTATCGCCATGACCATTTCCGACCGCACGCTCGTCATGGGGCATGGGAGCATTGTTTTCCAGGGCACGCCGGACACCTTGCGGGCCGACAACCATGTGCGCAAGGAATGGCTGGAAGTCTGATGGGGCGCGCCGCAGTGCCCGCAGTGTGGCAGGCAAGGGATTGCCTGCAAAGAATTCGCAGACCTGTGCCAACGGGTGGTTTTGTCCAGGTTTGCATGGCCCGCACGCTGATGTCCCGGGCGGGACAAATCAGTGCAGGCTAGGCGGCCAGAACTCTCTACAATCAAAATGGCACGACCGTTCTTTTTCTAATTTCCAAGGAACAACAGCATGACCGCTGAATACAAAGTCCACGGCTCCGTTGCCGTGATCACGCTGGCCAATCCTCCCGTCAACGGGCTCGGCCTGTCCACCCGTCAGGGCGTTGTGGACGGTTTGACCCGTGCCAATGACGATGCCGCAGTGACGTCCATCGTCATCACCGGCGCGGGCGGTGCGTTTTCTGGCGGTGCCGACATCAAGGAGTTTGGCACCGACAAATCCCTGCAAGAGCCCAACCTGCACTCCGTGATTTCCGCCGTCGAGAATTCGCCCAAGCCCGTGGTGGCTGCGATCCACTCGGTCTGCATGGGCGGCGGGCTGGAGCTGGCCTTGGGTTGCCACTACCGCATTGCTGCCCCTGGCTGCAGCGTGGCCTTGCCCGAGGTCAAGCTGGGCATCCTGCCCGGCGCAGGCGGCACGCAGCGCCTGCCGCGCGTGGTGGGCGTGGAAGCGGCCCTGAACATGATCGTGAGTGGCGAGCCGGTCAAGAGCGAACTGATTGGTTCCATGCCGGGCCAGAAGCTGTTCGACAAAATGGCTGCATCGCCCGAGGCGCTGGCTGCCGAGGCCCTGGCTTTCGCGCAGAGCGTGGCTGACGTGCGTCCGCTGCCGCTGGTGCGCAACCTGCCTTGCAAGCACCCCCAGGGCGATGCGTACTTCCAGTTCGCGCGCAACATGGTCAAGGGCATGAGCAAGAACTTCCCGGCGCCCGCCAAGTGTGTGGACGCCGTCGAGGCTGCCACCAGGCGCAAGTTTGCCGACGGCCTGCTCTTCGAGCGCGAGCTGTTCATCAACCTGATGTGGACGCCCGAGTCGCGTTCGCTGCGCCACCTGTTCCTGGCCGAGCGCGCGGCGAGCAAGATTCCCGACGTACCGTCCGACACGCCCAAGCGCGATATCCAGGCCGTGGCCGTGATCGGCGCCGGCACCATGGGCGGCGGCATCGCCATGAACTTCCTGAACGCGGGCATCCCCGTGAAGATGCTGGAGATGAAGCAGGAGGCGCTGGACCGTGGCATCGCCACCATCAAGAAGAACTACGAAGCCCAGGTCAAGAAGGGCAAGCTGAAGGCAGACAAATACGAGCAGCGCATGGCCCTGCTGACCACCACGCTCAATTACGCCGACCTCAAGGACGCCGACCTCGTGATCGAAGCCGTGTTCGAAGAACTGGGCGTGAAGGAAGCCGTGTTCAAGCAGCTTGATGCCGTGATGAAGCCTGGCGCCATCCTGGCCTCCAACACCTCCACGCTCGACGTGAACAAGATCGCCCACTTCACCCAGCGTCCGCAGGACGTGGTGGGCCTGCACTTCTTCAGCCCCGCCAACGTGATGAAGCTGCTCGAAGTGGTGCGCGGCGATGCCACCGCCAAGGACGTGCTCGCCACCGTGATGGCCACCGCCAAGAAGATCAAGAAAACCGCCGTGGTCTCGGGCGTGTGCGACGGCTTCATCGGCAACCGCATGATCGAGCAATACGGCCGCCAGGGCGGCTTCTTGCTCGACGAAGGCTGCACGCCCGAGCAGGTGGACAAGGCGATGGAAAAATTCGGCATGGCCATGGGCCCGTTCCGCATGGGCGACCTGGCCGGCAACGACATCGGCTGGGCCATCCGCAAGCGCCGCTACACCGAAAAACCCGGCATGAAGTACAGCAAGACCGCCGACCTGCTGTGCGAAAAAGGCCGCTTCGGCCAGAAGACCGGCGCGGGCTGGTACGACTACGTGCCCGGCAAGCGCGATGCGATCCCGAACGCCGAGGTGGTGAAGATGATCGAAGACCACCGCGCCTCGCTCGGCATCATCCCGCGCAAGATTTCCGATGAAGAAATCGTCCAGCGGCTGGTGTTCAGCCTGGTCAACGAAGCCGCCCACATCCTCGAAGAGGGCATTGCCAACAAGGCCAGCGATATCGACGTGGTCTATATCTTTGGCTATGGCTTCCCGGTGCACCGTGGCGGCCCGCTGAACTACGCCAACGAGGTCGGCCTGTTCAACGTGGTGCAGGCCATGAACCGCTTTGCCAAGAACCCGCTGGACGATGCCGCGTTCTGGAAGCCCGCGCCGCTGCTGGCCAGGCTGGCTGCCGAAGGCAAGGCGTTCAACTGATTGATGCGAAGCCGCACCGCATGCGCGCGAAGCCTGCCTGAGCAGGCCGCCCACGGTGCGTTCCACCCCTGAAAGGATTTTCCATGACTTCCGCAGTGATTGTTTCCACCGCCCGCACCCCGCTTGCCAAGAGTTGGAAGGGTTCCTTCAACATGACCCACGGCGCCACGCTGGGCGGCCACGCCGTGCAGCATGCCGTGCAGCGCGCCGGAGTTGACCCGGCCGACATCGACGACGTGCTGATGGGCTGTGCCACGCCCGAAGGCGCCACCGGCGCCAACATCGCGCGCCAGATCGCCTTGCGTGCCGGCCTGCCCATCACCGTGTCGGGCGTCACCGTCAACCGTTTCTGTTCGTCCGGCCTGCAGACCATCGCCATGGCCGCGCAGCGCATCATTGCCGGCGAGGCCGATGTGTTCGTGGCGGGCGGCGTGGAAAGCATCTCCTGCGTGCAGCAGGAAATGAACACCCGCATGCTGCAAGACCTGGCGCTGGCCAAGGCCAAGCCCGAGATCTACTGGAGCATGCTGCAGACCGCCGAGCAGGTGGCCAAGCGCTATCACATCGGCCGTGAAGCCATGGATGAATACGGCGCCGCCAGCCAGCAAAAGGCCTGCGCCGCCCAGGCTGCTGGCCTGTTTGACGCCGAAATCGCCGCCATCACCGTGACGGCTGGCGTGGTTGACAAGGTCATGGGCCTCACCACCAGGCAAGTCACCGTGAGCCGCGACGAAGGCACGCGCGAAGGCACCACCGTAGAGGCCATCAGCGGCCTGCGCCCGGCCCTGCCGGGCGGCCTGATCTCGGCCGGCAACGCCAGCCAGTTCAGCGACGGTGCCGGCGCCTGCGTGCTGACCAGCGAAGACTACGCCAGCAAAAAGGGCCTCAAGCCCCTGGGCCGCTTCCTTGGCTTCGCCGTGGCCGGTTGCGAGCCCGACGAGATGGGTATCGGCCCCGTGTTCGCCGTGCCCAAGGTGCTCAAAAAGCTGGGCCTCACGGTGCAGGACATCGATCTGTGGGAGCTGAACGAAGCCTTTGCCGTGCAGGTGCTGTACTGCCGCGACAAGCTGGGCATCCCCGCAGACCGCCTGAACGTCAACGGCGGCGCCATTGCGCTGGGCCACCCCTACGGTGTGTCGGGCCAGCGCCTTACGGGCCACGCCCTCATCGAAGGCAAGCGCCGCGGTGCCAAGCGCGTGTGCGTGACCATGTGCATCGGTGGTGGCATGGGCGCGGCCGGCGTGTTTGAAGTGCTGTAAGCGCTGGCGACGCGCTGAAGATCAACGCCCCGCACAGGTCGAAAGGTTTGTGCGGGGCGTTTGCTATCTTGTTGATAGCTGTAGACGCTTTGTGGGTGCTCGCTAGAGGTCAAAAACGCTGCTTTTTAGTTCGTCGGGCAATCAAAACAGCTGATCTCCAGGACCGCTAAACCACAGCAGCGCTGAACGACTCGGGCCGCTGCGCAAGCAGATGGGACAGCCGTTGAAGACCCGCCTGCAAGCGGCCACGGTCCTTGATGCTGCCCAAAGAGATGCGAATGGCGTTCACCGATTTGCTGCTCGTTGCGCCCGTGGCGAATGCCTCCGCCGGTGTGACGGCGATGCCGGAGCTAGCGGCTGCATGCGCAAGCTGCGAGGGGTTCCAATACCCCGGCAACTCGAGCCATACATGCAGGCCGTCTCCAGCGCCGCTGTACCGCCCCGCCAGAATATCCCTGGCCATCCGGTGGCGCAGACGCGCCTCCTTGCGTACGCCTTCCATCAATCCGGCAGCCGAACCATCAAGGATCCACTGCGTGGCCAGTGCGGCCGTCACAGGCGCGACCATCAGCGCAAAGGATCTGAGCGCGACCAGGAAACGTTCGCGCTCAATCGGGTCCCGTATGAGCACGAAGGCGACACGCAAGCCGGGCGTCAGGCATTTTGACAAGGTGGAGATGTAGTACACCTGCTCCGGGGCCAACGTGGCAATCGGTGGTGGCGGGGCATCGGCAAGCAGCCAGTAGGGATCGTCCTCGACGATGCGCACATGGCAGCGCATGGCGATGCTGGCGAGTTCCTGGCGCCGGTGTTCCGGCATGGTGATGGTGGTCGGGTTCTGCAATGTCGGGTTGAGGTAGACCAGCGCAGGCTGGTGCTGGCGGCACGCTTGGCTGAGCATGTCAGGCACCATCCCGTGCTGGTCCGCTTCCACCGCAACGATGCGACGGCCGAGCTGGGTTGCTGCGGCACGCAAGCCGGGATAGCTCGTTGGTTCTGTCAATATCACATCGCCAGGCTCCGTCAGCGCAAGGATCAATGCGGCGATCGCCGCTTGCGCGCCCGGACAGACAAGCACCTGCCCTGAATCCAGATAGCCAAACATCGGTGCGAGCCATTGGGCTCCCGCCTTGCGGTCAGAGTCGCTTCCCCCGCCCAGGTGGTAAGTCATCAGCAATTCAGTATTTGCCCGCATCAACACTTGAGACAAACCTTGTTTCAGCATGTCGTCGAAGTCCACGCCATCCGGCGGCGGTGGGGTATTCATGCTCAGATCGAGGATGGCGGTCAGTTCGACTTTCGGCGCCGCGACATAAGTGCCTCGGGCGCCGCGTCCTTCCAGCAAGTGGCGGCGTCTGGCTTCGTCGTATGCGCGCGTGACCGTCGTCAGGTCGACCTCCAGCCGTGCTGCCAACTGGCGCTGCGGAGGTAGACGGTCGCCCGGGGTCAAAGATCCGTCTGCCACCGCCGCCTGCAACGCATCCGCGATCTGCAAAAAACGTGGTCCGCCCTGCGCGGCCAATCGCGGCAACCAGATGGGCAAATTGTCATCTTGCATGGTTTTCAACGGGGACAGCTTGTCTCAATGTATGGAAATTGCTTTTAAGTAGTATGTCCCTGAACCTACAGCAACACCATTCTTGTATGGCCGTCGCTGCACGTTTTTGCCTCTCTCATCCAAGAGGCAGCGCTCCTCACGATAGACGGTGTCAAGTCATAGGCTGGAAATTCTCAAAATGATCGATTGGGTCCCTGTAGTCTTCGTTACGTTCAAGGTTCTCATCTTCGGCGCGGGCATGTTCTTCGCCATCAAGTGGCATTACGACCAAGGGAAGAAGGGGATGAACAAGCGCGCGCTACTGCGCACGGGCTGCAAGGTGGCTGCCGTCTTCATGCTGGCACTCCTGGGCGTGCTGTTCTTCACCTTCGGCCTTGCCAGGATGCTCGGAATGGACTTGAGCCTCCCATGATGGCAAAGGCTGGGCGGCCGATTCCAGGCATGTGGGAATCCACTTGCTTCAGATGACGAAGTTGAAGCCAGGGATTTCGAGCAGAAACCTTGACATGGGCAGATGTCTGCTATGGGCTGGCTGCCGAATCTCGTGGCTGACCGCTTCACAAGTGTCTGACCAACCGTCTCATCGCGTCGCGCAGTGGACATGCCTTGCCAGGTGCAGCCACCCATAATTTGCCGCATGACGACCTCTCTGCGCTCCACCCTCGATTTCCTGCTCTACAACTGGCTGCAAGCCGAAACGCTGAATACGCGCGAGCGCTTTGCCGACCATTCGCGCGAGACCTTTGATGCGGTGCTTGACACCTGCGAGCGCATTGCGCGCGAGAAATACGCGCCGTTCAACCGCACGGTGGACACGCAAGAGCCGCATTTCGACGGCGAGCGCGTCACGCTGCCCCAGGCCACCAAGGACGCCTACGACGCTTATGCTGCCTCGGGCATGCTCAGTGCCGCGCAGGACTACGCCATTGGCGGCATGCAGCTGCCCTATACGGTAGACGCGGCGGCCAATGCCTTTTTTGCCGTGGCCTCGATCAGCATCAGCTCCAGCCTGCTGAGCGTGGGCAATGCGAACTTGCTGATGGTGCATGGCACGCCGCTGCAAAAGAAGGTGTTCGCACTCAACGAGTTTTCGGGGCGCTTCTCGGGCACCATGTGCCTGTCAGAGCCGCAGGCCGGCTCCAGCTTGAGCGATGTGGCCACGCGGGCTGTGCCGGATGGTGACGCGTTCGAAAGCGATCCGCTCGGCCCGCGCTACCGCCTGACGGGCAACAAGATGTGGATCTCGTCGGGCGAGCATGAGCTGTCTGAGAACATCGTCCACCTGGTGCTGGCCAAGATTCCGGGGCCGGACGGCAAGCTGGTGCCCGGCACGCGCGGAATTTCGCTGTTCATCGTGCCCAAGAAGCTGGTGGATACCGAAGGCAAGCTGACCGGCGTGCGCAACGACGTGGCGCTGGCCGGCCTCAACCACAAGCTGGGCTGGCGCGGCACCACCAACACGCTGCTCAACTTTGGCGAAGGCAAATACCCGGTGCAGGGCAGGGCGGGCGCCGTGGGCTACCTTGTGGGCGAGGCCGGCCGTGGCCTGGCGTGCATGTTCCACATGATGAACGAGGCGCGCATCGGCATCGGCATGGCGGCCACCATGCTGGGCCTGGCCGGCTATTACGCCAGCCTCGACTACGCCAAGAACCGCCCGCAGGGCCGCCCCATGGGTGCAAGTGGCAAGGACGCCGCGCAGCCGCAGGTGCGCATCATTGAGCACGCCGACGTGCGCCGCATGCTGCTGGCGCAAAAGAGCTACGGCGAGGGCGCGCTGGCGCTCAACCTGTTCTGCGCCCGTCTGGTGGACGAGCAGCACACCGGCCAGCCCGACGCTGCCGACGAGGCGCGCCTGCTGCTGGAGGTGCTTACCCCCATCGCCAAGAGCTGGCCCAGCGAGTTTTGCCTGGAGGCCAACTCGCTGGCCATCCAGATCCACGGTGGCTATGGCTACACGCGCGACTTTCCGGTGGAGCAGTATTGGCGCGACAACCGCCTGAACATGATTCACGAGGGCACGCATGGCATCCAGGCCGCAGACCTGCTGGGCCGCAAGGTGCTGATGGAAAACGGCCGGGGCATGCAACTGCTGGCCGCGCGCATGCAGGCCACCATGGCGCGGGCCGCCGCCGAGTCCGAACTGGCGCCGTATGCAGCGCAGCTGGGCGATGCCTTGCAGCAGGTGGCCGCCGCCACGCAGGCCGCCTGGGCTACAGGCAACCCCGCCGAGGCGCTGGCCAACGCCGTGCCCTACATGCAGGCCTTCGGCCACACGGTGCTGGCCTGGGTGTGGCTGGATGTATTGCTGGCCACGCTGCGCGCGGATGCTACGCTTTCAGTAGCTGCTAGCGCAGGCAGGATGGGCGCTGCACGCTATTTTTACCATTACGAGCTGCCCAAGATCACGGCCTGGCTGAACGTGGTGAACCGCCGCGATTTGATCTGCGCCGCGCTCAGCGAAGAGGCGTTTTAGTCCGCGCGAGCACCCACCCACGCACCCACTTGGCGTGGTCTGCGCGCTGCGGTGCATGCCGACAGCAGCCAGCCCATGCCGATGGCCAGCAGCACCGAGGTGATCTCGGCCGTGCGGGTGGGCAAATAGCGCTGCGTCCATTCGCATGCCAAGGCCAGCATGGCCGTGCAGACGGTCATGCCCCCCGGCAAGGCGCCGTTGCGCACCGTGCTCCACACGATCGCGCCAAAGCACAGGCTTTCAAATGCGCGCGGCGTGATCGCAGACTGCACCCAGGTCGAGAGCGTGGAAGCAAACGGCATCCATTCCATGTCGGCCGGCGGCGTGCGCCACGCCCAGGGCCAGATCGCGTCGAGCAGGTAAGTGGCCAGCGCCACCCATGCCGTGGCCGCCCAGCGCGCCCCTGGCGACCACGCATCCAGCCAGCGCCACAGCAACCAGCCGACCGCCATGCCCAGCACCACCGCCATGCCTGGCGACTGACCCACGACCACGAATTTGCCCACCAGTACCGCCAACGCGGCCACCAGTGCCAACGCCCGCGCGCGGTGCGCCAGATGGGCGGTGCGGGCCAGGTGCGCCACGGCCGCCAAGCCGATCACCGCCATGCCTGCATGCAGCAGCATGCGCCGCGGCTGCCACAGGTCTTGCTGCCACAGCGACTTGATGTTTTGCGCCACCGAGGAAACGTCCAGCGTCGGGATCAGTGGATACAGCTCTGCCACCCACCACAGGGCGATCAGCACCAGCGTGAACCGGTCTGCGCCGGCCCAACCCTGGTGCCGGTTCAGCAGGTGCCCCACCCGCCACCGCGCGACAAACCCGGCGCCCCAGCCCAGCGCATACCCCGCCATGTTGAAGATGACGTCTGAAAGGGCAGGGGTGCGGGGCAGGAATTTTTGCAGCCATTGCAGCGCGCTGGCCAATACCGTGGCCGCCACCAGCCAGCCGGCAAAAAAGGCCCACTTGCGCGGCCGCCCCTGCCCAGCCCAGCCCAGCAGCCCACCGAGGGGAACAAACAAAACGATGTTTTCCACCAGGTCCACCAGACCGATGCGGCCGCTCCAGATGAAAGCCTGCGGCGCAGTGAAGTTCCACTGGAAGGGGAACAGCGAGCCATACACAATGAGCAGCAAAACCAGCGCCAGCGCGACCGGGAGGGTGCGCGAGCGGTCATCGACAGATTTCATGGGCGCCTCGGGTCACTGAATCCGGGATCACACCATACAACACCGTGTGGTGACTCTTGGCGCTGGTCGCCCTGAGCTCAGGTGCTTTTAAATTGATAGCTGTCAGCGCTTTATGGATGGGCGCTACACGCTGTTTTTGCCTTGATGAAAGGCCAATAGTCGATGTAGCTGGCGGCCATGGGTGCCATGGGTGAATGCGCCCGGCAGTGTCTCGCACGCCGGGCGGTCACGCAACCGGTCAACGCTGGTTGCGGCGGCGGATCGAGGCGAGCCCTGCGAGGGCAGCGCCGAGCAGGGCCAGCGAGCCGGGCTCGGGCACATTGTTGGGATCTTCAGGGTTGTTGGCCGAGCGGCCGAAGCGCAGGTCGTCAAACCCAAGAATGTCGTTTGTCGCATTGAAAGTCACGCTGGCGATCAGCTGACCGTAGTCAATGAAGCCAACGAATGCGCCGCCACCGTTGATCGCAGAGGGCATGTTGATGGTCTGGGTAACCGAGGAACCATCCACGTAATTGATGGTTTGCTGTGGGACGAGATCTGTCTGCAGGCCATTCACGAAAAAGCCGAAAGCATCCACTGGGTTGACGAAAGAAAAAGTGACCGAGCCGCCACTTACGGTCCGAAAGAGTGCGCCACCCGCAGTGGTATTGAATCCGCACACGGCGCCACATCCGGGGGTTCCGGTGTTGGTCGTGCCGCCGGTGATGGTGAGGTTGGCTGGCAGGGCCGATTCGAAATCCACGGTGTTCAGGCTGCCTGCGACCGAGAGGAACGATGCCGCGGCTGCGGTCGAGTTCACCATTTGCGCGAGTGTGGACACGTTGTTGTCTGCGGCCAGATAAGTCACGGGCGCAGCCTGCACAGCAAGGCAGGCACCCGACAGAATGCTTGCGATGGCGAGTTTGTTTGTCATTGACATAACGGTTTCTCCTGGGGTGGGTTTTGGATCCACTGTTACAAAGCACGCTTTGTGCCATCAATGAAAATCGTTATAAATCAATGACTTGCTGATTTTTCTGGCTGCGGTAACGTCTCAGGTGTAAATAAATTCGACGGATCAACAGGGTGATCCAGCCGCTTCGGGACGAAGGGCTGGCGGCGACGCTTTGGCAGCGGCATTGCGACCATGCAATGCGCGGATGCCCTGTGCTGGGCGTGGCACAGGTGTGTTGGCTGTTCTCGTCCGCGTTTCCCAATCGCCCAGGCGACAGACCCCGCCGCCGCGCCCACGCACAATGCATCGCAATGCAGTGCCAGGCTGGTTGCTGGCCTTGGCCCCATTCAAACCAGGAGACGACGACATGACCCGCACCATCCAACAATTGTTTGACCTCACCGGCAAGACGGCCCTTGTCACCGGTGGCTCGCGCGGGCTGGGCCTGCAGCTGGCGCATGCGCTGGGGGAGGCTGGCGCCAGGATCATGCTGAGTTCGCGCAAGGCGTCAGACCTGGAAGAGGCCACGGCCGACCTGCAGGCCGCCGGCATCGATGCGCGCTGGATCGCCGCCGACTGCGCCCAGGAGGCCGACATTCGGCAACTGGCCGATGAAACCCTGCAGCGCATGGGCAATGTGGATATCTTGGTCAACAATGCCGGCGCGGCCTGGGGCGCGCCCGCCGAAGACCACCCGGTCGAGGCCTGGGACAAGGTGATGAACCTCAACGTGCGCGGCTACTTCATCCTCAGCCAGCACATCGCCAAGCACAGCATGATTGCGCGGCGCAGCGGCAGCATCATCAACGTGGCGTCCATCGCGGGCCTGGGTGGCAACCCGAGCGGCATGAACACCATTGCCTACAACACCTCCAAGGGTGCGGTCATCAATTTCACGCGGGCGCTGGCCGCCGAATGGGGCAAGTACAACATCCGCGTCAATGCCATCTGCCCGGGGTTCTTTCCCAGCAGGATGACGGTGGGCACCTTGAAGGCCATGGGCGAGGAAGCGCTGGCCGCCCACGCCCCGCTGGGTCGCCTGGGCGATGACGAAGACCTCAAGGGCCTGTGTGCCCTGTATGCATCGGATGCGGGCAAGCACATCACCGGCCAATGGCTGGCGGTGGATGGCGGGGTGAGCGTGGTGACCGGCGGATGAGTTGGCGGGCGCCGGCTTTTGAGGGCGGCGCGTTCTGCTTGGGGCTGTCTGGATGGCTTGGAGGCCAGTCCTGCGGCGTGCAAATGCCGTGGGCAAGCGGTCAAGCCCCCAAACCCCGCAGCAGTGCAACAAGGACTATCCTTTCTGCCTTTTCATGAACCCTGGAGTTGCCTGTGTTGAATTTTGGTGCCGAAATCCCGTTTGTCAGCCATCTTGGTTTCACGCTGCACCGCATGTCGGGGGGCGAGTCAGAGTTGCATTACGAAGCGCGCCCTGAGCACCTGAACTCATTTGACGTCACCCACGGTGGTGCGTCGATGACCTTGCTGGACGTGACTCTGGCCACGGCGGCACGCAGCGATACGCCCGACTTTGGCGTGGTCACCATCGAGATGAAGACCAGCTTCATGCGGCCCGCGCGCGGGCCGTTGGTGGCCAAGGGTCGGCTCATCCACCGCACCGCCAGCATGGCTTTCGCTGAAGGCACAGTGTTCGATGCCGAGGGCCGCGTCTGCAGCCACGCCACCGGCACGTTCAAGTATGTGCGACGCCAGCCTGCTGAAGCCGCCGACGGGCAGCGGGTGATTTCGACGGATTGAAGGGCGCTCCGGCACAAGGATGTACTGGAGCCGTTTTTGAGCCAAATCGGGCTCTTGCGCAGTATTCATAAGCGCAAGCAGCTATTAAAACAGTAGTAAAAAGGAGTCTTCCATGCCCCGCAACCAACAAATCGTTCTCGACAACCGCCCCCAGGGCGAGGCCGTGACCAGCAACTTCAAGCTGGTCGCCACCGACACCCCCGCGCTCCAGGATGGTGAGGTGCTGGTGCGCCACCACTACTTGAGCCTGGACCCCTATATGCGCGGCCGCATGAACGAGAGCAAAAGCTATGCGGCCAGCCAGCCGCTGGGCGAGGTGATGATTGGCGGCACGGTGGGTGAGGTGGCCGAGAGCAAGAACCCCAAGTTCGCTGTGGGTGACAAGGTGGTGGGCATGGGCGGCTGGCAGGAATACAGCGTGGTCGATGGCAATGCCGTGGGCGCGCTGCGCAAGGTGGACACCACCCATGTGCCGCTGTCGCACTACCTGGGCGCCGTGGGCATGCCCGGCGTGACGGCCTGGTATGGGCTGGTGAAGATCATTGCGCCCAAGGCGGGCGACACCGTGGTGGTGAGCGCTGCCACCGGCGCCGTGGGCAGCGCCTTTGCCGCACTGGCCAAGGCGCGTGGCTGCCGCGCGGTGGGTATTGCGGGTGGCACCGAAAAGTGCAAGTACGCGGTGGAAGAACTGGGCTTTGACGTGTGCATTGACTACAAGGAACACAGCGACGTGAAGGCCATGTCCAGGGCCTTGAAGGAAGCTTGCCCCAACGGCATCGACGGCTACTTCGAGAACGTGGGCGGCTGGATCATGGACGCCGTCATGCTGCGCATGAACGCCTTCAGCCGCGTGGCCCTGTGCGGCATGATCGCCGGCTACGACGGCGCGCCATTGCCCATGGCCAACCCCGCGCTGATCCTTATCAACCGCATGAAGATCGAAGGCTTCATCGTCAGCGAGCACATGGAAGTGTGGCCCGAGGCCCTCAAAGAGCTGGGCACGCTGGTGGGCACCGGCAAGCTGCGCCCGCGCGAGACCATTGCGCAGGGCATTGCCGCTGCGCCCGAGGCCTTTTTGGGCCTGCTCAAAGGCAAGAACTTCGGCAAGCAATTGGTGCAACTGATCTGAGCATGAGCACCTCGCCGTCCGCACTGCGCTGGACTTGGGCCCGCTTTGACGACCTGGGCGTGCACGCCCTGCATGACACACTGGCCTTACGCTGCAAGGTGTTCATCCTGGAGCAGGGGCCTTACCAGGACCCGGACGGCGCCGACAAGCAATCGTGGCACCTGCTGGGTTACGACGAGGCTGGTGTGTTGCAAGCCAGCCTGCGGGTGGTGGACCCGGGGGTGAACTACCCCGAGCCGTCCATCGGGCGCGTGGTCACGGCGCGCGAGGCGCGCGGCGGCGGTGTGGGGCGCGCGCTGATGGAGCAGGGGCTGGCCCGTTGCTTCCAGGTGTGGCCGGGCAGGGCAGTGCGCATCAGCGCGCAGGCGCATCTGCAACGCTTTTACGGCAGCCTGGGGTTCGTGGCGGTGTCCGCGGTTTACCTCGAAGACGACATTCCCCACATCGAGATGCTCTGGAGCCCGCCCTGAACGGGGGCGCGGCGTCCGAGCAGTTCGTTTTCGATCATTTATGAGGAGATTGCCCATGACCGCCTTGATCCTGCACCATTACCCCTCATCGCCCTTCTCGTAAAAGATCCGGCTGGTGCTGGGTTTCAAACAGTTGCCCTGGAAGTCGGTGGTCGTCCCCAGCATTGCGCCCAAGCCTGATGTGGTGGCCCTGACGGGCGGCTATCGCAAGACGCCGTTCCTGCAGATCGGTGCCGACATCTATTGCGATTCCACGCTGATCAGCGAAGTGCTCGAACACGAGCATCCCGAGCCGGTGCTGTATCCGCCCCACCTCAAGGGCGTGGCGCGCGTGTTTGCCCAGTGGGCTGACAGCACGCTGTTCTGGGCCGCCATGGCCTACAACCTGCAGCCGCGCGGGGCCGAGGCGCTGTTTGCCAATGTCGCCCCCGAAGCCGCCCAGGCCTTTGGCGAGGACCGGCGCCAGATGAGCGCCGGCATGCAGCGCCTGCGCCCCGCCGATGCCACGGCGGCCTACCGTTCGTACCTGCGGCGCCTGGCGCACATAGTGGAAGAGCATGACTTCACGTTCGGAGCCGAACCCTGCGTGGCCGACTTTGCCGCCTACCACCCGCTGTGGTTCACGCGCCAGTGCGTGCCGGTGATGGCCGACATTTTCCAGGCCACGCCGGCCGTGCTGGAGTGGATGGACCGGGTGGCCGCACTCGGGCATGGCCGCATGGAGAAATTCAGCGCGGCCGATGCCATCACAGTGGCTGCGGGCGCCGAACCCATGCCGGTGGTGAGTGACGTCTTTCAGGACGAACACGGCATCGCGCTGGGGAGCGAGGTCACGGTGGCTGCCGAGAGCTTTGGCACCGAGCCCACGGCGGGAACCCTCATCGCCGCCACGCGCACGCGCTACACCTTGCGCCGCACCGATCCGCGTGCCGGCACGGTGCATGTGCACTTTCCGCGCATTGGTTACGTATTACAAAAGGCAGAGACATGATTGAAAATTTTCAGGGCAAGACGGCGGTATTGACGGGTGCAGGCTCGGGCTTCGGGCTGGAGTGCGCGCGCATTGGCGCCCGCCTGGGCATGAACCTGGTGCTGGTGGATGTGCAGCCGGACGCGCTCGACGCCGCCGCGGCCGAGATGCAGGCCGCAGGCGCCCAGGTGCTGGCCCGCCAGGTGGATGTGTCGAGCGCCACCCAGATGGAGCAACTGGCCGCAGAGGTGGCGCAACGCTTCGGCGCCCCCCACCTGGTGTTCAACAACGCGGGCGTGGGCGCGGGCGGCCTGGTGTGGGAGAACTCCGTCAAGGACTGGGAATGGGTGCTGGGCGTCAACCTCATGGGCGTGGTGCACGGCGTGCGGGTGTTCACCCCCTTGATGCTGGCGGCTGCGAAGAAGGACCCGGCGTGGCGCGGCCACATCGTCAACACGGCCAGCATGGCGGGCTTGCTGGCGCCGCCCAACATGGGCATCTACAACGTGAGCAAGCACGCGGTGGTCAGCCTGTCGGAGACGCTGTACCAAGACCTTTCGCTGGTGACGGACCAGGTGGGCGCCAGCGTGCTGTGCCCTTATTTCGTGGCCACGGGCATCAACGACAGCCAGCGCAACCGCCCTGGCGGCCTGGCGGGCGACCAGCCTACCAAGAGCCAGCTCATTGGCCAGGCCATGATCGGCAAGGCCGTCAGCGCTGGCAAGGTGACGGCCGCCGAAGTGGCGCAAAAGGTTTTTGACGCCGTGGCGACCAACCAGTTCTACATCTACAGCCATCCCAAGGCAATAGGCTCTGTGCAGACGCGCATGCAAGACATTCTGCAGGCTCGCAACCCCACCGATCCCTTTGCCGACAAGCCCGAGCTGGGGGCGCAACTGCGCGCGGCCTTGCGCGTCGAGTGAATGGGGTGGTAAACCGGGGCGCCGAGCTTGGCGCCGTGCAGTGGCGTCTGAACTGATGATGGATCACGTCAACAAAGCCAGCCAGGCCGCCGGCGAGCCAGGCGACGGACTGCCCCAGCCGGCGCGCAACCGCGCCATGCTGGTCATCATCTTGGGTATCGCGATGGCGGTGCTCGATGGCAGCATCGTCAACCTGGCGCTGCCCGGCATTGCGCGCGATCTCAACGCCAGCGCGGCGCATGCGATCTGGGTGGTCAACGCTTACCAGATCGCCACGCTGGTCATGCTGCTGCCGCTGGCGGCGCTGGGCGAGCGCCTGGGGTATCGGCGCGTGTATTTTGCCGGCATGGCGCTGTTTGCTGTGTCGTCCGTGGGGGCTATGCTGGCCGATTCGCTGGCCACGCTGATTGCGGCGCGGGCCCTGCAGGGCCTGGGCGCGGCCGGCATCATGAGCGTGAATGCCGCTCTGGTGCGCCTGACCTACCCGCGCGCGCAACTGGGGCGTGGCCTGGCGATCAATTCGATGGTGGTGGCGCTGGCTTCGGTGGCCGGCCCCTCGGTGGCGGCGGGCATCCTGTCCGTGGCGCCCTGGCCCTGGCTTTTTGCGCTCAATCTGCCGCTGGGGGCCTATACGCTGTGGCTGGGCTGGCGGGCGCTGCCGTTCAATCCACCCCGTGCGGTGCTGCAACCCCGTCCGGCGGCGCTGGACGTGGTGCTCAACGTGCTGATGTTCACGCTGATCTTCGTGGGCGGCGAGCGGCTGGGTGCCGCCACCAGCAACGGGCGGGGCGTGGCCTCTCCCACAGCTTGGGCCTTGCTGGCAGCCGGTGTGGCGGTGGGCTGGGTGTATCTGCGCCGCCAGTTGCGCCTGGCAGCGCCCCTGTTTCCGGTGGATTTGTTGCGCATTCCCGTGTTTGCGCTGTCCATGGGTTCGTCGGTGGGGGCGTTTTGTGCCCAGACCCTGGCTTATCTGGCGCTGCCCTTTTTGCTGCTGGAGGGGTTTGGCCGCAGCCCCCTGGAGGCGGGGTTGCTGATCACCGCCTGGCCCCTGGCCATTGTGGTGACGGCACCCATCGCGGGCCGCCTGATCGGCCGCTATGCCGATGGCTTGCTGGGGGCCATTGGCATGGGGGTTTTCGCCTGCGGCCTGTTGCTGCTGGCGGCCTTGCCGGCAGATCCATCCCCCATCGACATGGTCTGGCGCATGGCCCTGTGCGGCGCCGGTTTTGCGCTGTTCCAGTCGCCCAACAACCACACCATCGTTACCTCGGCGCCGCTAGAGCGCAGTGGCGCGGCCAGCGGCATGCTGGGCACGGCCCGTTTGACGGGGCAGACCTTGGGGGCGGTAATGCTGGCCGCCATCTTTACCGTGTGGCCCTCGCACGATGGCACGGGCGAGTGGGTGGCCTTGCTGCTTGCGGCGGCCTTTGCGGTGGTGGCCGGCGTGTGCAGTTCGCTGCGCATGCGCACGGTGCACTGAGGCATGGGTATGCAACCCGTGTGACCATCGACGAACCTCGCTGCAATCCGGCAATTTCACCTGTAACTTATGAAACGTATGTAAATTGCCATTTTTGGGTGTAGATGTTTGCTGCTGTTTCTTTTAGTGTCGGTATCTGCATTTCGCGCGCAATCGTGCCCCTTCTCGGGGCTTCTGCCCCAATTTGGAGGTTTTATGACTGTTATTCCTGCTGAGCCCCGCATGGCTGGGCTTTCTTCCAGGTCGCAGGACAGTGGCGCCGGTGAGGGATACCTGGGCGGGCAAGGCAGTCCGTCATCCATATGGCCTGATTTCCTGGTCGGTCAAACCGATCGCCCGGTGCGGGTGCTGCTCGTGGATGACGATGCGCACATCCGCCTGGTGATTGCGCAAGAGCTCATGGCAGACCCCCGCACCCTGGTGGTGGCGCAGGCGTCGAGTGTGCGCGAGGGGCGCAAGGCCATCAAACAGCATGAGTTCGATGTCTTGCTGGTGGATTTGCATCTGGGCGACGGCGAGGGGTTTGAGCTGCTGGATTACCTCAAGACCGTGCGCCCGTCGGCCGAGGCCGTGGTGATTTCCGTCATGGAAAACGACGACGAGGTGTTGCGCGCCTTCGAGTTGGGTGCCACCGGGTACCTCAGCAAGAACTCGTGGTTTGGCAACTATCCGCAGGCCGTGCTGCAGGTGGTCAACGGCGGGGCGTCCATCACGCCCAATCTGGCGCGTCGCCTGCTGCAGCGGTTTGACAAAACCCATGCCGATCTCCCCAAGCGCCAGGAGCCTGCCGAGGCCGACCGGTTGTCCGACCGCGAGAAAGAAGTGTTGCGCATGGTGGCTGGCGGTTACACCACTGCCGAAATTGCCTCCCGCATGGAGATCAGCAACATCACCGTGAATACGCACATTCGTAACATCTATCGCAAGCTGCAGGTGCGCACCCGTGCCCAGGCCGTGCGGTTTGCGTCTTTGCGGGGGCTGTTCTAGGCACATCCATGGGTTGCCGGGGCCGCCGCGCAATGAGCTTTCATGTTTCGTAACCACCCGCCCCATTTCGCCCTGGCCTGCCTTGCACTCTGTGGGGTGCAACTGGTCTTGAGCCTGCTGCTGGTTCGATATTTTTGGGCCTCAAGTTCACCCGCCATGCAGTGGCTTGCGGGCACTCTGATCGTCACCCAAACCTTGCTGGGCTTGCTGGTCCTGATGCAGCTTCCGCGTGCCCTGCAGTGGCGCCCACGGCGCAATCCCCGCCCCAGCGCCGAGCTGCAGGCCGAGCGCCAGCGCATCGCAAGGGAGTTGCACGACAACGTCGGCTCGCAGTTGGTCAGCACCATGGGGTTGCTGGACCCCCAGTTGCCCGCCCATTCGCAGGCGCTGCGTGCTTTGGAGCAGTGCCTGCTCGATCTGCGCCTGGTCGTGGATTCGATGGACAGTGCTGCCGACTCGCTGGCCCTTCGCCTGGCGCGCCTGCGCCACCGCATCCAGCCGGTGCTGGACCGGCGCGGCATTCAGATGGCCTGGAATGTCCAAACCGCAGATGGCGTTGAAACCCCGTGTGCCGAGCGCGCCCAGCACATGGTCTCTATCGTGCAGGAAGCCCTGAGCAATGTGCTGCAACACGCGCAGGCCACGCAGGTGAGGGTGAGCGTGGAGCATGACGCCGGGCAGGACGCATGGTGCCTGGAGGTCTGCGACAACGGGCGTGGCCTGCCCGAAGAATCCTCGGCCTTGCGCGCCCGGCCATCGGGCTTTGGCATGGAGGGCATGCACCGCCGTGCGCGGCAGATGGGCGGTGCTCTGGAGCTGATCCGGCCCGTGGACGGCGGCACCTGCATTCGCGTGCTGGTGCCAGACCAGGGCGCGCCTGGGCAGGCGCTGCCTGTGCTGTAAAGCCATCGCCTCTGAGGGGTGAGTTGCGTGCGTGTGCTGCACCTTCTGGCGCCGCAAAGTCTGGTGCGATTTTATGAATAAATGGGCTCAAGCGATTTACTGGTAAGCGCTTGTAGCTATCAAAAGAGTAGTGTTTTGCAGCCAATCCCCTGGCGGTTCCGGACCGGCCTGATCTGCAGCATGTGGCAAACTCGCCGGCTTTTCCAAGTGCCCGCAGGATAGAACGCAATGCAAAAGATCGTCCGGCAGATTGCCGAAGAAATCCGGATCACCGAGCAACAAGTCAAGGCCGCCGTCGAGTTGCTCGATGGCGGTGCCACCGTGCCCTTCATCGCACGCTACCGCAAGGAGGTGACCAACGGGCTTGACGACATCCAGCTGCGTGAGCTGGAAGCACGCCTGTCGTACCTGCGCGAGCTGGAAGACCGCCGCGCCGCCGTGCTCAAAAGCATTGACGAGCAGGGCAAGTTGACCGACGCATTGCGCGTGGCGATTGCCGCCGCGCCCACCAAGCAAGAGCTGGAAGACCTCTACCTGCCCTTCAAGCAAAAGCGCCGCACCAAGGGCCAGATGGCGCGCGAATTTGGCATCGAGCCGCTGGCCGACAAGCTCTTCGCCGACCCCACGCTGGACCCGGCCGCCGAAGCCGCCGCGTTCACCCGCCCCCCCGAAGTGCTGGACGACGGCAAGCCGGGTGCTGATTTTTCCACCGTGCCTGCCGTGCTCGATGGTGTGCGCGACATCCTCTCCGAGCGCTGGGCCGAAGACGCCGTGTTGGTGCAATCCTTGCGTGAGTGGCTGTGGGCCGAGGGCCTGCTGCGCAGCAAGAAGGTCGAAGGCAAGAACGAGAACGAACCCGAGGTGTCCAAGTTTCGCGATTATTTTGAATACGACGAGCCCATTGGCCGCGTGCCATCGCACCGCGCGCTGGCCGTGTTTCGTGGTCGTGGCCTGGAAATCCTCGAAGCCAAGCTGGTCTTGCCGGTAGAGCCTGAGCCCGGTAAACCCAGCATTGCCGAGGGCAAGATTGCCCTGCACCTGGGCTGGAGCCACGCGGGCCGCCCCGCCGACGACCTGATCCGCAAGTGCGTGGCCTGGACCTGGCGCGTGAAGCTGAGCCTTTCGACCGAACGCGACCTGTTCGCCCGCCTGCGCGACGACGCCGAAAAAGTCGCCATCAAGGTGTTTGCCGACAACCTGCGCGACCTGCTGCTGGCCGCCCCGGCCGGCCCGCGCGTGGTGATGGGCCTGGACCCCGGCATCCGCACCGGTGTGAAGGTGGCCGTGGTGGACGCCACCGGCAAGCTGGTGGAGACCGCCACCGTGTATCCGCACGAGCCGCGCCGCGACTGGGACGGCGCGCTGCACACCCTGGCCAAGCTGGCCGAAAAGCATGGCGTGAACCTGATTGCGATTGGCAACGGCACCGCCAGCCGCGAGACCGACAAGCTGGCGGCTGAGCTGATTAAATTAATGGCAAAAGTGCCTGTAGCCCACACTGGTAAAGCGCTGACAGCTATCGAAAAGGTAGTTGTCAGCGAGGCCGGCGCCTCGGTGTACAGCGCCAGCGAATACGCCTCGCAAGAGATGCCCGATGTGGACGTGAGCCTGCGCGGCGCGGCCAGCATTGCGCGGCGCCTGCAGGACCCGCTGGCCGAGCTGGTCAAGATCGACCCCAAGAGCATTGGCGTGGGCCAATACCAGCACGACGTGAACCAGAGCGAACTGGCGCGCACGCTGGGCACGGTGGTGGAAGACTGCGTGAACTCGGTGGGCGTGGACCTGAACACGGCCAGCGTGCCGCTGCTCTCGCGCGTATCGGGCCTGTCGGGCAGCGTGGCCAAGGCCGTGGTGCGTTGGCGCGAGGCCAATGGCGCGTTCAAAAGCCGCAAGCAACTGATGGATGTGGCCGGTCTGGGCGCCAAGACGTTTGAGCAGAGCGCGGGTTTTTTGCGCATCCGGGGCGGCGAGAACCCGCTGGACATGACCGGCGTGCACCCCGAAACCTACCCCGTGGTCGAGCAGATCATGCAAAAAACCGGCAAGCCCGTGGCCGAGCTCATGGGCCGCGCCGACATGCTCAAGACCCTCCAGCCCGAGCTGTTCGCCAACGAAAAATTTGGCGTGATCACCGTCAAGGACATCCTGGCGGAGTTGGAAAAACCCGGCCGCGACCCGCGCCCGGACTTCAAGGTGGCGCGCTTCAACGACGGCGTGGAAGACATCAAGGATTTGAAGGAAGGCATGATCCTGGAAGGCACCGTGAGCAACGTGGCCCAGTTCGGCGCCTTCATCGACCTCGGTGTGCACCAGGACGGCCTGGTGCATGTGAGCCAGCTGGCGCACAAGTTTGTGAATGACGCGCGCGAAGTGGTCAAGACCGGCGACATCGTCAAGGTCAAGGTCATGGAGGTGGATGTGGACAGGAAGCGCATCGGCCTGTCGATGAAGCTGGGCGATGCGCCTGCGCGACACAGTGGTGAGCGCGGCGATCGGGGGGCACCCCGCGACAATCGTTTTGAAGGGGCCGGGCGCGGCTACCAGCAAGCGCAGCCCCAGCGCCGCGCGCCCGAGCCTGCGGCGCAATCGGCCATGGCCTCGGCTTTTGCCAAGCTGCAGCAGACCAAAAATCGGTAACAACCGGGTACATAATCGCCAGCATCTCAACCGGAGGCGCTGTACCCCATGGAGCTGAACGCACTGCTGGCCCACCCTGTGGCTTTGCCCAGTCTTCCGCGCGCCGTGGCGTTGCTGATGACCGAGCTGGCCCATGATGAGCCCAGCCTGCGTCGGGCCAACCAGCTCATGGGCACCGATCCGGCACTGGCCGCCCGGCTGCTGGAGCTGGCCAATGCGCCAGCGTTCCAGATGCAGCGCCAGATTGTCGGCATCCCCGAGGCGCTGGCGTTGCTGGGCGTGGCTCAGTTGCGCTCACTGGTAAGTTCCGCACCGCTGGGCACCACTTCGCGTTCGGTGCCGGGCATCAACATGCAGCAGTTCTGGCGCTACAGCCTCAACACGGCCAAGCTGGCCCGTTCCCTGGCGGGCATCGGCCACCACAACCAGGTTGCCGCTTATACGGCGGGGTTGATCCACGCGGTGGGAGAGCTGCTGATGCACCTGGCCGCTCCTGACATTGTTTTGCCGATCAACGCACTGGTATCGCCATTCGATTTGCGGCGGGCCAAGATTGAGCAGCGCATTCTGGGCTATTGCTACGGCAACGTGAGCGCCGGTTTGGCTCAGCGCTGGCAGTTTCCCGAAGTGGTGGTGGATGCGCTGCAGCACCAGAGCGCCCCGCTGGACAACAACGCCTACGAGCCGCTGGCAGGGGTGATCCACCTGGCCTCGTGGCGCGCCCGTGCCCGCGAGGCCGACATGGGCGAAAAGGAAATGGCCGTTTCCTTCCCCGGCGAGGTGGGGCTGATGCTGGGCCTGGACATCGACATGGTGCTCCAGCAAGACCCCATCGACTGGACGGCCCGGCCCGAGGCGTCCGA
Organism: Acidovorax sp. T1; assembly: GCF_002176815.1. Classification (NCBI taxonomy): domain Bacteria; kingdom Pseudomonadati; phylum Pseudomonadota; class Betaproteobacteria; order Burkholderiales; family Comamonadaceae; genus Acidovorax; species Acidovorax sp. T1. The sequence goes on along the minus strand of NZ_CP021648.1, from coordinate 2,301,351 downwards.
CTACGTGGTTTGAACGCCGGCAGGGCGCCAGCGGCCGATATGCGCGCGGAGCATCCCCTGCAGCCTGTCGGTGGCGACTCCACACGCAGGATCAGAGCGACTGGGTGAGCATGTCCCGGTATTCCTCAGGGGTGGCAACGCGCGGGTTGGTCTTGTGGCAGTGGTCGGCCATGGCGCCCTGGATGATGTCGTCAAACATGTCTGCAGTCACACCCATCGCGGCCAGGCCGGTGGGCAGGCCCAGGCGGGCGTTCATGTCGCGGATGGCCTCGGGGATGTCGCCCGCAGATGCCAGGCCCATGGCGTGGGCCATGCGTTCCAGGCGCTTTTCCTTGCGCACCGATTCGGCAGTCGCGTTGAAGCGGATCACGGCGGGCAGGAACATGGCGTTGAGCGTGCCGTGGTGCAGGCGCGGGTTGACGCCGCCCAGGCTGTGGCTGAGCGAATGCACGGCGCCCAGGCCTTTTTGGAACGCCATGGCGCCTTGCATGCTGGCGCTCATCATGTGCAGGCGCGCGTCGCGGTCGCTGCCATTTTTGGTGGCTTGTTCGATATTCGCCCAGCCACGTTCCAGCCCATCGAGCGCAATGCCGTCGGCCGGCGGGTTGAAGGCGGCGGACATGAAAGTCTCCATGCAGTGCGCGATGGCGTCCATGCCGGTGGCAGCGGTGAGCATGGGGGGCAGGCCCAGGGTGAGTTCGGGGTCGCAGATGGCGGCCTTGGGCACCAGGTTCCACGAGTGAAAGCCCAGCTTGCGGTGGTCATCCACAATGAGGATGGCGCCGCGCGCCACCTCGCTGCCCGTGCCACTGGTGGTGGGCACGGCGATCAGCGGTGCGGCGCGGTCGGTGATGCGTGGCGAGCCGCCTTCGATGGTGGCGTAGTGGGTGAGCGGCCCTTCGTGCGTGGCGGCAATCGCAATGCCCTTGGCGCAGTCGATGGCCGAGCCGCCGCCCACGGCGATCAGGCCGTCGCAGCCCTGTGCCTTGTACACCGCCACGGCGGCGCGCACGGCGGCCTCGGTGGGGTTGGAAGGCGTCTGGTCGAACACGGCCACGGTCATGCCGGGCAGGGCGTCCAGGGCCTTTTGCAGCACGCCTGCGGCTTTCACGCCGGGGTCGGTCACGATGAGCGGGCGCGTGATGCCTACGCGCTCGCACTCCTGCTGGAGAAGCTGGACGGCGCCAAACTCGAACTGGATCTGGGTGACGTAGTAGATGAAAGCCATGGCGGTGGGGGAAGTTGCGTTTACGATTGCTCCAAACACTTTACAACCCGGAGACATCCATGGCCATAAAGCAAACCCTCATGGCCCTGGCCGGCCTGCAGGTGGCGGCTGGCTATCACGGTTTTACCGGTGCTGCGCCCGTGCAGCTGCGCTTCAAGTAAACCCTTTATCCGCCTGCGCGCACCGCGTGGGCGTTCACTCCAGAGACTTTGACCGTTGACTGACCTGCACATCCACCACACCCGCCTCACCCCCCAGATGCGCAGCGTGCTTGAACGCATGGCCCGCGCCGGGCACCCACCGCTGCATACCCTCTCGCCCCAGCGCGCCCGCGTGGCTTACGACGCCGGGGCCGGCGTGCTGGAGGTGCCCAAGGCCACGTTGGCGCGGGTGGAAGACCTGCACATCCCGGCCCGCGACGGCCACGCGCTGCCTGCGCGGCTGTATGCGCCATCCACGGGCGCCGGGCTGCCGCTGCTGCTGTACCTGCATGGCGGTGGCTTCACCATTGGCAGCATTGCCACGCACGACATCCTGTGCCGCGAGCTGGCTCGCCTGGCCGGGTGCATGGTGGTGTCGCTCGACTACAGGCTGGCGCCCGAGCACCGCTTTCCCACCGCAAGCAACGATGCCTGGGATGCGTTGCGGTGGCTCGCCGCAAACGCTGAGAGTCTGGGCGCAGACCCCGAGCGCCTGGCCGTGGGCGGCGACAGCGCAGGCGGCACCCTGGCTGCGGTGAACGCCATCCTGGCGCGGGACGCGGGCCTGCCGCTGGTGCTGCAATTGTTGATTTACCCCGGCTGCGCGGCCCACCAGGACACGCCATCCCATGCCACCTTCGCGCGCGGCCTGGTGCTGGAAGAGCCCGCCATCAGCTGGTTCTTTGGCAACTATGTGAACAGCCGCGAAGAGCGCGAAGACTGGCGTTTTGCCCCGCTGCTGGCGCCCGATGTCGAGGGGGTAGCACCCGCCTGGGTGGGCCTGGCCGAATGCGACCCGCTGGTGGACGAGGGCGTGGACTACGCCGACAAGCTGCGCCTTGCCGGTGTGCCGGTGGATCTGGAAATCTACCGCGGCGTGACCCACGAATTCATCAAGATGGGCCGTGCCATCCCCGAAGCCCGCAAGGCCCATGCCGATGCGGCCCGTGCGCTGCGGCTGGCTTTTCACCTGGAGTAAACGAAGCCATGCAACGCAGTGATTTCCGTTGTTTCCACCGCCTGCGCGTGCGCTGGGCCGAGGTGGACATGCAAAAAATCGTGTTCAACGCGCACTACCTCATGTACATCGACACCGCCATGTCCGAATACTGGCGTGCCTTGGCCCTGCCGTATGAGGCGAGCATGCTGACCCTGGGCGGCGAGATGTATGTGAAGAAGGCCACGCTCGAATACCACGCCTCGGCGCGGCTCGATGACACGTTGGATGTGGGCCTGCGCTGTGCCCGCGTGGGCCATTCGTCGAGCCTGTTCGAGGCGAGTATTTTCAGTGGCGACCAATTGCTGGTCTCGGGCGAACTGGTCTATGTGTTTGCCGACCCCGCTACACAAACCTCACGCCCCGTGCCGCCTGCGTTGCGCGCCATCTTTGAAGGTTTCGAGGTCGGCGCCGAGATGGCCGAGGTGCGCACCGGCGACTGGAATGCCCTGGGCCGCGACGCGGGCCGCCTGCGCACCGCCGTGTTCGTGCGCGAGCAGGGCATTGCGGCCGACATTGAAGCCGATGCGCTGGATGCCACGGCGCGGCACGCGGTTGTCTACAACCGCCTGGGTATGCCAGTCGCTACCGGCCGACTGCTGCAGCAGGCGCCGGGTGTGGGACGCATCGGCCGCATGGCGGTGGACCGTTCGGTGCGCGGCGCGCAGTGGGGGCGGCAATTGCTGGACGCACTGGTCGAGGCCGCCCGTGCCCGCGGTGACAGCGAGGTGCAACTGCACGCACAGCGCCGTGCGGAAGGGTTTTATCGCCGGGCGGGGTTTGCGGTGGTGGGCGAACCGTACGAAGAGGCTGGCATTCCCCACATCGCCATGGCTCGGCAGTTGTAGTGAATTGCTATAAATAAATGAGCTTTTGGCGCTTGTCTGACAAGCGCCAGAGCCCATTTTGACTTAGATATCTTCAAGCAAAGGGTAGGGTAGGGGCAACAGGGTCAGCGCCACGCCGTCCGCCGTTCCCACCTGCAAGCTGGCCTCGTGCGCCGCCGATATCTGCAGAGAAACGATGGCATCAAAGCCGCCGCCTGGGGCTGGCGCCACCTGCACTACGGTGCCGCAGGGCTGCTCCAGGTCGGTGGTGCTGAACACTTCTGCACCCACGGCCACGTCGGCGTCAACGTGCGCCACATAGGCCCGCCGCTTGAGCGTGCCGCGAAACTGGCTGCGGGCCACCACTTCCTGGCCGGGGTAGCAGCCTTTCTTGAAGTTCACGCCCCCCACCGACTCGTAATTGAGCATTTGCGGCACAAAGGCTTCCACCACGGGGGCGGTCAGCGTGGCCACGCCGCTGCGTACCTCGCTCCACAGCCACAGCACCGGGTCGAGTGCGGGGCCGGCGGGCGGCGCTTCTGACACGGGTGCCACCCACAGCGCGCGGGGTTGACCGTCAGCGGGGTAGAGGTGTACCACGGTTCTAGAGTCAAAATCGGCCTTTGTCCAGGTGGGCTGTGCGCTAACAGCTACTGATTCAATAGCATATCCAGCCACGCCGTACAGCGCGTAATCCGCCGTGGCGTCGCTCAATTTGGCCTTGGCGCGCAGCACGAACATCGACAGGCGCTTGAGCGTGGGGGCCAGCAGGTCGCGGCTGCAGACCAGCAGCACCTCGGTGGCGCTGCGCTTGAAGCCGATGAAGCTGGCCTGCATGCGGCCCTTGGCCGACAAAAAGGCGGCCAGGCGGGCCTGGTCCATGCCGAGCAGGGCGAAATCCTGGGTGAGCTGGCCGTGCAGAAACTTGGCGGCGTCTTCGCCTTCCACGCGAATCACGCCGAGGTGGGACAGGGGGGCAATGCCATTCAAGGGGTAGGTCATCGCTGAATTATGATGCCCTGTTTCATACATACAGACGGCAGGGTTGTGCGACGTTTACTGGCTTTGATCGTGTTGGTGGGGATCGCACTGGGCGGCGCTGCGTATTGGTGGCTGCACCAGCCACTGGACCTGGGCGACCAGCCGCTGGAGCTGGCCATCGAACCCGGCACCACGCCGCGCGGTGTGGCCCGCGACGTGGTGGCGGCGGGGGTGAATACCGACGCACGCCTGCTGTATGCCTGGTTCCGCTTGTCGGGGCAGGACCGTGCCATCAAGGCGGGCAACTACGAAATCCCGCCGGGCACGACACCCATCGGTTTGCTGCGCAAGCTGGCGCGGGGCGAGGAAGCCCTGCGCGCACTCACGCTGGTGGAGGGCTGGAACTGGCGCCAGGTGCGCCAGGCGCTGGCCAGGGAGGAGCAGCTCAGGCACGACGCTGCCCAGCTCACCGACGACGCCCTGATGGCCCAGCTGGGCCGCCCCGGCGTTGCGCCCGAGGGGCGGTTTTTTCCGGACACCTACGCCTATGCCAAGGGGTCGAGCGACATCGCGTTGCTGCGCCGCGCCTTGCACGCCATGGACCGCCGCCTGGAGGCCGCCTGGGCGCAGCGTGCCACCGACACGCCGCTCAAGTCAGCGGATGAAGCGCTGATTCTGGCCAGCATCGTCGAAAAGGAAACCGGCAAGGCCAGCGACCGTGGCCAGATTGCGGGCGTGTTCACCAACCGGCTGCGCGTGGGCATGCTGCTGCAGACCGACCCCACCGTGATCTATGGTCTGGGCGACAAGTTTGATGGCAACCTGCGCCGCCGCGACCTGCAGACCGACACGCCCTGGAACACCTACACCCGCGCGGGCCTGCCGCCCACGCCGATCGCCATGCCCGGCAAGGCCGCGTTGCTGGCCGCCGTGCAGCCCGAGCCCACGCGCGCCCTGTACTTTGTGGCCAAGGGCGATGGCACCAGCCATTTCAGCGCGTCGCTGGACGAGCACAACCGCGCCGTCCATCGCTACCAGCGGGGCCAGTGAGCGGCCTCCGTGCGCGCCCGTGCACCCTGATTCAACCAAGGATTCCATGTCACGACCCGGTCTGTTCATTACCTTTGAAGGCATCGACGGTGCCGGCAAGTCCTCGCACATCGAGGGCCTGGCCCAGGCCTTTCGCGCCCAGGGGCGCACGGTCACCGTGAGCCGCGAGCCGGGTGGCACCCCGCTGGCCGAAAAGCTGCGCGCCATGGTGCTGAACGACCCCATGGATGCGCTCACCGAGTCGCTGCTGATTTTTGCCGCGCGCCGCGACCACCTGCGCAATGTCATCGAGCCCGCCCTGGCGCGGGGCGATGTGGTGCTGTGCGACCGCTTCACCGACGCCACCTTTGCCTACCAGGGAGCAGGGCGGGGGTTTGACCTTGGGGTGCTATCAACTTTGGAGCACCTTGCGCAGACGGGGCTTGCGCCTGATGCCGATTTGATGCGTGAACCTGATTTGACCGTCTGGTTCGATCTCGCTCCCGAGGTCGCCGCCGAGCGCCTGGCCGGAGCGCGCGTCCCTGACCGTTTTGAGGCGCAGCCCGTCGAATTTTTCCGCCGCGTGGCGCAGGGCTATGCGGACCGGGCCGCCGCAGCGCCCCAGCGCTTTGCACGCCTGGACGCCGCGCAGGACCGCCACCGCGTGTGGCAGCAGCTCACCAGCGTGTTCGTGCGCAAGGGCTGGCTGGCGATCATGGTGGCCAGCCAGGGAGGCCCGCAATGAGCGGATCTGCCGTGGCGTTGGCGCCGTGGATTGCCGCACAGCGCACCAGTCTGCTGGCCCAGCGCGGCCATGCGTGGTTGCTGCAGGGGCCATCGGGCCTGGGGCAGTACGCATTGGGGCTGGAGTTGGTCCGCGCATGGTTGTGTGATGCGCCGACAGAGCAGGGCGCCTGCGGCCAGTGCGGCAGCTGCCACGCCATTGACGTGCGCACCCACGCCGACCTGTGCGTGTTGATGCCCGAGGTGCAGATGATGGCCCTGGGCTGGCCGCTGTCGGAAAAAGCCCAGGCCGATATTGACGACAAGAAACGCAAGCCCAGCCGCGAGATCCGAGTGGAGGCCATGCGCGATGCGGTGGAGTTTTCGCAGCGCACCTCGGCCCGTGGGCGGGGCAAGGCGGTGCTGGTCTACCCGGCCGAGCAGATGAACCACGTCACGGCCAATGCGCTGCTCAAAACGCTGGAGGAGCCGCCGGGCGACGTGCGCTTTGTGCTGGCCAGCGAAGCTGCGCACCAGTTGCTGCCGACCATTCGCAGCCGCTGCCTGGGCCACACCATGGTCTGGCCGGCCGAGGCCGACAGTTTGCAGTGGCTGGCCGGGCAGGGGATTGAGCCGGCAGCCGCCGCCGCGCATCTGCGATCCACCGGTGGCCGGCCGGATGACGCCCTGGCGCTGGCGCGGTCCGGGCGCAGCCCGCAGGCCTGGGCGGCACTGCCCCAGGCCATGGCGCGCGGCGACGTGGCGGCGCTGGGCGATTGGGCGCCCGCCCAGGCGATCGACGCACTTCAAAAGCTGTGCCACGACCTGCTGGCTGCTGGCGTGGGCGCGGCACCGCGCTATTTCGCGCCGGGTGATTTGCCCAAGCCGCCGCCGCTGGGAGCCCTCACGCGCTGGTCGCGCGCCCTGGCCAAGGCGGCACGCACGGCCGAGCATCCCTTCAATGCGGGCCTGATGCTGGAGGCGCTTGTCGCCCAGGCGCGAAACACCCTACACTCCCGACACTAAGCCGCAACCTCCACCCATGAGCAGTCCATCCACCGCGCCCCGTCCCAGCGTCATGCAGCTGGCCATCAAGGAAAAGGCAGCCTTGTACGCGGCCTACATTCCCTTTTTTGTGGAAGGGGGCATTTTTGTTCCCACGCCGCGCGACTACAAACTGGGTGACGATGTGTATGTGCTGCTGACCCTGCCCGACGACACCCAGCGCTATCCTGTGGCCGGCCGCGTGGCCTGGGTCACCCCGCCGCGCGCAGCGGGCAACCGCACGCAGGGGGTTGGCATCCAGTTCCCCAAGGACGAAAAATCGCGCCAGCTCAAGGCCAAGATCGAGGAACTGCTGGGCACGGCCCTGGGTTCGGAGCGACCCACGCAAACCATCTGATGGCGTGGTGTGATCCTGTGCCGACCCGCGCTGGCTGGTCGGTTTTTTTGTTTTGAAATTGCATGTTTACTGATTCGCACTGCCACCTCAACTTTCCGGAACTGCTCAGTCAGTTGCCCGCCATCCGCCAGGCCATGGCCGACGCCCAGGTGGAGCGGGCCTTGTGCATTTGCACCACCATGGAGGAATTCGATGGCGTGCATGCGCTGGCGCTGGCCCACGACAATTTCTGGAGCACCGTGGGCGTGCACCCCGACAACGAAGGCGTGACCGAGCCATCGGTGCAAGATCTCCTGGACCGCGCCGCGTTGCCCCGCGTGGTGGCTATTGGTGAAACGGGCCTGGACTATTACGGCATGGAAGACCGCAAGGGCGGGCGCAGCATTGCCGACCTGGAATGGCAGCGCGAGCGCTTTCGCACGCACATCCGCGCTGCGCGGGCCTGCGGCAAGCCCCTGGTGATCCACACCCGCAGCGCCTCGGACGACACCCTGGCCATCCTGCGCGAAGAGGGCGAAGATGGTGCGGGCAATCTGGCGGGCGGTGTGTTCCACTGCTTTACCGAGTCGATGCAGGTGGCGCGGGCCGCGCTCGACCTGGGCTACTACATCTCGTTCTCGGGCATCGTCACGTTCAAGAGTGCGCAGGAATTGCGCGATGTGGCGGCCTATGTTCCCCTGGATCGCATGCTGATTGAAACCGACAGCCCTTATCTCGCGCCCGTGCCTTACCGGGGCAAGACCAACAACCCGTCGTATGTGCCCCTGGTGGCGCAGCAGATCGCGCTGACGCGGGGGATCGAGGTGGACGTGGTGGCCCAGGCCACCAGCCGCAACTTCGAGGCATTGTTCAAAGGAGTGGTGGCATGAGCCTGCAACGCCGTTCCGTGGTGGCCCTGGCGCTGGTGGCAGCGAGCGCGGTGGCGCACGCCGGCTCCTACGACGACTTTTTCACCGCCATCCGGCGCGATGATGGCGCCGCGATTGCAGCGCTGCTGCGGCGCGGTTTTGACCCGAACACGCGCGATCCCAAGGGGCAGGTTGGGCTAACGTTGGCGCTGCAGCTCGATTCCCGCAAGGCCTTTGACGCACTCATGGGCGCGCGGCAGCTGGATGTGGAAGCACGCAACGCGCAGGACGAAAGCCCGCTCATGCTGGCCGCCATCAAGGGCCACGTCGAGGTCGTCAAGGCCTTGATTGCGCGGGATGCCGATGTGAACAAGCCGGGCTGGACGCCTTTGCACTATGCCGCCTCGGGCACCATGCCCGAGCACGCGCGCATCATCGCCCTGTTGCTGGAGAACCATGCCTACATCGACGCGGCGTCGCCCAACGGCACCACGCCCTTGATGATGGCGGCGCAATATGGCACGAGCGATGCCGTGCAGCTGTTGCTGGACGAAGGGGCCGATCCTTCACTGAAAAACCAGCTGGGGCTGAGCGCCAGCGATTTTGCGCTGCGGGTCAGTCGCAAGGAGACGGCAGAAACCATTGCCGCCGCCATTCGCCGCCGCCAGCCCAACCGCGGCAAGTGGTAGCCGACGGTGCAGGGCGCAGGCCCTAACCAGCGGCAGGGCGATTTTGCAGGCGGGCATACAGCCCGCCGCTGGCCAGCAAGGCGCTGTGCGTGCCTTGTTCCACTACGCGGCCCCGCTCCATCACCACCACGCGGTCGGCGTGTTCGATGGTGGACAGGCGGTGCGCAATGACCAGCGTGGTGCGGCCGTGCATGAGCCGTTGCAGGGCATCCTGCACCAACCGCTCTGATTCGGTGTCCAGCGCGGAGGTGGCTTCGTCCAGGATGAGGATGGGCGCATCCTTGTACAGGGCCCGTGCGATGGCCAGGCGCTGGCGCTGTCCACCCGAAAGCTGCGTGGCGTTGTGCCCCACCACCGTGTGGATGCCCAGGGGGAGGGCGGCCACATGTTCTGTCAGATTCGCAGCCGCCAGGCACGCGTGCACCCGTTGCTCATCCACGCTGCTGCCCAAGGCCACGTTGGCGGCGATGGTGTCGTTGAACATCACCACATCCTGGCTGACCATGGCGAATTGCGAGCGCAACGCATCGAGGCGCCATTCGTCCAGGGGGTGGCCGTCCAGCAGGATCTGGCCCGACGAGGGGCTCACGAAACGGGGCAGCAGGTTCACCAGGGTGGTCTTGCCCGCGCCCGACGGGCCCACCAGGGCCACGATTTCGCCCGGTTGAACGGACAGGCTCACGCGGTCCAGGGCGGGTGCGTGCTCCGGGCCGAAGGACACCGTCACGTCCTGCAAGGTCAGGGCGCCTTGCGCCCGCTCGGTGGTGTATTGGCCGCCGGTTTCTGCAGCCGCATCGTTGAGCAGTGCAAGCCCACGCTCCAGCGCCGCCAGGCCCCGGGTGATCGGGTTGGCTACATCGGCCAGCCGGCGGATGGGGGCAATCAGCATGAGCATGGCCGTGATGAACGCGACAAAGCCGCCCACCGTCACATCCCGCGTGTCCACCGCGCCCCGGTTTTGCCACAGGGCGATGCAGATCACCGTCGACAGGGCGGCAGCGGCCAGCAACTGGGTCAGGGGCGTCATGGATGACGATGCGATGGTCGATTTGATGGCCAGGCGACGCAGGTTCCGGCTCAGGCTGCCAAAGCGCTCGGCCTGACCGGCTTGTGCCCCATGCAGGCGCACCATGCGATGCGCCAATACGTTTTCTTCCACCACATAGGCCAGTTCGTCCGTTGCCTGCTGGCTGCTTTTGGTCAGGCTGTACAGGCGCCGGGACAGGGTCTTCATGATCCACGCGACGCCGGGCACCACCACGGCCACGATCAGCGTGAGCTGCCAGTTCAGGAAAAGCAGATAGCCCAGCAAGGCAATGAGCGTGAAGCCGTCGCGCGACAAACCCATCAATGCCTGCACCAGCAGGGTGGAGCCTGTCTGCACCTCGTACACCACGGTGTTGGACAGCGCGCTGGCCGATTGGCGGCTGAAAAGGGCCATTTCCGCTGCCAATACGCGATCGAACAGCGCTTGCCGCAGCGCCAGCATGCCTTCGTTGGCAATGCGTGCCAGCGCATACTGGGCCACGAACTGGGCCATTCCGCGCACCAAAAAAACGCCCAGAATGGCCACCGGCACCATCCACAGCTGCAGCGTGCCCTGGGTGAAGCCGCGATCGAGCAGCGGTTGCAGCAACGCGGGAATGAGCGGCTCGGTGGCGGCGCCCACCAGGGTCGCCACGATGGCAACGACCCAGGCGAGGCGATGGTGGCCGAAATAGGCCGAGAGTCGCGCCAGGCGGGCGCGCAGGCTGGGCGGGGATGACGGCGCGGCGGAAGCCGCCTGGGCGTTCGTATCGGTGGCGTGCATGTGGGGCGGATTCTACGTTTCGCTGCGTGCCCATTGCACAGTTTGTCACAGGGGTGCACGGATGGTGTGTAACATTCACGCCTGTCCACCGGCTTTCGCTCGGTTTCCGCTGGCTGCCAATGACCACTGATCGAACTCCTACCACCCTCCTTGCTGCGGCCCTGCCGCAACCCCTGCGCCGCAGCTTGCTGGCCGCGCTGATCTCCACCCCCGCACTGCCCGCCCTGGCGCAATTTCGCGTCGAGGTCACGGGCGTTGGGCTGACCCAGTTGCCCATCGCCATTGCCCCCTTTCGCGGCGAGGCGCAGTCCCCCCAGAAAATCGCCGCCATCGTTCAGGCCGACCTGGAGCGCAGCGGGCAATTTCGCGCTGTGGATGCATCGGGCTCTGCGCTCGATGAAACCTCGCGCCCCGATGTGGCGCTGTGGCGGCAAAAAAGCGCTGATTCGCTTGCTACTGGAAGCGTGACGCGTCTGGCCGATGGGCGCTTTGATGTGCGCTTTCGTCTGTGGGATGTGGTGCGCGGGCAAGACCTGGGTGGCCAGAGTTTTGTGGTGACCCAAGGCGATCTGCGCCTGGTGGCGCACCGCATTGCCGACTTCATCTACGAAAAACTGACCGGCGAGCGCGGTGTTTTCTCGACGCGCATTGTGTATGTCACCAAGACGGGCACGCGCTACAGCCTTTGGGTGGCAGATGCCGATGGCGAAAACGCGCAGTCTGCCTTGTCCAGCCCCGAGCCCATCATTTCACCGGCCTGGTCGCCCAATGGCGGGCAGATTGCCTATGTGTCGTTCGAGTCGCGCAAGCCCGTGGTGTATGTGCACGACGTGGCAACGGGGCGGCGCCGGCTCATCGCCAATTTCCGTGGCTCCAACAGCGCGCCCGCATGGGCGCCGGATGGCCGCACGCTGGCCGTGACCCTGAGCCGGGACGGGGCCTCGCAGCTCTACACCATTGACGCCAACGGTGGCGAGCCGCGCCGATTGATGCAAAGTGCGGGCATCGACACCGAGCCGGTGTATTCCAGCGACGGCCGCAGCATTTATTTTGTGAGTGACCGCGGCGGCGCCCCCCAGGTCTACAAGGTGCCTGCCACTGGCGGCAACGCCGAGCGCGTCACCTTCACGGGCACCTACAACATCTCGCCCAGCATTAGTCCGGATGGTCGCTGGTTGGCCTACATCTCGCGCGTCAGCGGGGCGTTCAAGCTGCATGTGATGGATCTGTCATCGGGAGCGGTTTCGGCCATTACCGACACCAGCGCCGATGAAAACCCCAGCTTCGCCCCGAACAGCCGCTTGATCGTTTATGCAACGCAGCAGCAAGGCCGCGAAGCCCTCATGACCACGACCCTGGACGGGAAAATCAAGGCGCGCCTTGCTGGGCAGGGCGGCGATATTCGCGAGCCCGATTGGGGTCCGTTTCAGAAACAGTGAACCTTCACATATTTTTTATACCCAGCCCAGGAGAATTTTGGATGATCAAACGCATTTCCCTCGCCATCACCGTTGCTGCCCTCATGGCGGGGTGCAGTTCGGGCGTCAAGCTGGACGACGTTCCGGTGGAAGACAAATCGGCAATCCCCACCACAGGCGCCAATGGCGGAGCCAATTCCGGCAATGCCGGGCAGAGCGGTGTGGCCGGTGTCAATCTGGGGCAATCCGGACGTGACGCGGCCGGCCCGGTCGGTGTCAGCCGTCTGGTCTATTTTGATTACGACAGCTATGTCATCAAGCCAGAATTCCAGTCGCTGATCGAAGCCCATGCCCGCTTCATCAAGTCCAGCGGCAACCGCAAGGTCATGGTGGAAGGTCACACCGACGAGCGTGGTGGCCGCGAGTACAACCTGGCCCTGGGCCAAAAGCGGGCCGAAGCCGTTCGTCGCTCGCTTGGCTTGCTGGGTGTTTCTGACGCCCAGGTGGAAGCCGTGAGCTTCGGCAAGGAGAAGCCGGCAGCCCAGGGTGGCAGTGAAGATGTGCACGCGCAAAACCGCCGTGCTGAACTGTCCTACCGTTGATGCGCACAACAACGCTTCCCACGCCCGCCAGGGCGCTGCTGGCGCTGGTTCTGTCGGGCGCCTTTGTTTCCACCGGCCACGCTGCGCTGTTTGAGGACGATGAGGCACGGCGTGCCATCCTGGAATTGCGGCAGCGGGCGGACGCGCTGCAGCAGCGGTCTGCGGAGGATATTCGCAAATCGGCTGATGAAAGTTCGCAGCTGAGGCGTGGATTGCTGGACCTGCAGACCCAGATTGAAGCGCTGCGCGTGGAGCAAGCCAAATTGCGCGGACAGAACGAACAGCTGTTGCGTGACGTGGGAGAGCTGCAGCGGCGCCAAAAGGATATCGCGCAAGGTGTCGATGAGCGTTTGCGCCAGTTTGAGCCCGTGAATGTCACGGTGGACGGACTGGAGTTTCAGGCCGATGCGGCCGAGAAACGCGATTTCGAGGCGGCCCTGGCGACTTTCCGGTCAGGCAAATTCGCCGAGGCCAATACGGCGTTTGCCGGGTTTGTTCGGCAATACCCGCGTAGCGGCTATGTGCCGTCGGCGCGCTTCTGGCTGGGCAATGCCCAGTACGCGGCGCGTGAATACAAGGAGGCCATTGGCAACTTCAGGCTGTTGTTGTCAGGCTCACCTGGCCACGCGCGTGCGCCCGAAGCCGCGTTGTCCATCGCCAACTGCCAGATCGAGCTGAAGGAAACCCGCGCGGCCCGAAAGACCTTGGAAGATCTGTTGCGGGCCTATCCGCAATCCGAGGCCGCCGTGGCTGCCAAAGAGCGCTTGTCGCGTCTCAAATGACAGCATTGATCGTGCCCGCAGCTTTCGCTGTGGTCGAGGGCGATGCGGGTTTCGATGCCGATCCGCAGCGCCGTTTTGGCGGCCTGGAGCGCTTGTATGGTGTTGCCGGCGCGCAGCGCATCCGGCAATCCCACGTCGTTGTGACGGGCATTGGCGGCGTGGGGTCCTGGGCGGCCGAGGCCCTGGCCCGCAGCGGCGTCGGGCGCATCACCCTGATCGACCTGGACCATGTTGCCGAGTCCAACATCAATCGGCAAATTCACGCACTGACCACCACTGTCGGCCAGGCCAAGGTGGTGGCAATGCAGGAGCGCATTGGGCTGATCAATCCCCATTGCAAGGTGCTGTGCATTGAGGATTTCGTCACGCCAGAAAATTGGCCCAGCCTGCTGACAGAACCGGTGGATGCAGTGGTTGACGCCTGTGACCAGATCAAGGCCAAGACCGCCATGGCAGCCTGGGCCCGCGACACGGGTACGCTCTTTGTAAGCGTGGGTGCTGCGGGCGGCAAGCGGCATGCGCACAAGATCGATATCGAAGATCTCAGCGCAACAACGCACGACCCCTTGCTGGCTCAGTTGCGCTATCGGCTGCGCAAACACCATCAAGCCCCTCGGGAAGGGCGCAAGATGGGCGTCACCTGCGTGTTCAGCCGAGAGGCCGTGGCTGCGCCCGATGCCTCATGTGCAGTGGAAGGCGACGGCACCTTGAATTGCCACGGTTACGGTTCTGTCGTGGCCGTGACGGCAACCTTTGGGCAGTGTGCCGCTGGTTGGGTGCTCGATAAACTGGCGGCCCACACCAAGAAGCGCGATAAAATCACGCTATAATTCGAGGCTTTGCAGCAGTTAATAAAATTTCTGCTGCAAGTTGGGACGTTAGCTCAGTTGGTAGAGCAGCGGACTTTTAATCCGTTTGTCGTGGGTTCGACCCCCGCACGTCCCACCAATATTTGGTTATGAATCAAGCACTTAGCGCAGAAATGCCTAAGTGCTTTTTTCTTGCCAGAAGCTCATTGCCAGATCGTTGCCAGAATTTGGTTAGATGCAGATGTACTTTGTTGGACAACTGGCAATGAAATCTTGTCGTTCGCCTCGTACATTAGTCGGGCTCGGGCCTCAATTTTGATGGCAGACCAGTCCTTGGCAAGCTCATACACATCCGGCATCCACGCCTCTCTGCTGGAGAGAGCACCAGAACCATCCGGTCGCTGCTGTAGTACCAGCCAGTGCGCGGACCACCCCAGCCAGAAGCCCATGCCGTGCCCGGCAGCGTGGCGTTTTTAGTTCGGATCAGGTAGCCATACCCACCGAACATCCGTCCATGCTTGCGGGCTGCAGAGTCGCGGTCATTGCCGATCTGTGTGGCCATTGCCGCCTTCACAAAGTCGCCGATCTGGCTACCCGCGATGGATGCGTGCGAGCCTGCGAGTAAGGCGGCCATGCCGGTCAAGGCGCGGCGGCGTGTCAACGAATGGGTGATGGACAGGGGGGCTCGTGATGGAATGCCTACTTCAGTTCGTCGGGGCTTTGATCCAGTTGGCCATCAGATCGACCGCCTCGCGCTCCATGCCAATGAAGCCATGCCAATGCAGAGCCTCGCAGACGTTGCCCGTGGGATTCTCGCCGCCGCTGACCATGATCTCCTTCTTGGTCTGCGCGTTCTTCAATCCGCGCAGGATGGCCGGCACCTCGTGCGGTTGACACAAAGTGCAGGCGTCCTTGGCGTGGTGCAGCACCAGCACAGGCACCTTGATTCGCTCCAAATCCTGTTTGGGCACGGCGCCGGGCTTTTTGTAACTGATCACGCTGGAAGTCAGCACCACTCCCGCCATCTCGCCAGGCATGGTGATGGCAGCGGCCGTTACTGAAATTGTGCCCCGGCTGGTGCCAACCATCCAGACCGGCACTTCGGCCTTACGTTTTACGAATTCCAGCACTTTGCGCACGTCGGCCATGTGCGTCTCGCTGATGCGGTCGGCGTAGTCCAGATCCTGAGAATCGCTGGGGCGGCCGAAGATGGCGACGTTGAAACCGCTGGCGATGAAATAGGGCTCGGAGCGAACGAGGAAGTTGAGCCCCATAGCCTTGCCCGCTTCAACCTTGCCGAAACCTCCTGCACCACCAGGGAACAGGAACACCGTGGCTTTGGCATCTGGAGCAGGTTCCCAAAACAGCGTTGTGGTCACGCCATCGCGCGTTGGCACCTTGAACACGGTACCTTCGGCATGGCTCATGAAGGCAAGAGCCCATAGGGCAACGGCAGTGAAAATTCTCTTCATTGAACTCTTCCCAAATCGTTCTTTCGGCAGGCAAACCGACGCCGAAGGTCTATGGTCTGCGTGGCCCAGCCCTTAGTGCTGCCGGTCACCCGGCATGCTAGTCGGACTCTTTGTTAGGGTGTAGAGAACGAGTGTTTTGTTATTGTTGATCTCACACAGAAACAGGATTTCTGAGCTGATTTCTACGGTTGAGACTATTGCACTCTGGGCAGGTGCCGTTCGACAAAGGCAAGAATGTCGCTGCGCATGATTTCCGTGTACTTGTTATTGCGGCAGACCGGAAACTGGTTGTACTTGTTCAGTGCCTTGGAGCAGTCTCCGTCTACCCCTGGCTTGCCGATGCCGCCACTTGGTGAGTCCCACGAGTGAGTCGCACCTTCAAAGTTGGTCCACTTCTCAACGCCTTTGAACACCTTCTCGACATTGCACTGTGACAAAGGCGTTGCTGAGTCATTCGTGCCGGTAAACGCAATCACAGGCGCGACGTAGTTGCCAAGAGGTGGGGCAAACTGCTTGTCAGTGGTGCCGCTTGGGGATCGGCCAAAGATCGACTCCTTGACGTAGCAATTGGGGTACAGCGATGCACCGCCGACCAGCAAGGATTTCACCTCACTGCTGAGGTTGTGATTGCTGAAAGCTCGCAGCACTGTCCAGCCGCCTTGGCTGCCACCGATCACGAAGGTCTTCTTCGGATCAGCGCCTTGGCTTTGCGTAAAACGCGCTGCTGCGATCAGATCGAGCACGCGCATGTTGGCACCGTACTCCGTCCATGCGAGCCAGTTCTCCGACTTTCCACGAGACCAATAGGAATCCAAGATCAGGACGTTGGCCTTGAGTTCTTTGCGCAGCCAGACGGCCATGTCTATGTTGGCAGGGGATACGCCATGTCCACCGTGAACGAGGATGACGGTGGGGCGGTCAAAGACTTTTCCGAGCTGTGGAGACCAACTGGAAATCAGTTTTCCCCTACCATCGTAGGAGGGCACGTTGGCAGCAAATAAATTCATGCCATAAGCCGCCATTGGCCGCTCCAACTCCCAGCCGTTTGGTCGCTCTGGCGCGAACTGCACCGTGATTGCAGGCTGAAACTTTTCGATTGGGATTACATCGTCGCTTGCGTAGCAACTCATCGAAGCCGCGCCGATAGCAATCAAGGCAGCAACACGACAAAAAGCATTTTGTAAACGTGTGGTCATCAGAGAGTTTTTCATTGGACACTTTTCAGAAAATCCAGAACATCTTTCACGGCTTGCTCTCGCGCTTTATCGTTGCTTTCCACAGTAACCCACAATGAGGCTGCGCACTGCTTAACGGCGGCGTCTCGTTCCTCAGGTGTTAGTAGCGGCTTGTTGGTCGCACGATTGAAAGCTGGCCCCCACGATCCAACGTCGCGAGTATTGGAGGGCATGACCACATCAATGGCGCAGTTGGCAAATGTGCCTTCTTTGACTTTTCGCCATGGCTGATTCACTCGATCAAACACATGGTAGGCACCTGGATAGACTTTGTAGGTGATCGGATTGCCATCTGCGGCAAGCAGTTGAGCCTCTTCCACACACGCTGCCGCTGGTGTCATGTCGTCCTTCTCGGCAAGCAAATAGAGCACCGGCGAGGTTATTTTGAGCGTCGGATTTTGATAGCGCTGATTGCAGCCCGGATAAAGCGCAACGCTGGCTGCCCATTTGATGTTTTCAGATTTTGTTATTGGTAAACGGTAATTGGGCCACATGGCGCCGGTGACTGCATTCCCGCCGCGCGACCAACCCATGTGATAGATGCGGGATGCATCAATCTTTGGGTGTGTGCTCAGTAGCTTGAGTGCATATACAGCGTCAGAAATATTAACGGTGGTATTCCACGTAAGTTGCCCGCCGGTGCCAGCAATCTTTGCGCTATTGCGGGGCGTGAAGCTGTCCACCATAAACACCGCGTAGCCAGCTTCATTCAGCGGCTTGGCCCATACATCGTGCATGCCGCTCGTTATGCCGTCACTGCCATGGCTCATGACCATGACCGGAACTTTGCCACTCACGTTTTTAGGCTTCAGCAGATTACCAGTGATGACCTGCTGTGGGCCAAGCTGTCCACGGATCAAGGCCCAGCGATGAGCCGGATTCGATGCCATGAATTCAATGACACCAGTTTGACCACCGCTGAGATCGTCGAGAGGGGTTGCGCCTGCCAAGGATGTAACCATTGATAGTGCGCAGCACGCCAAGGCAAGGCCCCCGCGAGCAGTATTCACATGTTTTGCGTTCATCTCTACCCTCTCTTTTGAAGTTTTGAGTCTCTCACAATGAAGAATTTACTCTGTCGTATTTAAATCTTCATTGAGGCATTTTTGCCTCAATGGAATCCAAGCCAACCACCGCCAAGAAGAAGGTCGCTGCCGACCGTCATCCTCTTGCCGTGGCGTTTGGTGAGTATCTAAAAACCATTCGCAAGGACAGTGACAAGTCCCAGTCCGAATTGGCTTTCGACGCGTCCATGGATCGCACCTACATCTCGCTGTTGGAGCGTGGGCTGTCTGCACCTTCGTTGCTGGTGCTGGACTCGCTGGCCAAGTCCCTTGGCATGACCATGACCGACTTGATGGCGGGCTTCGAGGCGCAACTGCCAAAGGACCTCCGCCGCACGTCTGTGAAGCGCCGAATCAACGAGGCATCGCTGGCAAAGACCGGGGACCGGCCGCAAGGAACTCGCCGGTCGCCGCTGCGCTAACCGTCCGGTGCACCAGCCAGCCAAGCGACGCTCATGGCGTCCACCAGTGTGGGGTCGATGACCACGCCGAACACAAAGCATGCCGATTCATCCATAGCGTGCTGCACCACCCTGAAGACCTCTGCGCAATGGCTCAGTTGAAAGCTCTTGCCGTTTCCGCTGCACACCACCACAGCAGCTCTTACTTTGTCGCGTGGCATCAATGCCAATGCGCTGCGGCATGCATCCAAAACCTTGTCAGCGTCATGATCCGTCACCGTAAAGCTCACGGGTGAGCGACCGCAGAGATTCAGCGCGTCGCGGAAATCTTCCAGGTCGATCTGCAATATGGAGCCTTCTTCCGTTGCCGCCAGCAGCGCTGTCACCGTCTGCTGAACCCTGTCGGCTTGGGTTGATTCCGCAGCCGGTGGCCACGGTGACAACACCATGCCACCGACGATCTTGAGGACCTGGCGCCGCATCAAAGTGCGCTTCACGCTGCCGCCTTCAATTGCAACCGTATGGCTGCCAGCAATCGAACTTCTTCGGCATTCCACTCCGCAGCCTCGTACAACCAATGCACCGGCTTGCGCTTGCCATCTTCCGAGGGCTTGGGCCAAGTCGGTGGGGCTCGCCGCCGTCGCCTTGCACGTGCCGCGAGATCAACGCGGCAGCGCTGAAGCCGGTTTCTTGAAGCAACTCCAAAGCTCCGGGCGTGGCCACGATCTGGCCCAGCGGGAACCGGGCGTTGTTGGAATAGATGATCGTTGGGGTGGTTGGTGCAGGAGCCGCTGCATTGGTTGTGGACGTGGGTGTTGTGGTCATGAAAATCTCCTTGGGTGGGGAACGAAACAAAACGGTGAAAACAAACGGGCGTGCGTAGACCTCCGCAAACAGGTACCGGATAGAAAACGCGGGTGAGAGAAATCAGTGCAGCCGCAGAAAAGCAGCCGCCGAGAGACGAAGCCTCAGCGAGAGGCTGGCAACGAAACTTGCGCCAGGCAGAGCGCTATCAACAGGTCAGTGTCCGAGTCATAGGGCTGCTCGATCCACTCTGCAAATTGGTCGGTAGCAGACAGCCAGCCGCTGAGCAGTGACGGCATCGCACCATCGCTATCGATGCCATCCAGAAAGCCCCAGCCTCGGTTTTGGCCGCTTCCAATTTGGCGTGCTCTTTTTTCTTAGCAGCGACGAGGGCAGGGCGCCCGCCGTCTTGCTTGTGCTCGTGATGCTCAATGGCCAGGGCCTCTGCTGCACGAACGGCTGCAGCGTATGAGTAGCCACGTTCTGTGGGCGTCATGCTCTTCGGCGCGGCGGCTGGATCGTAAACACCGATCTTCACCCGCTCGCTGGCTGAACCCATGCTGTAGCGCCAGTAGAAGACTGCTGCGCCAGCGGCTTGCTTGCGAGCTTGCAGAGCACCTGTCGGCTTGATTTTTGTCAGCGTCGTGAAGACGCTAACCGGCATTTCATTGATGATTTGACCGGGTGTTTTCGTTGCCAGATTCGTTGCCAATTTTGAGCCCGTCTAATTGCCTGTTGCCAGATTATTGCCAGAATTTTTTCTGATGACAATCATCGCCAACGGACTATTTTGGACTATATTCGTATAATAATCAACAACTTACGGATCATTGCCAGTTTTAAGAAATCCAGCAAAATCCACATTTTTCAGACTTTTAATCCGTTTGTCGTGGGTTCGACCCCCGCACGTCCCACCAGATAAGCCCCATGGGCATTGAAAAGCCTGCTACCTAATCAGTAGCAGGCTTTTTTTATGTCTGGGTTGGTGACAGTTTGATGACCACTGTGCTGCTGATGCGCCACGCCATCCTGCGCGTCTACGCCTGGAAGCCAATCAGCTGCCGCCCAAGCCTTGTGATGCTGAGTACGTCTGCCGCAGCCCTTGAAGTTGCTGCCACGGCGGAAATTTTTGCCTCTATGTAGCCACGGGACCATAGCCACTGAACCAGCGCGAGTTGGAAGGGATGGGTTACGCGCACGGCGTTTCTGCTGCGTTCCAGCGCAAGGGCGAGTTGTCTGAGATATGCGATGGGCATGGCCAATCCTTTGATTTCGCAGATTTCACAGTCGCTCCATTACACGCCGTTCCTGTCGGCACCGGGTTACCAGGTGTCGCAAGGTGTCAGCTTGTCAACCCGCCGTAACGGCGGACGACTGATCGGTCATGCCCTGGCAAGTTTTTTTACATTTTGGCAACGCCCTTTCGGTGGTCAGGCGGCAGTCCGACGGACTGGCATCGAAATTTGCGGAGGGGCGGCGTCGGCATTGCGGTCGCTTGTTCTGCGCGGACTGTCGACCCTGACGCGACACAACGGTGCCCGGGATGTGTCTGCGGCCGATGCGGGCCCGCCGCCGCAAGGTTTCTTAATAACCAGATGGTCTTATTACTTTATTTTTCGATATTTTGATTAGTTATGCTTTTTGATTACAGTTCGGGCCTCATTCAACTTCTTGCGCTGCGGCGGCCTTTGGGGCTTCGCGGCGCAATTTCATTTTCATGATCGACTTACGGGGCATCACCCAGATTTATCCGGGCCCACAAGGCCCGGTCGAGGCCCTGCGCGGCATCGACCTGCACATCACGCCGGGCGAAGTGTTTGGCATCATCGGGCGCAGCGGCGCGGGCAAGAGTTCGCTGGTGCGGGTGATCAACCTGCTCAACCGGCCCACCAAGGGCGAGGTGATCGTTGCGGGGCGCGATCTCACGCAGCTCAATGACGCGCAGCTGCGTGCCGCGCGCCGCGATATCGGCATGGTGTTTCAGCACTTCAACCTGCTGTCCTCGCGCACGGTGTTCGACAACGCCGCGCTGCCATTGGAGCTGGCCGGCATGGACAAGGCCGCCATTCGCGAGCGTGTGAACCCGCTGCTGGAGCTGGTGGGCCTGTTGGCGCTGGCCGACCGTTACCCGTCGCAGATTTCGGGCGGACAAAAGCAGCGTGTGGGCATTGCGCGCGCGCTGGCCAGCCGTCCCAAGGTGCTGCTGAGCGACGAGGCCACGTCGGCACTCGACCCTGAAACCACGCGATCCATCCTGGCACTGCTGCGCCAGGTGAACAAGGAACTGGGCCTGACGGTGGTGCTGATCACGCACCAGATGCAGGTCATCAAGCAGGTGGCCGACCGTGTGGCCGTGATCGACGCCGGCCGTATCGTCGAGCAGGGCCCGGTGATCGATGTGTTCACGCGCCCGCAACAGGCCATCACCAAGAGCCTGATCGATGAGATCGTGCCGCAGGAGCTGCCCGCCAGCGTGCTGGACCATGTGCGCCATCTGTCGCGCCAGTTGCAGGGTGGCGGCGTGGGCCAGCTGCTGCGCCTGTCGTACTCGGGCGAGCGGGCTTATCAGCCCATCTTGTCGCGCCTGATTCGCGAGCATGGGCTGGACCTGTCCATCCTGCACGGCCAGATCGACGAGATCCAGGACCAGACCTTTGGCTCGCTGGCCGTGTATGCCAGCGGCGAGGGCGCCCGGCTGCAAACCGCCATTGCGCAGTTGCGCGGTGAAGGCGTAGTGGTGGAAGAAGTGACAACGGAAGGCTGAGCGATGTTCGAGAATTTTTCAGAAATGATGCTGGAGCTGTTTGTCACCTCGCTGTGGGAAACCATCGTGATGGTGGGCATCTCGGGCGTGGTGGGCGGCCTGATCGGCATACCGCTGGGCGTTTTCCTGCGCCTGACCGACCAGGGCGGCGTGCTGGAAAACAGCGCGCTCAACAAGACCGTGGGCTGGATCGTGAACGCCGTGCGTTCCACGCCCTTCATCATCCTGCTGGTGGCCATCATCCCGTTCACACGGCTGATCACGGGCTCGTCCATCGGCACGGCCGCTGCCGTGGTGCCGCTCACGCTGGCCGCTGCGCCCTTCATTGCGCGGCTGGTGGAAACCGCGCTGCGCGAAGTGGACAACGGCCTGGTCGAGGCCGCCCAGTCGATGGGGGCCACCACCAGCCAGATCGTGTGGAAGGTGCTGCTGCCCGAAGCGCTGCCCGGCATCGTGGCGGGCCTGACCATCAGCTTCGTCAGCCTCACCGGCTACTCGGCCATGGCTGGCGCCATTGGCGGCGGCGGCCTGGGCGACCTGGGCATTCGCTATGGCTACCAGCGCTTTTTGCCCGACATCATGCTGGCCGTGGTGGTGGTGCTGATCTTCTTTGTGCAGGCCATCCAGAGCCTGGGCGACTGGGCCGTGCGGCGCTTGAGTCATCGCTGATTGCTATATAGTTAATAGCTGCTTGCGCTTACTGCATAAGCGCTAGAGGCTATTTTTGCTTGAAGCGGGCCTGTCGATTCGACCCGGCCTGTTTTCTGTCCAGATGGTCGGCCGCCTCGCCCGGTGTGGTGCTGGGGCGTGTGCTGTGGGTGCAGATGAAATCGGTCGCTTTGATGGAGTGACCCCGGCACGCCATCCCCTGTAGCCACGATACTGTGTGCTTCATCGATGTGCCTACCGACGGAGACAACACGCCATGACCCTGCCATTTCACACCCTGGACCAGCAACTGTTCACCCGCGCCCAGGCGCTGCTGGACGACGAGTGGATTGCCCACGACGCCGACCTGGCCCCCGTGCTGCCCACTGTGCTGGCGCGCAATGTGGGGCAGGATTGGCACAAGGCGGGCACCTTCCGCCACCACCTGGTGGGCGTGGCGCGCTCGCTCACGCTGTGGCAACAACCGCAGGATGTGCGGCTGCTGGGGCTGCTGCACAGTGTTTACGGCAACGCCTTTGTCGATCTGGTCAAGTTCGACCCGGCCAGCGAGCGAGCCCGCCTGCGCGACCTGGTGGGGGAGCCGGCCGAGCAACTGGTGTATCTGTTTTGCACCCAGTCGCGCACGCAGTTTGTGCAGCGCGTGCTGGGCGGCGGGTTAGAGGCCGACGGCAGCCTGGCGCTCGACAAGGACGGGCAGCGCCATGTGCTCTCGCCCTTTGAAGTGGCGGCCTTTGTCATTGTCAGCATGGCCGACACCATCGAGCAATGGTTCAGCTGGCAGGACGATATTTACTCGTGTTTTCCCAACGTGCACCACCGCCCGCAGGCCGTGCACTGGGCGGCATCGCTGTGGCCGGGGCCCATGCGGCCCACTGGGCGCATGCTGCACCAGATCGCGGGGCTGGGGCAGGCGCTGCAGCACCCGGGCCTGCAGGGGTTGCTGCCGGTGCCACCGGTGTTTGCCGATTGCACCAAACACTTGTCGGTGGCGGCCGAGGCAGCGGCCACGTCGCTGTATTGGTCGGTGATTCAGCAAGACCAGCCGCTGGTAGACCTGGACGTGGCCACCGCCGTGCTGGAGCAGGCCGTGCGCCACAACCCCTGGGTGGGCGAGCCACAGATGGTGCTGGCGCAGCTGTACCTGTCGGCGGGCCGCAGCGACGACGCCAAACAGGCCGCACAGAGTGCGCTGCAGTGCTTCAGCGCCTGGGGCAATGCGTGGGACAAGCGCGTGCAGTGGGACGCCTGGGTGGCCTGGACACGCATCCTGCTGCAGTCCGCCAGCGAGGGCGGCTGGCCCGAACGGCTGGACAAGCTCAACAACGTGGCGCTCAAGGCCTGAGGGTGGCCACTGCCTGTTTGCCTGCCTGCAGACCTTGACTTGAGCGCGGTTTTTTTTGCTTTATGGGGCTCAGGCGCTTTGTGGATAAGCGCCAGCAGCTATTGATGTAATAGCCTTTCCAAGGATTCGCGGCGCGTTTCAACAAGACGCCTTGGCCGGCAGGGACATGCCGGGCTTGTGCCTGCTTGTCCCGGCTTGATCCGCGCGGCAGGAGTGCCGAAGATGAAGCGGTGTTTAACACCGAAGACTGGGGGCTGTCGGTGAGCGCCGGACAGATCGGCAGCCTGGTGGTATTTGCATCCAACCCGTTTTTGGGGCAGTTGCTCGGGCAGCTGGACGAAGCCACCCACAAGCGGGTCTCGGCTAGCCACCCGGTGGACCTGACCAGCCTGCCACTGCATGAGCTGGCCCGGCGCCTGCACGCCGAGTTCGGGCTTTGATGCGGCAGCGGTGTCCGGCAGGAGCTTGCGCATGCGAGCCATGGTTCTGGAGCAACCCGGCCGGCCCCTGCGGCTGACCGAGTTGCCGCAGCCGGTGGCCCATGCGGGGCAGTTGCTGCTGGCGGTGGAGGCCTGCGGCGTGTGCCGCACCGATCTGCACTTGCTCGATGGCGAGTTGCCCGACCCGGTGCTGCCCGTGGCGCCGGGCCATGAAATCGTGGCCCGTGTCGCAGGCCTGGGGCCCGATGTGCACTCATTGGTTACCGCGCGCTGCGCCTGGCCGGCGATCCACGCCGGCTCGGCATCTACGGCTTTGGTGCGGCGGCACACCTCATCACCCAGCTGGCGCGCGCGCAGGGCCGCGAAGTCTTTGCCTTCACACGCCCCGGTGATGGCCCCAGCCAGGAATTTGCCCGCAGCCTGGGCGCGAACTGGGCGGCCGGAACCGACGAGGCCCCGCCGCAGCAGCTGGACGCGGCCCTGATTTTTGCGCCCGCAGGCCCGCTGGTGCCCATCGCCCTGCGGCACCTCGACAAAGGCGGCTGCGTGGTCTGCGCCGGCATCCACATGAGCGACATTCCCGGCTTTCCCTATGCCTGGCTGTGGGGCGAGCGCAGCATCCGCTCCGTGGCCAATCTGACGCGGGGCGACGGCCTTGCATTTTTTGAGGCCATTCGCCAGGCGCCGCTGCGCACCGAAGTCCAGGTGTTCGCGCTGGAGCAGGCGAACGACGCGCTGGAGCAGTTGCGCCAGGGTGCCCTGCAGGGGGCTGCGGTGCTGCGCATGGCTTGAGAGTTCGCTCTGCGCAAGTTCTCGCCCATGGCCGCGCCAGCAGCTTGCCCGCGCCTTCCTGGAGCAGCGCGCGCCGCTCGGTCAGCAACCGTGCTGGCCTGCGATGAACTGGCTGTTGATCGACAGGGGCTGCAGCCGGGCGGCTTTCAGGTGTTGCAAGAACTTGCTGCATGATTTGTTATTCAATTTGCAGCTAAGAAAATAAAGAAACAGTTGTTTGAATTTATAGGGCCAGCCCTAGGATATGGAACATCTCCATATGAAAGGTGTTTCCGTGAACAAGCGCTCTTTGCTGCAATCCGCCCTCGCTCTGGCCCTGGCCGCCGGCTTCACCACGGGCGCGCTGGCGCAGGACAAGCCGCTCAAGATCGGTGTGACGGCTGGCCCGCACGCCCAGATTTTCGAGCAGGTCAAGAAAGTGGCCGAGAAAGACGGCCTGAAGATCCAGGTGATTGAGTTCAGCGACTACGTGCAGCCCAATGCCGCGCTGGCCGCGGGCGACCTTGATGCCAATGCCTACCAGCACCAGCCTTACCTGGATGCCCAGGTGAAAGACCGGGGCTACAAGATCGTGTCGGTGGGCTACACCGTCAACTTCCCCATGGGTCTGTATTCCAAGAAGGTCAAGGGCCTGAACGAGCTCAAGGAAGGCGCGCGCTTTGGCCTGCCCAACGACCCCACCAACGGCGGCCGTGCGCTGCTGCTGCTGCAGGACAAGGGCCTGATCAAGCTCAAGGAGGGTGCCGGCCTCAAGGCCACGCCGCTCGATGTGGTGAGCAACCCCAAGAAGCTGAAGTTTGTTGAACTGGACGCCGCCCAGCTGCCGCGCTCGCTCGATGACCTGGACGCATCGGCCGTCAACACCAATTTCGCCATTTCTGCCGGCCTGAACCCCGTCAAGGACGCCATTGCCCTGGAAAGCGCCAAGAGCCCCTACGTCAACCTGATCGCCGTGCGCGAAGCCGACAAGAGCAAGCCCTGGGTGGCCAAGCTGCTCAAGGCCTACCAGTCGGAAGAAATCCGCAAGTTCATTGCAGTGGAGTTCAAGGGTTCGGTGCTGCCGGGCTTCTGATTTTTGCTACTTAAAAAATAGCTGCTGGCGCTTTACCCATAAGCGCCAGCAGCTTTTTTTATGCGGAACAAGGTTGGGCTGGCGGGCCTTGTCGATGTCGTGGTGGCGCGCTGGCCTTGGCGGCGTTACCATGGCCCGCCGGCGCTGTGCCGGTAGTTTTTTCTCCCCCAGGAGGTTTTCATGAGCCAGTACAACATTGCCGTCATCGTCGGCAGTCTTCGCAAGGATTCATTCAATCGCAAGCTGGCCACGGCGCTGGCCCGGCTGGCGCCGGCAGATTTCAGCTTCACGCAGCTGCGCCTGGATGACCTGCCGCTCTACAACCAGGACGACGATGGCCAGCAGGCGGCCTCGGTGCTGCGGCTCAAGGGGGAGATCAAGGCGGCGCAGGGTCTGCTGTTCGTCACGGCCGAATACAACCGCTCGATTCCGGGCGTGCTCAAGAACGCCATCGACCATGCCTCGCGCCCCTACGGCCAGAGCGCGTGGGCTGGCAAGCCCGCGGGCGTGATCGGGGCGTCGGTGGGGGCGGTCGGCACGGCCCTGGCGCAGCAGCACCTGCGCAATGTGCTGGCCTATCTGGATGTGCCCACGCTGGGCCAGCCCGAGGCCTTCATCCACGCCAAGGACGGCCTGTTTGATGCCGACGGCGGCATCGGCGCGGGCAGCCGCGAATTCCTGCAGGGCTGGGTGAACCAGTACGTGGCCTGGGTCAAGAAACACAACTGACCTATTCGCTATTGAGTTAATAGCTGCTGGCGCTTGTCAGTCGGGCGCTACAGCGGTATTCGGTTCAAAAAATCAAAAAACCCGGCGCAAGGCCGGGCTTCATGAATGGCAAGAAAGCGCTCGGGCGCCTGCGGCGCCCTGAGGCTTCATCACGCTGCCTGCGTTGCCTGGCCCTGGTTGGCGGCTGCCTGGCTGCGGATGGCCTGGGCGGCGCTCTCCAGTGCGGCGGCCTTGGCGGCGTCGCCCATGGCCACGCCTTCAGCGCGCACAAAGCGCACATCGGTCACGCCGAAGAAGCCCAGCACGACCTTCAGGTAGCTCTCCTGGTGTTCCATCGCCTGGCCGCCTTCGCTGGTCGAATACACGCCGCCACGGGTGGAGGCAATGATCACGGTCTTGCCCTTGGCCAGGCCTTCGGGGCCGTTGGCGGTGTACTGGAACGTGCGGCCGGGCTGGGCAATGCGGTCAATCCAGGCCTTGAGCTGCGTGGGAATGCTGAAGTTGTAGAGCGGTGCGCCGATCACCACCACGTCGGCCGCCAGGAACTGGCTGACCAGTTGCTCGGTCACGGCGTTTTCGCGCTTTTGCGCTTCGCTCAGGCCTTCGGTCTGGCCGGTGCGCAGGGCCATGGCGTCCATGGTGAAGTGGGCGGGGGCGCTGGCCACAAGGTCCAGATAGCTCACTTGCGTGCCGGGGTGGCTGGCCTGGTAGGCGGCCACGATCTGTGCGGTGAGCTGACGCGAAACGGAATTGGCACCGGTGATGGCGGAATCGATGTGAAGCAGTTGCATGAGGTTCTCCTTGTATGGGCGGTCACGGTGTGTGGCCATGAGGAGATTGTGCAACTGTTGCGCTGGATTGATAAGTTGGTGATTTTGCGATAGATTGTTCTATCCATAGAACAATGCGACGCCATGCAAGACCTGAACGACATGCTGTACTTTGCCGAGGTGGTGGAGCGCGGCGGCTTTGCGGCAGCGGGGCGCGCCCTGGGCATTCCCAAATCCCGCCTGTCACGGCGTGTTTCCGGGCTGGAGGCCCAGCTGGGCGTGCGTTTGCTGCAGCGCACCACGCGCAAGCTGTCGCTGACCGAAGTGGGCGATGCCTATCTGCGCCACTGCCAGGCCATGCGCGAATCGGCCCAGGCCGCCGCCGACACGGTGGCCCAGGTGCAGACCGAGCCGCGCGGCACCATCCGCGTGAGTTGCCCCGTCACCCTGGCCCAGACGGTGGTGGCCGAGCTGATGCCGCCCTTCCTGGCCAGCCACCCCCAGGTGCGCATCGAGATGCTGGTGAGCAACCGCGCGGTGAATTTGGTGGAGGAGGGCATCGACGTGGCGCTGCGTGTGCGCTCCACGCTGGAGGACAGCGGCAGCATGGTGGTCAAGCGCCTGGACCACACCACGCAGATCCTGGTGGCCAGCCCCGAGCTGCTGGCGCGCCAGGGCGCTCCCCGCACGCTGGAAGACCTGGCCCGCATGGACAGCATTGCCATGTCGGCGCCCGATGGGCGGTCTACCTGGAACCTCATCGGCCCCGGCGGTGCACACCAGACCGTGCAGCACCAGCCGCGCTATGTGGCCGACGATTTGCTCACACTCAAATATGCGGCGGTGGCCGGCACGGGGGTGTGCTGGATGCCCGACTACATGTGCCAGGACGAAATGCGCGAGGGCAAGCTGGTGCGCGTGCTGCCCGACTGGGCACCTGCGCCCGCCATCGTGCATGCGGTGTTTCCATCGCGCCGCGGGCTGTCGCCCGCCGTGCGGAGTTTTCTGGACTATCTGGGCGAAGCCATGCCCGGCCGCAGCAGCGTGACCGCGCGGCAGGCATTGCCGGGGCTGGACGGCGCGGATATCTGAATGCGGGCGGCGCTGGGTTGTTTTTTAGATGTTTTGGTGATTAAGTCACAACAATATATTCGTTTGGGTTTTAAGGCCTGGCTCGCAGAATGCCAACGCTGTGAGCACCACTTCCATCATCATCGTTCCGGGCTGGCGCGACTCTGGCCCCGGCCACTGGCAGAGCCTGTGGGCCGAGCGTTTGCCGCACGCCCGCCGCGTGGTGCAGGACGACTGGATCACGCCCACGCGGCTGGCCTGGGTCGGGCAGCTTGAAAAGACCGTGCTGGCCGCGCCGCACCCTGTGGTCATTGTGGCGCACAGCCTGGGCTGCATTGCCACCACCCACATGGGCCCGGAAGCCGCGGCCCGCGTGTGCGGCGCGCTGCTGGTGGCCCCGGCCGACCCCGAGCGCCGCGCCATCCTGAACGACTTTGCGCCCGTGCCCTGTGCCGCGCTGCCCTACCGCAGCATCGTGGTGGCCAGCAGCAACGACCCGTATTGCCCCATCCGCCTGGCGGGTGCCTACGCCCGGGCCTGGGGCAGCGAGTTTGTGCGCATGCAGAACGCCGGGCACATCAACATCGACTCAGGCCATGGCGAATGGCCGCTGGGCTGGGCGTTGCTGCAATCCCTGGACGGCGAGGCGGGTGCCCGTCTGGCGCAGCCCACACTTCGCCCGTACGCATCGCCTGCGGCTGCATGATTGCTCCTTTATACATAGCTTGAAGCGCTTTGTTCATAAGCGTTTGCGCCATTTTTTCCTTCATAATCTCTGGACACCCGAAGGGCGTGGAGGCCATCCGGCCCCGGTAGGGATGTCTCTATATTCCAAATGCCGATTAATTAACAAGAATATATTCTTTTGAGTTTTAAACGGCGCTCTGCACAATGTTGTCATTTCCCGCTTTTTAGGATGGCACCACCATGAACTCCCTGAAACTCAAGTCCCTTCTGGCCGCTGTTGCCCTGGTCGCCAGCGGCGCCTCCATGGCGCAACAGACCTTGCTGAACGTTTCGTACGACGTGGCCCGCGAGTTCTACAAGGACTACAACGCCGCCTTTGTTGCCCATTACAAGAAGACCACCGGCCAGGACGTGAAGATCGACCAGTCGCACGCCGGCTCCAGCGCCCAGGCGCGCGCCGTGAACGACGGCCTGGCCGCCGATGTGGTGACCATGAACACGACCACCGACGTGCAATTCCTGGCCGACAACGGTGTGGTCGCCAAGGACTGGGCAAAGAAGTTCCCGCACGACGCATCGCCCACCACCTCGACCATGCTGTTCCTGGTGCGCAATGGCAACCCCAAAAACATCAAGGACTGGGACGACCTCATCAAGCCCGGTGTGCAGGTGATCGTGGTCAACCCCAAGACCGGCGGCAACGGCCGTTATGCCTACCTGGCCGCCTGGGGCGCCGTGCGTGAAAAGGGCGGCACTGAAGCGCAGGCCGCCGAATTTGTCGGCAAGCTCTACAAGAATGTGCCCGTGCTTGCCAAGGGCGGACGTGACGCTACCGCTACCTTCCTGCAGCGCAACCAGGGCGATGTGCTGATCACCTTTGAATCCGAAGTGGTCTCCATCGACCGCGAGTTCGGCGCGGGCAAGGTTGATGCGATCTACCCCTCGGTGAGCGTGGTGGCCGAGAACCCCGTGGCCGTGGTCGAGCGCGTCGTGGCCAAGAAGGGAACGGCCCAGCTGGCCAAGGCCTACCTGGACTACCTGTATTCGGATGAAGCCCAGGAGATCGCCGCCAAGCACGCCATCCGCCCCCGCTCGGAGGCCGTGCTCAAGAAGTACGCCGCCACCTTCAAGCCGCTCAAGCAGTTCACCGTGGCCAAGTATTTCGGCTCGCTGACCGAAGCGCAGAAGGTGCACTTCAACGACGGCGGCCAGTTCGACAAACTCTACACGCCTGGCGCCAAGTAAGAGTGAACATCCCCCTGAGTCGCTGCGCGCCTTCCCCCTTCTCTCGAATTGCTGCGCAATTCGGGAAGGGAGACGCCGCCAGCGCGGCGGGGCGGCCCTTGCGCGGCGGCCCTCGCTTGGGGCGCGCCAGTTTTCATCGGCAGTGTGCAATAGACAAACCCCCTTATGAATGACAACGGAGGCACTCGCAAGCGTGCCAAACGCGTGCTGCCCGGCTTTGGCCTCACGCTGGGCTACACGCTCTTTTATCTGAGCATCATCGTGCTGATCCCGTTGTCGGCACTGATCTTTAAGACCTTCACCCTCACCTGGGACCAGTTCTGGGCGGCCGTCAGCGCGCCGCGCGTGATGGCCTCGTACCGGCTGACCTTTGGCGCCTCGTTTCTGGCGGCGCTGGTCAACCTGGTGTTTGGCCTGCTGATTGCCTGGGTGCTGGTGCGCTACAAGTTTCCGGGCAAGAAGCTGGTGGATGCGCTGGTGGACCTGCCATTTGCGCTGCCCACCGCCGTCGCGGGCATCTCGCTCACGGCGCTGCTGGCCGGCAACGGCTGGATCGGCAGCATTCTGGAGCCCCTGGGCATCCAGCTGGCGTTCAAGCCTGCGGGCATCGTGATTGCGCTGATCTTCATCGGCCTGCCGTTTGTGGTGCGCACCGTGCAACCGGTGCTGGAGGACGCTGAAAAAGAGCTGGAAGAAGCCGCCACCTGCCTGGGTGCCACGCGCTTTCAAACCTTCACCAAGGTCATCCTGCCCTCCATTACCCCGGCGTTGCTCACCGGCTTTGCCATGGCCTTTGCGCGGGCTGTGGGTGAATACGGCTCGGTGATCTTCATCGCGGGCAACATGCCCATGGTGTCTGAAATCACGCCCCTCATCATCATCGGCAAGCTGGAGCAGTACGACTATGCAGGCGCCACGGCTGTGGCGGTGGTGATGCTCGTGATCTCGTTCATCCTGCTGCTTGTCATCAACGCACTACAGGCATGGCAGCGACGCCACGCGGGGGCTTCGGCATGAGCGGCAACAACTCCCGAACCATTCGCCGTGCGCAAGCGGGCACCACCGAAGCGCCCTGGGTGCGCTACACGCTGATCGCCGTCGCCTTGGCCTTCATGCTGCTGTTCCTGGTGCTGCCGCTGGCCGCCGTGTTTGCCGAGGCGCTGCGCAAGGGCTTTGGCGCCTACCTCGAAGGTCTGCGCGAGCCCGATGCCTGGTCGGCCATCAAGCTCACGCTGATCACCGCTGTCATCGCTGTGCCGCTGAACCTGGTGTTCGGCGTGGCGGCCGCCTGGTGCATCGCCAAGTACGAGTTTCGGGGCAAGGCGTTTCTGACCACGCTGGTGGATCTGCCGTTCTCGGTGTCGCCCGTGGTGGCGGGCCTGGTCTATGTGCTGATGTTCGGCGCGCAGGGCTGGTTTGGCCCCTGGCTGCAGGCGCATGACATCAAGATCATCTTTGCCGTGCCGGGCATCGTGCTGGCCACCGTGTTCGTGACTTTTCCGTTCATTGCCCGCGAGCTGATCCCGCTGATGCAGGCGCAGGGCAACGACGAGGAGCAGGCCGCCATCGTGCTGGGTGCCAGCGGCTGGCAAACCTTCTGGTATGTGACCTTGCCCAACATCAAGTGGGGCCTGTTGTATGGCGTAATTTTGTGCAACGCGCGCGCCATGGGCGAGTTTGGCGCGGTGTCGGTGGTGTCGGGCCACATCCGGGGGCAGACCAACACCATTCCGCTGCACGTCGAAATTCTCTACAACGAATACCAGTCGGTGGCCGCGTTTGCTGCCGCATCGCTGCTGGCCTTGTTGGCCCTGGTCACGCTGGTCATCAAGACCATTGCCGAACACCGCAACGAGCAGGCCCTGAAAGCCGCCGCTGAATTGCCGCCAGAGCGGCCCGCGCCAGCTGCCGCAACCGCAGCGCGCTGAAGGAGAAGAACATGAGCATTGAAATCCGTAACGTCAGCAAGCAGTTTGGCGACTTCCAGGCGCTGCGCGATGTGAGCCTCGACATCGCATCGGGCGAACTCATCGCGCTGCTCGGCCCCTCGGGCTGCGGCAAGACCACGCTCTTGCGCATCATCGCCGGGCTGGAGACGGCCGATGTGGGCAGCATCCATTTCAGCGGCGAAGACACCACCGACGTGCATGTGCGCGAGCGCAACGTGGGCTTTGTGTTCCAGCACTACGCGCTGTTCCGCCACATGACGGTGTTTGAGAACGTGGCCTTCGGCCTGCGCGTGAAGCCGCGCGGCCAGCGCCCCAGCGAAGCCCAGATCAAGCAGAAGGTGACCGACCTGCTCAAGCTGGTGCAGCTCGATTGGCTGGCCGAGCGCTACCCCTCGCAGCTCTCGGGCGGCCAGCGCCAGCGCATCGCCCTGGCCCGCGCCCTGGCCGTGGAGCCCAAGGTGCTGCTGCTCGATGAGCCTTTTGGTGCGCTGGACGCCAAGGTGCGCAAAGAGTTGCGCCGCTGGCTGCGCCGCTTGCACGACGAGCTGCATGTGACCAGCATCTTCGTGACCCACGACCAGGAAGAAGCACTGGAGGTGGCCGACCGCGTGGTGGTCATCAACCAGGGCCGCATCGAGCAAAGCGGCTCGCCCCAGCAAGTGTGGGACAACCCGGCCAGCCCGTTTGTCTATGGTTTTCTGGGCGATGTGAACCTGTTCCACGGCCGCGCGCACGAAGGGCTGGTGCACCTCGAAGGCATCGAGCTCGATTCACCCGAGCACCAGCAGGCGCAAAACGCCAAGGCCTTTGCCTATGTGCGCCCGCACGATCTGGATGTGGAGCGCTATGCGCCCGGCGCTGGGCTCGACGCTGAAGGCCGCCCACGCGGCATCGTCGCGCAGCTGAGTCGCGCCATCGTGGTGGGCCCGATTGCGCGGCTGGAACTTATTCCATCCGACGACCACAAACCAGCGGACAATGCGTCCCCGGACCACTTGATCGAAGCGCAGATTCCGGCGCAGCAGTTCAAGGAGATGGGTTTCAAAGAGGGTGAAATGCTGGTGGTGACACCGCGCCGCGCCCGCGTTTTTCTGGATCACGCCGCCGGGATTTGATTCCCCCTGAGCCGCTGAGCGTCTTCCCCCTAAAGGGGGACGCACCCGGTGGTCTGGCGGAGCTAGATCCACGGGTGCACTGGCATCGGCCGGTGCCGGTTGCGTAGGCAGTGCCCTGCAATTGCTATTGGATGAGGGAATAAGAAATGAATTGGTTGACTGCGGCCCCGCGCCGCGTGCTGGCACTGATCAGCGTGGCCAGCGTGGCCATGCTGGCTTTTGGCATGTATTTGCAGCATGTGGTGGGCCTGGAGCCTTGCCCCATGTGCATCGTGCAGCGCTACGCTCTCATTGCTGTAGCACTCTTCGCAGGACTGGCAAGCGCTAGAGGCCAAAAAGGCTGGTGGATGACCTGGGGTGTGCTGGCCGTGGTCGCGGCCGGTTTTGGCGCCTTCGTGGCGGCCCGCCAGAGCTGGCTGCAGTGGTATCCGCCCGAAATCGCCACCTGCGGCCGCGATTTTTACGGAATGATCGAAAACTACCCCATCAGCCGTTCCATCCCCATGATCTTTCGCGGCTCGGGCGATTGCACGGCGATCGACTGGACCTTCCTGGGTGGCTCGATTGCCAACTGGTCGTTTGTTTGTTTTGTGGGGTTTGCGGTCGTGCTGTTGGTGCTGCTGGTGCGGGCTCTCAAGGGGGGCAGCCGCAAAGGCTCGGGGTATTCGATGGCCTGATGCCGTTGGCTCGTCACGGATCTTGCAAAAGGCGCTCTTCTGAGCGCCTTTTTTTTCGAGCTGGTTGTGATTTCTGGATGCTGCTGCAAGTGGGGGCGTGACCGCGATGCGGGTGACATGTTCAGCTGAACCGGGCTCAACGCAGACATTTGCAAAGAACCTAGTTTTTGTGGTCTTTCAGCACCCGGAGACCAAACCAGGCTACGCAAGCTCCGATGGTGGCCCAGATAAGGTGAACGAGGAGGTTTCCGCCCAACATGCCGAATGCCGTAATCAGAATTTTGTCAATTCCTATTTGCACAACCGAGTTGGTGGGCGGCGGCGCCGCTAATGTCACGGCCGTCCAAACGCTAAAAAGAAAAACACCGGCTCCAACGACGCAGAAGAACCAACCTACCATCTTGCTTTCACGCATTTCGCCTCTCCTGTTTTTTATACGACGGGCACCTTCTTGCCGATAAGGAACGCCCCGCCCTGACGTCGGCTGGTTCTGCATTAAAGCGACAGACCTCGGTCGTGGAGCGCAAGTTTTAGGCGTTGCCGCTTCGCGCCAAAGTCCCCTCAGCGTGCGGAAACATCACCCCTTCCGTGCCATCCACCCATGCCGACAGCTTGTGCATCACGCTCTCGAACAGCCGGCTCGCCTGCCACTGCGCCAGCCACGCACTCAGATGCGGCCAGGGCTGGGCAGCCCACCAAGTGGCGTCGATGCCAGCAAACTGACGCACAAAAGGGGCGATGGCCATGTCCGCGAGGGCAGCGTGACCGCCAAACAGAAAGAGGTGCGGGGTGAGTCGCGCCTCCAGCCCCTGCAGCCATTCCACGGCCTGCGTGCGGGCCAGGGCGGTGTCGGCATCGTGATAGCGGCTCGGGTATTTGTTGCGGTCCAGCGCGTGTTTGAAGGGGCCGTCGCATTCTTCAATCAACGCCAGCATGCCAGCCAATGCGCCGTGGCTCGGGGCGAGCCAGCGGTCGGGGTCTTGTCTTTCCAGCGCCCACAGCATGATGCTCAGGCTCTGCTCCAGCACCTGCCCATCCGGCAGCACCAGTACGGGCACCGTGCCTTTGGGTGATGCCAACAGCAGGCCCTGGGGCTTGCTGCGCAGCACCACCTCGCGCAACTCGCAGGCCTGGCCGCTGGCGGCTAGCGCCAGCCGCGCCCGCATCGCATAGGGGCAGCGGCGAAAGGAATAGAGAACGGGCAGGGCGGCGCTCATGTGGATTCGTCCTCGTTGCCACCCTTTTCGTCGCCAGCGATAGCCCGCGCCGGGTGGCCCGGTTGCCGCGCGCCGATGTGCTCTTCCCCGCGCTGGACGGCCAGTTGCATCTGCCGCTCGCGCTCGGCCAGCGCACGTTCCTGCTCGGGTGTGCGGGTGCCGTGGCAGTAGGGGCAGCTCACGCCGGGCACGTAGTGCGGCGACCGCAGCTCCGGCTCGCCCAGCGGCATGCGGCAGGAGCGGCACAGCTGGTGATGGCCGGGCGCGAGGCCGTGGCCCACGGACACGCGCTCGTCGAACACGAAGCAGTCGCCATGCCAGCGGCTGGCTTCTTCGGGCACGGTTTCCAGGTATTTGAGGATGCCGCCTTCGAGGTGGAAAACCTCCTCGAACCCCTGCGACTTGAGGAAGGCAGTGGACTTTTCACAGCGGATGCCCCCCGTGCAGAACATCGCCACGCGCGGCTTGCCATCCAGCATGCCACCGGGCTGAGCCTCGCGCGCCACCCAGGCCGGAAACTCGGCGAAGCGCTTCGTGTGCGGGTTGATGGCGCGCTCGAACGTGCCGATGCCCACCTCGTAGTCGTTGCGCGTATCCACCACCACCACGTCCGGGTCGTCGATGAGGGCGTTCCAGTCCTCGGGCTTTACATAGGTGCCCGCGTTGCGCGCGGGGTTCAGGCCGGGCACGCCCAGCGTCACGATCTCGCGCTTGAGCCGCACCCGCATGCGATAGAACGGCATGCGCTCGGTTGGTGCTTCCTTGTGCTGCAGGGCGGCAAAGCGGGCATCGCTGCGCAGCCAGCCCAGCACCGCGTGGACCGCGGCAGGTTCACCCGCGATGGTGCCGTTGATGCCTTCGGGCGCCAGCAGCAGCATGCCGCGCACGCCGTTTTCGTCGCACAGGGCCTGCAGCGGCGCGCGCAGCGTGGCGCAGTCGGGCAGGTCAACAAACTGGTACAGGGCAACAGTGAGAAAGCGGGCGGTGACTGAGGGCACGAAATGGGCGCTTTGGCAGTGAAAGAGGGCTGATGCGGATGTGCTGGCCTGTGTCTGCAGTCAGCGCGTTGGTACTCTCAAAGCTTCTTCACCAGCACCTGGCTGCGCCGGTCCCAGTTGTACTTGCGTTTGCGCGCATCGGGCAGCCAGTCGGGGTCCACCACCACGAAGCCGCGCTTGATGAACCAGTGCATGGTGCGCGTGGTCAGCACGAAAATGCTGTCCAGTCCCATGGCGCGGGCGCGTTGCTCGATGCGTTTGAGCAGTTTTTCGCCATCGCCCGTGCCCTGGCTTTGCGGCGACACCGTGACGGCGGCCATCTCGGCGGTGCGGGCCTCGGGGTAGGGGTAAAGGGCAGCGCAGCCAAAGATCACGCCGTCGTGCTCGATGACGGTGTAGCTTTCGATGTCGCGCTCGATCTCGGTGCGGTCGCGCTTGACCAGCGTGCCGTCTTTTTCGAACGGCTCGATCAGCTGCAGGATGCCGCCCACGTCGTCAATCGTGGCCTCGCGCAGCTCTTCGAGCTTTTCGTCGATCACCATGGTGCCGATGCCGTCGTGCACATACACCTCCAGCAGCAACGATCCGTCGAGTGCGAACGGAATGATGTGGCTGCGCTCCACGCCGGCCTTGCAGGCCTTTACGCAGTGTTGCAAATAAAAACCCGTGTCGGTGGGTTGCTGCGCGGTGGGTAGCTGGGCCAGCAGGGCCTGCGCGGCGGCCAGCGGCAGCTCGGTGTCGATGGGGTTGTCTTCGCTCTCGGGCTCGCCGGGCTGCATGCGGATGCCGCTCACCTCGGTCATGAAAATCAGCTTGTCGGCGCGCAGCTCAATCGCCACGCTGGTGGCCACTTCTTCCATGGCCAGGTTGAAGGCCTCGCCGGTGGGCGAGAAACCAAACGGCGACAGCAACACCAGCGCGCCCATGTCCAGCGTGCGCTGGATGCCCGCCACGTCCACCTTGCGCACCACGCCCGAATGCTGAAAGTCCACGCCGTCCACAATGCCCACGGGCCGCGCCGTTAAAAAGTTGCCCGAGATCACCCGCACCGTGGCGCCCGCCATGGGGGTGTTGGGCAGGCCCTGGCTGAACGCGGCCTCGATCTCGTAGCGCAGCTGGCCGGCGGCCTCCTGGGCGCAGTCGAGCGCCACCGAGTCGGTGATGCGGATGCCGTGCGAATATTTCTCGGCGTGGCCCTTGGCGGCCAGCTGCTCGTTCACCTGCGGGCGAAAGCCATGCACCAGCACGATGCGCACGCCCATGGCCTGGATCAGGGCCAGATCCTGCGCAATGCTGTGCAGCTTGCCGGCCGCGATGCCTTCGCCGGTCAGCCCGATCACAAAGGTCTGGTTGCGAAATTTGTGGATATAGGGCGCCACCGAGCGGAACCAGGGGACGAAGGTGAAGTTGAAAACGGCAGACATGTGCAGGCGGGGCGGTCGGGATGGGTGGAAAACAGCAAGGGCTGGGATAATTCGCGATTCTCTACGAAGTTTCTGCCTTGACCGCGTCCACCGCTTCCTCTCCCCTGCACATCGAGTTTCCGGAATCCCTGCCCGTCTCTGCCCGGCGCGACGAGATCATGGAGGCCATGCGCCAGCACCAGGTCATCATCGTGTGCGGCGAAACCGGCTCGGGCAAGACCACGCAGCTGCCCAAGATTGCGCTGGCGCTGGGCCGTGGCAAGTGCAATGCGCCGGCAGGGCAAAAGGGCCAGCTTATCGGCCACACCCAGCCGCGCCGCATTGCGGCCAGCAGCGTGGCCAAGCGCATTGCCGAAGAACTGAAAACCACACTGGGCGACGTGGTGGGCTTCAAGGTGCGGTTTCAGGACCGCATCTCGCGCGATGCTTCGGTCAAGCTCATGACCGACGGCATCTTGCTGGCCGAGACGCAGACCGACCCGCTGCTGCGCGCCTACGACACCATCATCATCGACGAGGCGCACGAGCGCAGCCTGAACATCGACTTTTTGCTGGGCTACATCCGCCAGATCCTGCCGCGCCGGCCTGACCTGAAGGTGGTCGTCACCTCGGCCACCATCGATGCCGACCGTTTCGCCAAACACTTTGAAAGTTCCAAGGGGCCGGCGCCCGTCATCATGGTGTCGGGTCGTACCTTCCCGGTGGAGCAGCGCTACCGTCCGTTTGAAGAAAGCCGCGACTACGGCCTGAACGAGGCCATTGCCGATGGCGTGGACGAACTCTGGCAGGGCAACGCGGCTGGGGATATCTTGGTGTTTCTGCCCGGCGAGCGCGAGATCCGCGAGGCCGCCGACCACCTGCGCAAGCACCTGTCGCACCAGCCCGTGATGCGCAATGCCGAGGTGCTGCCGCTGTTTGCGCGCCTGTCGCAGGCCGAGCAGGACCGGATTTTTGACGGCCACACGGGCCGGCGTATCGTGCTGGCTACCAACGTGGCCGAGACTTCGCTCACCGTTCCTGGTGTCAGATACGTCATTGACGCAGGCACAGCGCGCGTCAAGCGCTATAGTTTTAGAAGCAAAGTGGAGCAGCTGCTGGTCGAGCCCGTCAGCCAGGCGGCGGCCAACCAGCGCGCGGGCCGCTGCGGCCGGGTGGCCAACGGCATCTGCATCCGCCTGTACGACGAGGCGGACTTCAACAGCCGCCCGCGCTTTACCGACCCGGAAATCCTGCGCTCGTCCTTGGCCGGCGTCATCCTGCGCATGAAGTCGCTGCACCTGGGCGATGTGGTGCAGTTCCCGTTCATCGAGGCGCCCTCGGGTCGCGCGATTGCCGACGGCTACCAGTTGCTGGCCGAGCTGGGCGCGGTGGACGACGCCAACGAGCTGACCCCCATGGGCACGGAGCTGTCGCGCTTGCCGCTCGACCCCCGCGTGGGCCGCATGATCATCGAGGCGCGCGACCGCAAGGCGCTCGATGAAGTGCTGGTGATTGCCAGCGCATTGAGCGTGCAGGACGTGCGCGACCGCCCCATGGAGGCGCAGCAGCAGGCCGACCAGGCGCACGCCAAGTTCGACGACGACAAGAGCGAGTTCAGCGGGTATCTGAAGCTGTGGAAGTGGATCAACGAAGCCCGGGGCGGCGCGCCCAGCCTGCCATCGGCCCGCGCGCAAAAGGCCATGGCCGCCCACAAGGCGCCATCGCAGGCCTTTTTGCCCGTGGCCCAGCGCACGGTGGCTGCCGTGCAACCCGCGCCAGCGGCCGCCGCGCCCACGTCCATGCCCGCGCCCACCCACAAGCTCAGCAACCGGCAGTACGAGCAGTTGCTGCGGCAAAACTTCATCAGCATCCGCCGCCTGCGCGAGTGGCGCGACATCCACACCCAGTTGCTCACGGTGGTGACCGAGCACAAGTGGAACATCAACACCCAGCCCGCCAGCTACGAGCAGCTGCACCTGTCCATGCTGGCTGGCCTGCTGGGCAACGTGGGTTGCAAGAGTGACGAGGAAGACTGGTACCTGGGCGCGCGCGGCATCAAGTTCTACAAGCACCCCGGCGCGCACCTGAACAAGAAGCCCGGCCGGTGGATCATCGCGTCGGAACTGGTAGAGACCACGCGCCTGTTTGGCCGGGGCATCGCCGCCATCGAGCCGCAATGGCTGGAGCAGATGGGCGGGCATCTTTTAAAGAAGCAGCTGCTGGACCCGCATTGGGAGAAAAAATCTGCCGAGGTGGTGGCGCTGGAGCGTGCCACGCTCTACGGCATCGTGGTTTACAACAACCGCCGCGTGAACTTTGGCAAGGTAGACCCGCACGCCGCGCGCGAGGTCTTCATCCGCGAAGCGCTGGTGGGCGGCAACTGGGAGACCAAACTGCCGTTTCTGGCCGCCAACCAGAAGCTCATTGCCAAGGTCGAAGAGCTGGAACACAAGTCCCGCAGGCAAGACGTGCTGGTGGATGACGAGCTGATCTACGCCTTTTACGACCAGCAGTTGCCGCCCGAGGTGTGCAGCGGCCACAGCTTTGAGGCGTGGTACCGCGAAGAGAGCCGCAAGAACCCCGACCTGCTCCGGCTCACCCGCGAAGAGCTGATGCGCCACGAGGCTGCGGGCATCACCACCAACGCGTTTCCCAAAACCGTGCGCCTGGGTGGCGTGGACTGCGCCGCCAGCTACCTGCACGAACCCGGCGACGCGCGCGACGGCATCACCGTGACCATTCCGCTGTTCGTGCTCAACCAGGTGAGCGACGAGCGCTGCGAATGGCTGGTGCCCGGCATGCTCAAGGACAAGATCCAGGCGCTGCTCAAAAGCCTGCACCAGCGCCCGCGCAGCCGCTTTGTGCCGCTGCCCGAATCGGCCACACGGCTGGCTGCTCTGCTCGGCGCACCCGAGCGTTTTGGCACCGGCAGCCTGACCGATGTGCTGCTCAAGCAGGTGCGCGACGAAACTTCGCTGGACGTGAAGCGCGCGGACTTCAAGCTCGACATGCTCAGCCCGCATCTGTTCATGAACTTCCGCGTGGTGGACGAGCACGGCCGCCAACTGGGCCACGGCCGCAACCTGGGCGCGCTCAAGGCCGAGTGGGGTGCCAAGGCGCGTGGTGCGTTCCAGGCGCTGGCGGGGCTCAAGCTCGGCGGTGCGGCGGCAGAAGGTGGGAAATCCGGGTCCAATGTGCCTGCAGCGCTTGATGGTAATGCGCAAGCAGCTATCAAATCAGGACTTAAAGGTGGCGCTCAGCCTGCCCAGCCCGCCAAACCAGCCAGCACCACGCCATCGGCCCCCGCAGGCCAGCGCTACACCACCTGGACGTTTGGCGAGTTGCCCGAACTCATGGAAATCAGGAAGGCCGGCCAGACGCTGATCGGCTTCCCGGCGCTCATCGACGGGGGCGACGCCGTGACCATCGAGGTTTTCGACGAGCCCGAGGTGGCCGCCGCCAAGCACCGCGCGGGCCTGCGCCGATTGTTTGCGCTGCAGATCAAGGACGCGCTCAAGTACCTTGAAAAGAACATCCCCGATCTGCAAAAGATGGCCGTGGCCTTCATGCCCCTGGGGACGCAGGAGGAGCTGCGCACCCAGATCATCGACGTGGCACTCGACCGCGCCTTTTTGCTGGACCCATTGCCCACCGACGAATTCGCCTTCAAGCGCCGCGTGGAAGAGGGCCGGGGCCGCCTCACGCTGATCGCCAACGAGGTGGCCCGCCTGGCTGCCACCATCCTCACCGAATA
This sequence comes from Acidovorax sp. T1, assembly GCF_002176815.1. Taxonomy (NCBI): domain Bacteria; kingdom Pseudomonadati; phylum Pseudomonadota; class Betaproteobacteria; order Burkholderiales; family Comamonadaceae; genus Acidovorax; species Acidovorax sp. T1. Next base: position 2,259,336 of record NZ_CP021648.1, on the reverse strand, counting down.
CGCGGCAGCCGCCCGCAAGATCAAAGACGCCAAGAACGCGCCCGATGCGACAGCGGACGCCCTGCAGCAGCTACAACGCCTGGTGCCCAAGAACTTCATCGCCGCAGCCCCCTGGGCGCAACTGGCCCACTACGCCCGCTACCTCAAAGCCATCACCCTGCGGCTGGACAAATACCGCGCCGACCCCGCCCGCGACGCCGCCAAGCTGGCCGAATTGCGCCCGCAAGAGCAGCGCTACTGGCGCCTGGTGGCCGAGCGCAAGGGCGCGGTGGACGCGCGCATGCAAGAGCTGCGCTGGCTACTGGAAGAACTGCGCGTGAGCTTCTTCGCGCAAGAGCTGCGCACGCCGCAGCCGGTGAGCGTGAAGCGGCTGGACAAGCTGTGGGCGCAGATTCAGAGCTGATGCTTGGGCTGGCTTAGCCCTTGCCGAAGTGCACCTTATGGGAAGCGGCCGGTGGGTCGGTCGGCCGTTTTCAGCCGCTTTCAGTCGTGTTTTGCTGCTTTGGGCCAGTTGGAATACGAAATGGACGAAGCAGCCAGTAGGCCCAGCCGGTGCTCGTTTTTGCGATACGCACTGCAGCCTGTTGACTGGCGTGAGCTGACAGGCAGCTGATTCAGAATGCGACTCAAGGACACAACGATCCAGTGCAGTGATTTCATGCGGCACGCCTTGGTTGAAAACGGTATATACAGTTTATGCCGCTAATGTGACCCTTTGTTTACCAAAAAACCCTTGTTCGTCACAAAAAGTGAACCTGCGCCAAGGCAGGCGCGGCGGTGTTGCTGGCTCGTTGGCTGTGTTGGTGGCATCGCTCGCTTTGCGCAAGACTTGCAGCGGTGCCCATTGGCGGGGGCGGTGAGAGCCGCGATGCAACGGTCACTTTGGTGACGCTCGCGCGGGCCATCCCCATTGCCCGACCAATGCATGGCCCCTAGGCTTGAGGTCAAAAGGAGATCTGCACATCCATGCGCCCCCACTACAAGTTCTGGCCCCGCCGGCTGCCCCATTCCATTACCTTGCCCGCCACCTCGTTGTGGGACAACCTGGCCATCAGCGCGCGCCGCTATCCCGACAAGGCGGCGCTGGTGTTCTTTGGCCGAGCGCTGAGCTACCGTGCGCTGGCCGATGGCGCCGAGCGCCTGGCCGCGCGGCTGGCGCAGCTGGGCGTGCAGCGCGGCAACCGCGTGGTGCTGTGCATGCAGAACTGCCCGCAGCTGGTGATGGCGCACTTTGCCATCCTGCGCGCGAATGCGGTGGTGGTGCCAGTCAACCCCATGAACCGGGCCGAAGAGCTCAAGCACTACATCACCGACCCCGACACCAAGGTCGCCATCACCACCGCCGACCTGGCCCCCGAGCTGGCTCAGGCCAGCAGCGCACTGCCGCCGGACGAGCGCCTGGCGCACCTGGTGGTGACGCAGTTCACCGATGCGTTCGATGCGGATGTCGCAGGCCCCGATGCACCGCCCGACGCCTGGCGCGAGTGGCTGTGCACCCGCCATGCCTTGCCTGCCCTTGAAGGTGGTCAGGCGCACGCCTGGGCCGATGCGCTGGCCTGCACCGCCGCGCCGCCCGCGCTGGCGGTGGGCCTTGGCGATCTGGCGCTGTTGCCCTACACCAGCGGCACCACCGGCCTGCCCAAGGGCTGTATGCACCTGCACCAAAGCATCATGCACAACGCGGTGGCCAGCACCTTGTGGGGCAACGGAACGGCCGACAACGTGACGCTGGCCGTGGTGCCCATGTTTCACATCACGGGCATGGTGAGCGTGATGCACGCATCCATCCACATGGGCGCCACGCTGCTGGTAATGCCCCGGTGGGACCGCGACCTGGCCGGGCGCCTGATTTCGCGCTGGCAGGTGACCAACTGGACCAACATCCCCACCATGGTCATCGACCTGCTGGCCAGTCCGAATTTCGCGCAGTACGACCTCTCCAGCCTGGTTTATATCGGCGGCGGCGGCGCGGCCATGCCGCAGGCGGTGGCGCAGCGCCTGCTGGACTGCTATGGCTTGCGCTATACCGAAGGGTATGGCCTGACCGAAACGGCGGCGCCGTCGCACACCAACCCGCCCGACAACCCCAAGCAGCAGTGCCTGGGCATTCCCTTCATGGGCACGGATGCCCGCGTGATCGACCCCGAAACCCTGCAGGAAATGCCCGTGGGCGAGCAGGGCGAGATCATCATCCACGGCCCCGAGGTGTTCGAGGGCTACTGGAAGCGGCCCGATGCCACGGCTGCGGCCTTCATCGAGTTCGAGGGCAAGCGCTTCTTCCGCTCGGGGGATCTGGGCCGCATGGATGAGGACGGCTACTTCTTTTTGACCGACCGGCTCAAGCGCATGATCAATGCCAGCGGCTTCAAGGTGTGGCCGGCCGAGGTGGAGGCTCTAATGTTCCGCCACCCCGCTGTTCAGGAGGCCTGCATCATCGCCGCCAAGGACAGCTACCGGGGCGAGACCGTGAAGGCCGTGGTGGTGCTGCGCCCCACGCACCAGGACACCACCGAGCAGCAGATCATCGACTGGTGCCGCGAGAACATGGCGGTGTACAAGGCGCCGCGCATGGTGCAGCTGGTGAACGCGTTACCCAAAAGCGGCAGTGGCAAGGTGATGTGGCGGCTGCTGCAGGAAAAAGAGGCGCCAGAAACAACTCGCTGAAGCAGCCGATCTCAAGGGCTGATCGTTGGTTTTCAGCCGGTGCAGCGTTCAACTGCACGCCGCCCTGGCTTGCACCTCAGTGCGCCGATGCCGCGTGCATCAGCTCGGCCAGATCGCGCTCGAGCAGTGCGGGGTCGCCCAGTTGCAGCTCGATCAGGCGGCGCAGGTGGGTCACGCTGTCCAGTTCAATGCCCCGGCACAGCAGCCCCGTGTGCAAGCCCTCCACATGGGCCACTTCGGTGGACATGGCAATGTGGTTGCCGGTTTCGGCGAGTGCCAGTGTCAGTTGGCACCGCATTCCGGTGCGAAGCTGTACGTGGGCGGGGACGGTAATGAGTGCGCCCTTGAGCGAAAGGTCCAGCACATGCACGCTGAACGTATCGGTGGCGGTTGCGAGCAGGGCCGGTGCATCAAAACTGACGCGGATGAAGTGGCGGCGTTCATAGGGCATCGCGGTCTCCTGGCCTGGCGGGGATGGCCCCATGCTACTGCAGCCCATGCCGCAAGCCCATCGTTGCAGGATGTGCAATCTGTTGAATGCTACCAAAAACATAGCTGTAGGCGCTTGTAGATAAAGCGCAGCAGCCATTTTTCATCAGTATCATTGCGTTGTTGTTCACCATTTGCTTACATCTTTTGCGCAGCATCTGACGATCAGCACCGCCGATCTTGTTACAACTGGGCTGTCTTTTAATCCACCAGGATCTACCATGAATCTCACTTTTCGTCACCTGATGTCCGGGGCTGCCACGGCGTTGCTGCTGGTTGCCGCTGCGGGCGCCCAGGCCCAAACCTATTTCAACTCCACCGTGGGCGGGCAGCTGGCGCCCGGCGTGTATGGGCGTATCGACATTGGCAATGCGCCGCCGCCCCTGATTTATGCCGAGCCCATGATCATCCAGCGGCCTGCCGTGATGGTGCCGCGCTCCCCGATTTACCTGTATGTGCCGCCGGGGCATGCCAAGAACTGGGGCAAGCACTGCGCCCGCTACAACGCCTGCGGACAGCCGGTGTACTTTGTGAAAGAGCCGGTTCGTGGCCAAAATTACGGTGGCCGTCCTGGCAACGACCGTAGGGATGACCGTCGCTGGGACGATGGTCATCGTGGCGCCGGCAAGCATGACCGGGGCGACCGCCACGACGGGCGGGGTGAAGGCCGTGGCAAGGGCCACGGGCAGCGCGACTGATCTGCCCGTCACCCGTGAGCGCCGGGGCCTGCGGGCCCGGCCTCGCCGCATCGGCGGTTAAGCTCTGAGGAATGGCTGAAGTCACTTTTTCTCCTCCTTTCACCCGTCCCGATGGGGTGGCCGAGCAGTTGCGCAACACCGGCTACGCCGTGCTGTCGCCGCCCGATGTGGCTGCGTGGTCTGGTTGCTCCTTGGCAGACCTGCAGGCGCTGGCCGCCGACTGGGCCGCGTTGCCCCCCGACGATTTCCTGAAAGACGGTGGCCGCTACCGCCGCCGTCGCCATGCCTGCTTTGAAGTGGTGCACGGTGACGTGGTGCAGGTGCCGCACCGGGCGCACTGGCAGCCGCTGGAATACAACGCGCTGCATGGCGGCATGGAGCGCTGGTTTGCTCCCATGGCGCCCGAAACGGTGGCGCAGCCCGTGTGGACGCAGCTGCTGGCGGCGCTGGCGGCCTTGTCCGACGCGGTGTTTGCCGGCCCCGATGCGCCCGTGCGCTGGTTTGTGGAGGCGCACCAGTTTCGCATCGACACCACCGATGGCATTGGCCGCCCCACGCCCGAGGGCGCGCACCGCGACGGTGTGGACCTGGTGGCGGTTTTTCTGGTGGCCCGCGACGGGGTGAAGGGCGGCGAAACGCGCGTGTTTGAAGCCACGGGCCCGGCGGGCCAGCGTTTTACCCTGAGCGCGCCCTGGTCGCTGATGCTGCTGGACGACGCTCGCATGATCCACGAGACCACGCCCATCCAGCCCGCGCTGCCAGGCGGTTACCGCGACACGCTGGTGGTGACCTGCCGACGCGGGAGCTTTCAGGGCGCGGATGTGGTGGCCCAGCCCCGAACGCAGGCCGCGTTGCCATAACGCCATGGCGCCACGACACCTTGATTTGATGCGAATCAAGACGCACAGTGTGGTGGGCCGCCACACTGGAGCCCTGTTTCCAGGCCATCGCCTGGCCCCATCAACTTGAGGAGAAGCACCATGTTCAAACACATTCTGGTTCCTGTGGACGGCTCCAACACTTCCATGCTCGCGGTGTCCAAGGCTGCGGCCCTGGCCAAGACCTTTGGCAGCGCCGTGACGGCGCTGTATGTGATCGATCCGTATCCCTTCACGGGCGTGGGGGCTGATTTCGCCTATGGCCAGGCGCAATACTTGAGCGCTGCCACGGCAGAGGCCAACAGCGCTCTCGATGCCACCAAGAAAGCCATGGCCGAGGCCGGCATCCAAGTCACTACGGTGGTGGGCGAAGGCCACGCGGTGCACGACGGTATCCTGCGCGCACAGCAAAGCACGGGCGCCGACCTCATCGTGATGGGCTCGCATGGCCGCCGGGGCCTGGAAAAACTGATGCTGGGCAGCGTCACCCAGCGGGTGCTGGGCGTGGTGCATATCCCGGTGCTGGTCGTAAGAGACTGAGCCTGCCAGGCCACCGGGTGCGTCCCCCTCGGGGGAGGGGGGCTACTCAATCTTTGCGCCTGAGGCTTCCACGATGCCCTTCCATTTGGTGTAGTCGGTCTTGAGCAGGGTGCCGAACTGCGCCGCCGACATGGCTTCGGGCTCGGCGCCCTGGGACTGGATGGCGGCTTTCATGTCGGCCATGGCCAGCAGCTTGTTGATTTCAGCGTTGAGGGTGCTGACCACGCTGGCGGGCGTGCCGGCGGGGGCGAAAACGCCATACCAGGTGCTCACGTCAAAGCCCTTGAACCCCGATTCGGCCACGGTGGGCACATCGGGCAGCGAGGAGCTGCGCTTGGCCGAGGTGACCGCCAGCGGGCGCAGCTTGCCCGATTTGATCTGGCCCATGGCCGAGGGCAGTGACGACACCAGCAGGTCCACATTGCCCGCCAGCGCGTCGATCAGCGCGGGGTTCGAGCCCTTGTAGGGAATGTGGCTCAGCTTGATGCCTGCGGCTTTTTCAAACAGGTCGCCCGCCAGGTGGATGGACGTGCCGTTGCCGGGCGAGCCATAGGTGATGGTGCCGGGCGCAGCCTTGGCAGCGGCCACCACATCGGCCAGGGTCTTGAACTTGCTGTTGGCGCTGGTGGCAATGATCACCGGCGTCCAGGCCACATGGGCCACGGCGGTCAGGTCCTTGGTGGGGTCCCAGGGCAGGTTCTTGTAGAGCCAGGGGCCGATCACCAGGTTGTCCTTCTGGCCCATCACGAGGTCGTAGCCCGTGGGCGCGGCCTTTACCGCCTCGCCGATGCCGATGGTGCCGCCGGCACCCGCCTTGTTGTCGGCCACCACGGTCCATTTGGTGCTTTCGGTGAGCTTGGTGGCCACCAGGCGCGAGAGGATGTCGGTGCCGCCACCGGGCGGGAAGGGCACGATCAGGCGGATGGGCTTGTTGGGGTAGGCGGCCGCCGGTGCGGGCGCCTGGGCATGGGCCGTGGTGGCTCCCAGGGCGAGGGCGAGGGCGGTGAAGGAAAGCAGCGTGCGAATCATCAAAAAAAGTCTCCGTCAGATAAAAGCAGCCGGGGCGGCCCTGGGCCGCCCGCGGTGGGCAAGGGTCAGATGCGCTCAAAAATGGCGGCAATACCCTGGCCGCCGCCAATGCACATGGTCACCAGTGCGTAGCGGCCCTGGATGCGCTGCAGCTCATGGATGGCCTTCACGGTGATGAGCGCCCCCGTGGCGCCAATCGGGTGGCCCAGCGAAATCCCCGAGCCGTTGGGGTTGACCTTGGCCGGGTCCAGCCCCAGGTCGCGCGTGACGGCGCAGGCCTGGGCGGCAAAGGCCTCGTTGGCCTCGATCACATCGAGGTCGTTCACCGTGAGGCCGGCTCTTTTGAGCGCCAGTTGCGTGGCGGGCACGGGGCCGATGCCCATGTATTTGGGGTCCACACCCGCGTGTGCATAGGCCACCAGGCGCGCCAGGGGCTTGGCGCCACGGGCCTTGGCGGCACCGGCTTCCATCAGCACCACGGCAGCGGCGGCGTCGTTGATGCCCGAGGCATTGCCGGCGGTGACGGTGCCGTTTTCCTTGAGGAACGCGGGGCGCAGCTTGGCCAGGTCTTCCATCGTGGCGCCGGGGCGGAAGTGCTCGTCGGTGGCGTACTGCACGTCGCCCTTGCGGCTCTTCAGGGTGACCGGCACGATCTGGTCCTTGAAGACACCGCTTTGCGTGGCGCGCTCGGCACGGTTGTGGCTTTCCACGGCCAGCTTGTCCTGGTCTTCGCGGGTGATGCCCCACTTGGCGGCGATGTTCTCGGCCGTTACGCCCATGTGGATGTTGTGGAAGGGATCGTGCAGTGCGCCAATCATCATGTCCACCATCTTGGTGTCGCCCATGCGGGCGCCCCAGCGCATGTTCAGGCTGGCAAACGGCACGCGGCTCATGTTTTCGGCGCCACCGCCAATGGCCACATCGGTGTCGCCCAGCAAGATGGACTGGCTGGCGTTCACGATGGCCTGCAGGCCCGAGCCACACAGGCGGTTGACGTTGAAGGCGGGCGTGCCTTCGCCGCACCCGCCGTTGATGGCGGCCACGCGCGACAGGTACATGTCCTTGGGCTCGGTGTTGACCACATGGCCGAACACCACATGGCCCACATCCTTGCCTTCCACGTTGGCACGGGCAAGGGATTCGCGCACCACGAGCGCGCCCAGTTCAGTGGGCGGCACATCTTTCAGGCTGCCACCAAAGGTGCCGATGGCGGTGCGCACTGCGCTGACGACGACGACTTCACGGGTCATGGGAATGTCCTTTCAGAGTGATTTCAGATCAAATGTGCCGCCAGTGCTTATGTATAAAGCGCCTGCAGCTATTAAAAACGAAGCGTGCCGACTCAGGCATCGCGCACGTCGGCCACCGGGTGGGTGCCGAAGTCTGCGCGCTCCAGCCAGGCCAGCACGCGGGTAGCGGCGTCGGCAGGCGATGTGAGCTGGCCACCCGTCTTGAGGTTGGCAAAATTGGGTGCATCCGGGAACGCGGCGGGGTCGGTGCCGCGCAGTTGCTGCTGCATGTCGGTGTCGATGACGCCCGGCGCCAGCGAGCACACCTTGGCGCCCTGGGGCTTGAGGGCTTCGTCCAGTGCCACGCAGCGCGTGAAATGGTCCATGCCCGCCTTGGCGGCGCAGTAGGCTGCTTGCGAGGCGATGGCACGGCGGCCCAGGCCCGATGAAATGTTGAGCACCTTGCGCGGCACGGCCCAGCCCTCGGTGGCGCCCAGGAAGGCGGCCGTGAGCAGCATGGGCGCCTCCAGCCCCACGCGCAGGGCGTTGGCAAGGTCGGCTGGGGCGCTGGCCGACAGCGGCGCGATGCGCGGGATGACACCGGCGTTGTTGATCAGCGTGGCGCTGGCAAAGGCAGCGGGGCCCTGGGCCGTGAGCCAGTCGCGCAGCGCGCGCGCGGCCTGCTCGCCTTGGGACAGGTCTTGCTCCCATTGCTCCAGCGTGGCACCGGCCTGGCTTGCCGCCTGGGCGAGCTCGGCATTGCGGTGGCGTGAGATGCAGACCAGTGTGTGGCCGGGGCGCAGCAACTGGTGCGCCATGGCCAGGCCCATGCCGCGCGATGCGCCGGTGAGGAGGGTGAGGTGGTTCAAAGGCATCCTGCCATGGTACTGCGGGAAGCCTACAGCCTGCTGTCGCCGGGCGGCTGGGGTTAGTGAAAAACCCGGTAACTATCAAAATAATAGCTGTTTGCGCAATGCAGGCAGGCGCTACAGGCCGATTTGGCTAAAACTCGGCGGCCCATTCCAGGGTGAGCAGCGCACCCGTCACCGGGTGCGTGAAAGCCAGGTGGCTGGCATGCAGCATCAGGCGCGGGGCCTGTGCCTGCGTGATGGCGTCGGCATAGAGCATGTCGCCCAATATGGCGTGGCCGATGGCCGCCAGGTGCACGCGCAGCTGGTGGGTGCGGCCTGTCACGGGCTCCAGCTCGATCCGCGTGGTTTGGGCGGCCGCGTCATGCGCGAGCGCGCGCCAGCGTGTCAGGCTGGGCTTGCCCAGGGTGTGGTCGATCACGCGCAGTGGGCGGCGTGCCCAGTCGGCTGCGATGGGCAGGTCGATGTCATGCCACGCGCTGTCGTCGCTGCCGAGTTGCCCCTGCACCACGGCCTGGTAGCGCTTGTGCACCTGGCGCTCGGCAAATGCGTGGCCCAGGCGCCGCTGTGCGTCCGGATGGCGGGCCATCAGCACCAGCCCCGATGTGGCCTGGTCGAGCCGGTGCACGACCAGCGCACCCGGCCAGCGCTGCTGGGCGCGGGCGCTCAGGCAATCCTGCTTGTCGGGGCCCCGGCCGGGCACGCACAGCAGCCCCGGCGGTTTGTGCAGCACGAGCAGGTCGGCATCGACATGGGCCGCCTGCACGCCGGTGTCCGCAACTTCAGGCGGGTTCATTGCCGCTCACGAGCCGCTGCACCGTGGCGCACAGTTCTTCCACGTCGTTGGGTTTGTGGATGAGGGCGCTGGCACCCTCGGCCATGGCGGCCTGCTCGATTTCTGTCGTGACGTAGCCGGACGCCAGTGCCACGGGCAGGTCGGGGCGGATGCGGCGGGCCTCGCGCACCAGGTCCACGCCGCAAAAGCCGGGCATGTTGTAGTCGGTCACCACCAGGTCATAGTGCAGCGGGTCGGCGCGCAGGGCGGCGGTGGCCTCGTGGGGGTCGGTGAACCCGCTGACCTGGTAGCCGCGGCGGCGCAGCAGGCGCTGCACCAGAAACACCAGTGCCTCGTCGTCATCCACATACATGACATGGTGGCTGCGTTGTGCGGCCGGGTGTGCGGCAGGCGGGGTTGTTGCATGTGCTGGGGGCGAGGGCGGGGCAGCGGCTGCATTTTCGTGGCCGATGGCTACCGGGAAATACAGCGTGAACCGGCTGCCATGGCCCGGTGCGCTGTGCACATCCACAGCGCCCTCGTGGGTGCGCATCACGCCATGCACCACCGCCAGGCCCAGACCCGTGCCTTGGCCCACGGGCTTGGTGGTGAAAAAGGGTTCAAAAATGCGTTCGAGCGTGGCGGCATCCATGCCCGGGCCGGTGTCGCGCACCGACAGCGCCACATAGTCCCTGGGCGCCAGGCCCAGGCGCTCGCACTGGCGCTGGTCGGGCCGCATCCGGGCGGCCTCGACATGGATGCTGCCGCGCTCGGTGCCCATGGCATGGATGGCGTTGGTGCACAGGTTCAGCAGGGCCTGCTCGACCTGGGTGGCATCGGCCAGCAGGGCCGGCAGGCCCGATGGCAGGTGCATGTGCAGATCAATGCCGGGCGGCAGGGTGACGCGCAGCAGTCGCTCGGTGTCGTGCACCACTTCGGCCAGGTTCACGGGGGTGCGCTGGGGCGGTTCGTTGCGGCTGAAGGTGAGGATCTGGCGCACCAGATCACGGGCGCGCCGCCCGGCTTTGTCGATCTCGTGCAGGCTCTCCAGCACGGGAGAGTCCGCTGGGCAGTCGGCCTTGGCCAGTTCGACGTTGCCCAGAATGGCGCCCAGGATGTTGTTGAAATCGTGGGCAATGCCGCCCGCCATGGTGCCCACCGCCTGCATTTTTTGCGATTCGCGCAGCTGCGCTTCGAGCTCGTTTCTGTGCGCCTCGGCCTTCTTGCGGCCGGTCAGGTCACGGGCGAAGACGGTGGTGGTCTCGCCCTCGGCATGGCGCTCGAATGACACGCTCACTTCCACCGCCAGCTCCTTGCCGCCGGCGGTGAGCGCCGTCATTTCGCCCAGCTGCGCCTGCGTGGCGAGCTGCGCGAACGCCAGCGCCTGCGCCGCGTCGGGCAAAAAGCGTTGCAGCGGGCTGCCCAGTGCGTCGCTGGCGCTGCACTGGAAAAGCGCGGCCGCCGTGGGGTTGAACACCGTGATGCGCTGGTGCTGGTCCACGCAGACGATGGCATCCAGCGCCGAATTGATGATGGCCTCCAGCCGCCTTTCGCTGGCGTGCAGTTGCTCGTTGCCCTGCTGCAGGGCCTGGCGCTCGGCCAGCAGCGGGCCCTGGTCGATCACGGCGCACAGAAACTGGAGCAGCGGCGCCGCGCCATCCTGCGCCATCTCGATGCAGGCGATGTGCAGGTCGCCGGTGATGCGGGCTGTGTCGCCGATCAGGAAGACCACTTCGGTCACTTCGCTGTGGCCCTGCGTGCGCGCCGCGCTGAAAGCATCGTGTACGCGCTGGCTGTCGCCCTCGCTCACAAAAGGCATCAGCGCCGTCAGCGGGCGGTCCTGCTCGGTGGGCTGAAAGGAGCGGTGCGCCATCGAGTTGGCCTGCTCCACCACGTCGTATTCGTCCACCACCATGAGGGCCAGCGGCACGCTGGCAAACAAGGCCTCGAAGCGCTCCGATGCACTTTCGGCCGCGGCCTGGCTGTATTGCAAAACCTTGTTCTGTGCTTCCAGCTCGGCCTGGTAGCTGCGCAGCTCGGAGATCAGCTCGGCGAGGGGCCCCTCGGGGCGCAGGGGCGAGCGGCGCTCGGGCTGGGGGGTAGGCGAGGAGGGCCCAGGCACTTCTTGCCCCGGGTCGCGGGACGCCTGGGCTTGGTGCAGAAAGGACAGGTCTGGAAGGCTCATGGGCGGCGGTCGGAGGGCGCCGGCAAGTGCCGCACCCCCTGCGCAGCAAGGCCGTTGCCTGAGCGCTGGAGTGTACGCCCGCGCAGGCCCGCCGCAACCCGCGCGTTGCCAATGCTCAGCGGCGCACCGAGACCAGCTCCACCTCGAAATTCAGCGTGGCGTTGGGCGGAATCACACCACCCGCGCCACGCTCGCCATAGGCAATGCCAGGTGGGCAGGTCAGCTTGGCCTTGCCGCCGGGCTTCATGCGCTGCACGCCCTCGGTCCAGCAGGGGATCACGCGGTTCAGCGGAAACTCGGTGGGCTCGCCGCGCTTGTAAGAGTTGTCGAACTCCTTGCCATCGAGCAAGGTGCCTTTGTAATGGACCTTGACGGTATCGGTGGCCTTGGGCGACTCGCCTGTGCCTTCCTTGATCGATTCAAACACAAGACCGCTGGCGGTGTTGACCGGCTTGGCTTGCGCCAGGGCGGCGGGGGCAATGATCAGCGAAGTGAGCAGGGCGAAAAGAACGCGCATGAAGAAAGCTCCAAAAAAACAAAGGCCGATGGTAGGGCCTTGGGGTGGGGTCAGGGATGCAAGCGATGCGGGTTGCAGCGCTGCCAGCCTACAGACGGTCCGCACGGTCTGCATCTTTCTTTGCCGAGGCGGCGAACCACACTGAAGGGAACCTCTAAAAACCCCATCCCCTCGACCGACACCGCCCCAGCCAACGCGACAATCACCCGATGAGCAAGCCCCAAGTCCGCAGCGCCATCAAGTTCGACCTCTTTGCCGACGCAGCGCGCAAGCACAAGATCGAAACGCTGGGCGATCCACTGCAGGTCATTGCCCGGCACATTGACTTTGCCCACCTGACGCAGGTCATCGATGAACTGCTGCCCAGGGGTGACGCGGCCAAGGGCGGGCGCCCGCCATACCCCACCGAGGTGATGGTGCGCATTCTGATCCTGAAGCATCTCTACAACCTCAGCGACGAGCAGATGGAGTAGCCGAGAACAACAGGGCCGAAGAAAATAGTGCTCACGATTAACGCAATGATGATAGAGCCAATGGTTTGCTCGGTACCCATGCACCCACAAACCGGCGCATAGAGTTGGCTTGCAAGGGAGCAGAAGACAGAGAGTGGATAGAAAACTCTAGGCAGACGAACCTGACGCAGCAAACAAACCAGCCACAAGCCTGCGAGTACGAAGAACGGCATGGCAGCGGTGATGAAAAAATCAAGCGGACTTTCGTTCCACCTTCCAACTACGATGTCGAACGCGCTCATGTGCTTGCGGCCTAACGAATAGATAAGCCGCCCGCCGAAGGCGGGTCGGCTTGAGCGCGATGTTAGGAACGGCTTTTGAAGATTGCTATTAATCCTATTATTATCGCAACGAATGGCCAAATAATTAGAGAAAAGATGAAGCCAATGAATCCCCCAAAGATAAGAAATTCAAAAATAAAATTTAGCCCACACCCATTGCAACCTGCGCCTTCATCGCAATGACAGCCTGGTATTGCAAGAGTGATTAGTCCGGAAATAAGGGAAGAAGCGAGGCACGTTAGGGTAATGGAAATCCATGCCTTCTTGAGCTTCTTGGCTAACCCCGCTTCCTCTCCTGACTCTGGGAATTGGTTAATTACTTTCATGACCTAACGTTTGAGCTAAGCGGCGGCCGTAAGGCCGTCCGGTTGGGCCGCTTGCGGACCAACAAACTTGAGCGATTTGTTAGGCACTATGACACCGCCGTCAGCGGTTATATGCCCAAAAAATTGGCCCGAGAAAGATTGCAATTTGCCCAACTAAAAACAGGGCTTTGTTTGTAACACTAGTCGCAGATCGCCGACCGCCAAGCCAGTAGTGGTTCAACACAAGAACTATCGGCATACCAAGGATAAGAACCCAACGCAGTTCAGCAAGGTATTCGTCACTGGACAACAAACGACCAACTGTTGCCTCCGCAAATACGCCGAGAAACAAACTTATGGCAATCAATACACACGTTACAAAAAGCGAATACTTTGGCATATCTAGTTGTGCCTAACGGCCAAGGTAAGCGGCTGGCTGAAAGCCAGTCCGCTTGAGCGCAGAGTTAGACCCGAAGGCCAAAAGGGGGCGCCCAGCCTTGAAGACGTGCGCGGCCCATGAAAAAGCGCTGGGCCACGGAAGCGGCGCAGCGCTGCAAGAATGATAGCTGGTGGCGCTTACTGCACAAGCGCTGGAGGCCAAAAAGGCTTGAAACTTGCGCAGTGCAGACAGGCGAAGCCCGGCGCAGCGCCAAAACCCCAAAGGAGAAACCTTTGAGATTGGCGAAGCGCTGGAATAAATGCTGGCCTGCATAAAGCGGAATATGAAGGGACTAACGGCCAAGGTAAGCGGCTGGCTGAAAGCCAGTCCGCTTGAGCGCAGAGTTAGACCCGAAGGCCAAAAGGGGGCGCCCAGCCTTGAAGACGTGCGCGGCCCATGAAAAAGCGCTGGGCCAAGGAAGCGACGCAGTGCTGCAAAAATAATAGCTGGTAGCGCTTGCTGCACAAGCGCTGGAGGCCAAAAAGACTTGAAACCTGCGCAGAGAATGCAGGCGAAGCCCGGCGCAGCGCCAAAACCCCAAAGGCGAAACCTCTGGTAAAGGCGAACCGTTGGAATAAATGCTGGCCTGCATAAAGCGGAATATGAAGGGACTAACGAAAGAAAGTAAGCCGCCCGCCGAAGGCGGGTCGGCTTGACTGCACAGTTAGACCCAGAAGCCAAAACGGGAAGCACCAACTTGACGACGGGCGCAAATCGCGAAAAAGCAGTGTGCCACGGAGGCGGCGCAATGCTGGCAAAAAAGCTGAAAACTGGCGCAGCACCAAAAGGCGCAGCCCGGCGAGAAACCCAAAACCCAACGAATAAACGCTTGAGAAAATAAATGCCGGTGAATTGACCATTGGCCTAAATAATGCAGGTTTTTCGCAGGCTAACGAACGAAAGTAAGCCGCCCGCCGAAGGCGGGTCGGCTTGACTGCCCGGTTAGCCACAGACTCCAAAACTGGAAGCCCAGCTTGACGACGCGCGCGAACCGTGAAAAAGCAGTGCGCCACCGAGGCGACGCACTGCTGGCAAAAAAAGCTGAAAACTGGCGCAGCGCCAAAAGGCGAAGCCCGGCGAGAAACCCCAAACCCAGCGGATAAACACTTGGGAAGATAAATGCCGGTGAATAAAGCATGGTGCAGATTATTTCGGGCAGGCTAACGGCCAAGGTAAGCGGCTGGCTGAAAGCCAGTCCGCTTGAGCGCAGAGTTAGACCCGAAGGCCAAAAGGGGGCGCCCAGCCTTGAAGACGTGCGCGGCCCATGAAAAAGCGCTGGGCCACGGACGCGGCGCAGCGCTGCAAGAATGATAGCTAGCAGCGCTTGCTACACAAGCGCCAGAGGCCCAAAAGGCCTGAAACCGACCAAGCGAACGCAGGCGAAGCCCGGCAAAGCGCCAAAAACCCAAAGGAGAAACCTTGGATAAAGGCGAAGCGCTGGAATGAATGTAGGCCTGCATAAAGAGGAATATGAGAGGACTAACGCCCAAGGTAAGCGGCGCCGGAAGGAGCGCAGCGAGTGGAGGGCACCAACAAAGCCCATGAAAATGGCGAAGCCATGGGCTTTGTTGGCGTCCGCTTGACCGTAATGTTAGGCATCTGGTGTTTGTTTTTAATGTTGCACTTCAAGCGTGAAACCGAGACAGGCAATTGAGTCGTTGATTTGCTCATGGCTTTAGGGGATCGTTCGCCGAAGCGGGACCATGGTGGACTCGGAGAAACCGTGCTTCGCATAAAAGCGCTGTGCTGATGTGTTCTCACGATCCGTGAGAAGTGTGATTCGTTTTACTCCACTCAAGCGCGCAAAGTCAATTGCGTAATTGAGGAGATGTGATCCGACGCCTGAGCCACGAGCGCCGGGTGATACCACCATGTCTTCGAGAAGTGCGACACGTTCACCAAGTGCCGTAGAAATGGTGAATAGCAAGTTGACCATTGCTAAAACGGTCCGGCCTTCCCGCGCAACCAAGATGGCGCCCAGATCCGGGTTGCCAATGATGGTTGATAAACCCTTGCATTGAGCTGCCGTGTCTGGCTTGAACTCAACCTCTTGAGTAAACAGTACATCCAGCAACTCGCTGAGCGCTGGGACATCTGATGCGGATGCACGTTCGAATATTGGCACGGTGCTTCTTCTTGTGGGCCTAACTAGAATTAGACGACAGCCATCGTAAGCAAGTTGGTCTGCCAAAACAAGATGTATCCATTGGTACATAGGGATAGTACCCAGGTGATGCCGTTTAGGCAAACCTAAAATTTTCCGGATGACATCGTCTTCCGATCGTGCTGCACCCACCGCGTCTGCCGGTCCGGGCGGCGCCCCAGCGCCCAAACTTTTGGATCGTTTGCGTGACCATCTGCGCACGCGCCATTACAGCATTCGCACCGAAACGGCTTATGTCGATTGGGCGCGGCGCTTTATTCTGTTTCACGGAAAGCGCCACCCGCAAGAGATGGGTGCGGCGGAGGTAGAAGCATTTTTGACACATTTGGCGGTGCAGCGCCAGGTGTCTGCATCGACCCAGAACCAGGCCAAGGCGGCGATTCTGTATTTGTACAAGCAGGTGCTGGGTGTGGATTTGCCCTGGCTGGAAGATGTGGTGCAGGCCAAAACGCCCAGACGCCTGCCGGTGGTGTTGACGGCCACCGAGGTGCGCACTTTGCTGTTACACATGCAGGGCATCACCGGGCTGATTGCGCAGTTGCTGTATGGCACGGGTATGCGCTTGCTGGAGGCGCTGCGCCTGCGCGTCAAGGATGTGGAGTTTGCCCGGCGCGAGATTGTGATTCGCGAAGGCAAAGGGAATAAAGACCGCATCACCGTGTTGCCCGAAAACCTGATCGGTCCTTTGCAGCAGCAATTGCAGAAGGCGCGGGCGTTGCACGAAAAGGACGTGGAGGCGGGTTTTGGCCGTGTGCATTTGCCGCATGCGCTGGCGGTGAAGTACGCCCATGCGGACCGCAGCTGGGCTTGGCAATGGGTCTTTCCGTCGCCGGTGCGCTCCGTTGATCCGCGCCCCGACGCAGTGACGGGCGCTTTGCTGGAGCGGCGCCACCATGTGTACCCCGAGTCGGTGCAGCGCGCAGTGCGCGAGGCGGCCCAGCTGGCGCAGATCGACAAGCCGGTGAGTCCGCATGTGCTGCGCCATTCATTCGCTACGCATTTGTTGCAAGCGGGCTACGACATTCGCACGGTGCAAGAGCTGCTGGGCCATGCCGATGTGAGCACCACCATGATTTACACCCATGTGCTCAACAAGGGTGGGCGCGGTGTGCTCAGCCCGCTCGATGCGCTGTAAAGCACAAAGGCCCGTCACCGGGCCTTTGTTTTCATGGGGCAGCGCCATCAAAGCGCTGCATCAGCGCTCGTTACGCCAGTTCGCTCACTGGCAAGCAGCTGCAGAACAGGTTGCGGTCGCCATAGACGTTGTCCACGCGGCCCACGGGCGACCAGTACTTGTTGCTGCGCAGGGCCGCCACCGGGTAGGCGGCTGCCTCGCGGGTGTAGGGGCGGGCCCATTCGCTGCCCAGCAGGCTCTCGGCCGTGTGCGGGGCGTTTTTCAGCGGGTTGTTGTCCTGCGGCCAGGCGCCGGATTCGATCTGGCGGATTTCTTCGCGGATGGCGATCATCGCGTCGATGAAGCGGTCGATCTCGAACAGCGTCTCGCTCTCGGTGGGCTCCACCATCAGCGTGTTGGGCACGGGGAAGCTCAGCGTGGGGGCGTGGAAGCCGTAGTCGATGAGGCGCTTGGCCACGTCTTCGGCCATCACGCCGCTGGTTTCCTTCAAGCCGCGCAGGTCCAGGATGCACTCGTGGGCCACGTGGCCCGGCTTGCCGTCTTTGCCTTCGCTGGCGTACAGCGTGGGGTAGTGGTCCTTGAGGCGCGCGCTGATGTAGTTGGCCGAGAGGATGGCGGTTTCGGTGGCCGCTTGCAGGCCCTCGGCACCCATCATGCGGCAATACATCCAGCTGATGGGCAGCACGGCGGCATTGCCCAGGGGGGCTGCCGACACGGCGCCCACGCCACCGGCCACGCCGGCCGTGGCATGGCCGGGCAGGTAGGGCACAAGGTCGGCCACCACGCACACGGGGCCCACGCCGGGGCCCCCGCCGCCGTGGGGAATGCAGAAGGTCTTGTGCAGGTTCAGGTGGCTCACGTCGCCGCCGAACTCGCCGGGCGCGGCCACGCCCACCAGGGCGTTCATGTTGGCGCCGTCCACATAAACGCGGCCGCCGTGCTGGTGCACCAGCGCGCACAGCTCTTTGACCTGGGTCTCGAACACGCCGTGCGTGCTGGGGTAGGTGATCATCACCGCGGCCAGGTTGGCGCTGTGTTGCTCGCACTTGGCCTGCAGGTCGGCCATGTCCACGTTGCCGTTGGCATCGCATTGGGTCACCACCACCTGCATGCCCGCCATCTGCGCGCTGGCAGGGTTGGTGCCGTGCGCGCTGCTGGGGATCAGGCAGATGTTGCGGTGGCCGTGGCCCTGGGCTTCGTGGTAGGCCTTGATGGCCAGCAGGCCCGCGTATTCGCCCTGGCTGCCGGCGTTGGGCTGCAGGCTGATGCCGGCATAGCCCGTGGCCTGGCACAGCCAGGCGCGCAGCTGCTCGTCGAGCAGGCGGTAGCCTTCGAGCTGGTCGGCGGGTGCGAAGGGGTGCACGTTGGCAAACTCGGGCCAGGTGATGGGGATCATCTCGCTCGTGGCGTTGAGCTTCATGGTGCAGCTGCCCAGCGGGATCATGCTGCGGTCCAGCGCCAGGTCCTTGTCGGACAGCTGGCGGATGTAGCGCAGCATGCCGGTTTCGCTGTGGTGGGTGTTGAACACCGGGTGCGTGAGGTAGGCGCTGGTGCGGCGCAGTTCGGCGGGGATCAGCGGCTCCACGCCCTTTTCAAAGGCGTCAAACGTGGGCAGCGGCTGGCCGTCCTGGGCGAAGATCTTCCACAGCAGCTCGATGTCGGCGCGCGTGGTGGTCTCGTCGAGCGAGATGCACAGCTGGTTTTCGAAGTAAATTCGCAGGTTGGCGCCCATGGATACTGCGCGGGCAGCTATCGCTTTGGTAGCGCCGTCGGTCTTCAGCGTCAGCGTGTCGAAGCAGGCCTGCGGGCGCACTGGCGCGCCGAGCTGCTCCAGCCCCTTGGCCAGGATGGCGGTGTAGCTGGCCACGCGCTGGGCAATGCGTTTCAAGCCCTGGGGGCCGTGGTACACGGCGTACATGCTGGCAATCACGGCCGGCAGCACCTGCGCGGTGCAGATGTTGGAGGTGGCTTTTTCGCGGCGGATGTGCTGCTCGCGCGTTTGCAGCGCCAGGCGGTAGGCGGGCTTGCCGTGCACGTCCACGCTCACGCCCACCAGGCGGCCGGGCAGGCTGCGCTTGAAGTCGTCGCGGCAGGCCATGTAGGCCGCGTGCGGGCCGCCCGCGCCCATGGGCATGCCCAGGCGCTGGGTGGTGCCCACCACAATATCGGCGCCCCATTCGCCGGGCGGGGTGATCAGCGTGAGGGCCAGCAGATCGGCCGCGGCGATAAATGCAGCGTGCTTGCCATGGACCTTTTCCACGTCGGCGCGCAGGTCGTCGATGCGGCCGCTGGTGGCGGGGTATTGGGCCAGCACGGCGAAATACTCGCCGTCCAGCGCGGCATCCCACTCAGCGGCGGAATTGGCCAGCACCACGTCGATGCCCAGCGGCTTGGCACGGGTCTGGATCACTTCGATGGTCTGCGGGTGCGCGTCACCGGCTACAACAAACACATTGCTTTTGCTCTTCACCGAGCGCTTGGCCAGCGTCATGGCCTCGGCCGCTGCGGTGGCTTCGTCCAGCATGGATGCATTGGCGATCGGCATGGCGGTGAGGTCGCACACCATGGTCTGGAAGTTGACCAGCGCCTCCATGCGGCCTTGCGAAATTTCGGCCTGGTAGGGCGTGTAGGCCGTGTACCAGGCGGGGTTTTCCAGGATGTTGCGCAGGATGACGCCGGGGATGTGCGTGCCGTAGTAGCCCTGGCCGATGAAGCTCTTGAGAACCTGGTTTTTCGATGCCATCGCCTTGAGTTCGGCCAGCGCCGCCGCTTCCGTAATCGGCAGGGGCAGGTCCATGGCGCTGCTTCGTGCAATGGATCGCGGCACGATGGAGTCGATAAGGGCGCGGCGCGAGGCCTCGCCGATCACCGACAGCATGTGCGCTTCGTCGGCCGCATCGATGCCGATGTGGCGGGGCAGGAACTCGGTGGCGTTTTCAAGCTCGCCGAGCGGCAGGGCGGTTGGCATCAACATAGTGCAGGTTCTCAAACGGGAGGGTAGGGCGCCATGCGGATTTGCATTCAGCCGGCTAACTAGGCGGGAAGCCGCAGACAGTGCTGTAGCACGGCAAGGCGACCAACGACGTTAGCGGGTTGAAGGCAAATTCGTCTCAGGCGTTCTTGGCGAAATCGGCGTAGGTGGCTTCGTCCAGCAGCGCATCGAGCTGGCTGGCGTCACTGAGCTTGACCTTGAAGAACCAGCCGGTGTTGAGCGGGTCGGAGTTGGCCAGCGAGGGGTCGGCGCGCAGGGCTTCGTTCACTTCGACCACTTCGCCGGAGACCGGCATGTACACGTCGGCGGCGGCCTTGACGGACTCGACCACACCGGCCACGTCGCCCTGGGCAAACGTGGTGCCCACGGCGGGCAGGTCCACAAACACCACGTCGCCCAGCGCGTCCTGGGCGTGCACGGTGATGCCGACCACGGCCGCATTGGCGTCGGCGGCGTTGATCCATTCGTGGTCTTTGGAAAATTTGATCGTCATGGAAAAGCTCCTGGAAAAAATGGAAGGAATCCGGAATGTAGCCGGGCCCAGCGGCGGCGGCGTGGAGTAATTAGCCGCGGTAGTAGCGGGTAGGCACAAAGGGCATGGTGCTCACTTCCATGGGCACGGCCTTGCCGCGCACGATGGCGTTGACGCGCGTGCCCAGGGCCGCATGGGCGGGCAGCACGTAGCCCATGGCCACGGGTTTGTCGATGGTGGGGCCCAGGAGGCCGCTGGTGACTTCGCCGATCTTCTGGCCGTCCAGGCTTTGCAGCTCGGTGTGTTCGCGCACGGGCACGCGCTCCAGCGCGATCAGGCCCACGCGTTTGCGCTGCAGGCTGGCCGGGTTGTCGAGTTGCGCCAGCACCGTGTCGGCGCCGGGGAAGCCGCCTGCGCGGGCACCGCCGGTTCGGCGCACCTTCTGCATCGCCCAGCCAATGGCCGCTTCCACGGGGGTGGTGGTGGTGTCGATGTCGTTGCCATACAGGCACAGGCCCGCTTCCAGGCGCAGCGAGTTGCGCGCGCCCAGGCCGATGGGCTTGACTTCAGGCTGCGCGAGCAGGGCGCGGGCCAGGGTGTCGGCCTGCGCGGCGGGCACCGAGATTTCGAAGCCGTCTTCGCCGGTGTAGCCGCTGCGCGTGACAAAGCAGTCGCAGCCGGCGATGGAATAGTTGCCGCCGGTCATGAACACCCGCTTTTCAATGCCCGGCGCCAGGCGCGACAAGGCGGTGACGGCCTGGGGGCCCTGCAGCGCCAGCAGCGCGTGGTCGGGTATGGGGATGACTTCGCAGCGCTGGCCGATGCGGGCCTGGATGTGCGCGATATCGGTCACCTTGCAGGCGCCGTTGACGATCACGAAGATCTCGTTTTGCGCCACGCGAAAGAACATCAGGTCGTCGATGATGCCGCCCGCGTCGTTCAGCAGCAGCCCGTAGCGCTGCTTGCCCACGGGCAGGTCGATCACATCGACGGGCATCAGGCTCTCGAACGCGGCAGCGGCGTCGGGGCCGACCAGTTTGAGCTGGCCCATGTGGGACACGTCGAACAATCCAGCAGCGCTGCGCGTGTGCTGGTGCTCGGCCATCAGGCCAGCGGGGTATTGCACGGGCATGGAATAGCCGGCAAACGGCACCATGCGGGCGCCCAGCTCGATGTGCAGGGCGTTCAGGGGCGTGTTGAGCAGGGGGGCGGCGGCAGGGGCGGACATGAAAGCTCCAGGGCAAATGGGGGCCGCGGCACATGTGCCACGGGATTTGCCCTGCTGTCCGCTTTACCTGAGAGATTCACCGCAACACCCTGGCTGGCTGTGCGGCTTGCTCCTTCGGTGGATGGCCTTCGCATGGTGCGGGCCATCTCTCTCCAGCAAGGGAACGCCCGCATCACTGCGGGCGTTTGCCAGTCCTTTTGCCTGAGCGTTCGGGTGTTCCTGCGCCTTCGGCGGTGCCTCTCATCTTGCAATGCAAGGGACGGGGCACTCTCTCCTGACGGGCACGATTGTACTTACTTCGCGTACACCAGATCGCGCAGCGCCAGCGAAATCCACGGCACATAGGTGACGACCATCAGGCACACCAGGATCACCCCCACGAACGGCAGCAGGTGCTTGACGATGCGGTCGAGCGATATGCGCGCCACCGTGCAGGCGGCAAACAGGTTCACGCCAAAGGGCGGCGTGATCATGCCCAGTGCCAGGTTCACCACCATGATCAGGCCGAAGTGCACCGGGTCCACGCCGAAGTGCATTGCCACGGGCGCCAGGATGGGCGCCAGCACGATGATGGCCGCGCTGGTCTCGATGAACATGCCGATGATGAACAGCGCCGCGTTCACACCCAGCAGGAACAGGGTGGGGGATTGCAACACCGCCTCCAGCCAGCGGCCAATGGCATCGGGCACGCCGGCGCGCGTGATGAGGAAGGCAAACAACCCGGCGTTGGCGATGATGAACATGATCACCGCCGACGAGATGGCCGACTTGCGCAGGATGGCGAACAGGTCCTTGACCTTGATCTCGCGGTAGATCACCACGCCCACCACCAGCGCATAGAACACCGCCACGGCCGAGGCCTCGGTGGGGGTGAAGACGCCGCCGTAGATGCCGCCCAGAATGATCACGGGCATGAACAATGCCCAGCCGGCCTGCAGCGTGGCTTTGCCAAAGGGCATGCGGCCATCGCCATCGTTCTTGCCCCAGCCCTTGTATTTGCAGTAGGCCCAGACAAACAGCATCAGCGCGCCACTGATCAAGAGGCCCGGGCCAAAGCCGGCGATGAACAGCTCGCCAATCGACACCTCGGCGCTCACGCCGTACAGGATCATGGGAATGGAGGGCGGAATGATCACGCCCAACTCGGCGCTGGTGGCCTGCAGCGCTGCAGCATAGCTGGTGGGGTAGCCATGCTTGATGAGCGCAGGGATCAAAATGGCGCCAATGGCAAAAGTGGTGGCCACCGACGAGCCCGACACCGCCGCAAAGATCATGCAGGTGAGCACGCAGGTCATGGGCAGGCCGCCCTGCACGCCGCCCACGATGCTCTTGGCAAACTCGACCAGCCGGCGCGAGATGCCGCCGGTTTCCATCAGGTTGCCCGCCAGGATGAAAAACGGAATGGCGGCCAGCGGAAACTTGTTGATCGAGGCGAACATCTCCTTGACCGCGATCAGCATGTTGGCGTTGGCCACCTGAATGCCCAGGATGGAGGCCAGCCCGATCGACACGGCCACGGAGACGGTGAGTGCAAAGCACAGCACCATGGTGGAGATCATTACTGGCGTCATTGCGCGGTCTCCAGTTCCATGCGCTGGGGATCGATCAGGTTGCCGATGATTCCCACCACGCAGAACAATCCGCCCACGGGCATGGCCAGATACGCCCAGAACATCGACACCGACTCCAGCCCGGCCATGCTCTGCACGCCGCCGCGCTGCGCGTAGTCCCAGCCCCACCAGATGATCACGCCGATCAATGCCAGCGCGGCCAGGCACACCACCCAGTCGAGCACGCGGCGAACGCGCGGCGGGCTCCAGCGGTACAGCACGTCGACGCTCACCATCGCCCCCTGGCGAAACGCGGCCGGAATGGCCAGAAACACCATCCAGATCAGGCTG
Source organism: Acidovorax sp. T1 (assembly GCF_002176815.1). NCBI lineage: Bacteria > Pseudomonadati > Pseudomonadota > Betaproteobacteria > Burkholderiales > Comamonadaceae > Acidovorax > Acidovorax sp. T1. The sequence goes on along the minus strand of NZ_CP021648.1, from coordinate 2,236,034 downwards.
AAACGGATCAGCACCTCGGTCCACTCAGCGGGCTGCTCGAACACGAAGCGCATCAGGATCTGGAACATGCCCAGCGTCGAGGCCAGGGCCAGCATGGCGCAGGCGCCGAGCATGGCCAACCTGGTGCACCAGCGCTCAAAAGAAAGAAAGATGTTTTTCATGGGCGGCACGGGCCGGACAACAGAATGTATGAATAAAAACGCCCGTTGGCGCTTTGCCGACGGGCGCTGATAGCTATCAAAAAGAAAGCGCTGTGCGGATTACTTCACGTTGCGGATCTTGTCGAGCGCTGCCTTGCCGAACTGCTTTTCAAACTCGGCATTGACGGGGGCCAACGCGGCCACGAACTTGGCCTTGTCCACGGTGTCGATCACGGTCATGCCCTTGGCTCGCAGGTCGGCCACGCCCTTGGCGTCGTCTTCGTCCACGCGCGCGCGGTTGGCCTTGGTGCCTTCCTTGGCGGCGTCGAGGAAGGCCTGCTTGTCGGCAGCGCTGAGCTTGTCAAAAGCCGCCTTGTTCATCACGAAGATGCAGGGCGAGTACACATGACCGGTGAGCGTGAGGTGCTTTTGCACCTGGTCGAACTTGGCCGAGATGATCACGGGCAGCGGGTTCTCCTGGCCGTCCACGGTGCCTTGCTGCAGGGCGGTGAACACCTCGGGGAAGGCCATGGGCGTGGTGATGATGCCAAAGCCCTTGTAGGCCGCGATGTGCACGGGGTTCTCCATCGTGCGCATCTTCAGGCCCTTGAGGTCGCCGGGCTCCTTCACGTCGCGCTTGCTGTTGGTCATGTGGCGAAAGCCGTTTTCGGCCCAGGCCAGGGCCTTGAAGCCCTTGCTGTCGAACTTGGTCAGCATCTCCTGGCCGATGGGGCCGTCGAGCACGGCGCGCGCATGGGCCTTGTCGCGGAACAGGAAGGGCACATCGAGGATTTTTGTTTCGGGCACGAAATTGGGGATGGGGCCGGTGGAGCTGAAGGCCAGCTCTTGCGTGCCCAGCTGCACGGCTTCAATCGACTCGCGCTCGCCACCCAGTGCGCCGTTGTAGAAGGTTTGCACCTTGTAGCGGCCGCCCGTGCGCTTTTCGACTTCCTTGGCAAAGGTGTCAATGGCCACGCCCTGGTGCGAGTTCTGCGCCGTCGAGATGCTGATGCGCATGGTGGTCTGCGCGGCAGCGCTGGCCATGAAGCCGATGGCAAGGCCGAGGCCGACGACGAGTCTGGTCAATTGCATGGTGTCTCCTGAGGGGTGTGATTGCGTGTGGCCTGCGGTGCAGGTTGCGGCGCGGGCCTGCGCCGCGCACTGCAAAAATTATGGCGCTGCAACATGGCGCCGGGCATCGGGGTTTGTGCTGGTAAGCATGCTTATCAGCGGCGTGCCAGGCGCATCGCAGCGCACCGGGGTCACATGCGGGACAGGGCAGCAACAGGTAGCGTTGGGGGGATGCTTGCCAAGCGCCCCGGGCGGGCGGTAACCCGCCGGGGCCTTGTCAGTTTGTGCACCCGGGTAAGAGCGCCTTGATGCAGCAAAGTATGCCGCGCGGATGGCCGATTAATCTTCTGAATTGGCGTTGTTTCGGGTTGTTTTCAGAAAAATTTTCTGCCAATGCGGTCTTTTTGGAATAATGTGGCACATAGACCGTCTCGACAGAAAAATCCTCTCCGTTTTGCAGGCCAACGCCCGCGCCAGCCTGCAGGAGATCGGCCAGGCCGTGGGCCTGAGCCCCTCGCCATGCTGGGGGCGCATCAAGAAGATGGAAGAGGCCGGCGTGATCGAGGGCTACACCGTGCGCCTGAATCCGCGCGCGCTTGATCTGTCGGACACGGTGCTGGTGATGGTCACGCTCGACAGCCATTCCGACAACACGCTGGAAAAATTTGGCGAAACCCTGGCCAGCATTCCCGAGGTGATTGAGGCGCACCTGGTGTCGGGCGACTACGACTACCTGCTGCGCGTGGTCGTGAAAGACACGCGCGACTATGAGCGCCTGCTGCGCGAGAAGCTCTACAAGATCAAGGGCATCCGCCACAGCCGATCCAGCTTTGTGCTGCGCACGCTCAAAAAAGCCGATCTGCCGCTGTTTGTGGACTGATATTCAAGCCAAATTGGCCGCCTGTGCTTATCCAGTAAGCGCATGCAGCTATCAATTTGATATTGAAAAGGCGCAGCCCACGCCCGCCTCAACCCAGCAGCAGGGCGTCGTCCGACAGCTTTTCGCCGCGCACTTTTTCAAACATGTGCAGCAGGTCGGGCACATCCAGGCGCTTGCGCTCTTCGCCGGAAACATCGAGCACTACCTGGCCCTGGTGCAGCATCACGGTGCGTTCGCCCACGTCGAGCGCCTGGCGCATGCTGTGCGTGACCATCATGGTGGTCAGCTTGCTCTCCTGCACGATGCGCTCGGTCAGCCGCAGCACGAAGTCGGCGGTGCGCGGGTCGAGCGCGGCGGTGTGCTCGTCGAGCAGCAGGATGCGCGACGGCTGCAGCGCCGCCATCAGCAGGCTCACGGCCTGGCGCTGGCCGCCCGAGAGCAGGCCGATGCGGTCGGTCAGGCGGTTTTCGAGGCCCAGGCCCAGCGTGGCCAGGCGTTCGCGAAAACCCTCGCGCATCGATGCCTTGACGGCGCGGCCCAGGTTGCGGAAGGTGCCGCGGCGCTGCGCCAGTGCCATGTTTTCTTCGATGGTGAGGTCTTCGCAGGTGCCGGCCATCGGGTCCTGGAACACGCGGGCCACGCGCTCTGCGCGGGCCCACACGGGCATGCGCGTGACGTCCACGCCGTCGATGGCGATGCGGCCACTGTCCACCGACTGGTCACCCGAGATGGCGTTGAGAAAGGTGGACTTGCCGGCACCGTTGGAGCCGATGACGGTGACAAATTGCCCGGCCGGAATGTCCAGCGACATGCCGCGCAGGGCGCGCGTTTCAATCGGCGTGCCGGGGTTGAAGGTGATTTCGAGGTGTTGGGCGCTCAGCATGGGGCTCTTTCGGTGCGCGGGTTCAGGACGGCTTGCGCTTGGCGAGCTTGCGCTTGAGCTGCGGAATCACCAGCGCCACGGCCACCAGCACGGCGGTGATCAGATTCAAATCCTGCGCCTTTAGGCCGATGAAGTCGCTGTTGAGCGCCAGCGCAATGAAGAAGCGGTAGGCGATGGCACCAATGATCACGGCCAGCGTGGCATAAATCAGGCGGCGCGAGGGCAGGATGCTCTCGCCCACGATCACGGCGGCCAGGCCGATGACGATGGTGCCGATGCCCATGGAGATGTCCGAGCCGCCCTGCGTCTGCGCAAACAGCGCGCCGGCCAGGCCCACCAGACCATTGGAAATCGCCAGACCCAGCAGCATCATGGCGCCGGTGTTCACGCCCTGCGCGCGGGCCATGCGGGCATTCGAGCCGGTGGCGCGAATGGCCAGGCCCCGTTCGGTGGCAAAAAACCAGTCCAGCAGCAGCTTGGCGGCCACCACGATGACGGCCAGGATCAGTGGGCGCGCAATGTAGTCCTGCATGCCTTCGGGCTGCAGCAGCACGAACAGCGTGGGGTCGTTGATGAGGGGCACGTTGGGCCCGCCCATGATGCGCAGGTTGATCGAGTACAGCGCAATCATCATCAAGATGCTGGCCAGCAGGTCCATGATCTTGAGCTTGACGTTGAGCCAGCCCGTGATCAGCCCGGCCACGGCGCCTGCTGCCGTGGCGGCCAGCGTGGCCACCCAGGCGTTGGTGCCGGTGGAAATCAGAATGGCGCAGACGGCGCCGCCCAGCGGGAAGCTGCCATCCACCGTGAGGTCAGGAAAGCGCAGCAACCGGAACGAAATGAAGACGCCCAGGGCCACCAGGCTGAAGATCAGGCCGATTTCAACGGCGCCGAGCAGGGAAAAGAAGGACATGGGCAGCGGGGCCAGCAAGGGGAAAAACAAAGCAGGAGCCACGCGGGGCATGGCTCCTGCCGGAGGGGCCCGGGGCTGACGACCCGGTCCTGCACAGGGTGTTGTGCGCTTATTGCACGACCTGCGCGGCCGACTTGATCAGCGCGTCAGACAGCTTCACGCCCTGTTTTTCGGCTGCGCCGGGGTTCACGAACAGTTCCATCTTGGTGCTGACTTCGGGCTTGATGTCGCCGGGCTTTTCGCCCTTGAGGATGCGCGCCACCATGCGGCCGGTCTGCTCGCCCAGATCGCGGTAGTTGATGCCAAAGGCGGCGATGGCGCCACGCTTGACGCTGTCGGTGTCCGAAGCCACCAGCGGAATCTTGGCCTCCTGGCCCACCTTCACCAGCGCTTCGTAGGCCGAGACCACGTTGTTGTCGGTGCTGGTGTAGATCACATCGACCTTGCCGATCAGGCTGCGCGCGGCGCTGCTTACGTCCACCGATCGCGGCGCTGCAGCCTCGACCAGCGTCATGCCCAGCTTGGGCAGCAGGGCCTGCAGCTGCTTGACCACGACGACCGAATTGGCCTCGCCGGGGTTGTAAACCACGCCCACGCGCTTGGCACCCGGCACCACCTGCTTGACCAGGTCCATCTGCTTGTCGAGCGCCAGCAGGTCGGACACGCCGGTTACGTTGTTGTGCGAAGGCTCCCAGTTCTTCACCAGCTTGGCCGCCACCGGGTCGGTCACTGCCGAGAACACGACGGGAACGGTCTTGGTCGAGGCAATCACGGCCTGGGCCGAGGGCGTGGCGATGGCGACGATGGCATCGGGCTTGTCACCGACGAACTTGCGGGCGATTTGCGCGGCCGTGCCGGTGTTGCCCTGGGCGCTTTGGTACTGCCACTTGAGGTTCTTGCCCGCTTCAAAGCCGGCTTCCTTCAACCCTGCCTGCACGCCGTCGCGCACGGAGTCGAGGGCGGGGTGTTCGACGATTGCGGTCACTGCCACGGATTTTTGCTGGGCACTGGCGGGGGCCACGCCGGCCACGGCCAGGGCGAGGGCACCCAGGGACATCCAGGGCAATTGCTTCATGTTCATCTGCGCGGTCTTTCTGGTTTTTTGGATGGATCGGGTTGGCCTGCACACGCTGCAAAGGGGCCAACTAGCAAGTTTACTGCGCTCAGGCACCGCGCTGGCAAGCGGGGCAAGCCGCCCCGTGGCAGGGTCGGGATTTCAGCGCGGTGCGGTTAAAAAATTAACGAAAAAGGCCTGCAGCGCAGGCCCTTCATGCGCAAGGTGCTATGGTTTTTACATGCCCGAGTAGTTCGGGCCGCCGCCACCTTCGGGCGTGACCCAGACAATGTTTTGCGTCGGGTCCTTGATGTCGCAGGTTTTGCAGTGCACGCAGTTTTGCGCGTTGATCTGCAGGCGCTGCGCGCTGCCGCCCTTGGCTTCGTCGGGCACAAACTCGTACACGCCGGCCGGGCAGTAGCGGGCCTCGGGGCCAGCGTATTTGGCCAGGTTGATGTTCACCGGCACGCTGGTGTCTTTCAGCGTCAGGTGCGCTGGCTGGTTTTCGGCGTGGTTGGTGTTGCTCACGAACACGCTGGAGAGGCGGTCGAAGGTGATCTTGCCATCGGGCTTGGGATAGGCGATGGGCTTGCACTCGGCGGCGGGCTTCAGATAGGCGTGGTCGGGCTTGTCGCGGTGCAGCGTCCATGGGATGTGGCCCTTGAGCGCGAACTGCTCGATACCGTTCATCACCGTGGCCACCGTCAGGCCCTTCTTGAACCATGCCTTGAAGTTGCGCGCCTTGTTCAGCTCGGTGTAGAGCCAGCTGGCTTCGAACGCCTTGGGGTAGGCCGTGAGTTCGTCGTGCTGGCGCCCACCGGTGATGGCCTCATAGGCGGCCTCGGCGGCCAGCATGCCGGTCTTGATGGCGGCATGGCTGCCCTTGATGCGGCTGACGTTGAGGTAACCCGCATCGCAGCCCACCAGCGCGCCGCCCGGGAACACGGTCTTGGGCAGGCTCATCAGGCCACCGGCCGTGATGGCGCGGGCGCCGTAGCTGATGCGCTTGGCCGGCTTGATGCCCTTGGATTCGTCGCCTTCCAGGTAGTAGCGGATGTTGGCGTGCGTCTTCCAGCGCTGGAATTCCTCGAACGGGCTGAGGTACGGGTTGGCGTAGTCCAGGCCCGTGATGAAGCCCAGCGTGACCTTGTTGTCTTCCATGTGGTACAGGAAGGCGCCGCCGTAGGTGTTGTTGTCCATGGGCCAGCCGGCGGTGTGCAACACAAAGCCGGGCTGGTGGCGGGCGGGGTCGATTTCCCACAGTTCCTTGATGCCCAGGCCGTAGGTCTGCGGGTCGCTTTCGGCATCGAGCTTGAAGCGGGCGATGACCTGCTTGCCCAGATGGCCGCGCGCGCCCTCGGCAAAGATGGTGTACTTGGCGTGCAGTTCCATGCCGAGCTGGAAGTCGCCCGTGGGCTCGCCCTCCTTGCTCACGCCCATGTTGCCGGTGGCCACGCCCTTGACGCTGCCGTTGTCGTTGTAGAGCACTTCGGCGGCGGCAAAGCCGGGGAAGATTTCCACGCCCAGGTTCTCGGCCTGCTGCGCCAGCCAGCGCGTGACGTTGCCCAGGCTGACGATGTAGTTGCCGTGGTTCTGAAAACAGCCTGGCAGCAGGAAGTTGGGCGTGCGAAACGACGATTTCTCGCCCAGGAACACCATGGCGTCGTCGGTGACGGGCTGGTTCAGCGGGGCGCCGAGTTCCTTCCAGTTGGGAATCAGCTCGGTCAGCGCCTTGGGGTCCATGATCGCGCCCGAAAGAATGTGCGCGCCGGGCTCGGAGCCTTTTTCCAGCACCACCACCGACACGTCCTGGCCTTTTTCGGCGGCCAGCTGCTTGAGCCGGATGGCGGTGGACAGGCCGGCGGGGCCGCCGCCCACCACGACCACGTCATATTCCATGGCTTCGCGGGGACCGTATTGGGCGAGGATTTCTTGGTTTGTCATGGGCGTCTCGTCGGGCGTTTGATAATGAATGGATTTTTTGCAACAAGGCGATAAAGCACTGTCCGTCTGGCGACTGATTGTATTCATGCGAATACGCACCATCGAAGGGGCGTTTTCGTTCACTGTTTTCGTTCTATTTCTCATTTGTGGAGAGACTCTCAATGGCTTACAGCATCGATTTGTCCGGCCGTGTAGCCTTGGTGACGGGCGCCTCCAGCGGCCTGGGGGCCCAGTTCGCGCGCACCCTGGCCCGCGCGGGTGCCGGTGTGGTGCTGGCCAGCCGGCGGCTGGAAAAGCTCAAGGAACTGCGGGCCCGCATCGAAGGCGAAGGGGGCGATGCCCATGTGGTTGAACTTGATGTGACCGACCTCGATTCCATCAAGGCCGCAGTGGCCCATGCCGAGACGGAAATGGGCTCCATCGACATCCTGGTCAACAACTCGGGTGTGAGCACCACGCAGCGCATCCAGGACGTGACGCTTGAGGATTACGACTTCATCTTCGACACCAACGTGAAGGGTGCGTTCTTTGTGGCGCAAGAGGTGGGCAAGCGCATGCTGGCGCGCTCGCGTGGCGCGGCGCCGGGCAGTTTCACGGGCGGGCGCATCATCAACATCGCCTCGATGGCCGGGCTCAAGGTGCTGCCGCAGATCGGCGCCTACTGCATGAGCAAGGCCGCCGTGGTGCAGATGACCCGCGCCATGGCGCTGGAGTGGGGGCGCTTCGGCATCAACGTGAATGCCATCTGCCCCGGCTACATCGACACCGAGATCAACCACCACCATTGGGACACCGAGCAGGGCCAAAAACTCATCTCCATGCTGCCGCGCAAGCGCGTGGGGCAGCCGCAGGACCTGGATGCGCTCATCGTGATGCTGGCCAGCGACCAGAGCCACTTTGTAAATGGCGCAGTGATCGCGGCGGACGACGGCTTTGCGATATGAAGATTGACGTCCCAGAGGTCAAGAAACTCGTCTTTGAAATGCGCTTTCCCGTGCGCTGGGGCGACATGGATGCGATGGGCCACGTCAACAACACCGTGTACTTCCGCTACCTGGAAACGGCGCGCATCGAATGGCTGGTGTCGGTGGGCTGCAACCCCGACCCGCGCGGGCAGGGGCCGGTGATCGCCAATGCGTTCTGCAATTTCTACAAGCAGCTGGAATACCCGGCCGACGTGCTGCTCAAGCTCTACGTCAGCGACCCGGGCCGCACCACGTTCGAGACCTGGGGCACGATGGAGCGCGTGGACCAGCCGGGCGCCATCTGTGCGGCGGGCGGCGCGACCACCATCTGGGTGGATTTTCCGCAGCAAAAAGCCGTGTCGCTGCCCGATTGGATGCGGGCGCTGGTCAGTGGATGATTTTGAATCAAATTGCCGTGTAGCGCTTTAATATCAAGCGCTGGTAGCTATCAAAATCATAGTTATTCGGTGGGTTTTCTGGCTTTGGGCACGCGGCCCATCAGATAAAACTCGGGGTTGGGCTGCATGCCGGCAAAGCTGGCCATGCGGTTGCTCAGGCCAAAGAACGCCGTGATGGCCGCAATGTCCCAGATGTCCTCGTCGTCAAAGCCATGGGCGTGCAGGGCGGTGAAGTCGGCATCCTCGACCTCGTGCGAGCGCTGGCAGACTTTCATTGCAAAGTCGAGCATGGTGCGCTGGCGTGGCGTGATGTCGGCCTTGCGGTGGTTCACGGCCACCTGGTCGGCCACGAACGGTTTCTTTTCGTAGATGCGCAAGATCGCGCCATGGGCCACCACGCAATACAGGCACTGGTTGGCGGCACTGGTGGCAGTGACGATCATCTCGCGCTCGCCCTTGGTCAGGCTGCCTTCTTCCTTGAGCATCAGCGCATCGTGGTACGCAAAAAACGCGCGCCATTCGGCCGGACGGCGCGCAAACGCCAGGAACACGTTGGGGATGAAGCCCGCTTTCTCCTGCACTTCGAGAATGCGGGTGCGGATGTCTTTGGGCAGGGCACTCAGGTCGGGAAAAGGGTAGCGGCTCATGCGGGTCTCCTTGGGTGTCAATGTCGATTCCAGTGACCGTACCACGGAGCCCTGGCGGGGGCCGTTGCGCTGGGGCTTGCCTGCGGCGTGGGGTGCAGGTTTTGGGGTTTGCTGGGGTAGATAGTTGTCAAAAACTATCAATAAGATTGCGCGAATTGATTATTTTTTATTGAACCGCTTACTATCATTTCGCTTGCCATCATCCACACAAGGAGCTCTCCATGACCGAAGAATCCAAATGCCCATTCCATGCAGCCGGTACCAGCGGCAGCACCACCAGCCGCGACTGGTGGCCGAACCAGTTGCGCGTGGATTTGCTGAACCAGCATTCCGAGCGTTCCAACCCGCTGGGTGAGAAGTTCAACTACGCCGCCGAGTTCAAAAAGCTCGATTACTCTGCCCTCAAGGCCGACCTGAAAGCGTTGCTGACGGATTCGCAGGACTGGTGGCCCGCCGACTGGGGCACCTACACCGGCCTGTTCATCCGCATGGCGTGGCACGGCTCGGGCACCTACCGCACGGTGGATGGCCGTGGCGGTGCCGGGCGCGGGCAGCAGCGTTTTGCCCCGCTCAACAGCTGGCCCGACAACGTGAGCCTGGACAAGGCGCGCCGCCTGCTGTGGCCGGTCAAGCAAAAGTACGGGCAAAAAATCTCCTGGGCCGACCTGATGATTCTGGCGGGCAATGTGGCGCTGGAAAACGCGGGCTTTCGCACCTTTGGCTTTGGCGCCGGCCGCGAAGACGTGTGGGAACCCGATCAGGACGTGAACTGGGGCGACGAGAAGGCTTGGCTGGCCCACCGCAACCCTGAGACCCTGGCCAAGAACCCCCTGGCCGCCACCGAGATGGGCCTGATCTACGTCAACCCCGAAGGCCCCAACGCCAGCGGCGACCCGCTGTCTGCCGCAGCCGCCATCCGCGCCACCTTTGGCAACATGGCCATGGACGACGAGGAAATCGTGGCGCTGATCGCCGGTGGCCACACCCTGGGCAAGACCCATGGCGCCGCTTCTACCAGCCATGTAGGCGCAGCGCCCGAGGCTGCACCCATCGAGCAGATGGGCCTGGGCTGGAGCAGCAGCCACGGCAGCGGCAGCGGCGCTGACGCCATCACCTCTGGCCTGGAAGTGGTCTGGACCCAGACGCCCACCCAGTGGAGCAACAACTTTTTCGAAAACTTGTTCAAGTTCGAATGGGTGCAGACGCGCAGCCCGGCCGGGGCCATCCAGTTCGAGGCCAAGGACGCACCCGAGATCGTTCCCGACCCGTTCGATCCCGCCAAGAAGCGCAAGCCCACGATGCTGGTCACCGACCTGACGCTGCGCTTTGACCCCGCGTTCGAGAAAATCTCGCGCCGCTTCTTGAACGATCCACAGGCATTCAACGAAGCCTTTGCCCGCGCCTGGTTCAAGCTGACCCACCGCGATATGGGCCCCAAGGCGCGTTACATCGGCCCCGAAGTGCCGAAGGAAGACCTGATCTGGCAAGACCCGCTGCCCACGCCGCAGCACCAGCCCACGACGGCTGACATTGCCGATCTGAAGGCGAAGATCGCGGCTTCGGGCCTGTCGGTCAGCGAACTGGTGTCGGTGGCCTGGGCCTCGGCCTCCACGTTCCGCGGCGGCGACAAGCGCGGTGGCGCCAACGGTGCACGCCTGGCGCTGGCACCGCAAAAGGACTGGGCGGTGAACGCCATTGCCGTGGGTGTGCTGCCCCAATTGCAAGCCATCCAGCAGGCGTCTGGCAAGGCATCGCTGGCCGATGTGATCGTGCTGGCCGGTGTGGTGGGCGTGGAGCAGGCTGCCAAGGCGGCGGGCGTGTCGGTGCAAGTGCCCTTTGCCCCCGGCCGGGTCGATGCGCGCCAGGACCAGACCGATGTCGCGTCCTTTGACGTGATGGAGCCGGTGCCCGATGGTTTCCGCAATTACCGCCGCGTTGCCAGCAGCACCGCGACGGAAGAGTTGTTGATCGACAAGGCCCAGCAGCTCACCCTGACGGCGCCGCAGCTGACAGCCCTCATCGGTGGCCTGCGCGTGCTGGGCACCAATTACGACGGCAGCCAGCACGGCGTGTTGACTGACAAGGTGGGCGTGCTCAGCAACGACTTCTTCGTCAATCTGCTGGACATGGGCACCGCGTGGAAGTCGGTGGACGACACGGCGCAGGTGTTCGAGGGCCGGGATCGCAAGAGCGGTGCGGTCAAGTACACAGCCACCCGCAACGATCTGGTGTTTGGCTCCAACGCGGTGCTGCGGGCCCTGGCCGAGGTCTATGCCAGCGCCGATGCCCACGAAAAGTTTGTGCGCGACTTTGTGGCGGCCTGGACCAAGGTGATGAACCTGGACCGCTTCGATCTGGCTGAAGCGACCACCAGCGCCTGAGCGCCTTGATCACGCCACCTGCCTGGCCCGCTTGGGTCGGGCAGGTGGCGTTGTGCTTTCTGCATGGGCGAGGCGGCTGACACGGCCGCCCCTCCATGCCGCAATGGGGATTAATTACCTGCCACCAGCTTGTGCACCAGATCGGCGGCCGTGGAGGCGCTGTATTTACGCATCAGGCGGGCGCGGTAGATTTCCACGGTGCGGTGGCTGATCTCCAGGGCCTTGCCGATTTCCTTGGAGGTCAGGCCTTCGAGCAGCTTGGCTGCCACTTCGCGTTCACGCCCCGTGAGTTCGGCCTTGACGGTGCGCTGCGCGCTGAGATCTTCAAAGCTCCAGATCCCTGATTCGTGCGGAGCGTTGCGGTTGAGGGCCCGGCCTGACACATGGCACCAGAAAACTTCGCCGTTGGCCCGTTTCATGATGCGGTTGTCGGCATAGTGGCCCTTGGCGTTCAGGATGGGTTCCATGTGCGCACCCAGACGCTCGTACTCATCGGCACTGGGGTAGAGCACCTCAAAAGATTGCCCGATCAGCACCTCCCGCGAGGCGCCAAATATTTCACAGACCAGCCGGTTGCAATCCACCATGGTGCGGTTGCGCGAGAGCACCAAACCCACGGGAGCAAATTCAAAGGCCAGTCTGTAATCAACGTCCATAGTGCAAATCTTTACGGGGTACTACTTATCTATCTACGTAGTATCGTAGCGCATCAAAACTATCAAGGAGATCGTGGTGAAAAAGTTATTTCCTTCCGCAGCCAAGGCCCTTGAGGGCGTGGTTGCCGATGGCCAGTTGCTGGCCGTGGGTGGCTTCGGCCTGTGCGGCATTCCCGAGGCGCTGATCGATGCGCTGCGCGATTCGGGCGTGAAAAACCTCTCCGTGATCTCCAATAACGCCGGCGTGGATGGCTTTGGCTTGGGCAAGCTGCTCGAAACGCGCCAGATCAAGAAAATGATCTCGTCCTATGTGGGCGAGAACAAAGAGTTCGAGCGCCAGTACCTGGCGGGGGAGCTGGAGCTGGAGTTCACGCCCCAGGGCACGCTGGCCGAGAAGCTGCGCGCTGGCGGCGCGGGCATTCCGGCCTTTTTCACCAAGACCGGCGTGGGCACCATCGTGGCTGACGGCAAGGAGCTGCGTGAGTTCGACGGCGAAACCTATGTGATGGAGCGCTCGCTGGTGCCCGATGTCTCGCTGGTCAAGGCCTGGCGCGCCGACCAATCGGGCAACCTGCAGTTTCGCCTGACGGCACGCAACTTCAACCCTGCCGTGGCCATGGCCGGAAAACTGTGCATCGTCGAGGTGGAAGAGGTGGTGGAAACGGGCACGATCGACCCCGACCAGATTCATCTGCCCGGTATCTATGTGCACCGCATCGTGCACCACGCCCATCCCGAAAAGCGCATCGAGAAAAGAACCGTCACAGAGAAAGCAGGAGCCTGACCATGCCTTGGACCCAAGACCAGATGGCCGCCCGTGCGGCCCAAGAACTCGAAGACGGTTTTTATGTGAACCTGGGCATCGGCATTCCCACGCTGGTGGCCAACTTCACAGGCGACAAGGAAGTGTGGCTGCAGTCCGAAAACGGCATGCTGGGCATTGGCCCGTTTCCCACCGAAGACAAGGTGGACGCCGACCTGATCAACGCCGGCAAGCAGACCGTGACCACCATCCCGGGCTCGTCGATCTTCAGCAGCGACCAGTCGTTTGCCATGATCCGGGGCGGAAAGATCAACCTGTCCATCCTGGGCGCCATGCAGGTGAGCGAGCAGGGCGACCTGGCCAACTGGATGATTCCCGGCAAGATGGTCAAGGGCATGGGTGGCGCCATGGACCTGGTGGCCGGCGTCAAGCGCGTGATCGTGCTCATGGAGCATGTGGCCCGCAAAAAAGACGGCACCGAAGACCTGAAGATCCTGCCCCGCTGCACGCTGCCGCTCACGGGTGTGGGCGTGGTGGACCGCATCATCACTGACCTGGCCGTGATGGACGTGACGCCCTTGGGCCTCAAGGTGGTGGAGCTGGCGCCTGGCGTCACGTTCGAGACCCTGCAGGCCAAGACGGGCGTTACGCTGCTGCACTGAAGGCGCTGCTTGACTTGCCTCAAGATGGGCCCGCGCAAGCGGGCCTTTTGCATGGGCGAGCCGCCCCCTCTGGTCTTATATTCAAGGCTGTCCCTTTTGAAGTTTCCGCATGACAGATCCATTCCTGGCGGCCACTGCTACTGCTACAGCCACGGCCACTGACAGCCCGCACTACCTGCGCGCGCTCGCCAACATGGCCGACCGCCGAGCGGTGGTGACCCAGGATGCCATCTATACCGACAACGGCATCAAACTGGTGGAAAAAGGGGCACGCATCGACAGCCGTCTGTATGACCATCTGGTGCAGCACAAGTTGCGCGATCCCATCGACCGGCACCTGACGGTCGAGAATGCGGTGGATGTGCCGGCATTGATCGCTGCCGGGCGCGATCTGGCCGAGCAGAACGCCTTGCCCCAGATGCTGGTGCAGGCCCTCGGCTCTGCCGCCAGGCTGCTGGCGCCCTTGCGCTCACTGCCCCTGCCCGAGCCCATTGCCTTCAAGCTGACGGTGATGCGCGAGCAGCGGCCTGACCTGTTCGAGCACAGCCTGCAGATGATGATGGTGGCTGTTTTCCTGGGGCTGAAAAACGGCCTGGGCGAACGCGACTGCGTGTCGCTGGCGGCCGCTGCGCTGCTGCACGATGTGGGTGTGTTGCACATGGATCCGGCCTGGATGGACCCCCTCAATAAGGTCACTGGCGTGCAGCGCAAGCACCTGGTGGCCCATCCCATCACCTCCATGCTGATGCTCCGGGATGCCGGGGTGTACGCCCGGCCCGTGGAGATTGCTGTGCTGGAGCACCACGAACGCATGGATGGCAGCGGCTACCCGCGAGGCCTGTCCGGGGCAGACATTTCGCCCATGGGGCGCATCCTGCTGCTGGCCGAGGTGGTGGCGGCCTTCTACGAAAAATACACCGACATGCCCGCCCAGCGGCTGTCGCTGATGCTGCGTCTGAACCACCGCAAGTTCCCGGCCGCACTGGTGGCCCATGTGCTGCCGCTGCTGCAGGAAGATGTGGCGCGCGATTCCGCCCTGATGCCGCTGGGCAACGATGCCACGCGCCAGATCGACCTGCTGGCCGAAGCCTTTATCTACTGGGAGCAGCTCAAGGCGGCCTTGCCTGAAGGTGCTGGCACCCAAGCGCCGGCGGGCAGTGCGTTTGCATTTGCCGACACCCGCCTTCTGGCCTTGCAAAAAGCCCTTGTAGAAGCCGGATCGCACCCGCAGCATCTGGGCGAACTGATGGCGCAACTGCAAGGCGACGCTATTGGAATGGCCGAGATGGCCCTGGTAGGGAGGGAGGCTTTGTGGCAGCTGCAAAGCATCCTGAACGCCTGCCATCGCCGCTGGCCCCAACTGTCGGAGCGTGCGACGCCTGCGGATACCGCAGTGGCCGACTGGTGTGATTGGGCGCTGCGCAAGCTGTAGCCGTCTGCCTTTTGGGCATCACAGTTGCCGCGCTCCACCGCATAAAGGGCGGGCCGCCAAAAAATTTCCTTCCCATCAGTTGCGGCGGCATTTGGCCCAGGGCTAAAAATACTGGTTATATTTACAGTGTTTTATTTTCTCAAGCCCCTGTACCGCCATGCCTGCACCACGCCTTTCCCTGCGGGTTGCGTTCGATCTGCCGTCTGCCGTGCCCGGTGTCTGGCATGCGGACACGCTGGGTTCGGGCCCGCAGAAGGTGCTGCCCACGGGGTTTGCGCAGCTTGATGCGCAACTGCCGGGCGGTGGCTGGCCCGTGGGGGCGTTGAGCGAGGTGCTGCAGCCCATGGCGGGCCTGCACGAGTGGCAGCTGGTGCTGCCCGCACTGGCGCAGGCTACGGCCCGGCGGGTGGGGGCCGTGGTGGTGGTGGCACCACCGTGCGAGCCTTTTGGCCCGGCGCTCAAGGCGCAGGGGCTGTCGGCCGAGCGCTTGTGCCTGGTGCGGGCCGATAGCGCCAAGGCCGCGCTCTGGGCGGCCGAACAGGCGCTGCGCTGCCGTGATGTCCTGGCTGTCATGGCCTGGTTGCCGCAGGCACAACCTGCGGCCTTGCGCAGGCTGCAATTGGCAGCGGCGCAGCAACAGCAGTTGCTGTGGGTGTTTCGCCCGGTCAGTGCCGCTCAGCAGGCGTCGCCGGCCTTGTTGCGGCTGCAGGTGCAAGGGCTGGCCCTGCCGAGCGATGCCGCCGCATCGCCCGGCATGCAGGTGCAGATCCTCAAGCGCCGGGGGCCGCCTTTGGCGCAGGGGCTGGATCTGCCAGGCTGCCACCCCAGTCTGGCGCAGGTGCTGGCGGCGCAGGCCGAGCGCCGGCGCGCAGCGCAGTGGATCGCCAATGCCCTGGTGGTGCGCCGCAATGCAGCGCCGGACCTGGGGGCACCCGCGGCGCTGCCGGTGCGTCCGGCGCTGGCGCCTGGGATGGCAGGGCCAGAGAGGAGGGGCCATGCACTGGATCGCGCTGCCGTTGCCCTGGTGCGGTGAGCCCGCAGCACCTTCGGGCGCAGCGATGCACGCCGCAGCGGCTGGCTGGTGGGCCTTGCGCTTTACGCCGCGCGTGGCACTGGTGGATGGCGAGGCGGTGCTGCTGGAGGTGTCCACCACCGAGCGGCTCTGGGGCGGGCGCAATGCCTTGCTGGCGCAGGTGCTGCAGGCCTGGGCCGACGCATCCGGCGGGCTGCCGGATCACCCCGCCACCAGGGAAGCGGGGGCACAACCGCCCGGCACGCAGGCGGTGTGGGGCTGCGGGCGGACGGCTTTGGTGGCGCAGGCCTGGTTGCGCATGGCGCAGGCCGGGCGCGCGCCTCCGGTGCAGAACGTGAACGATTTGCCCTTGCACACGCTGACCGCCCTGCGCCCGCATGGGGCCAGCCTGGAGCGCATGGGATGCCGCACCTGGGGGGCGTTTCGGGCGCTGCCGCGTGCCGGGGTGGCCAGGCGTTTTGGGGCCAAGGTGCTGCGGGTGCTGGACCAGGCGCTGGGCGATGCCCCTGAAGCCCACGCCTGGCTGGAGCTGCCCGAGCAGTTTGCGCTGACCGCCGAGCTGCCGGCACTGGCCGCATCGGCCGATGCACTGCTGTGGAGTGCCAGCCGCTGCCTCACGGTCCTGCAGGGCTGGCTGCAGGCGCGCCAGCAGGGCGCACTGGCGCTGGAGCTGGCCTGGCACCATGACCTGCGGCGCATCGATGGCGTGGCCATTGCCCCCACGCAGGCCCTGCCGGTGCGCACCGCCCAGGCCACGCAAGACATGGCGCACCTGCGGCGCCTGTTGTCTGAAAACCTGGCGCGCACGGCGCTGGCGGCGCCTGTCAACCAGATCACGCTGCGCCTGCTCGAATCTGCCCCGTTGCCACACCGCAGTGCGAGCTTGCTGCCGCCTGGGGATCGCGGGGGCGGTGGCTGCGACGAGCCGGGTGGCACACCCGGCGAGGCCTTGCACCAGTTGCTTGAGCGCCTTTCGGCCCGCCTGGGAGCCGACCATGTGCTGGCCCCCGTGCTGCAGGCCGACCACCGGCCCGAGCGCATGCAGCAGTGGTGCCCTGCGGCCGAGGTGCTGGGCCAGGACCGCGCGCACCCCGGCACCCATGCCACAGGCCCAAATGCACCCGATGCCACCCTGTGGCCCACCTGGCTGTTGCGCCCACCCCGGCGGCTGGCGGTGCAGGGCAACCGCCCCTGCCACCACGGCTTGCTGCGCTTGCTGGCGGGGCCGCACCGGTTCGAGGCGGGCTGGTGGTCGGCCGCAGACGAGGGCGCTGGCGACCCGGCCCACCCCTGTGCGGGCCTGGCGCTGCGCGACTATTTTGTGGCGCACAACGATGTGGCGGGGCTGGTGTGGGTGTTCCGCGAGCGGTTGGCGCCGCAAGCAGGCGGCTCGGTGCAAGAGGGCGGAATGCAAAAGGGCGCGGTGCAAAGGGGCGTGACGTCGGCCGCGCAGCCGCACCGCTGGTTCCTGCACGGCATCTTTGGGTGAGGCCATGGCGTCTGTCTCCATGCCGTCGGCAATGTCCGCTCCATCGGGGGGCGCCATGCCATCGCCTGCGCCTTTGCCGGGTTATGCCGAGCTGCATTGCCTGTCCAACTTCAGTTTTCAGCGCGGCGCCTCCCACCCGCAGGATCTGGTGGCCCGTGCTGCCCAACTGGGTTACCAGGCCCTGGCGCTGACCGATGAGTGCTCGGTGGCGGGTGTGGTGCGCGCCTGGGAGGCCGCCAAGGAATGTGGCCTGCACCTCATCGTGGGCAGCGAGTTTGTGTGGGGCGACCTGCGGCTGGTGGCGTTGGCGCGGGATGCGCAGGGTTGGGGCAATCTGTGCGAGTTCATCACCGCAGCCCGTGCGGGGGCGCCCAAGGGGCAATACCACGTAGGCACCGCCAGCCCCTTTAGCCTTCTGGATGGGTGCGAGCTGTTGCTGGCCCCTTGTCGCGAGCGCTTTGATGCTTCTGATTTTGTAGCTGTCAGCGCTTGTGTATCAAGCGCAAGAGGTCAATTTTGCTCAAATTTTGATGGTCGCCTCTGGCTGGCGGTCGAGCTGCACCTGGCCCCCGACGACAGCCTGTGGCTGGCCACGCTGCAGCGCGCGGGTGCTGCGCTGGGCCTGCCGCTGGTGGCGGCGGGCGATGTGCACATGCACGCCCGCTCGCGCAAGCCGCTGCAGGACGTGATCACCGCCGTGCAGCGTGGGTGCAGCGTGGCCGAATGCGGCTTTGCCCTGCAGCCCAATGCCGAGCGCCACCTGCGCCAGCGCGTGCGCCTGGCGGGCATCTACCCGCCCGAGTTGCTGGCCGCCACGCTCACGGTGGCAGGGCGCTGCCACTTCAGCCTCGACGAGATCAAGTACCAGTACCCCCTGGAGACGGTGCCAGAGGGCATGACACCCGCTCAGGCCCTGGCCTGGCTGGTCGAGGCCGGTGCCACAGGCTTTTACCCGCAGGGCGTGCCCGCCACCATTGGCGCACAGATCCGCAAGGAGCTTGCGCTGATTGCGCACTGCCAGTACGAGATGTACTTCCTCACGGTGCACGACATCGTGCGCTTTGCGCGCAGCCGGGGCATCCTGTGCCAGGGGCGGGGCTCGGCCGCCAACTCGGTCGTCTGCTATGTGCTGGGCATCACGGCGGTTGCTCCGGAGGATTCGCACCTGCTGTTCGAGCGTTTCATCAGCAAGGAGCGCAGCGAGCCACCCGACATCGATGTGGACTTCGAGCACGACCGTCGCGAGGAGGTCATCCAGTACATCTATGCCAAATACGGCCGTGACCGCGCCGCCATCACCGCCGTGGTCACCACCTATCGCACGCGCAGCGCCCTGCGCGATGTGGGCAAGGCGCTGGGCGTGGCACCCGCATTGGTGGATGCCTTTGCCAAAGACCACCACTGGTTTGACGAAGGCATTGCCACCGACCGCCTGCAGGAACTGGCCCAGGCGGTGGGGGTGCCCCTGCACTGGCACACCGCCGCGCTGTGGCTGGAGCTGGCCGCGCAGCTCAAGGGCTTTCCGCGCCACCTGAGCCAGCATGTGGGGGGCTTTGTGCTCACGCAGGGCAAGCTCACGCGCCTGGTGCCGGTGGAGCCCGCGAGCATGGAGGGCCGCAGCGTCATCCAGTGGGACAAGGACGACCTGGACACCATGGGCCTGCTCAAGGTCGATGTGCTGGCGCTGGGCATGCTCAGCGCGCTGCGCCGCTGTTTGGACCTGCGCGCTGTGCTGCGCGGCGAACGCTGGCTGCTGCACGACATTCCGCGCGAGGATGCAGCCACCTACGACATGGTCTGCGCCGCCGACACCGTGGGCGTGTTCCAGATCGAAAGCCGTGCGCAGATGAGCATGCTGCCGCGCCTGCAGCCACGCGTGTTCTACGACCTGGTGGTGCAGGTGGCCATCGTGCGGCCCGGCCCCATCCAGGGCGGCATGGTGCACCCCTACCTGCAGGCGCGCGAGCGCAGGCGCAAGGGCGAGCCGCTGCAGCTGGAAAAGCCCGAGCTCGAAGCCGCCCTGGCCCGCACCCTGGGCGTGCCGATCTTTCAGGAACAGGTGATGCAGATCGCCATGATTGCAGCGGGCTTCAGTCCCGGCATGGCCGATGACCTGCGCCGGTCCATGGCCGCCTGGAAGCGCAAGGGCGGTGTGCACCGGTTCGAGCGCCCGCTGATCGACGGCATGGAGGCACGCGGCTATCGCACCGAATTCGCCCAGGCCATCTTTCAGCAGATGCTGGGCTTTGGCGAATATGGCTTTCCCGAAAGCCACGCGCACAGCTTTGCCTTGCTGGCCTATGCCAGCAGCTGGCTCAAGTGCCACGAACCCGCGTGTTTTCTGGCCGCGCTGCTCAACTCGCTGCCCATGGGCTTTTACAGCGCCTCTCAACTGGTGCAGGACGCCCGCCGCCACGGTGTGCGCGTGCTGCCCATCGACGTGACCTGCAGCGATATGGATTGCACGCTCGAAGGCCCGGAAGAGCGCCTGCGGCCCGCCAAGGGGCTGCCCACGCCGCTGCTGCCGCAACCGGCCGTGCGCTTGGGCCTGTGCCTGGTCAGCGGCCTGCACGCCAGCGCCACGCAGCGCCTGGTGCAGGCCCGGGCCGCTGCGCCTTTCACCAGCACCGAAGACCTGGCCTTGCGGGCGCAACTGAGCCAGCAAGACCTGCAGGCCCTGGCTGCGGCCGATGCGCTGGCCAGCCTTTCGGGCCACCGGCGCCAGCAGATGTGGGAGGCCGCCGCGCAACACAGCGCGCCGCCCTTGTGGCGCGATGTGCCGGTGCACGAAGCACCACTGGCGCTGCCCGCCGCACCCGAGGGGGAAGAAATATTGTTCGACTACGCCGCCACCGGCCTCACCCTGCGCCGCCACCCGCTGGCCCTGCTGCGCCCGCGCCTGGTGCGCTGGCGGTTGCAGACCGCGCTGCAGCTGCACAGCGCACCCAACGGCCGCAAGGTGCGCGCCTGCGGCATCGTCACCGTGCGCCAGCGCCCTGGCACGGCCAAGGGCACGATGTTTGTCACGCTGGAGGACGAGACCGGCCCCGTCAACGTGATCGTGTGGCCCGCACTGGTCGAGACCTGGCGCAACGCGCTGCTGCGCTCGCAACTGCTGGCGGTGGAGGGCGTGTGGCAGTGCAGCCCCCATGGCCCCGACGGCCAGGCCGTGGTGCGCCACCTGGTGGCCCAGCGCTTCAGAGACCTCACACCGCTGCTCGGGCGCATGGCGCAGGCGCTGCAGGGCAGCCGGGATTTTCATTGAGAGGAGGTCAAGGGTCGCAGGTCGCTTTGACGATCTCGCGGGAAGCGTTCGCCCTCGTGACGGCCGCTGGTGGCATGCAGCTCTTTTGCCGAAATTTTACTGAAAATGGTCTATGGCGCTTATGGGTAAAGCGCTAGCAGCTATCAAAAAAAGAGCGATATGGCGCGGATATCGCCCCGCTACGGGCGCTTTTCAGCGCGCTGCAGGCGGGGCAGGCGCTGCGGGTTGCCCCGCACGGCCCGCCTTCACCGGCTGCGTGGCCTGCGCCAGCAGGGGCGCACACTGCGCATCGTCGTCGGCGCCTGGCACCGTCACGGGCAACAGCGCCAGCGCCGCTGGGGCCGCCACCACCGCGGCGATGGCTGCGCCAGCGCGCAGCAGCAGGGGGCCGGGTTCCACGCCCACATCGGGCTTGGCAAAGCTGCCGCGCACATACAGCGGGGTGCGCAGCGAGAAGAACTTCCACTGCAGCGATTCGGGCTTGATGTGCAGGTCCAGGCGCTCCTGCGCCATGTTGATGGTGCCGCTGGCGTCCACAATGGCCTCGTTGGTGCTGAGCTTGCCGGTGCGCACCGTGGCCACGCCTTCGCGCACGGCCAGGTCGGCCACCGCGCAGCGTAGCTGCACTTCCTTGTCGTCGCCAAACAGCTTGGCCACCACGATGCTGCCCACGTTGAGCGCTGCGCGGTTGAGCAGTTCGCGGCTCAGGGTGCCGTCGCGCACATACAGGCGGGCCTCGCCGCTGCTGGTGCCCAGCCATTGCGCCACCGAGTTGCCTTTGCCGTTGAGTGCCATCGCGCCGTCGAGCCGGCCCAGGCTCTTTTTGGTGAGTTCCACCTCGGGGAAGAGCGCGGCCAGCCGCAGGTTTTGCACCCGCGTGTCCAGGCGCGCGGTCAGCGGTTTGCTGCGACTGTCCAGCACCACCTTCGACTCGATCTGGCCCTTGGCCACGCCGAAGTGCAGCGGGTCCAGGCGCAGCACGGCATCGCTGAGCAGGGCGTGCACGCTGAGGTTTTCCAGCGGCAGGCTGCCGGGCCGGATCACGCGCTGCCCCGAGAATTTCAGGTCCATGTCCATGGCATTCCAGCGGTCGGTGGCAAACGGGGCATCGGGCAGCACCTTGCCGCTGCGCCCCGCCTTGGAGGAGGGCGTGGAGGCCGTGCCAAGCACGGGCCCCAGGTCCGCCAGGCGCAACTGCCGGGATGTGATGCTGCCCGAGAGCTTGCCGCGCGGCGCGCCCGACACAAAGCGCAGGTTGCCATGCAGGTCGCTCTGGCCCACGGTGCCGGTGAAGTCGCGGTAGTCCCACACCACCCTGCCTGGGTGCAGGCTGCCTTGCAACCGGCCCCGGGTCTGGAACGCGGGGGTGTTGGGCAGCACCAGGCCGGTCAGCGCATACAGGTCGGCCATGCTGGCGCCCTTGAGCATCACCTGCAGGTCCATGCCCGACAGCGCGCCGGGGTTGGCCAGAATGCCTTGCACGGCGGTCTCCAGGCGGCCGGCTTTGGCGGTGAATTGCACCGGGTAGTTCACCTCCTTGTCGCGCAGCGTGAGCACCGGGCCTGCCTGGCCCTGGCCCTCGATGCGGGCCTTGCCCAGGGTGCCTTTCAGGTCAAAGCGCACGCCGTAGACCGGGGCGGTGGCTGGGCTGGCAGTTGGGGATGCGGAGGCCGAAGCGGGCGTTGCCGTGCTTTCTGCCGCGGGGGCTTGCGCCGTTTTGTTGATGGTGTCGATGTGTGCGCTCAGGTCCAGGTCTCTGCCCACATCCGCGTAGGTCAGTTGCCCTTGGCGCACTACCAGCTGATTGATGTCCACCGTCCAGCGCGGCGTGAGGTCGTCGGGCGCGCGCTGGGGCTCGAAGGTCCAGTTGTTGCGGCCATCGCCGAGGCGGGCCAGGGCCACGTCGGGGCCCGTGAGTTCCAGGGTGTCGATGGCCACTTCGCGCGCCAGCAGGGGCCAGAGCTTGAGCGATGCGCGTGCCATCTCGGCGCGGGCCATGGGCCGGGGTTCAGCGGCCTTGCCGGGCCGGGCAAAACCGGGTGGGTCTTGCATGACCAGCTGCGTGCCTTGCAGCGTGATGCCCGGCAAAAATCGGCGCCAGCCATTGTCCAGCGTCTGCGGCCATTGCCAGGTGGCCGAAAGATCGCCTTCCACCGCAACGTGGCGGCCGGTGGCATCGCTCAGGGTCTGGTTCAGCCAGGGTTTGGCGCGGTTCCAGTCGAACTGGGTGAGCACGATGGCGCCGATCACCACCAGCCCGACCAAGCCGCCTGCCACACCCAAGGCCCAACGCGGCCAACGGCGGCGACGCGGTGATGGGGGTGGCGCGGGCGGCAAGGGCGCCGATGCGGGCACGGTTTGGGGAGCAGTCTGTGGTTCTGTCATGGAGGCGTCATGCTAGCCCGCAGCGCGCGCCTTTGGCCCGATTCTGCGCCGCAAGGGCGTATTGGCGCAGTTGTCCTACAGCCCGCGCACGGACCTGCAGGCGTCGCAGCCTTCTAAAATCCGCACGCCATGCACAACCCCCACCATCCCCACGTTCTGCCCGTGCGCGACGGCGTGAGCCCCAGTTGCGTGGTGCTGCCCACGCGCGGCCAGGGCAGCATGCTGGACTTTCTGGCGCAGCGCTTGCCAGCGGTGACGCGCGATCAATGGTGCCAGCGCATGCGGGCGGGCGATGTGGTGGACGAGCGCGGTCGGCCTGTGCTGCCCGAGCGGCCATTCGAGGGCGGCCTGCGCCTGTACTACTACCGCAGCCTGCCGGCGGAGCCGGTGCTGCCGTTCCTTGAGACGGTGCTGTACCAGGACGAGCACCTCGTGGTGGCCGACAAACCGCATTTCATGCCCGTAACGCCCTCAGGCCGCTACCTGCACCACACGCTGCTGGTGCGGCTCAAGCGCCGGCTCGGGCTGCCCGAGTTGTCGCCACTGCACCGCATCGACCGCGACACGGCCGGGCTGGTGCTGCTTTCGGTGCAGCAGCGCACACGCGGTGCCTACCAGGCCTTGTTCCGCGATCGCCAGATCACCAAGCACTACGACGCGATTGCGCCCTGGCGCGCGGATGTGTCCTTCCCCCGCGACCATGTCAGCCGCCTGGAAGAAAGCCCGCAGTTCTTTCGCATGCACGAAGTGCCCGGCGAGCCCAACAGCCACACCCACATGCAGGTGCTGGAGGTGGCGGGTGGCTGGGCGCGTTACCGGCTGTCACCCATCACCGGCAAGCGCCACCAGTTGCGGGTCCACATGGCCGCGCTGGGCTTGCCGCTGCGCAATGACCCGTTCTACCCAGTCGTCAACGATCCGCCCGAGGGCGACTATTCGCGGCCGCTGCAATTGCTGGCGCGCGCGCTGGAATTTACCGATCCGCTGACGGGAGCGGTGCGCCACTTCGAGAGCGAGCGGCGTCTGGCATTGCCCTGAGCGGTGTGGGCGCGGTCGGCGCATAGCCCCGGCTGCCTCCGCATAGGTCAAACTCGGCAGTGATCGTCGCAATGCGCCGTTGGCGATGCCTATAATGCGCGGCTATGCGGGTGTAGTTCAATGGTAGAACGGCAGCTTCCCAAGCTTCATACGAGGGTTCGATTCCCTTCACCCGCTCCAAATTGCCATCTCGCAAGGCATCAAGCCACCCCACAACCCGTTGACTCTATTGGAGCAACGGGTTTTTTGTTGTCTCACGCGACTTCATTGACTAGCATGACATACCAACTCGTTGTTGGCAGTTATGTTGGTAGGCGACTGGTAACAGCTTTTGCCAACAAGCCAAATACCAGCACACCTATCCTCAACCATCCTGAGTCTTCGCCGGTGTATGGGCCATTGAGTGAATTTCTGAAACGGGCTTTGGGTCGTAATGTCCTGCTATAACTTCCCCCTTATCGAGATCAGAGGGGATGGGGCGAATGACCAACGAACAACAACAGCTGCAAACGCTGTTGCTCAACCTGCTGCCGGCAGACCACACCACCGTGGGCAACATCACGCTGCTAGAGCAGTTTTTGGCTGCTGCCACCGCCGCAGGACACAAGCCGCCAGCCATCGAAGACGACTTCAAAACTGCACGCGAGGCACTGGTGGCCGCGGGCCTGGCCGTCAAAGGCAAAGGGCGCGGCGGCGCCACTGCCCGGGCCACCGGCGCGGCACGCCCCGCGTTTGCGCTCGATGCCCCAGCAGTACCAGCGCCCAATGCCTCCGCCGCAGCCGTCAAGCAGGCCAAGCCCGCTAAAGCCAAACCCACGCCCAGCCAGATTGACACCGGCGACGCCCAGGTGCTGGCCTACCGCCACCCCGACCGGCGCAAAAACAACCCCGAAGTGGGCCTGGTCAACACCGAAAGCGACCCCGAGCAGCCCAAAACCGCCTGGGCCTACGACCCCCACCTCGACCCGGCCCTGCAGTTCGACAGCGCCCGCGCCCAGGCAGATAGCCTGATTGCCGACGCCCTGGCCGGCAACGACCCCGCCGCCATGCGCCACGCCCTGCAAACGCTGCAACGCATGGGTGCGCCCTATTTGCAATGGACGGGCAAGGCCGAGCGCACTGCGTTTGAGGTGGACACCGTGAGCCTGCATGTGCACGAGCGCATTGACGCCATGAGCATTTTGAGCAGCGTGGGCAAGCGCCAAAACGCTAGCAAATTAGTAGCTGCTGGCGCAAGTGGAACGGGCGCTAGAGGCCAAAAACACCAAAACTTTTTCCAGCCCGGCCTGTTTGAGGCGCCGTTCGAGAACGTGCCCCTGCGCTCGGCGCTGGACTTTTACAAACACGACCGCGGCTGGGCCAACCGGCTGGTGGCGGGCGACAGCCTGCTGGTGATGAACAGCCTGCTGCAAAAAGAAGGCATGGCCGGGCAGGTGCAGATGATTTACATCGACCCGCCCTACGGCATCAAGTACGGCAGCAACTTCCAGCCCTTTGTGGGCAAGCGCGACGTGAAAGACCGGGCCGATGCGGATTTGACGCAAGAGCCCGAAATGATCAAAGCCTTCCGCGATACCTGGGAGCTGGGCATTCACTCGTATTTGACGTATTTGCGCGACCGGCTGCTGCTGGCGCGGGATTTATTGAGCGAATCGGGCAGCGTGTTTGTGCAGATTTCGGATGAAAACGTGCACCTTGTGCGAAATCTGATGGACGAATTATTCGGCGTACAAAATTTCGTTTCTCAAATTGCATTCACAACGACAACAAGTGAAAAAACCAATCGTGTCGCTGGCATTTGTGATTACTTGGTGTGGTACGCGAAGGATGAAAGTTCCGTTAAATTTCGACCAATTTTTACCGAGAAAGAATTGGGCGGAGAAGGTGGTTCAAAGTACCGATCCATTCAAATGCCAAATGGTCGCGTGCTCACAGCCAAGGAAGCAGAAGGAGATTCAGATTTTTCAGATGGCAGGGCATTTCGTCTGGACACGATCACATCTCAACGGCCTGGCGGGCGATACCAAATTGAACTAAACGGTCAAAAATTTAATCCGGAACCCGGATATTGGAAACCCAGCGAAACAGGTTTTGGCCGCTTATTACTCGCAAATCGTGTCCGCATTGAAGGGAAGCGCCCGGCATATGTGCGCTACTTCAACGATTTCACGGGCTATCGAATTACCAACGTATGGAATGATCTTTCCGGGGTTCAAAGTCGAAGCGACTCCAAGGTTTATGCAGTTCAAACACCTGCGACGCCTATCGAGCGCTGCATATTGATGACCACCGACCCCGGCGACTTGGTGCTAGACCCCACCTGCGGCTCCGGTACCACGGCCTATGTCGCCGAGAAATGGGGCCGCCGCTGGATTACCTGCGACACCTCGCGCGTGGCCATCACGCTGGCCAAGCAGCGGCTGATGACCGCCAGCTTTGATTACTTCGCCCTGCGTTACCCCAACGAGGGGCTGCGGGGCGGGTTCATCTACAAGACCGTGCCCCACGTCACGCTCAAGAGCATTGCCAACAATGCCGAGATTGACGCCATTTACGAGCGCCTGCACCCCGGCATCGAATCTGCGTTGACCGCGCTGAACGCCGCGCTGCAAGCCCACGCCCCAGCCCTGCCCTTCCCCGTGACCGAAGGCGCACGCAAGGGCCAGAAGCTGGCGCTGGGCAGCAAGGGCCAGGACTTGCAGGAATGGGAAGTTCCGTTTGACCTGCCCGCCGACTGGCCCGCCGCGCTGCAAGCGCCGCTTGCGGCCTTCCACACCGCCCGCCAAAAAATGCAGGCCGAGATGGACCGCAGCATTGCCAGCAACGCCGACAGCGAAACCCTGTACGACCAGCCCGAGCGCGACAAGGCCAAGCTGCGCGTGTGCGGCCCGTTCACGGTGGAGGCCGTGCCCTTCCCCACTGTGCTATCACTTGAGGAGCTACCAGCGCAAGCGGGGCAGGCGCAAGCGGCCGATTTGGCCGATATGAGCCTGGCCCGCAGCGGCCACACCAGCCGCCAGCACACCTGGCGCGATGAGTTGCTGAAAACCGGCATCCGCGGCAAAGGCGGGCAAATGCTGCGCTTTGCCGAGCTGGAGGTGTTGCCCGGCACCACCAGCGTGCACGCCAGCGGCAGCCTGGTGGAATCGGACGAGGCCGGCGGTCTGGGCGGCGCGCGCGTGGTGGTGAGCTTTGGCCCCGAGCACGGCGCGCTGGAGCAGCGCCAGGTGGAGCGCGCGCTGAACGAGGCCAGCGAACTGTTCCCCCGCCCCAAGATGATCGTGTTCTGCGCCTTTGCCTTCGACCCCGAGGCGGCCAAGGACATCGATGCGCTCAAGGGCATCACCGCGCTGAAGGCGCAGATGAACACCGACTTGCTGACCGAAGACCTGAAGAAGGCGCGCAGCAGCAACCAGAGCTTCTGGCTCATGGGCCAGCCCGATGTGCTGCTGACGCAACTGCCCGATGGCCTGTGGCAGGTGGAGGTGAACGGCTTTGACTATTTCGACACGGCCAAGGGCGAACTGGTGTCGGGCGGCAAGGGCAAGATTGCCGCGTGGCAGCTCGATACCGACTACGACGGGCGCAGCCTGTTCCCGCACCAGGTGTTCTTCCCGATGGCGGGCAAGGACGAGGGCTGGATGAAGCTGAAAAAGGACATCCGCGCCGAGCTGGATACAGAGTTGCTGCAAGCCTTCACCGGCACCGTGTCGCTGCCGTTTTCGGCCGGTGACCACCGCATGGTGGCGATCAAAATCGTGGATGACCGGGGCATTGAGTCGCTGAAGGTGATGCGGCTGGATGCTTCGGCAACCTCGGCATAAGGAGAGCGCAGTGCTGATTTCAAGACTCAAACTACAAAACTGGCGCAACTTCAAAAAAATCGAGGTGGATTTGCGCGATCGGGTGTTCGTGATTGGGGCGAACGCTTCTGGCAAATCGAACCTGCTTGATGTTTTCCGGTTTTTGCGTGATGTGGCCAAACCCAAGGGCGGTGGACTGCAGCGCGCCGTGGAGGCGCGCGGCGGAATGACCAAGGTGCGCTGCCTGTTGGCGCGGCGCGATCCGGAGGTGCTGATCGAGGTCGATCTGGCAGAAAAAATAGATACGCCTGCCATCTGGCGTTACTGCCTGGCTTTTCGCAGCGAGGGCAAAGGCAAGCAGCGGGTGGTGGTCAGCAAGGAGCAGGTGGAAGATTTGCGCACAGGCGCCGTGCTGCTGGACCGCCCCCACAACCCAGAAGACCAGGCAGACCGTGAGCGCTTGACGGAAACCAGCTTGGAGCAAGTTAACGCCAACAAGGATTTTCGGGACATTGCGCAGTTTTTTGGCGCGCTGACCTATCTGCATCTGGTGCCGCAATTGCTCAAACATGCTGAGCTGGGCGCCACCGCTTTGCTGGAAGGCGACCCATTCGGTCAGTCGTTTCTGGAGCGCATTGCCAAAACCCAGGACCGCACCCGAGATGCCCGGTTGAAAAAAATCGAGTCAGCCCTTCGGGCCTGTGTGCCCAATATGCGCGACCTCAAATTCAGCCGGGACAGTGCCACGGGCACGCCCCATCTGGAGGCGCTGTACGAGCATTGGCGGCCCGATGCGGGCTGGCAGCGTGAAGACCAGTTTTCGGATGGCACGCTGCGCCTGCTCGGCATCATGTGGAGCCTGCTCGATGGCGGCTCTTTGCTGCTGCTGGAGGAGCCCGAGTTGTCGTTGAACGAGTCGATTGTTCGGCAAATTCCGCCCCTGCTGTGGCAAATGCAGCGCCAGGCCAAGCACCGCCGCCAGGTGTTTGTGACCACCCACAGCGAGGCCTTGCTGGAGCACAGCAGCGTGGACCCGCGCGATGTGCTGCGGCTGGTGCCATCGGCGGAAGGCACGCGTGTTGTGCCTGCCACCGCCCAAGAGTTGAAACTGGTAGCGGCAGGCTACAACGTGGCCGATGCCATGGTGCGCAAGGCGCCGCCGGGCGAGTTGACCCAGCTTTCCATTTTTTAACCATGACCGAGCCGCTGGAAATCGCCTTGGTGGTGGAAGACGTGTTGAGCCTGGTCTTGATGGAAAAGCTGCTGGCCCATTGCGGGCGCGGCTATACGGTGCTGCGGCCGCTGGTGGAGCGCGGGGTGGGCAATATTTACAAATCCATCGCCAAATACCGCAGCGCCAGCCGGGCTTTGCCACATGTGGTGCTGGTGGACTTGGACCAGAGCGCGTGCGCCCCGCAGCTGCGCGCGCAGTGGGGGGTTGCCAGCGTGCCCAAGTCCATGCTGTTTCGGGTGGCGGTGCGCGAGGCGGAGGCCTGGGTTCTGGCCGACCGGGAGGGTTTTGCTGGCTTTGCGGGCATACCCGTCAACAAAATTTCAGCGGCGCCCGAGTCTTTGGCCGACCCAAAGCAAGAGCTGATCAATCTGGTGCGGCGCAGCCGCAACAAGCGGCTGGCGGCAGAACTGGTGCCGGCGCAAGGCAGTGCGGTGTCCATTGGGCCGCTGTACAACGAACGCCTGGGCCAGTTTGTCCGTGAGGGCTGGAGTGTGGACGCTGCCATGGCGCACTCCCCCAGCCTGGCGCGCACTTTGAATCGCCTGCAAACCTTTATGAAGTGAAGCGTTTTGACCTCACCCACCTCCCTCATCATCAACTCGGCCTTCACCGAGCCGCAGCAGCACTGGGCCGAGAACGCTGACCGCACCCTGCGGCTGGAGCCTGCACGCCGCCCGGCGGGCTACGAAATCATCGACACGCGCGAGAACACGCGGCGGCAGGTTTCCATCCCGCTGGTGGATACCATCCGCGACCGGGTGCGCCAGTGGCGGGCTGATGGCTGGCCGGGCACCACGGCTGTGACGCTGGGTCTGCTGCAGCACTGGTGGGATGCAGACAAGGTGTCGCGCCGCCAGTACCCTTTCTACTTCTGCCAGCTCGAAGCCATCGAGACGCTGATCTGGCACCTGGAGGCGCTGCCCGAATACCGCCAGGGCATCTACATCCAGGGCGACGGCGGCGAGTTTGAGCGGCTGTGCAACAAAATGGCCACGGGCAGCGGAAAAACCACCGTGATGGCCATGATCATCACCTGGCAGGTGCTCAATGCGCTGACCTACCCCAAGTCGCCGCGCAAGTATTCGAGCGCCATCTTTCTGGTTGCGCCGGGCCTGACGGTGAAGTCGCGCCTGCAGGTGCTGATGCCCGGGCATGAGAACAATTATTACGACCAATTCGAGCTGTGCCCCTCCGAGGCACTGCGGCAAAAGCTCAACCGGGCCGACATCCTGATTGAAAACTGGCACACCCTGATGCCGCTGAAAGAGCAAGAGCGCTCGGTGGTGAAAAAGGGCAAGGAGAGCGACGAGGCTTATACCCGGCGCGTGTTGGGCACGCTGGCCAACGCCAAAAACCTGGTGGTCATCAACGACGAGGCGCACCATGCCTACCGCAAGCCCGCCGACATCAAGGTGAGCAAGGCCGATGCCGAGGCCTTTGGCATTGACCTGGACGAGGCAACCCGCTGGGTGGAAGGGCTGGACCGCATTCACAAAACACGGCGCATTGCGCGCTGCTTTGACCTGTCGGCCACGCCGTTTGCGCCCACGGGGCGTACCAACACCGAAGCGGGCCTGTTCACCTGGGTGGTGTCGGACTTTGGTCTGAACGATGCCATCGAGGCCGGGCTGGTGAAAACGCCGCGCGTGGTGGTCCGCGACGATGCCCTGCCCAACGCGCAAACGCTGCGCCCCAAGCTCTACCACCTGTACCGCGAGCCCGACGTGGCGGAAGACCTGAACCGCAAGGCCGAGGCCCACGAGCCCCTGCCTGCGCTGGTGCAGCAAGCCTACACGCTGCTGGGCGCCGACTGGCGCGCCACAGCTGCCGACTGGGCGGCGCAGGGGCACCTGTCGCCCCCGGTGATGCTGACGGTGTGCAACCGTACCGAGACGGCAGCGCGCGTGGAGCACTATTTCACCAAGGGCCACGCGCAGTGGACGGAGCTGCACGATGCCCACCGCACGCTGCGGGTGGACTCGAAAGTGCTAGAAAAAGCCGAGGTGGGCGAGGCGGCGTCAGCGGACAAGGATTACGACGCCCGTCTGCGCAGCATCGTGCAGGCCGCACGCATAACGCCCACGCACAAAGAGCGTTGGCAGGCCAGCAGCACCAAGAAAGAAGAAGTGCTGCGCGAGCTGGTGGATACCGTGGGCAAGTCCGGCCAGATCGGGCAAGACCTGCAGAACGTGGTGTCGGTGGCCATGCTGTCGGAGGGCTGGGACGCCAAGACGGTGACGCACATCATGGGGCTGCGCGCCTTTACCAGTCAGTTGCTGTGCGAGCAGGTGATTGGCCGGGGCCTGCGCCGCGTGGCCTACGACATCGACCCGGCCACGGGCCTGTACGCGCCCGAATTTGTGAATGTGTTTGGCGTGCCGCTGTCTGTGGCCATGCCACCCGGCGGCGAAGGCCCGCCGCCGCCGCCGCCCAAGCCCAGTGTGCAGATCAAGGCCCTGCCCGAGCGGCAAGTGCATGAGATCAAATGGCCCAACATCCTGCGGGTGGACCAGGTGGTGCGCCCGCAGCTGGTGGTGGAGTGGAGCAAGGTGCCGCCGCTGACAATTGACCCCGCGAAGGTGGCGCTGCACGCGGACATTGCCCCTGCGCTGGGCGGCGCAGCCGACTGGAGCCAGATCGTCACCATCGACCTTGAGAACTTGCCCGAGGAATTCCGGCTGCAGCGGCTGGTGTTCAAGGCAGCGCAGAAGGCGTTTGAGCAGTTGCAGCACCAGTTCAAAGGGCAGCGGGAATATCTGCTGTTTCAGTTGGTGCGGCTGGTGGAGGCGTTTCTGGCTTCCAGCAAGATCGATATTCCGTCTCTGTTCCACCAGGACTCGCTGCGCAAGCGGATTCTGTTCTCGATGCACATGGATGCCATCGTTCAGCACCTGATGGCCTATGTGATCGAGCAGAACACCTTGCGGCTGGAGGCGGTGTTTGACGGCGAGCGGCCGGTGGGCAGCACCCGTGACATGCGCACCTGGTACACCACCCGCGTGGCCGAGCCCACGCAGCGCAGCCAGATCAGCCACATCGTGGTGGACAGCGGGTGGGAGAAATACGCTGCGAATGTGGCCGAGACGCACTCAGACGTCGCAGCATGGGTGAAAAACGACCACCTGGGCTTCCACATCCTGTATTTGTGGAACGGCACCAAGCGCAAGTACATCCCCGATTTTCTGGTGCGATTCAAATCGGGCAAGACCTTGGTGCTGGAAATCAAGGGCGAGGATTCACCCCAGGACCAGGCCAAGCGGCGCGCAATGGACCAGTGGGTGCAGGCCGTGAATGCGCAAGGCGGTCTTGGCACCTGGGCGTGGGATGTCATCGTGGGCAGCATGTCTGCCATGCAAGACGTGATGGGCAAGCATGCCTCACAAGCAGAAATGGATGATGTTCGTCACCCAGAAAATTTAAC
Organism: Acidovorax sp. T1; assembly: GCF_002176815.1. Classification (NCBI taxonomy): domain Bacteria; kingdom Pseudomonadati; phylum Pseudomonadota; class Betaproteobacteria; order Burkholderiales; family Comamonadaceae; genus Acidovorax; species Acidovorax sp. T1. The sequence goes on along the minus strand of NZ_CP021648.1, from coordinate 2,203,577 downwards.
CTCCGAAACGGCGTAACCATGTCTTTGCCCGACGGCCGCCTCAGCTGCACCGCGTGCGACTACCGTGGTTTTCTGGTATTCCGGCGCATCACACTGGCGTATCACTTTGCGGACGGGACCGCTGTCAATGGCCACCGTGAAATGCGTTGGTGCAGCGACTGTCGCAATCCCCGCGATGTGGAGGGTGCCCAACCAGCGATTGCCCCCCTGCAGACCGAACTGGACGCACTGAACGCCACCTTTGCCACCCCTGTCCATCGGATCAAGCGCTGGGTCTATCGTCTATTTGGTCAAGGCGCCGACACACTTCAAATGCGAGCAGATGAACTGCGCGGGCAGATCAAGCTGGCCGAGACTCGTGGGAATGAATGCCGCTGCCTGACTTGCGGAAGTGCAAGCACCCAACCCCTCAAGTTTGATGACAACGGGGTGTGCAGCGGGTTTCAGCATGAGTGCGGTGGGCACTTGCGGCTGGAACCGGTAGACATGGATGCGCCGCGATTCAACTACGGGCGCGAGACCATTCACCTGGATGAGGCAGGCCAGCGCATTCATTGGGGAGCGTAAGCGGCAGACATCTGCAGGATGCGAGTTGGCGGGCTTTTCAAGAGCGCGACACATGCGCAGTGTCACTAAATTCGCAGTCACGATGGAGGAGTCATGCAGCAAATGGACCTTTTGGAAACCGAAGCAGCCAGGCCTTGCTGGATCAGCTTCTCGCGGATTCACGGCTGTATCGAACAGGCAAAGACTACCGTGCGCTACTCGATTTTGTGATCCGGCTGCGCAACTTCGCACCGTTCAACGCGATGCTTCTTCAAGTTCAAAAGCCTGGGCTGATGTACGCAGCATCACGGCTAGATTGGCTGGAGCGGTTCAACCGCACCGTGAAGGATGGAGCACGGCCACTATTGATCCTGTGGCCGTTTGGCCCTGTCTACGCCAGCGTGGGCGTGGATGGCAGCCGGCCCATCATCACCTACTGCCGCATCGGCGAGCGTTCCAGCCACACCTGGTTCGCGCTGTCCAAGATCCTGGGCTACAGCGTGAAGAACTATGACGGTTCGTGGACCGAATACGGCAATGCGGTGGGTGTGCCTATCTCGAACCCGGCAGGCACCATCTGGGCTGCCAAGTAAGCAACACGCAATGGGGAAGAGGGCGCAACAGGGAAAAACACGTTGTGACTTTCGGTAGGGGGTCTCTTTTACAGCCCGCCTTTGTGCGGGCTTTTTTTGCGCAGGCTTATGACATTCAGGATCAACTTCACTTCTTTGGCGGCTGTGGCGCTGCTGGTGGCGCTGGGCGTGGCGGCCCAGGCTTTGCAGGGCCTGCCAGGCGGGCGCACGCTGGTGTTTGCGCTGGTCACGGGTGCGGTGCTGGGGCTGGGGCTGCAGCGCTCGCGGTTCTGCTTTTATTGCCATGCGCGCGACTGGTTTGAAGACCGCAATCCGCGCGGTCTGCTGGCCATCGTGCTGGCGCTGGCGGTGGGCGTGGTGTGCTACACCGTGGTGCTGGGCGGCTGGCTGCCGGTGCCCCAGCCTGGCAAGCTGCCGCCTGACATGCACATCGGCCCGGTGAGCTGGGTGCTGGTGGCGGCGGGCTTGTCGTTTGGCGCGGGCATGGTGGTGTCGGGCTCGTGCATCAGCGCGCACTGGTACCGGCTGGCCGAGGGCTCGGCGGTGTCGCCGTTTGCGCTTGTCGGCTCGGCGCTGGGCTTCATTGTGGGCTTCAAGACCTGGAACGCGCTGTACAGCCTGAGCGTGGCCGATGCGCCGGTGGTGTGGCTGCCGGCCCACCTGGGGTATGGCGGGGCATTGGCGGTGCAACTGGGTGGGTTGGGCTTGCTGGCGGCGTGGCTGTGGCGCGGCTTTGCGCGCGAAACTGCGGGGCCCCCACAGGCGCGTGTGGTGCGGCCCTTGCGGGCCGTGTGGCACAACCTGTGGGACGGGCGCTGGTGCTACTGAGTGGGCGGGCTGGCCGTGGGACTGATTGGCGCGTTTGCCATAGTGCGCATGCGTCCCCTGGGTGTGACCGCCACGCTGGGCAGTGCGGCGCGCCAGTGGGCGCAGGGGCAGGGGTGGATTCCCGATCGGCTGGACGGGCTTGACGGCTTTGCGGGCTGCGCGACTGCGCCACAGTCCACCTGGTTCACTCCCAATGCAATGCTGCTGGCAGGGCTGGTGGCGGGGGCATTCATTGCCGCCTTGGCAAGCCGCCAGTTTGCGCCGCGCTGGCCTACTGGGCGCGATGCGGCGCGGGGTCTTTTGGGTGGCGTGCTGTTGGGCTGGGGCGCCATGACGGGCCTGGGCTGCACCATTGGCACGTTGCTGTCGGGTGGCATGGCTGGGGCGCTGTCGGGCTGGGTGTTTGGGGCGGCGGTGTTCTTTGCGGTGTGGGCGGGCCTTGGTGTGAAGTCCGCCCTGGTCCGCAAATGACGTGGAATGATTTGAAGTGTTTTTGGCCGCTAGCGCTTATCCAGTAAGCGCTGGCAGCTATCAAAAATATATCAACGTCTCACCGGCCCTGTGCCGGTCACTTCTGAATGTCGCCCAGGCACAGGTACTTGATTTCCACGTAGTCGTCGATGCCGTAGTGCGATCCCTCGCGGCCCAGGCCTGACTGCTTAACGCCGCCAAACGGCACATGCTCGGTGGCCAGAATGCCCACGTTGATGCCGACCATGCCGTATTCGAGCGCCTCGCTCACGCGGAAGATGCGGCCCACGTCGCGGCTGTAGAAATAGCTGGCCAGGCCGAACTCGGTGGCGTTGGCTGCATTGATGGCTTCCTGCTCGGTCTTGAAGGAAAAGACCGGCGCAAAAGGGCCAAAGGTTTCTTCGCGCGCGCACAGCATGTCGGCCGTGGCACCTGCCACCACCGTGGGCTCGAAGAACTGGCCCGAGCCCAGGTTTGGTAGACGCTTGCCGCCTGCAACCACCTGGCCGCCCTTGGCAACGGCGTCATCGACATGGCGCTGCACCTTCACCAGCGCGGCTTCCTCGATCAGCGGGCCCTGGTTCACGCCGTCCTCGAAGCCGTTGCCGACCTTGGCGGTTTTCACTTTGGCGGCAAACTTGGTCACGAACTCGTCGTACACGCCTTCCTGCACGTAAAAGCGGTTGGTGCACACGCAGGTCTGGCCGGCGTTGCGGTATTTGCTGGCAAAGGCGCCTTCCACGGCGCTGTCGATGTCGGCGTCGTCGAACACGATGAAGGGCGCATTGCCGCCCAGTTCCAGCGACATCTTCTTCACGGTGGGTGCCGATTGCGCCATCAGGATGCGGCCCACTTCGGTGCTGCCGGTGAAGCTGATGTGGCGCACCACATCGCTGGCGCACAGTACCTTGCCGATGGCGATCGAATTGGCGGCGTCGGCACTCAGGATGTTGAGCACGCCTGCCGGGATGCCAGCACGCTGGGCCAACTCGGCCACGGCCAGGGCCGTGAGCGGGGTCAGCTCGGCCGGCTTGATGACCACGGGGCAGCCGGCTGCCAGCGCAGGCGCAACTTTGCGCGTGATCATGGCCAGCGGAAAGTTCCAGGGCGTGATGGCGGCGCACACGCCGATGGGTTGCTTCAGGACCAGCAGGCGACGGCTGTTGTCGAACTGGGGCAGGGTTTCGCCGTTGATGCGCTTGGCTTCTTCGGCAAACCATTCCACAAAGCTCGCGCCATAGGCGACTTCGCCCTTGGCTTCAGCAAGCGGCTTGCCTTGTTCGGCGGTCATGATGCGGCCCAGGTCGTCCTGATTTGCCATGAGCAGGTCGTACCACTTGCGCAGGATGATGCTGCGCTCCTTGGCGGTCTTGGTCTTCCAGGCGGGCCAGGCGGCGTTGGCGGCAGCAATCGCCGCCTCGGCGTCCTGCGGGCCCAGGTTGGCCACGTCGGCCAGTTTGAGGCCCGTGGCGGGGTCGTGCACGTCAAAACGGCTGGTGCCTGCCACCCATTGGCCGTTGATCAGGCCATCGGTCTTGAGCAGGGTGGGGTCATTGAGCTGGGCGAGGGGAGAGGTTTTGGTGTCCATGCTTGTCTCGTTTGGGCGGTTGGTGTCTAAGCGTAGCACCCGGCGAGTTTGGGCGCAGCGCAGGTTCATGGTGCGGCGTGTTCAGCCGATCTTCAGGGGGCGTTTTCACAATGATCCCCATGTCAATCCGGCATGCCAACAGGAGATGACCATGAAGACCCTTACCCTTTGCACCGCAGCCGCTGCACTGCTGCTGGGCACATCCGCTTTTGCCGATTCCCCATCGTGCACCGCGGGCCGCAATGACACCCGGTTGACGCAGGCGCAAATGCTGCAAAAGCTGGTGGATGCGGGCTACTCGATCGAGCGCTTCGCCGTCACCAAAGCCAGCTGCTACAAGATGCACGGCTGGGACAAGGACGGCAACCGCGTCGAGATCGTCCACCATCCGGTGGACGGCCGCATCGTGAAACTGGAAATGACGACCCAGCAGGGTTGACGGCGGGATTCGGGTTGGAGGCTGGGCATCAGGGCGGGGGGTGGGGGCGCGTGAAACCCCCTAAAATCCCCCGTTCGCCTGCTGGTAACAGCGCAGGCCTGCCGCAGCATCTCCGTTCGTGAAGAAAAAGCCCATGACCCCTACATTCACCGTTGCCGACATCCGCAAGTCATTTCTGGACTTTTTTGCCTCCAAGGGCCACACCATCGTGGCGTCCAGCCCGCTGGTGCCCGGCAACGACCCGACGCTGATGTTCACCAACTCGGGCATGGTGCAGTTCAAGGACGTGTTTCTGGGCACCGACAAGCGCCCCTACAACCGGGCCGTGTCGGTGCAGGCCTGCCTGCGCGCCGGCGGCAAGCACAACGACCTGGAGAACGTGGGTTACACCGCGCGCCACCACACCTTCTTTGAAATGCTGGGCAACTGGAGCTTTGGCGACTACTTCAAGCGCGAGTCGCTGAAATGGGCGTGGGAGCTGCTGACCGAGGTTTACAAGCTGCCTGCTGATCGCCTGCTGGCCACCGTGTACCAGGAGGACGATGAGGCCTACGACATCTGGACCAAGGAAATCGGCCTGCCGCCCGAGCGTGTGATCCGCATTGGTGACAACAAGGGCGGGCGCTACAAGAGCGACAACTTCTGGATGATGGCCGACACCGGCCCCTGCGGCCCCTGCAGCGAAATTTTCTACGACCACGGCGACCACATTGCCGGCGGCCCGCCGGGCAGCCCCGATGAAGACGGCGACCGCTTCATCGAGATCTGGAACAACGTGTTCATGCAGTTCAACATGGACGAAACCGGCGCGGTGACGCCGCTGCCCGCGCCCTGCGTGGACACCGGCATGGGCCTGGAGCGCCTGGCCGCCATCTTGCAGCATGTGCACAGCAACTACGAGATCGACCTGTTCGATGCGCTCATCAAGGCCGCTGCGCGCGAAACCGGCGAGACGGACCTGAACCACAAATCTTTGCGCGTGATCGCCGACCACATCCGCGCCACCGCGTTTTTGGTGAGTGACGGTGTGATCCCCAGCAACGAAGGCCGGGGCTACGTGCAGCGCCGCATCGTGCGCCGCGCCATCCGCCACGGCTACAAGCTGGGCAAGAAGACGCCGTTCTTTCACAAGTTGGTGGCCGACCTGGTGCGCCTGATGGGCGATGCCTACCCCTCACTGCGCGCGCAAGAGCAGCGCATCACCGAGGTGCTCAAGACCGAAGAAGAGCGCTTCTTCGAGACGCTGGCCAACGGCATGGAAATTCTGGACGCCGCCCTGGATGGCGGCGCCAAGGTGCTGCCCGGCGACGTGGCCTTCAAGCTGCACGACACCTACGGCTTCCCGCTGGACCTGACCAACGACGTGTGCCGCGAGCGCGACGTGGAAGTGGACGAGGCGGGCTTCAAGACTGCCATGGAAAAGCAGAAGGCCCAGGCCCGCGCCGCGGGCAAGTTCAAGATGGACAAGGTGCTGGAGTACACCGGTGCGGCCAACCAGTTCACCGGCTATGAACATCTGGCAGAGACTACAAAAATCATAGCTATCTACGTAGATGGGACAAGCGCTGCAGCCCTGAAAGCCGGTCAAAATGGCGTGGTGGTGCTGGACACGACCCCGTTCTACGCCGAAAGCGGCGGGCAGGTGGGGGACGAAGGCGTCATCACCAGCGGTTCGGCCCGTTTTGCGGTGGGCGACACCCTCAAGATCAAGGCCGATGTGTTTGGCCACCACGGCACGCTCGAAGAGGGCACGCTCAATGTGGGCGACACGGTGCAGGCCCAGGTCAACACGGCCGTGCGCGCCGCCACCATGCGCAACCACTCGGTCACGCACATCATGCACAAGGCCCTGCGCGAAGTGCTGGGCACGCACGTGCAGCAAAAGGGCAGCCTGGTCAATGCCGACCGCACGCGTTTTGACTTTGCCCACAACGCCGCCGTGACCGATGCCGAGATCCGCGAGATCGAGCGCCGCGTCAACGAAGAAATCCTGGCCAACCAGCCCACGCAGGCCCGCGTGATGGACATTGAATCGGCCCAGAAGACCGGCGCCATGATGCTGTTTGGCGAGAAATATGGTGAAACCGTGCGCGTGCTCGACATCGGCACCAGCCGCGAGCTGTGTGGCGGCACCCATGTGCAGCGCACGGGCGACATTGGCCTGTTCAAGGTGGTGGGCGAGGGCGGCGTGGCCGCTGGCGTGCGCCGCATCGAGGCCGTGACGGGTGCCAACGCACTGGCCTATCTGCAAAGCCTGGAAGACACCGTGAACCAGGCTGCCAGCACCTTGAAGGCACCGGTAGCCGAGCTGAACGCCCGCATTGCCCAGGCGCTGGAAAACGCCCGCACGCTGGAGAAGGAAGTCGCCGCGCTCAAGGGCAAGCTGGCTTCCGCCCAGGGCGACGAGTTGCTGACGCAGGCCGTCGAGGTGAAGGGCATGAAGGTGCTGGCCGTGGTGCTGCCCGGTGCGGACGCCAAAACCCTGCGCGACACCATGGACAAGCTCAAGGACAAGCTCAAGACCGCTGCCATCGTGCTGGCCGCTGTCGATGGCGACAAGGTGCAGATCGCCGCGGGCGTCACGGCCGACAGCGTGGGCCGCATCAAGGCCGGCGAACTGGTGAATTTTGTGGCCCAGCAGGTCGGTGGCAAAGGCGGTGGCAAGCCCGACATGGCCATGGCCGGTGGCACCGATGCGTCCAAACTGCCTGCAGCGCTGGCCTCGGTGACCGGCTGGGTGACCCAGCAGCTGTGATGGTGGGCGGCTGCGGCCGCTGATCCGGCGCCAACGGAGCGACGTGTAACCATTTGCGCCTACTATCGGGGCATGGATTCACACAGCGCCGCCGATTCCAATTTTCCCGGTCGCCCGGCCACCCGGGCAAGTGTGGCGACGCGACTGCCCTGGTGGCGACGCATCACCGTCCGCTTTGAGGTGCTGATTGCCTCGGTGGTGGTGTTGGCCATGCTGCTGCTGACGGCGCTGATGGCCTACCAGTTCAGTTCCAGCGCCCGCCAGGCCATCGAGACCGCCTCCGGCGAGAGTGCGCTGCGCATCAGCCAGCTGATCAGCGAGCGCGTGCACCGCATCGTGGACCCGGCCGACGCCACCTTGCGCCTGCTGGCGTTCGACCCCGTGGCCTCGGCCTCCAGCTTGGCACCGCGTCTGCGCCGCCTGCCGGTGCTGGCCCGGCTGCTGGAGCAGAACCCGCTGTTGTCCGCCGTGTACGTGGGCTACCCCGATGGGCAATTTTTGCTGGTGCGGCCACTGCGCACCGCCGAGCTGCGCACGCGCATGGGGGCGCCTGACAATTCCGCGTTTCTGTTGCAGTCCATCGCCCGCGAGCAGGGCGGGGCGGCGCTGGTGGGCCGCTGGAGCTTTTATGACGCGCAACTGCGGCTGCTGGCGACATCGATCCGTCCAGACTACCGTTTTGACCCGCGCACCCGCCCGTGGTACGACGAGGCGCTGCAAACCCAAACGCAGATCCTCACCACGCCCTATGTGTTTTTCACCACCCAGGAGGTGGGCGTCACGCTGAGCCAGCCCAGTGAAGAAGGTAGCGCCGTACTGGGTCTGGATGTTGCGCTGACCGATCTGGGCCGCGAGATTGGCAGCCTGCGCCTCATGCCCCGCACGGAGATCGCGGTGCTGGGCAAAGACCAGCGGGTGCTGGCCTATCCCGACATGTCCCGCGTGCTGCTGCGCGACGGCGACCAGGCCCACATGAGCCCCCTGAGCGAGCTGGGCGTGCCCAGCCTGACGGCGCTCAACGCGTTGGGCATGCAGCCGGGCGCATCGCGCCGTTTCGAGGCGCAGGGCGAGGAGTGGCTGGGCCAGGTGCAACCGCTGCAGTCCCCGCGCTGGCGCAACCTGAACCTGCTGATGGCGATTCCCACGGCAGAGCTGTTGGTGGACATGAACCGGGACTTGCGCCGACAGGTGTTGCTTTCACTCGGGCTGCTGGCCCTGCTACTGCCCCTGGGGTGGATCGCCGGGCGGCGCGTGGGGCACACGCTGGCGGGCCTGGCGGCCCAGGCGCATGCGCTGGCGCGGTTTGATTTTCGGCGCCCCGAGCGTGCGTCTTCGCCCGTCCGCGAGGTGCGCGAACTCGGGCAGGTGATGGAAAGCATGTCCGACACCATCCAGGATTTTTTGCACATCACCCACCACATCAGTGCCGAGCAGCGCCTGGACGTGATGCTGTCGAGCGTGCTGTATGAAATGGTGCAGGCGACCGGTTGCAGCGGCGGCGCGGTGTACCTGGTGGAGCCCGGGCGCGCCAGCCTGGTGCGCACCGCCCGCTACTGCAAGGACCCGCAGGACCAGCCGCGCTATCCGGAGCAGCTGGGCATGGCGCATTTCATCCACTATGCAGAGCGCCAGGCGGGGGATGAAGACGCTGCGCCGAATGCCGCCGCGCAACAGGTGCTGCGCGTGCAGTTGCACACGCGCGGCGGCCAGCCCCTGGGGCTTTTGGTGTTGCGCCATGCGCAGGACCAGCGCAAGGATGGTGGCCACTTCCGCGCTTTTGCCGAAAGGCTCTCGGGCGCCTTGTCGGTGGCCATTGAAACGCGCGGCCTGATCGAGGGGCAGCGCAAACTTTTCGATGCCGTCATCCGGGTGCTGGCAGACACCATTGACGCCAAGAGCCCCTATACCGGCGAGCATTGCGAGCGTGTGCCCCAGCTGGCCGAGGCCTTGATGCAAGGCCTGTGCGATGCCCGCGAAGGGCCTTTTGCCGCTGTCTCCATGACCGAGGCCGAGCTTTATGAGTTTCGCCTGGGGGCCTGGCTGCACGACTGCGGCAAGGTCACCAGCCCCGAGCACATCATCGACAAGGCCACCAAGCTGGAGACCATCTACAACCGCATCCACGAAGTGCGCATGCGCTTTGAGGTGCTGTGGCGCGATGCCGAGCTGCATTACTGGAAACAGTATGTTTCTGGCCTTGAGCCCGCACAGCTAAAGCGTGAGTTGCTAGAAAAACAAGAGCAATTGCAGGCCGATTTTGCCTTTGTGGCCCAGAGCAACGTGGGTGGCGAGTTCATGGCCGATGCCGATGTGCAGCGCCTGCAGGCCATTGGCCAGGCCCAGTGGCAACGGCATTTTGACGACCGCATCGGCCTGTCCCAGGCCGAGCGCGAACGGTTTGCCGGTGTGCCGCCGCGCAACCTGCCCGCCACCGAGCTGCTGCTGTCCGACCGGCCCGAGCACCTCGTGCCCTGGGGCGCGCGCCGCCCACCCGTAGAAGCAGGCAACCCGGCCAACCGGTGGGGCTTTGACATGGTGCTGCCGCCCCAGGAAATGCACCTGGGTGAATTGCACAACCTCTCGGTGCGCCGTGGCACGCTGACGGCCGAAGACCGCTTCAAGATCAACGACCACATCGTGCAGACCATCACCATGCTCAGCGACTTGCCGTTTCCGCCGCACCTGGCGCGCGTGCCGTCCATTGCGGGATCGCACCACGAAAAGCTCGATGGCACCGGTTACCCGCGTCGCCTCCAAGGCGATGAACTCACGCTGGCCGACCGGGTCATGACCCTGGCCGACATCTTTGAGGCCCTGACCGCCTCAGACCGGCCCTACAAGCCGGCCAAGACGCTGTCGGAGTCGCTTGGCATCATGGCCAACATGGTGCGCAACCAGCATATCGACGCCGATGTGTTCCGGTTCTTCTTGCACAGCGGAGTCTGGCAGGACTACGCACAGCGCTTTTTGGCCGCATCCCAGCGGGACACCGTGGACCTGGATGCCATCGAGCGCCTGATGGGTGCCAGCCCTGCTGCGGCGTAGAGGAGAAACGGGGAGCGCGGGCGAGGCCGCCCTCAGAACAGCTCGACACTGTCGTTGGCCACCTTTATTGCCAGATGGCCGTTGGCCACCAGATCGTCGTAGAAGCAGACCTGGTTGCGCCCGTTTTCCTTGGCGTGGTAAAGCGCCTGGTCGGCCTGCCCCAGGATTTCCACCGGCGAGCCTCTGGCCGTGCTGACAAAGCCCATGCTCACCGTCACCTGACCTACCTGGGGGAAAGGGTATTCCTGCACGGCGACGCGAAAGCGGTTGAACACCTTGTGCGCCGTGGCCAGACTGGTGGAGCGCAGCAGCACCACAAACTCCTCACCCCCGAAGCGGAAGATGCGGTCGTGGCTGCGAAACGAGCTGCGCAGGATGTTGGCGACCAGGATCAGCACCTCGTCGCCGTACAGGTGGCCGAAGCGGTCATTGACCTGCTTGAAATGGTCGATGTCCACCACGGCCAGCCATTGCTCGACAGCGGGTTCGCAGCAGGATGCTTGTTCGCCGTCCGGCGTGCCCGTTGCGGCCGGGCTCACGCGGCGGGTCAGACTCGCGGTGGGATTGCGGGAAAACTGCTCGTCAAAGGTCTTGCGATTGAGCAGCCCCGTGAGCGCGTCGCGCTCGCTGTAGTCGAGCAGGCTCTGGTAGTTCTGGTAGACGTGAAAGATGCCCTGGATCACATCGAGCTTGTGCGGTGAAAAGGGGCGCGACTGCGTGATCTCCAGGCAGGTGCTGACGTTGTCATGCATCCACACGGGCAACCACAGCGTGTAGCGGCTCTTTTGCACGCTGGCTGTGGCCCGGATCTCGCGTTTTTCGATGCACTGGCACAGGGCCGGGTAGTTTTCCAGGGGCTCGCGGTGCGGGTCGCTGGCGGCTTCCGAGTCGGTGGAGACCAGCTCGCCATCCTGCAGCCAGGTGCGAGGGCGCACATAGGTGGTGACGCCATGGGCGAACACTTCGAGCGCCCTTACCTCGGTGGTGCTGTTGAGCTTTTGCAGCGTTGACAGCACCGACACTTCGAGGCGCAGGTGGTCTCGGTGGCCGGTCATTTCGACCAGGTTTTGGAGGATGGGCTTCATGAAAAGTTGGCAGTGCTGGCGAAGTCAGTCGCTCAGCTGCGGCGCACGAAGACCACGTCCCAGACACCGTGCCCCAGTCGCAGGCCACGGTTCTCGAACTTGGTCAGGGGACGGTAATCGGGTTGCGGTGCAAAGCCCTCGGCGGTGTTGGCGAGCAGGGGCTCGGCCCCCAGCACCTGCAGCATCTGCTCGGCATAGGGTTGCCAGTCGGTGGCGCAGTGCAGGTAGCCGCCGGGCTTGAGGCGCGCGGCCAGCTTGGCTACGAGGGGGGTCTGGATCAGGCGGCGCTTGTTGTGCTTCTTCTTGTGCCAGGGGTCTGGAAAGAAGATGTGGATGCCGTCCAGGCAAGCGGGCGGCAGCATGTTGTCGATGACCTCGACAGCATCATGCTGCAGGATGCGGATGTTGGTCAGGCCTTGCTCGCCAATGCGCTTGAGCAGTGCGCCGACACCGGGTTCGTGCACTTCGCAGCACAGAAAATTGTCATCGGGCCGCACCTTGGCGATGTGGGCTGTGGCCTCGCCCATGCCAAACCCGATTTCGAGCACCAGCGGTGCATTGCGGCCAAAGGCGGCATCGGCATCGAGCGGGGCCGGCGTGTAGGGCAGCACAAAGCGGGGCCCCAGGTCTTCAAAGGCCTTGGCCTGGCCGGTGGTGGTGCGGCCTGCGCGGCGCACAAAGCTCTTGATGGTCTTGGGGTAGGCCACGCCGGGGGGCGGTGTGCCATCGGGGGCACGGACGGCAGCGGCCGAAGCGTTTGAAACGGCTGCAGGCGGCGCGGAGTCTGGAGAAATGGTCAGTTCGGTCACGGTGGCCCATTGTAGGTTCGCGCCCAGGCATTGACCCACATCCCCAGTGCCTGCGGCAGTGAATTTTTGTGGGAAGGGTCCAGGGGCGGCAGACCGAGCACCTGGGCCGCGTTGCCCAGCGCCTGCAAGGGATCGGATAGGTCGAGCGCCGCGGCGCCGTTTTGCTTGGAGAGCTTTTCCCCGTTGGCGCCGCAGACCAGCGGGGTGTGCAGGTAGCTGGGTGTCGCCACCCCCAGTGCCTGCTGCAGCAGGATCTGGCGCGGCGTGTTGTCGGCCAGATCTTCGCCGCGCACCACATGGGTGATCTGCTGGGCCGCGTCGTCCACCACCACGGCCAGCTGATAGGCCCACAGGCCGTCCGCGCGGCGCAGCACGAAGTCGCCGACGGCGCTGGCCACATGCTGTGCCTGAGGGCCGAGGCGGCGGTCCGCCCAGCGCACGGTGCCGTCTGCTATTGAAAATGTAGCTTCTTGCGCTTGATCCATAAGCGCTAGAGGGTGTTTTGGCTTGAAGTCTGTGGTGTTGAACCGCCACGATCGCGCGGGCCTCCCGTGCAGGCCATGGCGGCAGGTGCCGGGGTAGGGCAAGGCGGCGTGGCGCGCGCGGGCATGGCCTTGCGCCGTGTGGGCGTCTTCGATGTCCTTGCGCGAGCAGGCACAGGGGTAGGCGTGGCCCTGCGCGATGAGCTGATCCAGCGCCTGCTGGTACAGCGCGCCGCGGTCTGATTGCCACACCGGTGGTGCGTCGGGCAGCAGCCCGCAGGTGGCCAGCTGCTGCAAGATGAGCTCGGCAGCGCCGGGCACGCAGCGCGGTGTGTCCACGTCTTCGATGCGCACCAGCCAGCGCCCGCCGCGTCCCTCGTTCCAGGCCCGCGCATCCAGCCAGCTAGCAAGCGCTGCCACCAGCGAGCCCGCATGCAGCGGGCCGGTGGGCGAGGGGGCAAAGCGGCCCTGATAACGAGTGGCCGCCCGCTGGGCCCCTTCACTGCCCGTCATGCCACGTCGAGTGCCAGCTCCAGACCGGACACAAAGGCGTCTTCCAGGCGGTGGCCCAGGCACCAGTCGCCGCAGGCGCCCAGAGCCAGGCTGGCGTCCCACAGGTGGCTCTGGCCCAGGGGTTGCGTGGTTTGCGCATAGCGCCAGCGGCGCGTGTCGGCATGGGTGGGTTCGGCCCGAATGCCGGTGACTTCAGAAAACGCCTTGAGCAGCTTGGACTGCACGCGATCCGCGTCGTCTTCCAGGTGCTCTGCCGACCAGGCCGGACTGGCTTGCACCGTCCAGCGTTCAACGGTGGTGCGGCCGGGTTTGGACGACTCGCGCGCCAGCCACGAAATGCGGTGGTGGGTGCTGCGGGCCGCGTTCCACTGGGGGCCGAGGGTGGTCAGGTCCGGGCGCACGGCTTGCGGGTAGGCGAGCATCAGCGTCCAGCAGGGGGCTGTGGTCACGCGCGCCATGGCGGCGCTCAGCGGGGTTTCCAGGCCCGAAACCGCCAGCAGCGCCTGGGCCGGCGTGGCCGGCTGGGCCAACAGCACCGCATCAAAGCCGGCATAGACATGCTGCGTGCCGCCCAACCCTTCGGTGCGCACCTGCCAGTGGGTGCCATTGAGGGGATCGCGTTCGATGCTGCTCACGCGGGTGTCGGTGATGAGCTGGCCGGCCTGCTGCAACGGGGCGGCCCAGGTGGTGACGAGGGCGTTCATGCCGGGGCTGGCCACCCAGTGGGGTTCACGGGTGGGCAGACCCGCGGCCGCCACACGGCCGGCCGCGTCGAGCACGCGCACGGCGTTGGCGCTCCAGGGCCGGCACACGCCGGGCACGGTGTCGATCGCCTTTGCAAAGCGCGGGTCGCGCACGGTGAAATATTGCGCACCCGCGTCAAAGCTGCCGAACGGCGAGTCGATGGTGGTGGTGCGGCCGCCGGCCTGGGACGATTTTTCAAAGACGGTGACCTGGTGGCCCGCCTGCACCAGCGTGCGCGCGCAGACCACGCCGGCCATGCCCGCGCCAATGATGGCGAAATGGCGTGGCGTCGTCCTGGCGGTCTTTGCTGCCTTTGCCGCCTTGCCCGGCTGGCGTTGGGTGGTTGCTGCTGCAGTGGCGCCGGGGCGTCGGGGCCGTTTGGCGGGGCGTGAAACGGGTTTTGTCATGGAAGGCCTTTCGGAGACGGTCGGCGGGAGAAATCTGACAAGGGCCACTCTACACGCGTGGCGCGGGGGCGGGCATCAGAAATGATGGTGGTTTTCCAGCAGGGCGCGGCGCGTGGCCGGGCTTTGCAACTGGTTCAACCACCATTGCAGTGCGCGCCCCGCCGCCGTGAAGCCGGGGCCTCCCCATGCATAGTGCATGCGCATGTTGCGCTCGGGGCGAGCCACGCGGCGCGCCACCAAGTGGCCTGCTTCCAGGTAGGGGCGCACCATGGGCTCAGGCAGAAAGCCTCCGCCCAGGCCGCGCAACTGCGCCTGCACCTTGGCCTGCATGGTGTCCACCGTCAGCACGTCCTGCCCGCCCAGCAGTCCCATGGTGGCGCCGCCGCGCTGCGCGGAGTCGGCCACGGCCACCGCGCGGTGCTGCAGCAAGGTGGCGTCGGTGAGGGGTTCGGGTACCAAGGCCAGCGGGTGGTGGGGGGCCACCACGTAAATGAACAGCAATTCACCGAGCAGGCCCTGCTGCAGGCCGGCCACGTTCGAACCTTCGACCGAGACGCCGATGGCCAGGTCGGCGTGGCCCGAGGTCAGCGCTTCCAGGGTGCCGTTGAGGATGCCATCGCGCAGCTTCAGGTGGGTGGGCGGGGCCATGGCGTAAAACGCTTCGACCAGCTCCAGCATGGTGTGGGGCGAGACCACGCCATCGACGGCAATCGTGAGCTGGGGCTCCCAGCCCGTGGCCACCCGGCGCACGCGGTTGGCCACGGCATCGATCTCGCGCAGCAGCCGGGCGCCCTCGCGCAGCAGCTCGGCACCGGCCTCGGTCGGGCGCGCCTGGCGGGCCGTGCGGTCAAACAGCAGCACGTCCAGCGCGTCCTCGATCTGGCGCACCCGGTAGGTCAGCGCACTGGGCACCAGGCCCAGGTGCCGGGCCGCCGCAGCAAAGCTGCCGGTTTCCGAGATCACCTGCAGCATGGCGAGGCTGTCCGGGGTGAGAACGTCGTAGGGGTGGTGCATGGTGTGTGGTGGGTTGTTCAGATATTTTGAACGATTCCGACAATCCTGCAGGTTCTGCGATGGTGCAGCGACCAATACAGTAGAGTCTTGAAAGGAGCAATCACCATGCTGACTGTTCGTAAATCGCAAGACCGGGGCCACGCCGACCATGGCTGGCTCAATTCATTTCACAGCTTTTCTTTTGCGGGTTACCACGATCCGCGCCACATGGGCTTTGGCAACCTGCGCGTCATCAATGAGGACCGCATTGCACCAGGCACCGGCTTTGGCACCCACAGCCACCGCGACATGGAGATCATCAGCTATGTGCTGTCGGGCGAGCTGGCCCACAAGGACAGCATGGGCAACGTGAAGGGCATCCCGCCCGGTGACGTGCAGCGCATGAGCGCCGGGACCGGCGTGACGCACAGCGAGTTCAACCACGCCGCCGGCCAGACCACGCATTTTTTGCAGATCTGGATCCTGCCCAACCAGCAAGGCATTGCGCCCAGCTACGAGCAAAAGTCGTTTAGCACCGCTGAAAAGCGCGGTGTGCTGCGGCTCGTGGCCTCGCCCGATGGGGCGCAGGGTTCGGTCACCGTGCATGCCGATGCCGCGCTGTATGCCGGGCTGCTGGATGGCCCGGAGGCCGTCACCCAGCGCCTGAACCCGGCACGCAAGACCTATGTGCACCTGGTGCGCGGCGCGCTGTGTGTGAATGGCCAGCCACTGGTTGCTGGCGACGCCGCGCTGATCGAAAACGAGTCGTCCCTGGCATTGACCGATGGCCAGGACGCCGAGGTGTTGGTGTTTGATCTGGTTGCTTGAGTTTTTTGAGTCGTTTCCCGTCCGTTCTTTATTCTTTATTCGTTTTTCAGGAGTTCACCATGCTTTCTTCTTTGCAAAATCCCCTGGCCCTCGTGTCGCGCCTGCTGTTTGCAGCGCTGTTTCTTCCTGCAGGCATTGGCAAAATTACCGGCTTTGCCGGCACGGTGGGCTACATATCGTCGGTGGGGATGCCCATGCCCACCGTTGCGGCGGCGGTTGCTGCGGTGGTCGAGGTGGTGGGCAGTGTGGCGCTGATCGTGGGTTTCGGCACGCGCTTTGCCGCGCTGGTGCTGGCCTTCTTCACGCTGGTCGCGAGCTTTTTCTTTCATGCCTATTGGGCGGCGCCCGCCGATGGGCAGATGATTCAGCAATTGCTGTTCTTCAAGAACATTGCCGTGGTCGGTGGCCTGCTGGCGCTGACGGCCTTTGGTGCCGGCGCCTTCAGCGTGGACGGCCAGCGCGCAGCCCGCTAAGCTCCCCGAACGTTCTGCTCGTTCCCGCCCACGTTGCCGAGGGTGACGCGTGGGCCTTGTTTCGCTTGCACAGAAGGATTCTTCCATGTCATTGATTGCAGTGGTTTATCACTCCGGCTACGGCCACACCCAGCGCCTGGCCCAGGCCGTGGCCGATGGCGCCGACGCCCAGCTGGTCGCGATCGATGCCGACGGCAACCTGCCCGAAGGCGGCTGGGAGACCCTGCTGGCCGCCAAGGCCATCATCCTGGGCTCTCCGACCTACATGGGGGGGCCGAGCTGGCAGTTCAAAAAATTTGCGGATGCCTCGTCCAAGCCCTGGTTCAACCAGGCCTGGAAAGACAAGCTTTTTGCGGGCTTCACCAATAGCGCCAGCCCCAATGGCGACAAGCAGATCACGCTGGACTATCTGTTCCACCTGGCCATGCAGCACGGCGGGCTGTGGGTGGGCGCGGGCATGCTGCCTTCCAATGCGAAGGCAGCCACGCGCAACGATGTGAACTGGCTGGGCGCGTTCAGCGGTGCCATGGCGCAGTCGCCCTCCGATGCCTCTGCCGCCGAGATGTTTGCGGGCGACCTGGAAACCGGCCGGCTGCTGGGCCAGCGCGTGGCAGCGGTTGCCGCGCGCCTGGGCGCATGATGGATCGAACCCACTTTGGAGTTTCCGATGGCTATTGAACTCAATCGCATCACATCCGCCCCCATGGCGCAGACGCTGACCATCCGCAGCCATACGTTGGTGGTGGATGGCACAGCCGCAGAGGGCGGGGACGACACGGGCCCCAATCCGCACGACCTTTATGACGCGGCGCTGGGCTCTTGCAAGGCGCTCACGGTGCTCTGGTATGCGCGCCGCAAGGGCATCCCGGTGAGCGACGTGCGCACGGTGATCGAGCGCGATGCATCGGCCGAGCGCGCGGGCACCTACCGCCTCGCGGCCCGCATGCAGATCAGCGGTGAGCTCAGCGATGAGCAGCTGCAGGAACTGCAGGCCGTGGCGCACAAATGCCCGGTGCACAAGCTCATGACGGCCGTCACCACCGAAATCACCACCACCGTGGAGCGCATGGCATGAGCAGCGCCCCGCTCCTGCTCACCGGCCATTTCAAGGACCTGGGTGGCGGTTTCACGGTGCGCCGGCTGCTGCCTGCCCTGCAGCAGCGATCGGTGGGGCCATTCCTGTTCTTTGACCACTTCGGCCCCGTCACCGTGCAGCCCGCGAACGAATACGACGTGCGGCCGCACCCGCACATCGGCCTGGCCACGGTCACCTACCTGTTCTCGGGCGCCATCCTGCACCGCGACAGCCTCGGGAGCGTGCAGCAGATCGAGCCCGGCGCCATCAACTGGATGACCGCCGGGCGTGGCATCGTGCATTCCGAGCGCCGCCCGCCCGCGCTGGCCACCCAAAACTATGTCAACCACGGGATCCAGCTGTGGGCCGCACTGCCGCTGGGGCAGGAAGATTGCCCGCCCTCGTTCACGCACACGCCCGCCAGCGCCATTGCCGAGTTGGCCGTGGGCGACGGCACGGTGCGGGTGCTCGTCGGGTCGGCGTTTGGCGTGACCTCGCCGGTGGCCACCCTGTCGCCCACGCTGTACCTGGATGTGCAGTTGCCAGCGGGCGGCGTGCTGGAGCTGCCCGCCCTGGCGCAGGAAATGGCGGTGTATGCAGTGGATGCCGCCGTGCAGCTCGATGGCCAGCCACTGGCCGAACACACCATGGCCGTGCTGCCGCCCGCCGCATCGGCACGGCTGCAGGCGGGCGCCACGGAGGCGCGGCTGATGGTGATCGGCGGTGCGCCGCTGGATGCACCCCGCCATATTTGGTGGAACTTTGTCTCCAGCAACAAAGAGCGCATCGTGCAGGCCGCCCAAGACTGGGAAGCCGACCAGATGGGCCAGGTGCCCGGAGACACCGAGCGGATTCCCCTGCCAGCGCACCGTTTCAAGCCGTGAGGCGAGGCTGTACGCGGTTTTATAGGTAAATATGCCTCTAGCGCTTATGTAGTAAGCACTAGTAGCTCACTTATCAATAGCATCTTCCACGACATTGCGCAGCGTGCCGGCTGAGAGGTCTGCGGCCAGCGTGCGGCGCTCGTCGAACACGAAACAGCCGCCGTGGTAATGCGCGCCATCCGTTTCCTCGAAATATTTCAGGATGCCGCCTTCGAGCTGGTAGACATGCGTGAGGCCTTCCTCGCGCATCAGGATGGCGGCTTTTTCGCAGCGGATGCCGCCCGTGCAAAAGCTCACCACCGTCTTGTCTGCCAGCTCGGCCTTGTGGGCGCGCAGGGCCGGGGGGAACTCGGTGAACTTGTCGATGCGCCAGTCGATGGCGTGGTCGAACGTGCCCTCATCCACCTCGAAGGCGTTGCGCGTGTCCAGCGTCACCACGGGGCGGCCCGCGTCGTCATGGCCTTGGGTTAGCCAGCGGCGCAGAGTGGCCGGCGTGACGGCGGGCGCCCGGCCCGCCGAGGGCTGGATGGCGGGGTGGTCCATGCGGATGATCTCGCGCTTGACCTTGACCAGCATCTTGCGAAACGGCACGGTGTCCGACCAGCTTTCCTTCGGCTCCAGATCGGCAAAGCGCGGGTCGGCGCGCAGGGCGTTCACAAAGCCGCGCACCGCCGCTGCCGGGCCCGCCAGGAACATGTTGATGCCTTCGTGGGCCAGCAAGATGGTGCCTTTGAGCGCGGCAGCCATGGCCCGCTCGTGCAGCAGTTCGCGCAAGGCCGCGGCATCGGGCAGGGGCACGAATTGGTAGCAGGAGATGTTCAGGACAGGTTTCACGGCAGATATCTCAGGACGGCGCCCCGGCCCGCAGGCAGGCGCTGCGCCGGTTTGCCCGTCAGGCGTTGGGCACCAGCAGCGTGGACTCGATCTTGTTGGCCAGCTGGGCAATGGCCAGTGACGCGGCGCAGCCCGGCATTTGCAGCAGCAGCAGCTGGCGGCGCATGACGGCATCGCGCACCGCAGGGTCAGCCGGTATGTCGCCCATGTGAATCAGGCGCATCGTGCGTCCCGATTCGGTGCTGACAAAGCGGTCCAGCACCTGCTGCAACTGGCTGGTGATGGCGCGGCCGTCGCCCGGCCGGGCGGCCTGGTTGATGACCATGCGCACATGCTGGCGCTTTTGCTGCATGGCCAGCACCTTGATGGCTGCGTAGGCATCGGTGAGCGAGGTGGGCTCGGGCGTGGCCACGATCAGCACTTCGGACGCCAGCGAGACGGAAAACAGCACCACATCGGAGATGCCGGCGCCGGTGTCCAGCAGCACCACGTCGTACATCGGCGTGATCTCCTGGATGACATTGAGGAACTGGTTGCGCACCTCGGGGGTCAGGCGCGAATACTCGACCATGCCCGAGCCCGCCAGCAGCACCGAGAAGCCGCCGGGCGCCTGGACGATGGCGTCCTGCAAGGGCGCCTTGCCGGTGAATACATCGTGCAGCGTGACCTTGGGGTGCAGATTGAGCACCACGTCAAGGTTGGCCAGACCCAGGTCGGCATCGAGCACCAGCACACGCTGGCCCCGTCGGGTCAGGGCGGCGGCCAGGTTGGCAGAAACAAAGGTCTTGCCCACGCCGCCCTTGCCACTGGTGACGGCAATGATGCGCGCGCCGGCGCCTGCCGCTGCCAATGGTGGCGCGGGCGGCACGGGTGTGGCGGCGGGGTTGTTGAAGGGGGGGGACAGCGCGTCGCTCATCTCGTTACTTTCAGTTGACGCTGCTTGCAGAGTCCAGCGGGGGCAGATCGCCCCAGCCCGACGGCGTGTAGAGCGGGCCGAACAACAGGCTCTTTTCTTCGGCACTGACCGTGCTGTCGGGTTGCTCCTCAAGGCTCACACGATTGCGGCCCATGGATTTTGCGTTGTACAACTGCTGGTCCGCACGGTCTGTCCAGAGCAGGGTGGTGGAGCGTATCCATTGCATGGCGAAAGCACCGCCAATGCTGAGCGTGACGTTGACCTCGACCGAGGGCGAAATGCGCACCGGCGTATTGGCCACCGCACGGCGAATGCGCTCGGCCACCACCTTGCCAAAGCCTGCCTGGCAGGCGGGCAGCACCACGGCAAATTCTTCGCCGCCATAGCGTGCCAGCGTGTCCATGGGGCGCACGCAGGCGCTCAGCGTGCGCGCCACCGACTGCAGCACCACGTCGCCGGCCAGATGTCCGTGGGTGTCGTTGATCTGCTTGAAATAGTCGATGTCCAGCATCAGCAGCAATGCGGCCTCGCCTGAGCGCGTTACCCGGTCGATCTCGCGTTCCAGCACCGCCCGGAAATGGCGGCGATTGGCCAGCCCGGTGAGGGGGTCTTTCAGCGACAGTTCGCACAGTCCGTCGATCAGGTTTTGCAGGTAGAGCGACGGCTGCTCGGGGTGCAGTGCGGCCTCGCTCCCGCCGGCCTGGGCTACCAGCGCGTGCGCAGTGTCCAGACGCAGGTCGCGCAGGTCTACGATGTGGGAGGCCGAATCAGACACGGAATGGGAGAGCCAGAAAGAACCGGCAAGTGTATCAGCCGCCCCGCGCGTTTTGGCCGCCAGAGGCCGCGCCAGGGGCGCTTTCTGCCGTGACCGGCAGTTGCTGCAGCGCCCGCAGGGCCTCGGCGTCGGTGCGGTACATGGCCAGCCCCGTGCCGGGCTCCAGCACCCCGGCGCGGCGCAGCACCTGTTCCACGGGCAGCTTGAGCCCGCTCAGGTGCAGCGTGCCCGTGCGGGCGCGCAGGGTGGCCACC
Organism: Acidovorax sp. T1; assembly: GCF_002176815.1. NCBI lineage: Bacteria > Pseudomonadati > Pseudomonadota > Betaproteobacteria > Burkholderiales > Comamonadaceae > Acidovorax > Acidovorax sp. T1. Next base: position 2,182,240 of record NZ_CP021648.1, on the reverse strand, counting down.
AGATGGGCGAAGGTTTCCACGCCGGTCACGTCGATGCGGTTGATGGGCTGGGCCAGCAGGCAGACATGCACTACATCGGGGTGCGCGCCCAAGTGGTCCATCACCCGGCGTTCAAGCGCGCTGGCGGAAGCAAAGTCGAGTTCGGCATCCATGCGCAGGGCCAGCACATGCGGCGCCAGCGCCGGCAATTGCCACAGGTGCCGGTCGCGCAGGCTGCCGTCGGGGTGCATGCCCACCTCGATGATGCGCGGGTGCAGACGCTGGTACAGGAAATGGCTCAGGTTCATCAGCAGGCCCACCAGCACGCCCCAGTACATGCGGGGTGCGGTGGCCAGCGTCAGGCCAAAGGTGATGCCGGAGATGACCGCCTCGACGCGGGAAATGCGCCACAGCCGCACGAAGCTGCCCGGTTTGATCAGGCTGGTGACGGCCGTCACCACCACGGCGGCCAGCACCGACTGCGGCACATGGTAGAGCGCCGGCGTCAGCCACAGCAGCACCACCAGCACCAGGCCGATGGCAAACACGGTGGCCCAGCCGCTGCGGGCGCCGGCATACAGGTTGATAGCCGAGCGCGAAAACGACGCGCTGGTGGCAAAGCTGCCGCACAGCCCGCTGCTGATTTTGGCCAGGCCCTGGCCGATCAGGTCCTGGTTTTCGTTCCAGCGCTCGCCCGAGCGCTGGCTGTCCACCTTGGCGCTGGAAGCCGTCTCCAGAAAACTCACCAGCGTGACCACCAGCACTGGCATCACCAGCGCCGCAAAGCTGGGCCAGGGCAGGGCGCCCGGCCAGTAAAGGCTGGGCAGGCCTGCAGGCAAGGCGCCCACCACTGCGCCATCGGCCTCGGCATAGCCCAGGGCCCAGCTGATAAGCCCCGCCGCGCCCAGCACCACGATGGCGGCCGGAAAGCCCGGCCGCAGCCGGCGCGCGAGCATCAGCAACACCAGGCTGCCCAGCCCGAAGGCCGCCGCCGTCAGGTCGAAATGGCCCAGCGAGGGTGTCGTCCACAAGGCACCCAGATCGGAGCGCAGCCCGGTCAGCGCCCCCAGTTGGGACGAAAGAATCAACAGCGCCGCCGCCTGGGTGAAGCCGCTGAGCACTGGCGAGGTCACCAGATTGAGCAGCCAGCCAAAGCGTGCGAGGCCCATCACCAGTTGCACCAGTCCTGACAGAATCGCCATCCAGGCCGCCATCGCCACCCACTGCGCGCTGCCGGGCTCGGCCAGCCCCGACAGCGATGCGCCGATCAGCAGGCTGGTGAGGGCTGTGGGCCCCACGCCCAGGCGCGTGGAGGCGCTGAACAGCACCGCCACCAGCGCCGGCACCAGCGATGCATAGATGCCGGTCACCAGCGGCATGCCCGCCAGGGCGGCGTAGGCCACGCCCTGCGGCACCAGCATCAGGCCCACCGTCATGCCGGCCCAGAACTCCCCCTTGAGCAAGGCACGGTCAGGGCGCGGCCAGGCCAGAAACGGAAACCAGCGGGTCAAGGTGTGCAGTGACATCGCTGCGATTGTCGCTGCTGCAGCGGCCTGTTGTTCCGCGATGCTGCGCTGCGCGCACAACGTTTTCCTTGAAGGGGCAGAGTCTGTTGGCGCGGTTGTCCTACAGCCCATTCGGCGCTGTCCGACCCCGGTGGGCGGGGGCGCTGCTTACAGTCTGGCCTTCTTTATCTTGAAGGGGTCAACACATGCATATCGGTCATTTTTCGCATCCTGGCGCGCAACGCATCTGGTCTATTCTTGGTGTCAGTGCCCTGGCGTTTGGTCTGACCGCCTGCAACAAGCAGGAACAGCCCACCGTGGGGCAAAAGCTCGATTCCGCTGTGCAACAAACCGAACAGGCCGCAGCGGATGCGAAGATGAAGGCAGAAAGCGCCCTCAAGAACGCGGAAACCAAGGTGGAAGAAGGCGCTGCCAAGGTGCAGTCGGGTGCCCAGGAAATGGGCACTGCCGCCATGGGCGCGGTGGACGACGCCACCATCACTGCGCAGGTGTCGGCCGGCCTGGCCAAGGACCCCGACCTGAGCGCATTCAAGATCGATGTGGACACCCGTGCCGGTGCCGTCACGCTCAGTGGCCCCGCACCGAATGCCAACGCCCGCGAACGCGCGGAAACCATCGCCAAAGGTGTGAAGGGTGTGATGTCGGTGACCAACAACCTCAAGGTCGCAGGCTGATCCTCGGGCTCCTTCCCCCGGTGAGGGGGTGAGGAGCCGCGTGAACGCACGGCTCGGTGGAGCCGCTGGCGGCATGGGTGCCCGCCATGGCGCGCTACCATGCCAGGCATGACTGAAGACACCGCTTTCGGGCCTGCCACCCGCATCGTCCACCACCCTTACACCCCGCCCGCCGGGTTTGTCGCGCCGCAGCCGGGCGTGTTCAAGGCCTCCACCGTCATTTTTCCCAATGTCGCCGCGATGCGGTCGCGCGAATGGAAAGACAAGAGCGGCTACACCTACGGCCTGCACGGCACACCCACTACCTTCATTCTGGAAGAGCGCCTGTGCGCGCTGGAGGGCGGGCTGCAGTGCGTGCTGGTGCCCAGCGGCCTTGCGGCGATCGCCAACGTGGCGCTGGCCTTGCTCCAGCCCGGCGATGAAGTCCTGATTCCCGACAACGCCTACGGCCCCAACAAAGACCTGGCCAACGGCGAGCTGGCCCGCTTCGGCATACGCCATGTGCTGTACGACCCGCTCGACCCGGCCGATCTGGCCGCGCGCATCACGCCGGCAACGCGATTGGTGTGGCTGGAGGCCCCCGGGTCGGTGACCATGGAGTTCCCCGACCTGTGCGAACAGGTGCGCATCTGCCGTGCCCGGGGGGTGACCTCGGCGCTCGACAACACCTGGGGCGCCGGTCTGGCGTTTGCGCCCTTTGACCTGGCAGGGGATGGCAGCGGCAGCCTGGCGGTGGATATTTCGGTTCATGCAATCACCAAATACCCCAGTGGCGGCGGCGATGTGCTGATGGGCAGTGTCATCACGCGCGACCTGGCCCTGCACATGAAAGTCAAGCTCACGCACATGCGGCTGGGCCTGGGCATCGCCGCCAACGATGCCGAAACCGTGCTGCGTGCCTTGCCCAGCATCGGCCTGCGGTATCGCGCGCACGACGTGGCGGCGCGCAAGCTGGCACGGTGGATGCAGCAGCAGCCCGCCGTGGTGCAGGTGCTGCACCCGGCGCTGCCCGGCGCCCCGGGCCACGCCCACTGGCAGGCCCTGTGTGGTGCTGCCAACGGCGGCGATGGGGCCGCAGCCGGCCTGTTCAGCGTGATGATCGATGCACGCTACAGCCAGCAGCAGGTCGATGCGTTCTGCGACGGCCTGCGCCTGTTCAAGCTCGGCTACAGCTGGGGCGGCCCCATGAGCCTGGTGGTGCCTTATCAACTCGCGTCCATGCGCAGCCGGCCAGCGCCGCACCTGCAGCAGGGCACGCTGGTGCGCTTTTCCGTGGGGCTGGAAGCGGTGGAAGACCTGCGCCGGGATTTGCAGCAGGCCATGGACAGGGCCTTTGGCGCAACCTGAGGGTGCGATGTCGCGGCGTCAGCCATTGCGGGGGGGGGTGGTAGTTTCCTCAGTGGCGTGCAAGGGGCAGGTGGCTTAGGGTGTGGCTTGCTGGCGATAGGGTTTGCACCCGCCGGCCTTGCCCGCCTTTTTGCCCATACACGCCCTTGCCTCCATGTCCGCACCTCCTGTCACCCAACTGCCGTCCGCCGCTCCCCCCGCCGTCACGCTGAATCCATTGCGCTTGGCCGACCCCTTTCGCTGGCTGCGCAAGGGCATGCAGGATGTGGTGGCCGCTCCGGGCATTGCACTGTTTTATGGCGCCTGTTTCTGGGGCATGGCGCTGGTGCTGGCCTGGGTGTTTCGCACGCGGCCTGAATACGCCATGTCGCTGGCCAGCGGCTGCCTGCTGGTGGGGCCGTTTCTGGCCATGGGCCTGTACGACACCAGCCGGCGCCGCGAGGCCGGCCAGCCGCCTGATTTGGGGCAATCCATCACCTGCTGGGACACGCACATGGGCAGCATGGGCATGCTGGTGCTCGTGCTGGTGGTGCTGGAGTTGCTGTGGGGTCGGGCGTCACTGGTGGTGTTTGCCGTGTTCTTCAACACTGGCATGCCCTCGACCACGGGGGTGATGGCGGCCATCTTCAACCCGCAGAACTGGGGTTTTGTCGGCGTTTACCTGGCAGTGGGGGGCGCTTTTGCGGCGCTGGTTTTTTCGACCTCGGTGGTGTCCATTCCCATGATCCTGGACCGCGACACCGATGCGCTCACAGCCGGCATCACCAGCATGCGGGTGGTGCTGGAAAACACCGCCGTCATGCTGCTGTGGGGGCTGTTGATCACCCTCATCGTGGCGGCATCGCTGTGGCTGTGGGGCGCAGGCCTGTTGCTGGCCGGTCCGGTGCTGGGCCATGCCAGCTGGCACGCCTACCGCGCGGCAGTGAACCCCGTCCTGCCCATGGCGGTTTGAGTCTGCACAGAGGGCAAGCTGTTACAGTGGGCCTCAACTTCAGGAAGCAAATACCTTGGCAACACCCAACTACGGATACGAAAAGCGCCAGCGCGAACTCGCCAAAAAGAAAAAAAAGGAAGAGAAGCTCAAAGCCAAAACCCACCGCAGGCCTGACGAGCCGCAAGACGACCAGCCCGCCGATGGGCCTGCAGCGTTTGCGTCGCCCGCACCCGCCGGGCCAGCGGAGTCTGCAGGCAATTAGTTCATTTTCGCCAGGGCTCTTAACGCAAGAGCTTCTGGAGTTCCGGCCACACATTGGCCAGCATCTGCGGATGCGCCTCGGCGCGCGGGTGGATGCGGTCTGGCTGGAACAGGCGCGTCGGGTCGGGTCCATCGGCCACGCCCTTGAGGAAAAATGGCACCACGCCCGCCTTGCGCGCCTTGGCCACTGCCGTAAAGGTGGCCGCAAAGCGGTTGGCATAGTCGGTGCCGTAATTGGGTGGCACCTGCATACCCACCAGCAGCACCTTGGCACCCGATGTCTGTGCCGTCTGCACCATCCACGACAGGTTTTCTTCGGTATTTTTCAGCGGCAAACCGCGTAGCGCGTCATTGCCGCCCAGCTCGATCACCACCTGGCTGGGCCGGTGCTGCGCCAGCAGCGCCGCCAGGCGCGAACGCCCGCCGGAGGTGGTTTCTCCGCTCACGCTGGCATTCACCACGGTGGCTGCGATCTTTTCCTGCGCCAGGCGCTTTTCCAGCAAGGCCACCCAGCCGGTGCCGCGTGCCAGGCCGTATTCGGCACTGAGCGAGTCGCCCAGCACCAAAATGACCTGCTGTGGCCCCTGTTTTGGCCGCGTTGCGGCTGCCTGTGCCTTGCCTGCCTGCTGGGCCATGGCGGCCGGGGCACAAAGCCCCGCCAGCGCCCCGGCTGCGGTGGTCAGGATAAAGTGGCGTCGATGCACATCGCAAATCAAAATAAGAAACCTTTCATGTCTGAACCTGCCCCTTCGCCAGCCACACCCATCATTGCCGTCGAGCATGTATTCAAGTCGGTGACCGACTCCACCGGCACGCTGGACATTTTGCGTGATATCGATTTCCGCCTGGCGCCTGGGGAAACCGTGGCCATTGTGGGCGCGTCGGGCTCTGGCAAAAGCACCTTGCTGTCGATCATTGCGGGCCTGGATACGCCCACGCGCGGCACCGTGCGGCTCGATGGCCAGGATTTGTTTGCGCTGAGCGAAGATGGCCGCGCCGCGCTGCGTGCGCAAAAGGTGGGTTTCGTGTTCCAGAGCTTTCAGCTGATGGGCAACCTCACGGCACTCGAAAACGTCATGCTGCCGCTGGAGCTGGCCAGCCGCAGCGACGCCCGCAAGGCGGCCACCGAGATGCTCAAGCATGTGGGGCTGGGCCAGCGCCTGGGGCATTACCCCAAGGTGCTCAGTGGCGGCGAGCAGCAGCGCGTGGCGCTGGCGCGCGCTTTTGTGATGCAGCCCGCCGTGCTGCTGGCCGACGAGCCCACCGGCAGCCTCGACTTCGCCACCGGCGAGACCATCATGCAACTGATGTTTGATCTCAACCGCGAGCAGGGCACCACGCTGGTGCTGGTCACGCACGATCGGGGCATTGCCCAGCGCTGCGAGCGCGTCATCAGCATCGTGGCCGGCAGGGTCAGCACATGACCCGGCCTGCGGATGAAAACTGACTCAGCGCGCCGACCGGCGTTCTGGTTCTGCCCAGCGGCAGGCCACGGCCGTGAACAGCACATCGGTCGATGAATTGAGCGCCGTCTCGGCCGAGTCCTGCAGGATGCCGATGATGAAGCCGATGGCCACCACCTGCATGGCCACATCGTTGCTGATGCCAAACAGGCTGCACGCCAGCGGAATCAGCAGCAGCGAGCCGCCGGCCACGCCCGAGGCGCCGCAGGCGCACACGGCCGCCACCACGCACAGCAGCAGGGCGGTTGGCATGTCCACTGCAATGCCCAGGGTGTGCGCCGCCGCCAGAGACAGCACGCTGATGGTGATGGCCGCGCCAGCCATGTTGATGGTTGCGCCCAGCGGAATGGCGATGCTGTAGGTGTCTTCGTTCAGGTTCAGTCGCTTGGCCAGCGCCAGGTTGATGGGGATGTTGGCCGCCGAGCTGCGCGTGAAGAACGCCGTCACGCCACTCTCGCGCAGGCAGGTGAACACCAGCGGATAGGGGTTGGTGCGCAGCGCCAGAAACACGATGAGCGGGTTGACCACCAGCGCCACAAACACCATGCAGCCCAGCAACACGGCCAGCAGGTGCGCATAGCCCCACAGCGCCTGCGCACCCGCGTCGGCAAAGGTGCCGGCCACCAGACCGAAAATGCCCAGCGGCGCAAAGCGGATCACCACCTGGATGATCACCGTGATGCCAGCCGACAAATCGTGCATCACGGTGCGGGTGCCCGCGCTGGCGTGGCGCATGGCCATGCCAAAGCCCAGCGCCCAGGCCAGGATGCCGATGTAGTTGGCCTCCATCAGGGCGTGCACGGGGTTGTCCACCACGTTCATGAGCAGCGCCAGCAGCACATCCTGGATATTTGTCGGCCCATTGGCCGCATCCGCCGGGGCCTGCAGCACCAGCGTGGACGGAAACCACAGACTGGCCGTGACGCCCACGACGGACGCTGCCAGCGTGCCCACCAGATACAAAAAGAGCACCGGTCGCATGTGGGTGGCTTCGCCGGGCTTGTGGTTGCTGATGGCGGCAATCACCAAAATGAACACCAGCACGGGCGCCACGGCCTTGAGGGCGGAAATGAACAGCGTTCCCAGAATGGCCACCTTGGGGGTGGCGGCCGGAAAGAACACGGCCAGCGCGATGCCGGTAAACATGGCAATCACGATTTGCGTGACGAGGCTCGTGCGCTGTACCCAGCGAAGCGGGTTAAAAATCATGGTGTTGAAAAAAAGGTAAAACAGGCCAGCGGGTGCGGCAAAAAATGCACAAAACCGTTGCTGGTCCCAATCGAAACGGCTGGCAAAAGCCAAGCCCGCAAAGCCAAACTGGCACGCCGGCAACGGCGCAATAAGGTCGCACCGTCTGGCGGATCGAGAAATGGAAGTCCGCGATTTTAGGCGCTTGGGAGCCAGCCCTTTTTGCCAGGCCTTTCGACCATGAGGCGCTGGTTCGCCCGTTGGCCGCATGGGCACCATTCCGTGAGATCGGGCAATGCCCGGATAATCCCGCTATGTCCAGCCCCAAAGTACTCTTCGGCTTTCACGCCGTGGGCGTGCGTCTGAAGACCGCGCCACAATCCATCATCGAGATTTACTACGAAGCCACGCGCCGCGATGCGCGCATGCGCCAGTTTCTCGACCGCGCCCGCGAGGCCGGTGCCCGCCTCATTGAAGCCGACAGCGTGCGCATCGCCAAGCTGGCTGGCAGCCACGGCCACCAGGGCGTGGCCGCACGCGTGGAGCCCGTGGCGCAGGTCACCTCGCTCGACGAGCTGCTCGAAAACCTCGAAGCCGCCGGCATCGAGCAGCCCCTGCTGCTGGTGCTCGACGGCGTGACCGACCCGCACAACCTGGGCGCCTGCCTGCGCGTGGCCGACGGCGCGGGCGCACATGCCGTCATCGCCCCCAAGGACCATGCCGTGGGCATCAACGCCACCGTGGCCAAGGTGGCCAGCGGCGCGGCCGAGACCATGCCGTATTTCATGGTCACCAACCTCGCGCGCACCTTGAACGAGCTCAAGGAGCGCAACATCTGGTGCATCGGCACCAGCGACGACGCGCCCAAAACCGTGTACCAGGTCGATCTGAAAGGCCCCGTGGCCCTGGTGCTGGGTGCAGAAGGCGACGGCATGCGCCAGCTCACGCGCAAGACCTGCGACGAGCTCGTCAGCATCCCCATGAAGGGCGCGGTGGAAAGCCTGAACGTATCCGTGGCCAGCGGCGTGTGCCTGTACGAAGCCCTGCGCCAACGCGGCGGTTGAACCACTCCGCCCCCATCACACCAGCCCCAGCGCCCCCAGCAGCGCACCGGCGCCCAGCAGCCACAGCAGGTGCAGCCGGGTGCGCCACACCAGCAGCGTGCACACCAGCGTCAGCAGCCACAGCGGCCAGTCGGTGGCCGGCTTGCCATGGGCGCTGCTCAGCAGCCAGGCGGTGGCCAGTAGCAGGCCAATCACCACGGGCGCCATGCCCTGCTTGAAGGCACGCACGCTGCGCCGCTCGCGGTTGCGGTGGCCCCAGCGCGTGGCCAGCCAGGTCAGTGTGGTGCTGGGCAGCATGATGCCGACCATGCACAGCGCCATGCCCAAAGCGCCGCTGGCCCAGCCGGCCGCACCGGCCCCGCCGGTGTTGATGCCCACGTTCCAGCCCAGCAGTGCAATGAACAGCACATTGGGCCCCGGCGCAGCCTGGGCGATGGCAATGGAGGCGTTGAATTGCAGCTCGGTCAGCCAGCCCTGGCGCTCCACCAGAAAGCGGTGCATGTCGGGCGCGGTGGCAATGGCGCCGCCCACGGCCAGCAGCGAGATCGAGATGAAGTAGAGAAAAAGGTTGAGCCAGTCCAGCGGCTGCAGCGCAATGGCGTGGGTCATGGCGCAATCTTTCGCCAGGTCAGCGCGCAGGCCAGGCCGCCCAGCGCCGGCAGCACCCAGGCCAGCGGCCAGCGCAGCAGCGCCATGCCGGCAAAGGTGAGGGCGGCGAGCGCAGTGCACAGCCAGGGGCCCAGCGGGTGTTTGCGCAGTGCCGCCGCCAGCTTGAAGCCCGTGCCCGCAATCAGCCCGGCGGCCACGGCGCCCATGCCCCGCAGCGCGCCCGCCACGGCCGGGTGGCTGGCAAACTGCGCATACACCAGCGCCAGTGCCAGCACCAGCAGCAGCGGAAAAGTGAGCATGCCCGCCAGCGCCGCCACGGCGCCGCGCAGCCCGAAGTGGCGGTCGCCGATCATCACAGAGAGATTCACCACGTTCGGCCCCGGCATGATCTGGGCCACGGCCCAGTCTTCGACGAACTCCTCGTTCGTCATCCAGCGTTTTTTTTCCACCAGCTCGCGCTGCACCACCGCCAGCACGCCGCCAAAGCCCTGCAGCGCCAGCCAGGTGAACGACCAGAACAGGTCGGCCGGGTTGCGCGGCTGCGGCCGCGCGTCGGGTGCATCAGGGGAGGGCAGGGACGCGGACATGGTGAATAGGGTCGAAATATCTTGATTCGGTACATGCCTCAGATAAACCCCGTTCGCCCTGAGCCTGTCGAAGGGCTTTTGCAATGAGCGCCCTGGCTTCGACAAGCTCAGCCCGAACGGATGGGGGCAAGGTATCTGAGATATATCGTTAATCAGGCGAAATATGCCTCTAGCGCAATAACCATAAGCGCTAGCAGCTATGAAAAAAGGAGTTTAACGGATGCCTGGGCGGTCCAGGGGCACGCCGCTCCATGGTAAGCCGCCAGGCAGGCCAGGCCCCCTGGCCCCGGCATCGCGAACGGCGACAGGGGCATCATGAATGCTGATGGGTGGCAAGGGTGCGCGGCAGCTGATCACGGGCATCGGCGCGGTGTCGCTGGACTAGGATAGGCAGCTGCCGCGCCGCCGCCCGCCTGCGACGGTTCGGCAACGCAGACACACAAGGACACACCCATGAAACTGGTTCGTTATGGTCAACCCGGCGCCGAGCGCCCCGGCGTGCTGGATGCCCAAGGCGTGCTGCGCGATCTGTCAATGCTGTTGCCTGAACTGGGCCCTGCCCAGCTTGGCCCGCGCACCTTGTCGGCCCTAGCGGCGCTCGACACCAGCCGCCTGCCCGCCGTGCCGGGTGCGCCGCGCCTGGCGTGCCCGGTGGCGGGTGTGGGCAAGATCGTCTGCGTGGGGCTGAACTATGCCGACCACGCGCTCGAAGCTGGCATGCAGGCGCCCGCCGAGCCCGTGCTGTTCATGAAAGCCATCACCGCCCTGAGCGGCCCGAATGACGCGGTGCGCATTCCCCCCGGCGCGCGCAAGACCGACTGGGAGGTCGAGTTGGGCATTGTCATCGGCACCCGGGCCAGCCACGTCAGTGAAGGCGCCGCGCTGCAGCATGTGGCGGGCTACGTGCTGGCCAATGATGTGTCCGAGCGCGCCTGGCAGACCGAGCGCGGCGGCCAGTGGGACAAGGGCAAGAGCTACGACACCTTCGCCCCCATCGGCCCCTGGTTGGTGACGGCCGACGAGGTGCCCGACCCGCACGCCATCGACCTGTGGCTGGAGGTCAACGGCCAGCGCGTGCAAAACGGCAACACGCGCAACTTCATCTTTGGCGTGCCCGCCGTGGTGTCGTACATCAGCCAGTTCATGACGCTGGAGCCGGGCGACATCGTGCTGACCGGCACCCCTGCCGGTGTGGGCCTGGGCCAGAAACCCACGCCCTGGTTCCTCAAGCCCGGCGACGTGATGCGGCTGGGCGCCACCGGGCTGGGCGAGCAAACCCAGACCTGCGTGGGCGGCTGAGGGCAGGGGCCCGCATCGCGATCAAATTGGGAGATGGCGCCGGCAACGGGCGGCCTCCAGCGGTGAGGCCATCGCCATCAGGCGGGCGCACGGGCCACCAGCCCCTCAGCCGATTTGCCCGCGCAGCCGGTGCGCCTTGTTGCGCCAGCCCGCCTGTTCGGGGTATTTGACCTGGAAGGTCTTGATGTCGGCCTGGGTGGCGTATTTCACGCGGAAGATCCTGAACGTGGCGTCGGCCTCGTAATCCACAAAGCACCACTGCGCGTCACCCTCGGCCTGCTGGCGGTAGGGCAGTTCATACCAGCACAGGTCGGCCTGGGTCTCAAAAGGCACTTCAAACACGCTTGCGTCGGCCTTGCTTGCCAGCGCTGCCACCAGAATCTTTGCCATGCGCAACCTCCTGCGAAAGGGAGAAAACCAACGCGTGCATGTTATCGGACCGCACCGCTGGCCGCATGGTGCGCAACCCCGCAACCCCGCCACGCCGTACAGCGGTGGATACCCGCGCCGGGGCGCGCAACGGTGAAAATTCTGACAACGGTTCGCGCCGCTGGCTGACATGCCGGTGCGCACCGCGCAGGCGCAAAATGCCCTGCGGTGCAGCCCGTGCGCTGCGCCTCAAGGCCCGCCATCATGCTGAAACTTCCCCTTCACGCAATGCCAAGCCCACGTGGCACGCAGCAAACTGGTCAACGCCGCTGGCGGCTGGGCATGCTGCTGGCCCTGGTGGCCATCACCGCCCTGGGCGCCTGCGCCGAGCCGGCCCCGCTGCCGCCCGAGGCGGGCATGGGCCCATCGCCCACGCTGCCGCCGCCCGTGCACTCCACCGTGCCCACCGTGCTCATTGCGCCTGCGGTGGGCTGGCCCGCCGGCACCCAGCCCACGCCCATGAACGGCCTGCGCGTGACGGCGTTGGCTACGGGGCTTGACCACCCGCGCTGGGTGCTGGTGCTGCCCAATGGCGACGTGCTGGTGGCCGAGAGCAACGCGCCGCCCAAGCCAGGCAGCGCGGGCGGCATCAAAGGCTGGATCACCGGCCTGGTGATGAGGCGCGCCGGCGCGGCCGTGCCCTCGGCCAACCGCATCACCTTGCTGCGCGATGCCGATGGCGACGGCGTTGCCGAAACCCGCACCATCTTTTTGCAGAACCTGCACTCGCCCTTTGGCATGGCGCTGGTCGGCAACGCCCTGTATGTGGCCAACACCGATGCGGTGCTGCGCTTTGACTACCAAACCGGCCAGACCGCCATCACCGGCCGCGGCACCAAGCTGGTCGACCTGCCCGCAGCCCCCATCAACCACCACTGGACCAAGAACCTCATTGCCAGCCCCGACGGCAGCAAGCTCTATGTGACCGTGGGCTCCAACAGCAACATTGGCGAAAACGGCATGGCCGCCGAAGCCGGCCGCGCCGCCATCTGGGAGGTCGACCGCCTCACCGGCGCGCACCGCGTGTTTGCCTCGGGCCTGCGCAACCCCAATGGCCTGGGCTGGCAGCCCGACACCGGCGCGCTGTGGACGGTGGTGAACGAACGCGACGAACTCGGCAACGACCTGGTGCCCGACTACCTCACCACGGTAAAAGACGGTGCCTTCTACGGCTGGCCCTACAGCTACTACGGCCAGAACGTGGACCCGCGCGTGCAGCCGCCCCGGCCCGACCTGGTGGCCAAGGCCATTGCGCCCGACTACGCGCTGGGCTCGCATGTCGCCCCGCTGGGCCTGGCGTTTGCCACTGGACCGGCCTTGTTGCCCACGCTGGCCAGCGGCGCCTATGTGGGCGAGCACGGCTCGTGGAACCGCAGACCCCGCAGCGGCTACAAGGTGGTGTTTGTGCCGTTTGCCAACGGCCAGCCGGTGGGTTTGCCGCTGGATGTGCTCACCGGCTTCGTCAGCCCCGACGGCAAGGCCTGGGGCCGCCCCGTGGGCGTGGCGGTAGACCAGCGCGGCGCGCTGCTGGTGGCCGACGATGTGGGCAACGCGGTGTGGCGGGTAACCCGCGCGCCCGCGCCATGAGTGCCGCACAGGGTGCAGCAGCCGGTGAATTGAGCCAAAAGTGCATGCAGCGCTTGCGCATAAATCGTAAGTAGCTATAAAAATAAAAGCAAACCACGCCGTCGATCACCGCCCGGCACACGCGCCCGTGTCGGCAGTCGGCGCACCTTTCAGCTCCACGATCAGCACATGCGTGGGCGTGGCGCCGATGTTCTCGCCAATATGCGTCTGCGGGTCCGACCACATCACATCGCCCGCCTTGAAGCTGCGCTTGAGCACCTTGCCATCGGGCAGCGTCAGCGTGCGCTCGAATGCGCTCAGTGCATACAGCACAAAGCCGGGGTGGTGATGCTGGTGCGTCTTCTCGCCCGGCTGGTCGCGGTAGTCGAGCACGCGCACGCAGGGGTTTTCCAGCACCACCTTGTATTTATCGCCATCGGTCACTACCGCGTCCTGCGCCCCTGCGCAGGGCCCCAGCAACGCAAGACCCAGTCCCAACACCATGCGGATCATGAGAGCCTCCACCATGCCGAGCCGTGGCAGGTGGCCACACCAGTCAGCTCGGCTCGTGGCTGGGGGCCATGAAAGCGACGATGGTGCGCCTGTGCCATTGCAAAGGCAATGCTTCGCAATGGCGCTGGTGGCGACAGGGGAATAGGGCATGGCCCATGCAACGCTTGGTTGACGCCTCACCCCCTTGCCCCATACCCTGACAGCTTCACCACATGCACAAAGAAAGACAACCCCATGAGCTCCGCCACACGCCGTCTGCACCCTGAACGCCACCGCACCGACCGCATTGGCTGGCTGCGCGCCGCCGTGCTGGGGGCCAACGACGGCATTGTGTCCACCGCCAGCCTGGTAGTGGGCGTGGCGGCGGCGCAGGCCAGCCAGTCCACCATCTTGATGACGGCGGTGGCCGGGCTGGTGGCCGGGGCCATGTCGATGGCGGCGGGCGAATATGTGTCGGTGCACTCGCAGGCTGACACCGAAAAAGCCGACCTCGACCGCGAGCGCCGCGAGCTGGCCGCCGACCCTGCCGCCGAGGCGCGCGAGCTGGCCGCCATCTACGAGCGCCGGGGGCTGGACGCCGCGCTGGCGCAGCAGGTGGCCAGGGAGCTGATGGAACACGACGCGCTGGGCGCCCATGCGCGCGACGAGCTCGAAATCTCCAGCGCCATGACGGCGCGCCCCGTGCAGGCCGCGCTCACCTCGGCCGCCGCCTTTGCCGCCGGCGCCGCCTTGCCGCTGGTGGTGGCCGCCGTGGCGCCCGCCAGCAGCCTGCTGTATTGGGTGGCCGGCACCGCGCTGGTGTTTCTGGCCCTGCTGGGCGGCGTGGCCGCGCGCACGGGCGGCGCGGGCGTGCTGGTGGGCGCCTGGCGTGTCACCTTCTGGGGCGCGCTGGCCATGGCCATCACGGCAGGCGTGGGGGCGCTGTTCGGGGCGCCGGTGGGGTGATACGGGGAAGGGCGCCAGGTTAGGGGTGAAACAAGGCGTAAGCCCTTTCCGGGTAAGCACTAGATGCTACAGAAAATAGAGCAATTGCTTTGCTCAAAGCTTCTGCATCGCTCGGCACTTGGGAAACGTAGAGCACCCCCAAAACTGCTTGCCCGCCTGCGCGCCCGACTTTGCGGTGCGCAGCGCCATGGCGCTGCCGCACTGGGGGCACTTGCGCTCGGCATCGGGGGTGTGGCGCTCTTTGAGCTGCTGCACATGCGCGGTGTGCGTGGCCCGAGTGGGCGCCAGCCTGCCGCTTTGCAATTGCTGCACCAGGCGCTGCACCTGCCGGGTGTCAAAAATGGGCTGCGTGAACGAGAGAATGAAATTCACGCACCCGCCGCCATAGGTCACGTTCGCGGGCATCGCGGTTTTGAACGTGCTGCCGCCCACAAACACGATGACCGAGTGAACAGCCTCTGGCGGGACCTGCAGCGTGGCCTCCAGCGCCTTGGTGTGCTTGTAGTTCTGGCGCAGCGGGTTTTGAAACCTGAAGCTGCGCTTGAAGATTTTTTGCGTCCACTCGGCTTGTCGCTCGCTGCCGAAAATCCAGCCCTGCAGGTTTTTGGTTTCGATGGCAAAGATGCCAAAGCGCGACACGATCACATGGTCGATCTGCGTGCTGCCGTCGGGCGTGGTGAGGGTGACGTTGTGCAGCGGAAAGTACACTGCCTTGTCCAGCTGCCAGCGCAGCATGAAGCGAACAAACCATTCCCCGATATGGCCCTTGCCCCACGGGCTCTGCAGGATGGCTACCACCACCATGAGCGGAATTACCCACGACAGGGTGGACAGCAGCATGTGGATAAGAGGTTGAATGGCGTTTTGCATGGTTCATCCGGACACGAGGCCGTGGTGATTGTTGTGCTGATGTGCAAACGATATTGAGTTGCTGTTTGCCGCCCCAGCGCAGGCGCCCCTAAGCCATCACCACGCGGTCGCGCCCTGATGTTTTTGCGGCGTACAGCGCAGCATCGGCCCGGGCATACAGGCTGGCGGCATCTTCCTTGTCGTGCAGCGTGGCGGCGCCAATGCTGACCGTGGTGGGCTGCCCCAGCCAGTTCGACCGGGCCACGGCAATGCGCATGCGTTCGGCAACTTCGTGGGCACCCTCGGCATCGGTGTTGGGAAGGATCACCGCGAACTCTTCGCCGCCAACCCGCGCCACCACGTCGATCACCCTGGCGCAGCCGCCCAGCAACTGGGCGATGGCCACCAGCACTTTGTCTCCGGTTTCGTGGCCGTAGGTGTCGTTGATGCGTTTGAAGTGATCGACGTCCAGCATCAGCAGGCTCAGCGGCGTGCCCCTGCGCTCCACAATGGCCAGCTCCAGTTGAAGGCTGTGATCGAATGCACGCCGGTTGGCCACGCCGGTCAGCGCGTCGGTGGTGGCCATTTCGCTGAGTGCCCGGTTCAGCGCATCGACTTTTTGAATCTGCGCCAGCAACTGCTGGTTGAGCGCGCTGGCGTCCTGCAACGCCATGCGCAGCCTGATTTCGCGCATGGCAGAGTGCGCCAGCTCGACAATGATCTCCACGTCCTGCTCGGTCCACTGTTTGGGCTTGAAATCCACGGCGCAAAAGCTGCCCAGCACTTCGCCGCTTTCAGTGCGCAGCGGAATGCCGGCATAGGCCCTGATTCCCAGCGACTTCACCGTGGGCACATCCCGAAAAACGGGCAGTTGCGTGACGTCTTCCAGGATCAGCGCCTGCCCCGACACCAGGGGATAGTGGCAAAACGAGCGCCCGCTCAGCTGGCGGGTGGTTGCCAGGGGCTCGCCCAGGCCATAAGCGCTTTTGTAGAAATCTCGGTCTGCGTCCAGCAGCGATACAAAGGTGACGGGCGCCCCCGTGAGCCTGGCCGCCAGGCGGGTCAGCCGGTCAAAAACCTCTTCAGGCGGGGTGTCCAGCAAGCCGGTGTCACGCACCGCAGCCAGGCGCCTTGGGTCGGTCAGGGCCGCCTGGATCTGGGCTGCATCAGCAGGGGTTGTGGGTTTTGATTCCATGGCGCATCGTAACAACGAGGGCTGAGGTTGTTACATATTCGCCGGATGGATCAAGGGCCTATGGCTCCCTGGGCCCCGCGCATCTCACCGTTCGGGTAGAGCGACAACCGTTCGGGCTGCGCTGGTCGAAGCCGGTGCGCGCTTTGGGTGCAGCCCGTTAACGGGCTCGGGGCGGCCGGCATTGCACGCTGGCATGTCGAATATCACCAAAAACAGCCGCAAGCGCTTTGTGGATGAGCGCTAGCAGCTATCAAACCAAGAGCGATTGTATTACCCTCGCCATGCCACTTCGCCCCCGGTGGCCACGCCCTGCGCGCGGCCCAGGTCCTCCAGCGTTTGCCGCAGCGTGGGCAGGCATTTATTTCCAGGGGCCGGGGCCTTTGACGTGCGGTTCGACGATGGGGCCCAACGTGCACTGCGCACCCTGCGGCCGGGGCCACAGCGGTGCGCAGGGTGCTTTGCGGCGGTTCAAGCCAGGCGTTTACCCGCCGAACTTGTCTTCCAGATAGCGCCCGGGCCGGGCCATCATCATGCCGCCGATGGCCATGGGCACCACGGTGGCCACATACACCCACAGCGGCGTTGTCCAGCTGCCCGACACGGCATACAGCCAGCCGCCCAGCAACGGCCCCAGCGTGCCCGCCAGGTAGCCAATGCCCATGGCAAAACCGGCGATGGACGCCGAACCCATGGTGGTGCGGGTGCGCAGGTTGAACATGGCAATGGCCAGCGGAAACGCACCGCCCGCCAGGCCCGCCACCAGCGTCATCAGCCAGGCCGGCCCCACGCCAAAGATCATGCCCAGGTAGCCCAGCGGCCCTGCTGCTGCCAGCAAGGCGGCCAGGGGCATGGGGTTTTTGAGCTTGTTGGCGATCAGCGGCGTGACAAAAGCCATCGGCAGCGTCATGAAGGTGTAAACCGAGAACGCCACGCCCACGGCATTGCGGTCCAGCCCCAGGTGCTGCTGCAAGATGGTGGGCAGCCAGGCCAGCATGGCGTAGATGTTGAGCGACGCCATGGCGTAAAACAGCGCCGTGCCCAGCGCCACCGGGCTGGTCACGAGCTGGGCCAGCCCCAGTCTTTGTGCGGCGGGTGCGGCGGCGGCCCCCGCCTTCAACGCTTCAGGCTGGGCGCTGCGCATTTTCAATAGCTGAATGGCCCACGGCACCACCGCCACCAGCGACAACACCCCCCACGACGCCAGCGAGGCCTGCCAGCCCAAGGCGTTGGCCACCGGGATGGCCGTCATGGCCGGCAGCGTGGCGCCCGCCTGCATCAGCAGCGCGAACACGGTCACCATGGTGGCCTGCCGGTCAGGAAAATACTTTTTGACCAGCGGAGCGCCCACCACGTTGCCCATGCCCATGCCCACCAGGGCCACCACGCTCAGTGCGATGAAGACCGGCGCGCTGCCCATGAAGAGGCGCGCCAGCGTGCCCGCAGCGGCCAGGGCCACGGCCAGCAGCGCGGTCTGCTCGGCGCCGATCTTGCGCACGACGACCGGGGCCAGAAACCCCGCCGCGCCAAAGCACAGCGTGGGCAGCATGCCGATCAGCGTGGCGCCCGCCGTGCCCATGCCCAGCGCTTCGCGCACGTCGGAAAGCAATGGCGACAGGCCCGTGACCGCATGGCGCAGGCCAATGCCCAGCAGCACCAGCCCGATCAAAATGGCCGCGCGGCCCTGCCACAGCCCACGGGGCGGCGTGGCCGCCGCGCCCGCGGCACCTGTTGCAGCGCCCGCCGAGGCGGACGGGGTGTTGGGGCTGGCCGCCATGATCAGCTCGCTGCCTTGGAGTCCCCATCAATCGGGAACATCTGGCCCGAAATCGTGCGGGCGTGGGGGCCTGCCAGAAACACCGCCAGCGCGGCAATGTCCGCCGGGTTGATGAACTGCTTGACCGACTGGTTGGCCAGCGCCAGATCGGTTTCTTCCTGCACCGTGCGGCCCGACACCTTGGCCCGCCCCTCAAAAACCGATTGAATGCGCGGCCCGTCCACGGCACCGGGGTGAATGCTGTTGGCGGTAATACCCAGCGGCCCCAGCTCCAGCGACAAGGTTTTGGTAAAGCCCACCAGGCCCCACTTGGTGGTGGAATACGCCACCCGGTTGGCATAGCCAAAGCGCCCGGCCAGCGAAGACATCACCAGGATAGAGCCCGCGCCCGATGCCTTGAGCAACGGAATGGCCCGCTGCGTCACCATGAAAGTGCCCGTCAGGTTGATGCCCACCACGGCATTCCAGGTGTCCATGGGGTAATCGGCCACGGGTGCGGTGGCGCCGGCAATGCCCGCGTTGTTGACCAGCACATCCAGCCCGCCCAGCTGGGCCTGCACATCGTTGAACAGGGTGTCAGGTCGGCGGCCTTGCTGATGTCGCCCACGCTGCCGGTAATGCCGGGGTTGCTTTGGGTAATTTGCTGCACCGCCTCGGCATTCACATCGGCAATGTGCACGCGCGCGCCGTTGGCCACGAAGGCCTTGGCAATGGCCAGGCCGATGCCGCCGGCGCCGGCGGTGATGAGTACGCGTTGGGTCATGATGAAACTCTTCTGGGTAGGACTGAAGAGGCTGAACAGACCGCCATTACGCAAACTTGCGGGGCTGGCAGTCAATGCCTTTCATCGGAACTGCAGAGAGTCGTCAAAAGGCGGGGTTCAGTGGGCCGGTGGGTTGTTCCGCTGGCCTGTACTTATAGTACCCACAGGACGATGGTGTCGGTAGTGGGCAAAATTTTACTTCACTGTTCCACTCATCGGGCTAATGTGTGCCCTTTGCAATTTGCCCTTTGGTGTCGCAATGCCAGCAAGGCGATACGAGGCAACACGAGGGCAAAGAGGCGCAACGCGGCGCATCACCCCCGCCACGCCACTTCGCCCCCGGTGGCCACGGCCTGCGCGCGGCCCAGGGCTTCGAGGGTTTGCAGCAGGGTGGGCAGGCCTTTCTTCCAGGGGCCACGGCCTTTGAAGCGGGCTTCGATGGCGCTCAATGTGAGCGGTATCGGGCTGGCGGCCAGCGCATCGGCCACAGCGCGCACCTGTTCGGGCAGGGTGGCGGGCCAGGGGTGCTGGGCGGGCTTGGTTTGCTCTGGTTTTGATAGTGGTTTTTCACTATCCAAATCGGCCTCTGGCGCTTGTTCCTCTTGCGGCAGCAGCTCTTGTTTTTGCAGTGAATTTTGCGGGTTTTGGAAAGCGGGCCGCAGCCAGCGCACGCGGCCCTGGGCTTCTTCTGCCGAGCGCTGGGTGTTGAGTTGCACCAGGTGGGCCAGGATGTCGTCGGTGGTGGCGTTGGCGGGCAAGCCGTAGGCGGCCAGCACGGCAGTGTCCAGCTCGTCGTGCAACTCGCGCAGCACGCCCACCAGTCCGTGGGTGTGGATGGTTTTTTCTTTGGCGGTGAGTGCGCGGCCTTCGCGCAAGGCTGTCAGCACGTTGTAGAGGCCGGTGAGGGTGAGGGCTGTGTTTGTGGTGTTTCTGGTGTTGGCGGTGTTGGCGGTTTCAGCGGGTATTGCCGGGGCAGGCGGGGACTGCGGCGGGCTCATACGCGCTTCGCTTGCGAAATCGCCCGCCGCAGCCCCCGCCTGCCCCAGCACGCGCTTGCGGTGGGCGTCGATCTGCTCGGCGAGCTGGGCGATGCGCTCGCGGAGCTGCGGGGTCAGGCCGGTGTCTTCGTCGGGGAAGGGGAAGGTTTCGAAGCAGCGGGATTTGTTATAGCGGACGTTGCCGATGTACATCCCGAGAGTGCTTCCGTTGGCCCAGGCCCATTCTGCGTGCAACTGACTGGAGAGAACGCCTAGCGTCAACGCATCGTCCACGGCGAAGGCGACCAGCATGTTGTCCGGCAGGATGTGGGCGTCGAGAAACTGGAAGGTGCGGTGCTTGGCGGTTTCGACCGTTGCGATGTAGCGGGGTAGGCCAGCGAGCTGCTTGCGTAGTTTTGGATTCGTTTCGCCAAAAAGCCACCAATTTTTGCGGCGGCTGTCGCGATTGTTTTGGTCCCGCTCGGGTTTGACGCGCTCAAGCAGCCATTGATAGACGGCGGGGTGCTGTGTGCGCAATTCTTCGGCACTCAGTCCAAAGGCATCGATCACCATGACGTTGCGCGGTTCGCCGGTCAAGTCGCGTCCGTTGCGGTAGTCACGAATCAGGGCGGCGGTGTGCAGCGCTTCGGCTTCCTCCGCAGTCACGATGAAGCCCGCGCCAAAAAGTTGAACACCACGATTGCTGAGGTTTTCGTTGGCGCATAACGCAAGCGCACCGGCTACGTTCGCGCCACTGCTGAGGTCAGCGTGAATGACGCCTACGGCTTCAGCCAATGTCACTGCCATTTCGCCGTGTTCGCCCGGCTGCTCATCCCTTACTGTCAACAACTGCCCTTCGCCCGCGCCGGGTGTCAGCACCGTCATGGCAATCCGCACCGCTGCGCCATTGGCGCCGTCCACCCATGGGTGGTCGGGAATCGCCATGAGCAGGTGGCAGCCCTTGTCCAGCGCCGCCTGCACCACGCGCCGGTTGAACGTTTGGCGCAGGCTGTTGGTGGTGATGAGCCCCATGCGGCGCGTGTGGCCCGCCGCCACTTGCGCGGCGGCGTGGTGCCACCAGAACATCACAAAATCCGCGCTCTCGGGCACCTCGGGCCAGGCGCCGCGCAGGGCTTGCACATAGCCGTCGCCCAAGGCGGCGCGCATGCTGGCGGCACCAATGAACGGCGGGTTCCCCACAATGAAATCCGCCTGCGGCCACTGCGCCTGCCGGGCGCCCACGTAGCGCCATTGCGGCACCTGGGCGGCTTCGTCGGGCACTTGTTCACCCGTCACAGGGTGGGTTTTGAAGGTGCGGCCGTCCCAGCGGCTGAGCAGTTGGCCGTTGGCGTCGTAGGCCACTTCTTGCGCGTCCCAGGCCAGCACGGCGTCGCGGCATTCGATGTTGCCGTAGTTGTGCACCACGGGCTCGGCCACGGCGGCGTTGCCGCGGGTGCGAATGTGCCACTGCAGGTAGCCAATCCACAGCACCAGTTCGGCCAGGGCGGCGGCGCGTTCGTTCAGCTCGATGCCGCGCAGTTGCTGCAGCGTGACGGTTTCGCCTTCAAAACCGAGCTGGTCTTGCGTGTGGCCCAAGGCCTCCAGCTGGTTGACGACTTCGCCCTCCAGGCGCTTCAAATGCTCCAGCGTCACGTACAAAAAGTTGGCACTGCCACATGCGGGGTCGAGCACGCGGGTGGTGCACAGCTGGTGGTGGAATTTTTTGACCTCGGCGCGTGCCTCGGCCAGCTTGGCTTCCATCGCTTTGCCTTGCAGCGCGGCGGCTTCGTGGGCCAGCACCAGGGCGGCGGCCTGGGCGTTGGCCCAGTCGGCGCGCAGGGGCTCGATCACCGTGGGCAGCACCAGGCGCTCTACGTAAGCGCGGGGCGTGTAGTGGGCGCCCAGGGCGTGGCGCTCGGTGGGGTCCAGCGCACGTTCGAGCAGGGTGCCGAAGATGGCGGGCTCCACCTCGCGCCAGTTGGACTTTGCGGCGGCAATCAGCAAATCAATCTGCTCGGGCGTGAGCAGCAGGCTGTAGCCGTCTTCGCCTGCGCCTTTGAAGAGCTTGCCGTTGAAGTGCAGCACGGGCTTGGCCAGCGCAGCGCTGAAGCCGCCCCGGTCCATGTCGGCCCACAAAATGCGCAGCATCTGCTGCAGCGTGGCGGGGTCGTCGCGGTGGGTTTGCAGCAGGCCCAAAAAGGCGCCTTTGGGCAGCAGCTCCACGTCTTCGGCAAACATGCTGAACAGGCAACGGGTGAGGTAGGCTGCTACGGTTTCAGGAGCTACTAGCGCTTGCTGTGATTGGGCTAGACCCTGATTTTGCTTGAAGTTTCCGTTGGAGGTTCCGTTGGAAGTGCCGCCATTGCCTTCGAGCGACTTGGCCAGTTGGGCCAGCAGCGCGGCCACGTCGCGCGTCACTTGCGCGCTGATGCGGGCGGGGTTCAGGCTGTCGGGGTCCAGCCAGATGCGGCGCAGGCGGTCTTGCACCTCGGGTTTTGCCAAATCGGTGAGCGCCAGGCGGTGGCTGCGCGGGTCGGGGTAGGGGGTGTAGGTGCCGCCGGTTTTGCTGAACTCGGCATACACCTCGATCACGGTGCCCACATCGACCACCAGCACAAAGGGCGGGCGGCCCTCGGCGGCTGGCAGGGTGCGGGCGTATTTTTCGCCCTGGGCGCGGGCGCGCAGCAGGCCGTCGTCAAAGCCTTTGGTGTGGCTGCCGGCCTTGAGCTTTTTGGCCTCGAGCACAAAGTGGCCGCGCCGGTAGCAGTCAATGCGCCCGGGTCGGGTGCTGCCGTCGGCGTTGTCAAAGGTGACGGGGCGCTCGAACATGTAGGTTTGCTCGGGCGTGGGGTGGGGTTTGTCCACCCCGAGCAGGGCGCACAGGTCCATCACAAAGCTTTGCGCGGTGGCCAGCTCGCTGGCGGTGTTGTGCTGCCAGCGCTGGATGAAGGCCTGGGTGGCGGCGGTGTCGATGGCTGCGGTGGCTGGGGCGGTAGAGGTCATGCAAAGGGGGGGGAAGCAAAGGTCAGAGGCCCAGGGCGGTGGCGCCTTGCAGGCGCTGCAGCACGGTGTGTTGCATGGCGGGCGGGGCGGTGTGCAGCAGCTGCGGCCAGTCGGCCTGCGCCAGTCTAACTACATCCCGTAACAAAGCCAGGTGCCGTGGCAGGCGCAGCAGGCCGGCGGACTTGAGCAGGGCCTGCATGTCGTGCCAGGTGAAGGCGCGCAGGGTGCGGTCGATGGCGCGGTTAACGGCGTATTGGGCCTCGGGCAGGCCGTCAAAAAACGCGGCAACGCAAACGGGGTCGTACACCGGGGCGAGCTGGGGCATGCGGCCGTCGGGGTAGATGAGGGCCCAGTTTTTGAGGTGCGCGTCGGTGTTGCCCATGAGGATGAAGGCCACCATGCGGGCCAGAAACTCGCGTGTGTCCTGCACGGGCTGGCTGCTCAGGCGGTTGAGCACGCGCAGCATGGTGGCCCAGTCTTGCTGGATGCCTTTGCCGTATTTTTGGCGCGGGGTGTAGCCCAGCACCTGGTTGAACTCTTCCATGTGCACGCGGGCGCCGCCGGGCAGGTGGTCAAAGCGCTGCACGGCCAATATGTCGTTGAAGGGCACGGTGTCGGGCAGGTCGGCCTGGGCGCGGGTGATGATGCGGGCATCGGCGCAGTGCAGGCCCAGCGCCTTGCACAGCTGGTAGCCGGTGTATTCGTTGGCCACCAGGTCGGGGTGGGTGGTGGTGGGCAGCTTCAAGATCACGCTGCCGGCTGCGCCCTGGCGGTGCACGGTGTAGCGGCGGCCATCTTGCACGGCGCTGAATTTGGTGACCACGCCGGGCAGCGAGGCGGCGTCTTCCACGGGGTATTCCACAAAACCGGGCTCGAGCACATCGAGGCCCTGGGTGGTGTGCCAGTGGCGCACCACATCGGGAATGCCGTCTTGCGCGGGCACGGGCTCTACCTCCAGCGCACCCATCAGGTCGTGGCCGGCGGCGGCCAGCAGCTCGAATTCATCGTCGGGGCTGCAGCCACGCTCGCGGGCGAGGCGCTCGCGGTTGTGGCCCTCGGGCAGCAGGTTCTGAAAATAAACCGGCCAGCGCCCGTCGGTGCGCACCAGCCGCGCATCGCGGGCCGAAGCGAGAATTTGCTGCGTGGCGGCCTCATCAGCGCCCTGGAAGCTGAGCGAGAGCGTGGGGCGCTGCGGGTTGCGGATGTAGGCCTCGTCAAACGACACGCGCAGGATGTCGCCATATTGCGAGAGGTAGCCAATGGCCTCGCGGCCGCCCGGTGCGCCGCTGGCCAGCGCGGGGCGGTGCAGGTACAGGCGCAGGTAGCGGATGGAGGTGCTCATGGCGGTGGCGATCATCCGGTGCGGGGTGGATCAACCGGGGCGGCTGAGGCTGTCCACCACGGAGGGCGGCGCATCCACACCCTCGGGCTGGCCCAAAAACTTGCCGCCCGACTGAATAAACGTTTGCAGGCTGGGCCGCAGGCTGCTGGGCACGGCAATGATGTCCAGCCCCAGCACGCGCGCCATTTCGGCCAAGGTGGAGTAGCGGGGGTCGAGGTCGCCGCCTTCGGTGCGCTGCACCGTCATGCGCGAAAGGCCCGCGCTTTCGGCCAGCTGGGCCTGGGTGATGTGCTGGGCCTTGCGGGCGGCGGCCAGGGTGGTGATCAGGTCGTTATGCATGATCGTGAATATACGCTTTTAACTCAAAATGTATAGTTTAAGTTTCCAGTTGATCAAAAAAAGACCGCCTGGGTGGGCGGTCTGTGAGGGGTTACCTTGGAGAGGTTCGGGGTGCAACAAGCCCGTGGATTGGCTTATGCGAAGGTGTTGACCTGGGTGCCCAGCGTGCCCGATGGGGCCAGTGCAGGCTGGGGCAGGGGCAGGGCCTGCAGCAAGGTGGCTGCGGCGCTGGCCTGCACGTCGAGGGCCTTTTTCAGCACGGTGATGTGGATGGCATCCGACGTCTGGCGGCTGGCCAGGGCGGTGGAGGTGCTGACGATGCTGTTGGTGAGGCCGACGTCCATGCGGGGTTCCTTGATTTGATGCCTTGTTATCGGCAACCGGGCGCCGCGCTGGAGGGGTGTTACACCTTTGCGGTCACTCCAGCGCCGGAACGCCCAGGGCGGGGCACGAGGCCAGGTCGGATTCGGGTGAATTGGCGGCATCGGCCAGCTGGCGTGCCGCGTCGCGCAGCGCGGTGCGCAGGCCTTCCTCCAGCACCGGGTGGTAGAACGGCATGCCCAGCAGCTCGTGCACCGTGAGCTTTTGCTGCACGGCCAGGGCCAGCAGGTGGGCCATGTGCTCGGCTTCGGGGGCGCACATTTCGGCGCCTTGCAGGCGGCCAGTGGCCCGGTCGGCATACACATTCAGGCGCCCGTGGTTGCGCTGGGCAGCGCGGGCGCGGCCCTGGTTTTCAAAGCTGACGGTGCCGGTGACGGTGTGGGCGCTTTCCAGGTCGGCCAGGCGCTGGCCCACCATGGCTACCTGCGGGTCGCAAAACACGATGGTCAGCGGCGTGCGGCGCTGAAAGCGCGTAGGCGCAGCCGCCGGCGCCGCAGCAGGTGTGAGGGCGCAGGCCATGGCGTTGATGCCGGCAATGTGGCCTTCGTCGGCGGCTTCGTGCAGCAGCGGGGCATGGGCGTTGGCGTCGCCCGCCAGAAAAACCGGCAGGTCACCGATCTGCTGGGTTTGCGGGTTGACGGCGGGCATGCCGCGTTTGTCCAGCGGCAGGCCCAGCGTCTGCAGGCCCAGGTGCTCGATGTTGGGCACGCGGCCCATGGCGGCAATGACCTGGTCCACCACCACGCGGTTGGGGCCGCTGCGCACCTCGATGCCGCCCGCCACTTCGCGCAGCTCGGCCGGCGCGCCGGTGTGCAGCACCATTTCGTGTTTGAGCAGGGCGGCCAGTTCGGCGTTGAGCGCGGGGTCTTTCAGGCCGGCCAGGGTGTCGCCGGTGCTGAACGTGGCCACTTCGATGTCCAGGCGGGCCAGCGCCTGCGCAATCTCCACGCCAATCACACCCATGCCGATCACGGCCACGCGCGGGCCCAGCGTGGGCTGCTCGAACAGGGTGTCGGTGGTGAGCATGCGGTCACCAAACGCCAGCCATTCGTCGGGCACGCGGGGGCGCGAGCCGGTGGCGATGATGATGCTGCGGGTGGCGTAGGTGGTGCCTTCAACGTCTACCGCGTTGGGGCCCAGCACGGTGGCGCTGCCTGCGATACGGGCTGCGCCCAGCGCTTCGGTGGCTTGCATGGCGCCGGCCACAAAGTTGTCGCGCAGGCTGCGCACGCGCTGCAGCACGGCGGCGATGTCGGCGCTTAAACCCGTGGCGCCGCGCAGGCCAAATGCCTCAAACGTGTGGCGGCGGTGAAAGGCGTTGGCCGCCTCAATGAGCGCCTTGGATGGCATGCAACCCACGCGCGCGCAGGTGGTGCCCCAGGGGCCTTCGTTGACGATGAGGTAACGGTCGGTGCGCTTGCGCACCTCGCGCAAAGCGGCCAGGCCTGCCGTGCCTGCGCCGATGATGACGGTGTCGAGCGGTTGGCTCATGCGGTGTCTCCCCAGGGGCCGAGAAAGCTGCAGTGTGCGGGCGCAGCGGCCGGGCGGCTTGTAGGCGCACAGGCCTTGTGCGTGGCGGTGGCGGGCTGCAATGCGGGCGGTGCACCCTGGCTTTGACCGGCTCAGCCCGAACGGGTGGGGTGGGGGATTGGCGCGAATTCGCCTATCAGGCGTTTTTAGGCTTAACCGCTTGCGGGTAAAGCGCCAGCAGCTATGTTTTATATAGCGGCTTCGAGCGTCTGGGCCGGAACATCGGCCTGTGCCGCGGGGGCGGGCGTCAGCGTGCGTGCCAGGAGGTTGGCGCGCACAAAGGCTTCGAGATGCTCGGGCAGCAGCGGGCGGCTGTAGTGGTAGCCCTGCACCTGGTCGCAACCGCGCGCGCGCAGAAAGTCGAGCTGCTCGGCGGTTTCCACGCCCTCGGCAATGGTGGTCATGCCCAGGCTGTGGGCCATCTGGACGATGGCGGTGGCAATGGCCTGGTCGTCGGTGTCGGTGCCGATGTCGCGCACAAACGACTGGTCGATCTTGAGCTGGTTGATGTGAAAGCGCTTGAGGTAGCTGAGCGATGAGTAGCCGGTGCCGAAGTCGTCGATGGACAGGCGAATGCCGAGCTGGCTCAGCTCCTGCATTTTCTGGGCGGCAATTTCGGGGTTTTTCATGGCCACGGCTTCGGTCAGTTCGAGCTCCAGGCTTTCAGGAGGCACGCCGGTTTGCTGCAGCAGCTGGCTCACCATGTCGGTCAGCCCGGCCTGGCCAAACTGCACCGCCGAGAGGTTGACCGCCACGGTCATCATGGGCAGGCCGCCATCGAGCCAGGCGCGCAGCTGGCGCAGGGCGGTGTGCAGCACCCATTCGCCGATGGGCACGATGAGCCCGTTGGCCTCGGCCAGCGGAATGAACTCGGCGGGCGACACCACGCCCCATTGCGGGTGGGTCCAGCGCAGCAGGGCTTCGGCGCCAATGATGTGGCCGTCGTGCAGCGACACCTGCGGCTGGTAAACCAGGTGCAGCTCGCCACGCGGCAGGGCTTGTTTGAGGGCGTTGCCCAGGGCCAGCGCGCGCGATGAATGCGCCTGCATCTCGGGCGTGAAGAAGCGGTAGCTGTTACGCCCGTCGTCCTTGACGCGGTACATGGCGGTTTCGGCGTTTTTGAGCAGGGCGTCGAGCGCGCGGCCGTCGTCGGGCGAGATGGCGATGCCGATCGATGCGGTCACGAAAATTTCTTGCCCCGCCACCTGCACCGGCTGTGCCAGCACGTCCAGCAGGCGGGTGCAGAACTTGGCGGCCTCGTCCTGGCAGGTCTGGGGCAGCAGGGCAACAAAATCATCGCCCGAGTGGCGCGACAGCGTGGCGCTGTCTGGCAGGCAGGAGCGCAGGCGGTGGGATATTTCCAGCAGCAGCAGGTCGCCCGCGCTGCGGCCCAGCGAGTCGTTCACGTCCTTGAAGCGGTCCAGGTCGATCCACAGCACGGCCAGGGCTGTGCTGTGGCTGGTGGCGTATTGAAAGTGCTGGCCCAGCAAGGTGCGGTTGGGCAGGCCGGTGAGCTGGTCGTAATGCGAGAGCTGCTGGATGCGCTCGGCGGCCAGTTTGCGCTCGGTGATGTCTTCTTTGTGGGCGAGGTAGTTGGTGACCACGCCCTCGGCGTTGCGCACCGGGTAAATGAGCACCGATTCGGTGAACTCGCGCCCGCTCTGGCTGCGGTTGCTCAGCTCGCCCTGCCAGGGTTTGCCTTGGGTGAGCTGGGCCCACATGGTGCGGTAGGTGGCCTTGGGGGTTTTGCCCGAGCGCAGCATGCGCGGGTTTTTGCCCAGCACCTGCGCGGCGCTGTATTCGCTGGAGCGGGTGAAGGCGTCATTGACGAATTCGATGCGCCCTTGCCGGTCGGTGATGACGATGGACAGGGGGCTTTGCGATACGGCCTGCGAGAGCTTGCGCATGGCCTCGTCGTTCTCCAGGCGTTGGGTGATGTCGCGCGAAATCACCACGAAGTGCTGGCCCTGGCCCGCTTGCGGGGCCTTGCGCGCCACCGACAGCTCAAACCAGCGCTTGCCGTCGGGCACATCCAGGGCCACCACGCGGCCGCGGGAGAAGCCTTGCTGGCGGGCTTCGTCCAGGGCGGCCATGGTGGTGCGGGCGCTTTCAACGGGCAAGACTTCGTGCATGGTTTTACCCACCAGCTCGCTGACGGGTGCGGCCAGGCTGCCGGCGTGGCCGGTGCGCACATCCACATAGCGCCCTTCGTCGTCGATCTCCAGCAGCGGGTCTGGCAGGGCATCCAGTGTGGCCTGCAGCTGCCTTTGGGATGCCCGCAGTAGGGTGTAGGGCTGTTGCACGATTTCGGCAAAAACGGCGCGGTACAGACAGGTGTAGGCCAGCACCTTGTAGATGTGGCCCATCAGGTTGTAGGTGTCGGTGACGCCGCTGTAGCGCGTAAAGAAGAACTCGCCGAGCGCCATGATGCACGCCGCTGAAAACAGGCCACTGGCGTTGAAACTGCGCGGGCGGCGCATGTGCCACAGCAACAACGCGGCGGCGGCCATGTAAAGGGCCATCAGCGCGTATTCAAAAGCGATCTTGAATGCGGTAAGCCCCTGGCCGGGAACGAAGGTGGCGGGCACCAGGTGCGGGGCCAGCAAGAACACCCCGTGCAGCGCTGCCACCAGCAGCAGCACCAGGGTGACCAGCGACCTGGCATAGGGCTGCGAGGCGCTGGTGCCCCAGGGCAGCCAGGCCACCGCGAGCAGGGCCAGCGCGCTCAGCAGCCGCGCGGCCAGCCAGAAATAGATGCCCTTGTCGGGGGAGCTGGGGGTGATGAAGTCGGGCATGCCGCTGTAAGACAGCATGTGGCTGAAATCGAGCAGGGCCACGCCCAGGAAGGCACAGGCCAGCAGCAGCGCATTGCGGGGCAATTGCTCACGGCGTGCACTCCAGACCACGCCAAACGTGAGCCCCGCCACCACGATCGCCAGCGTCTCCAGCGCCATGTGCAGGGGCAGGTAGTGCACCACGCCCTGCATGCCCTGCATGCCGGGCAGCGCCATCATCAGCACCAGCAGCAAAAACAGCACGCCCACGGTGCGGGTGGATTGGTGGGCGGCAGGTTGGTGGCTGGGGTGTATCGGCATGGGCGGGTGGGGTGGGGGTCACCAGGAGGCGGGCAGTTGCGGTGAAGCAAGGCTGTGTGCGAGTGTAGTGTTTGTAATGATGTGTTTAATGACTGCGCGGTCAGTCCGCCGGACCGGGCCAGCCGACGCGGCCCTGGCCGTGGTCGTTGATGCGCTGCACAAAGGCGTTGGCCTGGGCTTCGGGCAGGCGCAGTTGTAGCGCGACGAGCGAGCCATGCTGCACATTGAGCAGTTCGGCGCCGGCGGCCTCGATCTCGCGGCGCAGCAGGCCCTCGAGCGCATAGGGCACCAGGCATTGCAGCGTGGCCATGCGCTGCAGCTGCACCTTGGGCGCGGTGAGCAGGGCCTGGGCCACGCAGTCGGTATATGCGCGCACCAGGCCGCCCGCGCCCAGCTTGACGCCACCAAAGTAGCGCACCACGGTGGCCAGCACGCCTTCGAGGTCCTGGTGGCGCAGCACATCGAGCATGGGGCGCCCGGCGGTGCCCCCGGGCTCGCCGTCATCCACCGCGGCCGATTGGCCGCCCGCCAGCAGCGCCCAGCAGATATGGGCTGCGCCGGGGTGCTGCTTCCACAGCGCATCCACATGGGCCTGGGCGCTGGCGCGGTCGGCCATGGGTTGCACGCAGCCGATGAAGCGGCTTTTCTTGATGATGATTTCGCTGTGGGCGGGCGCGGCCAGGGTCTGGGACATGGGGCGCGAGCTTAACCCTGGGGATGCCCTGGCAGGGACATGTGCCCGGCAAGGCGACAAAAATGGCCTGGCGCCGTAAAATTGCGAGTTACCCACCACGACCGCGCCCCACCATGCCCCACGATGACCATGGGCGGCCGCACCCTCCCGCATGAACGCCCCCGTTGACGTCTCCTTTTTTGCGCGCGCCGCAAAGCCCTTGACCAGTTACCGACCGTACTGGGCCAAGCGCTTTGGCACGGCCCCGTTTTTGCCGATGAGCCGCGCCGAGATGGAGCAACTGGGTTGGGACAGCTGCGACATCGTGCTGGTGACGGGTGACGCCTACGTGGACCACCCGAGCTTTGGCATGGCGGTCATCGGGCGGGTGCTGGAAGCGCAGGGTTTTCGCGTGGGCATCATTGCCCAGCCCGACTGGCAGAGTGCCGAGCCCTTCAAGGCGCTGGGCAAGCCCAACCTGTTCTGGGGCGTGACGGCCGGGAACATGGATTCGATGATCAACCGCTACACGGCTGACCGAAAAATCCGCAGCGACGATGCCTACACCCCCGGCGATGTGGGCGGTAAGCGCCCCGACCGCGCCGCCATCGTCTACAGCCAGCGCTGCCGCGAGGCCTTCAAGGACGTGCCCATTGTGCTGGGCGGCATCGAGGGCAGCCTGCGCCGCATCGCGCACTACGACTACTGGAGCGACAAGGTACGCCGCTCCATTGTGGTGGACGCAAAGTGCGACCTGCTGCTGTACGGCAACGCCGAGCGCGCCTTGGTCGAGGTGGCGCACCGCCTGGCGGCGCGCGAGCCGGTCGAGCAGATCACCGATGTGCGCGGAACGGCCTTTGTGCGCCGGCCCGACGACGAAAGCGGCAAAGGCTGGTTCGAGATCGACTCCACCAGCGTGGACGAGCCCGGCCGCGTGGAAGCGCACGTCAACCCCTACATGACCACCAGCGAGCAGGCGGCCTCGCAAGGCAGCAACTGCAGCAAGGACGATGCTCCTGATTCAGGAGCTGCTGGCGCAGGTGGAGAAAGCGCTAGCGGCCAAAAAGACCCTAAAAGTGCCGAGCCCAACCCTGCCATCCAGCCCATGCTGTTCGTGGCCAACCCGGCGCTCAAGGCCAAGCTTAAGGTGCCACCGCGCGACAGGAGCGTTATTCGCCTGCCCAGCTACGAGCAGGTGAAAAGCGACCCGGTGCTGTATGCCCACGCCAACCGCGTGCTGCACCTGGAAACCAACCCCGGTAACGCCCGCGCTTTGGTGCAGGCGCATGGCGAAGGCACCACGGCGCGCGATGTGTGGATCAACCCGCCGCCCATCCCGCTGACTACGGCAGAGATGGACTATGTGTTCGATCTGCCGTATGCCCGCAGCCCGCACCCGAGCTACGCCGACGAGAACGGCGGCCACGACGGCGCGACCAAGATCCCCGCGTGGGAGATGATCCGGTTTTCGATCAACATCATGCGCGGCTGCTTTGGCGGTTGCACCTTCTGCTCCATCACCGAGCACGAGGGCCGCATCATCCAGAGCCGGTCTGAGGATTCGATCATTCAGGAGATCGAGGACATCCGCGACAAGGTCAAGGGCTTCACTGGCACCATCAGCGACCTGGGCGGCCCCACGGCCAACATGTACCGCCTGGGCTGCAAGAGCCCAGAGATCGAGGCGGCCTGCCGCAAGCCCAGCTGCGTGTATCCGGGCATCTGCTCGAACCTGGGCACCAACCACGATCCGCTGATCAAAATCTACCGCCGGGGCCGGGCGCTCAAGGGCATCAAGAAAATCCTCATCGGCTCGGGCCTGCGCTACGACCTGGCCGTGAAAAGCCCTGAATACGTGAAAGAGCTGGTGCAGCACCATGTGGGTGGGTATTTGAAAATCGCCCCGGAGCACACCGAGCAGGGGCCGCTCACCAAGATGATGAAACCGGGCATCGGCAGCTATGACAAGTTCAAGCAGATGTTCGAGAAGTTCAGTGAAGAGGCGGGCAAGAAGCAGTTTCTGATTCCGTACTTCATCGCCGCGCACCCCGGCACGAGCGACGAGGACATGATGAACCTCGCCATCTGGCTGAAAAAGAACGGCTTTCGCGCCGACCAGGTGCAGACCTTCTACCCCAGCCCCATGGCCACCGCCACGGCCATGTACCACAGCAACAAGAACCCGCTGCGCAAGATCACGCGCGACAGCGAGGGCGTGGACATCGTGCGCGGCGACAAGCGCCGGCGCTTGCACAAGGCGTTTTTGCGCTACCACGACCCGAACAACTGGCCGCTGCTGCGCGAAGCGCTCAAGGCCATGGGGCGGGCCGATTTGATCGGCAACGGCAAGCACCACCTGATTCCGACTTTCCAGCCCTTGACGGATGGCGGTTACCAGAGCGCGCGGCGCACCAATTCGACGCCCGCCAAGCCCGGCTCCGCCAAGGCGCCCGGCGCCACACCGGCCAAGCCGCAAAAAGGCCGTCTGCTGACCCAGCACACCGGCCTGCCACCACGCGTGACCGGCGCGGCCAAGCCGTCCGCGCGCAAGCCGCGCTGAGGCTTGACGACAGTTCGGTCCGGGGTGCGCCCAGGCCTCAAGCGTCGCCCAAATGGGTGTCGGTGGCGGTCGGTGTGTCCTGAACCATTGGCGGGGTGATCAGGTCTTCGATCACGAAAGTCCGGTAGTGGAACGCGGCGACGGCCCCCTCCGAGGCCATGGCCGTGGCCACGGCTTGGGGATCATCCTCGTCGGCCAGGGCCACCAGCATGCCGTGGTGGCCGGTGCCGGCCAGTTCCGCCATGCGGCGAACGATGTCTCCTTCTGCACCCACCGAGGGAAAAGGGGTGTCGGCCGTGCCCTGCGTTTGCGCGATGTCCTGCAGGATGACTTCGGGGCTGGCATAGGCAATTTCACCCGCATGCCCGGCCGTTTGCAGCGCAGCAGCGGCCTGGCGCACGCAGTCCTCGTCGGGAAACAGCGCAAACACATGGCCGGTGGGGTAGAAAACGCCGGCCATGCTGGTCATGGAGGAATCAAGAAGGAGGGGTTTCATGGCATCTTCCGGGGGTGTTGCGGAACTTGCATTGAAACGGCTTGTGCGCGCGCTGTGTGTAGGCCATTTGGCCATTTACATATGAATGTACATATGAATGGTTTTCAAAATGAATAGCTGCCAGCGCTTTATTGGTAAGCGCTGGCGGCCCAAAAGACCATCAAAAAACCGCCCGAAGGCGGTTGATTGATGGTGCGTGAATTGCCCCAGCAGATCAGATGACCTTGGCAATCGCATGGCAGACGTAGTCGATGTTCTTGCTGTTGAGCGCAGCCACGCACATGCGGCCGGTGTCGGTGCCGTACACGCCAAACTCGTTGCGCAGGCGCACCATCTGGTCCTTGGACAGGCCCGAGTAGCTGAACATGCCGATTTGCGTGGTGATGAAGCTCATGTCCTGCTTCACGCCAGCGGCCTTGAGGCCATCGACCAGCTTCTGGCGCATGGCCTTGATGCGCACGCGCATTTCGCCCAGTTCCTTTTCCCACAGGGCGCGCAGCTCGGGGTTGTTCAGTACGGCAGCCACCACCGCGCCGCCGTGGATGGGCGGGTTGGAGTAGTTCGTGCGGATCACGATCTTGAGCTGGCTCAGCACGCGGCCGGCTTCTTCCTTGTCGGCACACAGCACCGACAGGCCGCCCACGCGTTCGCCATACAGGCTGAAGCTCTTGCTGAAAGACGTGGAGACAAAGAAGTTCAGGCCGGCGGCCACGAACTTGCCGATCACGGCGCCGTCTTCGGCGATGCCGTGGCCGAAGCCCTGGTAGGCCATGTCGAGGAAGGGCGTGAGGCCCTTGGCCTTGACCACGGCGATGACCTGGTCCCACTGCGCGGGTGTGATGTCGTAGCCGGTGGGGTTGTGGCAGCAGGCGTGCAGCACGACGATGGTGCCGGGGGCGGCTGCGCTCAGGCTGGCCAGAAAGCCATCAAAGTTCACGCCGCGCTTTTCGGCGTCGTAGTAGGCGTAGGTATCGACCACAAAACCGGCGTTGGTGAACAGCGCGCGGTGGTTTTCCCAGCTGGGGTCGGAGATCAGCACCTTGGCGTTGGGGCTGACCTTTTTCAAAAAGTCGGCGCCGATCTTCAGGCCGCCGGTGCCGCCAATGGCCTGCACGG
Source organism: Acidovorax sp. T1 (assembly GCF_002176815.1). Lineage (NCBI taxonomy): Bacteria > Pseudomonadati > Pseudomonadota > Betaproteobacteria > Burkholderiales > Comamonadaceae > Acidovorax > Acidovorax sp. T1. The sequence continues at coordinate 2,147,763 of NZ_CP021648.1, read as the reverse complement.
TGGCCACACGGCCGGATTGGACGGGTTCGCTGTCGGCACCGAACACCAGGTTTTTGACGGCGTTGTCATAGGCCACGATGCCGTCGATGGGCAGGTAGCCACGGGCGGTGGGGGTGGCCATCATGGTCTTTTCAGCGGCCTGCACGCATTGCAGCAGGGGCAGCTTGCCGTTGTCGTCGAAATAAACGCCAACACCCAGGTTGACCTTGTTGGGGTTGGTGTCGGCGTTGAATTGCTCGTTGAGGCCCAGGATGGGGTCGCGGGGGGCCATTTCGACGGCGGTGAACAGAGACATGAAAATCCTTGAAAGGTTGTCAGTAGCAAAGAATCCGGGCGTGGTGTACTGTGCCGGGTTGCGCCAATTTTAACGGCCCGCCCATCCCACCCGTTGACCGCCCCCATGCCGGATACCACAGAAGTCATCACCGAAAAGCAAGACGGCGAGTTCGTCCATTTTCCTGGCTCCCCCTTTGAGCTGTTTCAGCCGTATCCACCGGCGGGCGACCAGCCCGAGGCCATCAACAAGCTGGTGGAAGGCTTGAATGACGGCGAAATCTTCCAGACCTTGCTGGGCGTGACGGGCTCGGGCAAGACCTTCACCATGGCCAACGTGATCGCCCGCATGGGCCGCCCGGCCATTGTGTTTGCGCCCAACAAGACGCTGGCCGCGCAGCTCTACAGCGAGTTCCGCGAGTTCTTTCCCAAGAACGCGGTCGAGTATTTCGTGAGCTACTACGACTACTACCAGCCCGAGGCCTATGTGCCGCAGCGCGACCTGTTCATCGAGAAGGACAGCGCCATCAACGAGCACATCGAGCAGATGCGGCTGTCGTGCACCAAGAGCCTGATGGAGCGCACCGACGTGGTCATCGTGGCCACGGTGTCGGCCATCTACGGCATTGGCGAGCCCGAGAGCTACCACCGTATGGTGATGACGCTGCGCACCGGCGACAAGCTGGGCCAGCGCGACGTGATCGCCCAGTTGATCCGCATGCAGTACCAGCGCAACGAGGCGGATTTTTCGCGCGGCAAGTTTCGGGTGCGGGGCGACACCATCGATGTGTTCCCGGCCGAGCATTCCGAGCTGGCCATCCGCATTGAGCTGTTTGACGACGAGATCGAGAGCCTGCAGCTGTTCGACCCGCTCACGGGCCGCGTCAAGCAGAAAATTCCACGCTTTACCGTGTACCCCAGCAGCCACTATGTGACACCGCGCGACAAGGTGCTGGCGGCGGTGGAGACCATCAAGCTGGAGCTGGCCGACCGGCTCAAGGAACTGGTGGGCATGGGCAAGCTGGTGGAGGCCCAGCGCCTGGAGCAGCGCACGCGGTTTGACCTGGAAATGCTCAGCGAGGTAGGGCACTGCAAGGGCATCGAAAATTACACGCGCCACCTGTCGGGCGCCGCGCCGGGCGACCCGCCCAGCACGCTGACGGACTACATGCCCAAGAACGCGATCATGTTCCTGGACGAAAGCCACCAGATGATTGGCCAGCTCAACGCCATGTACAGCGGCGACCGCTCGCGCAAGACCACGCTGGTGGAATATGGGTTTCGCCTGCCTTCGGCGCTGGACAACCGGCCACTGAAGTTCGAAGAGTTTGAGCAGCGCATGCGGCAGGTGATCTTTGTATCGGCCACGCCGGCCGACTACGAAAAGACGCACTCAGGCCAGATCGTGGACCAGGTGGTGCGCCCCACGGGCCTGGTAGACCCGGTGGTCGAGGTGCGGCCTGCCACCCACCAGGTGGACGATGTGCTGCAGGAAATACGCATTCGCGCAGAAAAGCATGAGCGCGTGCTCATTACGACGCTGACCAAGCGCATGGCCGAGCAGCTTACCGACTACCTCACGGACAACGGCGTGAAGGTGCGCTACCTGCACAGCGATGTGGACACGGTCGAGCGGGTGGAGATCATCCGCGACCTGCGGCTGGGGGCTTTTGATGTGCTGGTGGGTATCAACCTGTTGCGCGAGGGGCTGGATATCCCGGAGGTGTCGCTGGTGGCGATTCTGGATGCTGACAAGGAAGGTTTTCTGCGGGCTGAGCGCAGCCTGATTCAGACCATTGGCCGCGCGGCGCGCAACCTGAACGGCCACGCCATCCTGTACGCCGACCGCATCACCGACTCCATGAAAAAAGCCATGGGCGAGACGGAACGCCGGCGCATCAAGCAGATCGCACACAACGAGGCCAACGGAATCACGCCGCGCAGTATTGTCAAGCGGGTACGAGACCTGATTGACGGCGTCTACAGCGAGAAGGCCGGAAAGGATGCCGAGCGGCTGGAGCAGGAGGCCCTACAGCGTGCCAAGGTGGAGGACATGACGGAGAAAGACGTGGCGCGCGAGATCAAGCGGCTCGAAAAACTCATGCTGGAGCACGCGCGCAACCTGGAGTTTGAGCAGGCAGCGCGCGTGCGCGACCAATTGACGCGGCTCAAGGACCAGGCTTTTGGAGCGCACGGCAGCGATTCGGTAGCACTCTGAATACGCTTGTTGTGTGGTTAATCGAACTTGGCCGCTGGAATTGTGACCTGTTGGTTTTTTAACCCGACTAATTCAATTGGGATTTGTGGTATACTTGCACAAAATACTCAAGAAAAGAGCCCGACGATGAAGGGCCCCGTACCAGAAGGCTTGGCGGGGTGAGGGCGGAGACGGTGCCGGCACTGCGCATTTGCGGGAAGCCGGCAGTTTTTACAACGAACAAGCCTAGACAAGGAGCTTGCGATGCGTCTCACAACCAAAGGCCGTTTTGCGGTCACCGCCATGATTGATCTGGCCCTGCGCCAGAACAACGGCCCCGTCACGCTGGCGGCCATCAGCCAACGGCAACAAATTTCGCTGTCTTATCTGGAGCAGCTCTTTGGCAAGCTGCGCCGGCATGAGCTGGTGGAGTCGACCCGTGGCCCTGGCGGTGGTTACACCCTGGCCCGCAAGGCGGCCGACATCACGGTGGCCGACATCATTGTTTCGGTGGACGAGCCCATTGATGCCACGCAGTGCGGTGGCAAGGAAAACTGCCTGGGTGAGGCGGGCCGTTGCATGACGCACGAGCTGTGGGCTTCGCTCAACCAGCGCATGGTGGAGTTTCTGGACTCCGTCACGCTGCAGAAACTGGTGGACGAGCAATTGGCCAAGGGCGTCCAGATTGAGGACAAACCCGTTGCGCGGCGCGCGATTTCGACCACTCCCGTGGTCAAGCCCATCCGTGTGAATGCACCGAACTCGGTGTTTGCGCTGGGCAATGTGTTCGCCAAGTCCTGAACCGCTCGCCACCCGTTTCGGTTCCGGGGCCAGCCGCGCCCTGAATGATTTTTTGATTGCTTGCTTTTTATTGCCAGCCAGAACCCTTTACTGAGCCAGCCATGGACATGACCCCGCATTTCCCCATTTATCTCGATTACGGCGCCACTACGCCGGTTGATCCACGCGTCGTGGATGCCATGATTCCGTGGCTGCGCGAGCATTTTGGCAACCCCGCCTCCCGCAGCCACGCCTGGGGCTGGGAAGCAGAAGAGGCCGTGGAGAAGGCGCGCGTGCAGGTGGCCGATCTGATTGGTGCCGACCCCCGCGAAATCGTCTGGACCAGCGGTGCCACCGAATCCATCAACCTGGCCTTGAAGGGCGCTGCCCATTTCTACCAGGGCAAGGGCAAGCACCTCATCACCCTCAAGACCGAGCACAAGGCGGTGCTGGACACCATGCGCGAGCTGGAGCGCCAGGGCTTTGAGGTGACCTATCTGGACGTGCAGGAAGACGGTCTGGTGAACATGGACGCCCTGAAGGCTGCCATTCGCCCCGACACCATCTTGATCAGCATCCTGTTCGTGAACAACGAAATCGGCGTGATCCAGGACATCCCCGCCATCGGCGCGCTGTGCCGTGAAAAGGGCATCCTGCTGCATGTGGATGCCGCCCAGGCCACGGGCCGGGTCGAGATCGACATGAACCTGCTGCCGATTGACCTGATGAGCATGACGGCCCACAAGACCTACGGCCCCAAGGGCGTGGGTGCCTTGTTCGTGCGCCGCAAGCCCCGCGTGCGCCTGGAAGCGCAGATGCATGGCGGTGGCCATGAGCGCGGCATGCGTTCGGGCACGCTGCCCACGCACCAGATCGTGGGCATGGGCGAGGCTTTTCGCATTGCCAAGGAAGAAATGGCCGAGAGCAATGCCAAGGCCAAGGCGCTGCAGCAGCGCCTGCTCGACGGCTTGAAGGACATCGAACAGGTGTTCATCAACGGCAGCCTGGAGCGCCGCGTGCCGCAGAACCTGAACATGAGTTTCAACTTCGTCGAAGGCGAATCGCTCATCATGGGGATCAAGGGCCTGGCGGTTTCGTCGGGCTCGGCTTGCACGTCCGCCAGCCTGGAACCCAGCTACGTGCTGCGCGCCCTGGGCCGCAGCGACGAGCTGGCCCACAGCAGCCTGCGCATGACCATCGGCCGTTTCACGACCGAAGAAGAGATCGATTACGCCATTGGCACCATCCGCGAGAACGTGGCCCGCCTGCGCGAGCTGAGCCCGCTGTGGGAGATGTACAAGGACGGCATCGACATCAGCACCATTCAGTGGGCTGCGCACTGAATTTCCGAAGATTTTGGAAGCATTGAAGAGGTACACATCATGGCTTACTCAGACAAAGTGGTTGACCACTATGAAAACCCCCGCAACGTGGGTTCGTTCGACAAGGGTGACGATTCGGTGGGCACCGGCATGGTGGGTGCGCCCGCCTGCGGCGACGTGATGAAGCTGCAGATCAAGGTGAACCCCGAGACCGGCGTGATCGAAGACGCACGCTTCAAGACCTACGGCTGCGGCTCGGCCATCGCCTCGTCGTCGCTGGTCACCGAGTGGGTCAAGGGCAAGACGCTGGACGAAGCTGCAGCCCTGAAAAACAGCGAAATTGCCGAAGAGCTGGCCCTGCCGCCCGTCAAGATCCACTGCTCCATCCTGGCCGAAGACGCCATCAAGGCGGCGGTGAACGACTACAAGGCCAAGCACCACAGCGCGGTGGCCGCAGCCTGACCATGGCCATCTCGCTGACTGAAGCTGCTGCCCGGCATGTCACCCGTTACCTGGCGCGCCGGGGCAAGGGGCTGGGCGTGCGCCTGGGGGTCAAGACCACCGGGTGCTCGGGCCTGGCTTACAAGCTCGAATACGTGGACGACTCCGAGCCCGAAGACATCGTGTTTGAAAACCACGGCGTCAAGGTGCTGATCGATCCAAAGAGCTTGGCCTACATTGACGGCACCGAGCTCGATTTTGTGCGCGAAGGCCTCAACGAAGGCTTCAAGTTCAACAATCCCAATGAACGCGACCGTTGCGGCTGTGGAGAGAGCTTCCGCGTTTGATGCTGTCTGCTGCATTGCCGCCAAACCGCCATCGCGCTGCGTGCTGGCGGTTTTTTATTGATTTGGTGTGACCTGGTATGGGCATGAATCTGCAATCTGACGATTTTGAGCTGTTTGGCGTGCCGCAACGCTTCGCCCAGGACAGGGCGGCACTGGATGCGCGCTGGAAAGAACTGCAGCGCGAAGCGCATCCCGACAAGTTCGCAGCCCAGGGCGCTGCCGCCCAGCGGGTGGCCATGCAATGGTCGGTGCGCATCAACGAGGCCTACCAGCGCCTGAAAGACCCGATGCGCCGTGCCGCCTACCTGTGCGAGCTGCATGGCGCGCCCATCCAGGCCGAAGACAACACGGCCATGCCGACAGAATTTTTGATGCAGCAGATGGAGTGGCGCGAGTCACTCGACGATGCACAGTCAGCCGCCGAGCTGGACGTGCTGGACGATGGGGTGCAGCAGGCCAAAAGCCAGGCATTGGCACTTTGCGGGCAACTGATCGACCAGCAGCGCGATTACGCCGCTGCGGCGAAACAGGTCAGAGCCCTCATGTTCATTGCGCGATTTGCCGACGATATCGAGCGCCGGCGGGATCAACTGGGACAATAGCGGCACCATCCCCCTTTTTCGAGGCATCTTCCGCAGGGCAGTGCCTCATCACGTAGAACACAAGATTTTCATGGCGCTTTTGCAGATTTCCGAGCCCGGGCAGTCCCCGGATCCGCACCAGCGGCGCATTGCGGTTGGCATTGATTTGGGCACGACACATTCGCTGGTGGCGGCTGTGCGCAATGGCGTGGCCGAGTGCCTGCCCGATGGCGATGGGCGTGTGCTGCTGCCCTCGGTGGTGCGCTACCTGGAGCAGGGCGGGCGGCAGATTGGCTACGACGCGGTGGCGGCGCAGTCCAGCGATGCGCGCAACACCATCGCCTCGGCCAAGCGCTTCATGGGCCGTGGCCTGCAGGACGTGGCGCAGGCAGAGCAGCTGCCCTACGAATTCGTCCAAAGCACAGACGCCGGCGCGGGGGGCATGGTGAGTCTGGTGACGGCAGGTGGCATCAAGTCGCCGGTCGAAATCAGCGCCGAGATTTTGGCCACGCTGCGTTACCGGGCCGAAGACACCTTCAACGACGACCTGTACGGCGCGGTGATCACGGTGCCGGCCTATTTTGATGACGCGCAGCGCCAGGCCACCAAGGACGCAGCCAAGCTGGCCGGCATTCACCTGCTACGGCTGATCAATGAGCCCACCGCCGCCGCCATTGCCTACGGCCTGGACAACGCCAGCGAAGGCGTTTATGCCGTTTACGACCTCGGCGGAGGCACCTTCGACATCTCGGTGCTGCGGCTGACGCAAGGCGTTTTCGAGGTGATTGCCACGGGCGGCGATTCCGCCCTGGGCGGCGACGACTATGACGCAGCGCTTGCCAATTGGGTGCTTGCACAACAGGGCTTGTCTGCCGATACACCCACTGACAAGGCCGCCATCCGCATGGCGGCCAGAGCCTGCAAAGAGGCCTTGACTGCTACTGAAATGGTAGCTTTTACCGCTGATCTGGCGGGCGTTAGCGTGCGATTTGATGTCAAAAAATCCGATTTTGAAGCCGCTACCGCCGAGTTGACAGCGCGGTCCATGACCGCTGTGCGCCGTGTGTTGCGTGATGCGAAGCTTGCGCGCGACGACGTTCAAGGTGTGGTCATGGTGGGTGGATCCACCCGCATGCCCCAGGTGCAGCGCGCGGTGGCCGAGTTTTTTGGCAAGGAGCCCCTGACCAATCTCAACCCCGATGAGGTGGTCGCGCTCGGCGCCGCCATCCAGGCCAACCAGCTGGCGGGCAACAGCACGTCGGGCGATTTGCTGCTGCTTGACGTGATTCCCCTGTCGCTGGGCATCGAGACCATGGGCGGGCTGGTCGAGCGCATCGTTGCCCGCAACGAAACCATTCCTACCGCCAAGGCGCAGGACTTCACCACCTACAAGGACGGCCAGACCGCACTGGCCATCCATGTGGTGCAAGGCGAACGCGACCTGGTGCAGGACTGCCGTAGCCTGGCGCGCTTTGAGTTGCGTGGCATTCCGCCCATGGCGGCCGGCGCGGCCCGCATCCGGGTGACTTTCACGGTCGATGCCGATGGCCTGCTGAGCGTGAATGCGAAAGAGCAGGGCAGCGGCGTGGAGGCCCGTATCGACGTGAAGCCCTCTTATGGCCTGTCGGACGACCAGATCGCCCGCATGCTGCAGGACGGCTTTGCCACGGCTGCGCAGGACATGCGCGCACGGGCCGTGGTCGAGGCGCGCGTGGATGCCGATCGCATGCTGATCGCCACCCAGAGCGCCCTGGACGCCGATGGCGACGTGTTGTCACCGGCTGAACGTGCCGACATCGATGCCTTGATGGCTGCCTTGAGCCAACAACGTGATGCCGACGATGCCGCTGTCATCGAAGCGGCCACCCAGGCCCTGGCCAAGGGCACCGAGGCCTTTGCCGCGCAGCGCATGAATCGCGGTATCCGGCAGGCTCTGGCCGGCAAGAACGTACAAACCCTTTAACCCTTCATGGCTTGCAGCAACGCAGACGCGCACTCGCTGATTCCGGCGATATATCCCTCAGGGATGCAGCATCGGTTGTGCAAGCCCTGACCACCAAAGCGACGCCATGCCCGTCATCAAGATACTGCCCCACCCTGAATATTGCCCCGCCGGCGCCGAGATCACCGCGCCTGCGGGCACCTCCATCTGCGAAGCGCTGCTGGAGAACCACATCAACATCGAGCATGCCTGCGACATGAGCTGCGCATGCACCACCTGCCACGTCATCGTGCGCGCGGGCATGGAATCGCTCAACGCGGCCGAGGAAGAAGAAGAAGACCTGCTCGATCGCGCCTGGGGGCTGGAGCCCCAGTCGCGGCTTTCGTGCCAGGCCATCCTTGCGCAGAAAGACCTGGTGGTGGAGATCCCCAAATACTCCATCAACCATGCCAAGGAAAACCACTGAAATGTGCAGTGTTTTTGCCCAGCACTGCATGAATGCCCTGCGCCGCGCAGCGCGTGCACCACGGGAGGCCTGATGTCACGGCAAATTGTTCTCGACACGGAAACCACGGGTCTGTCCGCCGAGGGCGGCGACCGCATCATCGAAATCGGTTGCGTGGAGCTGGTGGCGCGCAAGCTCACGGGCAACAACAAGCATTTCTACCTCAACCCCGGGCGCGACAGCCACGAGGATGCGCTCAGGGTGCACGGCATCAGCAACGAGTTCCTCAAGGACAAGCCCAAGTTTGCTGCCGTGGCGGACGAACTGCTGGACTACCTGCAGGGCGCTGAGATCATCATCCACAACGCGGCATTTGACGTGGGCTTCCTGAACAAGGAGCTGGAGCTGGTGGGTCGCCCCGCGTTCCGCAGCTTTGTGGACAGCATTACCGACACCCTGGCCATGGCCAAGGAACTCTATCCCGGCAAGCGCAACTCGCTCGATGCGCTGTGCGACCGCCTGGGCGTGGACAACTCTGGTCGCACGCTGCATGGCGCCTTGCTGGATGCCGAGTTGCTGGCGGACGTGTACATCAACCTCACCCGGGGACAGGACGCTCTGCTGATCATTGACGATGCGCAGGACAGTGCCGCTGGCGCCAACTTCGTCCCGATCGACCTGCGCAGCTTTGCCGTGCCCGTGTTGCACGCCAGCGAGCAGGAAGCAGCAGCCCACGAAGAGGTTTTGACACAAATCGACAAGGCCAGTGGCGGGAAAACAATTTGGCGATCTTCCCAGGTTGGTTGAAAAGCTGTGCCATAATCTAAGGCTGTCACAGCGACACGGGTGATTAGCTCAGCGGTAGAGCACTGCCTTCACACGGCAGGGGTCACATGTTCGATCCATGTATCACCCACCACGCTTTTGGACAGCCTCGTAAGCACCTTTCAAGGTGCACGACGGGTGATTAGCTCAGCGGTAGAGCACTGCCTTCACACGGCAGGGGTCACATGTTCGATCCATGTATCACCCACCAATTCAACCCTTGCAGATGAATGTCTGCAAGGGTTTTTTCATGGTGGGTGCACCATGGCGCTGATGGCTTTGGTCCAGCCGTGCATGCGTGGCTGAAATTGCCGACTTTGTGGGCCCTCAAAGAAGGCCATGCCGCAGCACCCACGCCATGAACGTGCTGCAAGGTGTTGAACCGGTCTCCAGGCTTTTCAAAGAACAAAGGAAGACAACAATGACGGACAAAGTGGATTGCGTGGTAGTGGGGGCGGGCGTGGTGGGCCTTGCCGTGGCCCGTGCGCTGGCGTTGCAGGGGCGCGAGGTGATGGTGCTGGAGGCCGCAGACGCCATCGGCACAGGCACCAGTTCGCGCAACAGCGAGGTCATTCATGCGGGGCTGTATTACCCCACGAGCTCTCTCAAGGCGCGTCTGTGCGTTCAGGGCCGGGATCTGCTGTACACCTACTGCGCCGACCGCGCGGTGCCGCATCGCCGCTGTGGCAAGCTGCTGGTGGCGACTTCGCCGGATCAGCTGGCAGGGCTTCGGTCGATTCGGGAGCGGGCCATCGCCAACGGTGTTCTGGACCTGCAGTGGCTGGACCGCGACGCAGCCCAGTCGCTGGAGCCCGCCCTGGAATGCGTGGCGGCATTGCATTCGCCCAGCACGGGGATCGTAGACAGCCATGCGCTCATGCTCGCCCTGCAGGGTGATCTGGAACATGCCGGCGGGCTTGTGGCATTAAATTCGCCTCTAGCGCTTGCGCAGTGTACGCAAGATGCTATTTTTTTGGAAGCAAATGACGGCACGCGCCTGCAAGCCAGCACCGTGGTTAATGCGGCGGGTTTGCATGCTCCGTCACTGGCCCGGCAGTTCTCCGGGCTTGACGCACGCCATATTCCGGCTGCGCACTTTGCCAAAGGCACTTATTTCACACTGGCTGGAAAGGCGCCTTTCAACCGCCTGATCTACCCGGTGCCCGAGGCCGCAGGCCTGCGGGGTTCATCTGACGCTGGATCTGGGTGGGCAAGCCAAGTTCGGGCCCGACGTGCAATGGGTGGACTCGGCCGATGACCTGCTGGTCGATGCGGCGCGGGGGGACGTTTTTTACGGTGAAGTGCGCAAATACTGGCCCGGCTTGCGCGACGGTGCGCTGGCGCCGGGCTATGCCGGCATCCGCCCCAAGATCCATGGCGCCGACGCACCCGCTGCAGACTTTCTTATCCAGGGGCCGCGCGACCATGGCGTGCCGGGCTTGGTAAATCTTTTTGGCATCGAATCTCCGGGCCTCACCAGCGCACTGGCCATTGCCGGCCATGTGCTCCATATGGTTTGACATGCGTCAAATCCCGGTCTTTTGGTAACGTTTACCGACCATGCGGCGTGACGGTTTCTGGGCATGTCGCTAAGATGATCCACAAGCGCTTGCAGCGTCTGTGCTGCAGGTGCTGCTCCTTTATTGCAACGAAAGGCCTCTATGACTGCTTCTGACACCACAACCACCCAGGGCGAACTCGAAAAACTGGTTTCTGATCTGCGCGGCTTGCTGGCCAGCAGGGATCTGGATACTTTCCCCGAGATCAAGGTGCTGCGCCAGCGTCTGGACGACGGCTTGCACTCGGTGCGCGAGTCGACCGTGCGCGCCGCACAAGAGGCTGCACGCCAGGCCAAGGACGCCGCCCTGGCGGCCGACCGTTACGCCCACGACGAGCCCTGGCGCGTTGCCGGCGCGGCGTTGGCCGTGGGCGCTTTGGTGGGCTTTTTGCTTGCGCGGCGCTGATCGACTGCCGTCCATCCCGCTCACGCAGGGACGGCTCCTATGAACTGGCTCTCCCTGCTTGGGCTGGAGGCATTCGCGGCGCGCTGGCGGGCGAATGTCATCGAAGGAGCCATTGCTGCTGAAGACCGGCTGGAATTGGCGCGCCTGGAATGGCTGGAGCAAAAGCAGCGTTTGCAGCATTTGCTGGTGCTGTTGATTGCTGTCACCGGGCTCACCGTGGTGACCTTGGTGTTGTTGTCGCTGGCCGTGCTGGTGCAGTTCTGGGACACTCCGCACCGTGGACTGGTCGCCTGGGTGGTGGCCGGCACCTGGCTGGTGGCTTGGTGCGCTGCCATTTTCAGGCTGGTCGCGGTGGTGCGCAGCACGGGCAATGGCTTTGCCCTCACCCGGCGTGAGTTGTCGCAAGACTGGCGTGATATCAAGGAGCGCTTGTGAACTCTTCCGAACAGGCTTTGCCCGTGCATGCAACGGCCGCGCAGCAAAAGGTGCTGGACCGCATTGCCGTGCAGCGCGAGCGTTTGCGCGCTCGCCGCGCCGCCCGGTTGCAGTCCCAGGCTTTGGCTGCCGTTGCGGGGACAGAGGATGCCGATGCCCCGTTTCTGGCGCGCGCTGTTGCCTTTGCCCGTCAGCACCCTGCCGCAACAGTGGCCGCCCTGGCCGGCGTGGCCATTGCGGCAGGCCCACGCCGGCTGATCCGGTGGGCAGGGGTTGCGCTGCCGCTGGTGATGGGCCTGCGGCGATAGGGCGATAGGGCGATAGGGCGAGGTTGCCCTCCATACATACGGGGCAGCGCAAGGCCTCGTATGTCGCCCATGAATCAGACGGTCAGCCCATCGCCTTGATGGCGCGCGCTGCCTTTGCAACGAGTGCGGGGCCTTCATAAATCAGGCCGGTGTAAATCTGCACCACGTCCGCCCCTGCGCGGATTTTGCCCAGGGCGTCTTCGGCGCTCAGGATGCCGCCCACGCCGATGATGGGAAAACGGCTTCCCAGCGCGGCGCGCAGTTGGCGGATCACCTGGTTGCTGGCCTCCAGCACGGGTGCGCCGCTGAGCCCTCCCAGTTCATTGGCATGGGGCATTCCCTTGACGGCTTCCCGGCTGATGGTGGTGTTGGTGGCAATCACGCCATCCATGCCATGGCGTTGCAGCGTGGCGGCGATCACCGACACCTGCGCCTCGTCAAGGTCCGGGGCAATCTTGACGAAGATGGGCACGCGGCGCGCCTTGGTGGTGCCTTTGCCGTCCTTCTGGGGGTGTTGCGCGGCCAGTGTTTCTCGGCGTTCGGCAATGGCGCCCAGCAGGGCATCGAGTGCTGCGTCGCTTTGCAGTGCGCGCAGGTTCTGCGTGTTCGGCGAACTGATATTGACCGTGACGTAATCAGCGTGCGGGTACACCCCTTCCAGGCAGGTGAGGTAATCGCTGGTGGCGTTTTCAATCGGCGTGCTGGCGTTCTTGCCGATGTTCAGGCCGAGCAACATGGGGTGTTTGCGTTTCTGCGTGCGAAAGCGGGCCTGCTGCACGTTGTGAATGAACGCATCCAGGCCATCGTTGTTGAAGCCCAGCCGGTTGATCAGGGCCCGCGCCTCGGGCAGGCGGAACATACGGGGCTTGGGGTTGCCCGGCTGTCCCTTGGGCGTGACCGTGCCCACTTCCACAAACCCGAAGCCCATGGCGCCCAGGGCGTCGATGCAGCGGGCGTTTTTGTCCAGGCCTGCGGCCAGGCCCACGCGATTAGGAAAGGTCAGCCCGGCCAGCTCGATGGGGTCGTCTACGGTTTCGTTGCACCAGGCCCACTGCATGGGGGTGTGCTGGCCCCGCGCAAGCATGCCCATGGTGAGTTCGTGGGCGGCTTCAGCGTCCATGCCAAAAAGAAAGGGGCGGGTGAGGGCGTAGGGGATCAATGACATGGGAAGATAATTCGAGGATTACCTTTTGATTCTCTCCCATGACGACTTCACATCCTTTGACCCAAGACGAACTCAAGGCCATGGTAGGCCAGGCAGCGCTGCAATATGTGGTGCCAGGCAGCATTGTGGGGGTTGGCACGGGCTCCACAGTCAACAAGTTCATCGACGCCCTGGCTGGTATGAAGGATCAGATCAGGGGCGCCGTGTCTAGTTCGGTGGCCAGCACAGAGCGACTCAAGGCACTGGGAATACCGGTGTTCGATGCCAACGAGGTGGAGTCGCTGGCGGTGTACATCGATGGTGCGGATGAAATCGATGAACAGGGCTACATGGTCAAGGGCGGCGGCGCTGCGCTGACGCGCGAAAAGATTGTGGCAGCCCTGGCCAGCCGCTTTGTCTGCATCGTCGATGCGTCCAAGCTGGTGCCGGCATTGGGCCGCTTTCCATTGCCGGTCGAGGTGATTCCCATGGCGGCGCAGCACATTGCGCGGCGGTTTGCCGCGCTGGGCGGCGTGGCAAGCCTGCGCATGAAGGATGGGCAGCCGCTGGTGACCGACAACGGCCAGCACATCCTGGATGTGCGAGGTCTGACCATCACTGACCCGCTGGCTTTCGAGACCGAAGTCAACCAGTGGCCGGGCGTGGTGACGGTGGGCGTGTTTGCACACCAGAAAGCCAACATCTGCCTGCTGGGCACGGCGCAGGGCGTGAAGATCCTGGCCTGCTGAAATTCAGCCAGTGATCGCTGGGAGCGAAGGAGAACGTGGCGCGACCAGTTTTGAACGTGCGCGGGCCATCAAAAGCGGATCCCTGCCGGATTGCTGGGCGTGGGGCCGTTGTTGACGGGTGGAGTAACCGGCCGTGGCGCTGGGGCCGAGGTGGCAGCTGGTGCAGGCGTTGCCTGCTTGACGGCCACCAGGGGGGTGGGGGCAGGTGCCTGGTAGTTGGGCGGTAGCTGCGATTGCTGCGGGTAGCCGGCTGCGTTCAGGTACTGGGTCCACTCGACGTCGGAGAAGCCGCGCAGCTGCTGTGCGCCGATCGTGCCAAAGGGCAGGCTGGTCTCGCCGCTCAGGCGCTTGAGAGCGTCGATGTCGTCGTTGCTGGTCACGGTGCGTTCGGTGAACGGAATGCCACGGTTGGCGAGCAGGTTGCGTGCGCTGTTGCAGGGCGCGCAGTCGGTGCTGGTGTACAGCGTCACGGGAAAGCGCGTGGTCACCTGGCGCAGTTGGTAGGGCAGGGCCTCCGGACCGCTGGCGCTACGCGGGCCGCCGCTGAGGGTGGCACTTTCGGCGCCCGCGGCGGGCGCGCGGTCGGAGAAAGTCACCTTGCCATCGGGGCCGACGATGCGATACACCTGCTGGGCCTGCGCGGCGGTGGCCAGCAAGGTGGCTGCGGCGCAGGTGGCGGCAAGGGCGGAAGCGGTGCGAAGGCTAAACATGCGGTTTCCTTTGGGCTGTAGACTATCAAAAATCATAGCTGCCAGCGCTTGTATTTAAAGGGCTAGAGCCCAAAAATTACCTAAAACACGCGAAAGAAAGGCGCTGGCAGCATTGCTTTTAAGTGGCCATGCCCTGGTGGCGCAGCAGCGCATCCAGCGTGGGCTCGCGGCCGCGAAATGCCTTGAAGGACTCCATGGCGGGGCGACTGCCGCCCGCTTCCAGGATGGCTTGCCGGTAGCGGCGGCCCGTTTCGGTGCTGGGCAGGCCGTCGCTGCCGGCGGTTTCTTCGAAGGCCGCATAGGCATCGGCGCTGAGCACTTCCGCCCATTTGTAGCTGTAGTAGCCGGCCGCATAGCCGCCGGCAAAAATATGGCTGAAGGTGTGGGCCGTGCGGCTGAACGAGGGCGGGGGCAGCACCGACACCTCGCTGCGCACCTCGGCCAGCAAGGGCATGAAGTCCTGGGCCGGGTCGTGGTCGGTGTGCAGCAGCATGTCGAACAGGGCAAATTCGATCTGGCGCAATGTGCCCATGCCGCTCTGGAAGTTTTTCGCGGCGGTCATCTTGTCGAACAGTTCGCGCGGCAGTGGCGCGCCGGTATCGACATGGGCGGTCATGTTGCGCAGCACATTCCATTCCCAGCAGAAGTTTTCCATGAACTGGCTGGGCAACTCGACGGCATCCCACTCCACGCCGCTGATGCCTGATACATCGCGTTCGTTCACTTGCGTCAGCATATGGTGCAAGCCGTGGCCGAATTCGTGAAACAGCGTGATCACGTCGTCATGGGTGAGCAGCGGTGGCTTGCCATCCACACCGTCGGCAAAATTGCACACCAGATGTGCCACGGGGGTCTGCAGCACGCCGGTGTCGGGGCGCAGCCAGCGGGTGCGCGCATCGTCCATCCAGGCGCCGCCGCGTTTGCCGGTGCGGGCGGGCTGGTCGAGATAGAACTGGCCTACCAGTTCCGTGCCGTTGGGGCCGTTGCGCTCGATGCGATAGAACTCGACGGCAGGGTTCCACACGGATGCGCTGTCGCGGCGGATGCTGACCTCGAACAGCGTTTCGATGATCTTGAAAAGACCCGCCAACACCTTGGGGGCCGTGAAATATTTTTTGACTTCCTGCTCGCTGAAGGCGTAGCGCGCCTCTTTGAGCCTCTCGGCAAGATAGGGCCAGTCCCAGGCCTGTGGATCGTGCAGGCCCAACTCGCTGGCCGCAAAGTCGCGCAGATCGGCCACGTCCTTTTCGGCGTAGGGGCGGGCGCGGCGCGCCAGGTCGCGCAGAAAGGTCACTACCTCGTCGGGCGATTGGGCCATCTTGGGCACCACCGACACCTGGCCGAAATTGTCGTAACCAAGAAGGCGTGCCTCCTCGCGGCGCAGCGCCAGGATTTCACGGATGAGCGCCGAGTTGTCGAAGCGCCGGGCATCGCCTTCAGCCTGGTCGGAGGCGCGCGTCACGTAGGCGCGGTACATCGTTTCGCGCAGCGCGCTGCGGGTGGCAAACTGCATCACCGGCAGATAGCAGGGCATCTTGAGCGTGAGCTTGTAGCCGCTCTTGCCTTCGGCCTGGGCCGCCGCCAGTGCCGTTTGCTGCACGTCGGCGGGCACGCCATCGAGCTCTTCTGCCGTGGCGTAGTAGGCAAAGGCGTCGGTGGCATCGAGCGCGTTTTCGCTGAACTTCTGGCTCAGCTCGGCCTGCCGTTCCTGGATCTGCGCAAAACGCTCTTTCGCAGCCCCGGTGAGTTCGGCGCCGCTGAGCACAAAATTGCGCACGGCATTCTTGTGGGCCTGGCGTTGCTCAGGGGTCAGCGTGGCAGGGTCGATGGCCTTGTACTTGGCATACAGGCGCTCATCGGCGCCGAGGCGGGTCCAGAATTCGGTGACCCGGGGCAATGCCGCGTTGTAGGCGGCCCGCAGCTCCGGTGTGTCGGCCACGCTGTTCAGATGGCTGACGGCCCCCCAGGCGGTGCCCAAATGTTCCGTGGCGACGTCCAGCACCTTCGCAACGGCATCCCAGCGGGCCGGAAAATCGGCGGCCGTGACCGTTTCAAGGGCCGCGTTGGCCTTGTCCAGCAACGCGTCCATCGCAGGGGCGACGTCGGCGGGCGTGATCCGGTCAAACAGGGGAAGATCGGTGAAGTCGAGGAGGGCGTTGCTCATGCGGTTCTAGATGGCGCCTCGTGGCGCGGGTTCAAGTGGCGAGGCCTCGGGAAACGGCGGCGGGCTTCAGGCGCCTGCAGCGCGCTCGGCGGCTTCCAGGGTGTTGACCAGCAGCATGGTAATGGTCATGGGGCCCACCCCTCCGGGTACAGGGGTGATCCAGCCGGCCACTTCCTTCACACCGCCGAAATCCACATCGCCGCAGAGCTTGCCTTCGTCATTGCGGTTCATGCCCACGTCGATCACCACGGCGCCGGGCTTGACCATGTCAGCCGTGAGCACGTTGCGCTTGCCCACGGCGGCGACGATCACATCGGCCTGCAGGGTTTGTGCCTTGAGGTCGCTCGTGGCGCTGTGGCAAATGGTGACGGTGGCATTTTTTGCCAGCAGCATCAGCGCCATGGGCTTACCGACGATGTTGCTGCGGCCAATGACCACGGCGTGCTTGCCTTTGAGGTCATAGCCGATCGATTCCAGCATTTTCATGCAGCCATATGGCGTGCAGGGCCAGAAGCCGGGCATGCCGGTCATCAGCGCTCCGGCGCTGGCGATGTGAAAACCGTCCACGTCCTTGGCGGGCGAGATGGCTTCGATCACCTTTTGCGCGTCGATGTGCTTCGGTAATGGCAACTGCACCAGGATGCCGTGAATGGCCGGGTCGTTGTTGAGGGCATCGACGCGTGCCAGCAACTCGGCCTCGCTCAGGTCGGCCGGGTATTGCTCCAGCACCGAGTGCAGGCCAGCATCATGGCAGGCCTTGACCTTGTTGCGCACGTAGACCTGGGAGGCGGGGTTGTCGCCCACCAAGACGACGGCAAGACCGGGCGTGACGCCACGGGCCTTGAGAGAGAGGGCGCGCTCGGCGACTTCAGAGCGCAGTTGGCGGGACAGGGCGTTGCCGTCGATGGGTTGTGCGGTCATGTCAGAAAATACAAGCAAAAATGGCTTGTAGCGCTTTGTCTATAAGCGCTGCAAGCTATTAAAAAGTGAGTAATCAGGCTTTGGCGGCGTTCTGGCCCAAGGCAATCTTGAGCAGGTCGGCCACGGTGTTGGCGTTGAGCTTTTCCATGATGTTGGCGCGGTGCGCCTCCACGGTCTTGATGCTGATGCCCAGGTCGTCGGCAATCTGCTTGTTCAGACGGCCGGCGACGATGCGTTCGAGCACCTGGGCTTCGCGGCCCGTGAGCTTGGACAGCAGGGCATCGCGGCTGGCGGCTTGCTGGTAGCCGGCAAAGGCCTCGCGGGCGTGGTCCAGCATGCGCTCGACCAAGCCCACCAATTCTTCTTCGTCGAAAGGCTTCTGGATGAAATCGAGCGCGCCTTTCTTCATGGTGTTCACGGCCATGGGTACATCGCCGTGGCCAGTGATGAACACGATGGGCAGGGGCGATTTGCGCTCGATCAGGCGGTCCTGCAGCTCCAGCCCGGTCATGCCGCCCATGCGGATGTCCACGATCAGGCAGGCCACCTCGCGCGGGTCGTAGCGCGAGAGAAAGGTTTCGGCCGAATCAAAGCAGCGTACCCGGTAGTCCTTGCCCTCCAGCAGCCACTGCAGGGAGTCGCGAACCGCCTCGTCGTCATCCACCACGTAAACGGTGCCTTTTTTCGGAATCAAACTCATGCAATTGTCCTTGGGGGTTGTGCGTTTGCTACAGAATTTGTAGTGGCATCCACAGGCTTGGCAAGCGGAAGCCAGAAGGAGAACCGGCAGCCTGTGACCTCGGAACCATTGTAGAGGTTCTGTGCCTGCATTCGGCCGTGGTGCGACTCGACGATGCTGCGGCACAGGTTCAGTCCCATGCCCATGCCTTCTTCCTTGGTGGAAAAGAAGGCTTCGAACAGGTGTTCGAGCACCTCGGGCGCCAATCCCTTGCCTGTGTCCTGCACGGAAAACTCCACCACGTCGCGGTCTTCGATCTGCTTGGGCACGACGCGCAGCTCTACGCTGCGCCCGGACGTGGGGCGGCTGGCCATCTGGATGGCCTCGGCACCGTTCTTCATGAGGTTGACGAGCACCTGTTCGATCAGGATGGTGTCTGCCATCACGGGCGGCAGTCGCGCGGCGATGTAGTGGGTCAGGCGCACGTTGTGGCGGCGCAGCTCGATGTCAGCCAGCTCGACCGCCTCGCTCACTATCGAATGCACATCGGCCAGTGCGCGATTGGGTTCGCTCTTTTTCACGAAGGCCCGGATGCGCTGGATGATCTGCCCTGCGCGCTGCGCCTGGTGGGCTGTTTTTTGCAGGGCCGTCAGCAGCGCTTCTTCGGTCAGCTGGCCGCTCTGGATGCGCGAAACCATGCCGCTGCAGTAGTTGTTGATGGCGGTGAGCGGCTGGTTGAGTTCGTGCGCCACGCTCGACGCCATCTCGCCCATGGTGATCAGGCGGCTGACCGACTGGGCCCGTTCGGCCTGCCGGGCTGCCTGCTCCTCGGCAAGGCGGCGCGGCGTGATGTCGGTGGCAATCACCATCTGGGCCAGTCGCCCGTCCACCCAGTTGAGGTAGCGTGAACGTACTTCGAGCCATTTACCCAGGTCGGGCAGGTAAATTTCGGTGTTTTCCGTCCGTGCGCTGGTCAGCGAGTCGGTGGGCAGGCCCATCAGGCCGTCCTCATCGTCCATGCCTGCAGGGCTGCTGACCGCCGCCGGCACCACGCCCGCCTGCGCCACCAGCTGCAGGTGGCCGACGGTTTGCGAGCCAAACCACTGGCGGTAGAGCTTGTTGGCAAACAGCAATTCCTGGCTGCCCAGCGGCGCTACCGAGACCGAGGCGTCCAGCGACTCCAGCACGATGGTGAAGCGCTCGTAGGATGCAGACAGCTGCTCGCGGATGCGGTTGGGCTCGGTGATGTCGGTCATCGACGTCATCCAGCCTGTTTGCTGGCCATGGGCGTCGATCAGCGGCGACACATACAGGCGTGCATCAAACTGCGTGCCGTTCTTGCGCCGCACGCGCACATGAAACCCGCCCCCCAGGGTTTTGCCACTGAGCTCGTCGCGCAGCTTGGCATACAGCGCCTCGTAGTCGGATTCGGGCCAGTAGGGGAAGGGAGCTGTCAGGCCCACCAGCTCGGTCTCGCTCCACCCCGTCATCTGGCAGAACGCTGCATTCACATAGGTGATGCGCCCCTCCAGATCCAGGGCGCGCATGCCGGTGAGCACGGAGTTTTCCATGGCCCGGCGGAAGTTGGTTTCTGCCACCAGCGCCTGCTGGGCCTGCATCCGACGGCGGGTGTGGCGCCAGGTGGCAATCAGCATCCATGCCGTCATGGCGCTGAGCGTGCCCACCAACCAAAACAGACCGTTACCCACCACGCCCAGTGATGTGCGGTAGGCCTGCGCACGCAGCACCAGGCCGTTGCCTACCGGCGAGACGGGCACTTCGTACTCGTTGGCGCTCGGGCTCCATGCCTGCAGCTGGGTGCCAGGGTTGCGGCGGGCCAGTGGCGTGCCCGCCAGCACCTGGTTCTTGCCGTCGAGCAACGTGACGGCGTAGCGTTCCAGCACCTCGGTGGGCGTCCCATAGCGCAACAGGCTGTCGATGGAATATTCGCCCAGCACCACGCCACTGAATTTGCCCCGCTGGTGCAGCGGCACCTGCAATTGCAGCAGCGGTGTGGGGTCGCCCTGCGTGGCAATGGGTTGCGAATACACGGGTTGCTGCAGATCGCGTGCCAGCTCGTAGGTGTCTGCGGTGTCGCCGGGGGTCAGCACTTCGCCGGCCACGCGCAGCTCACTGCTGCCCAGGGTGGGAGCGGCATGGCTGGCGCGGATGCGCCGTTTTTCATCGATCCAGGTGACGGCTTGCAGTTCAGGGTATTGGCTGATCAAGGATTCGGCCCGGCTGACGAATTCTGCGCGATCCAGTTCCTGGTTGGACAGGTCTCGTGCAATGCGCATCAGTTGCTCCTGGCGCTCCAGCAGGCGCAGGCGCACGCGTTGCTGGGCGTATTCCACATCACGTTTAAGGGCTTCGTGTTCGCGCTCTACCTCCTCGGCCCGCAAATACCAGAAGGCGGTCACGATGGCCGCCATGAACAGCAACACGGCGGCCAGCGGTGCCAGTGCGGCAAAGCGGTCCTGCCGCGCGGGCGACAGGCTGCGCCACCAGGTGCGCCACTTGCGTGCAGGGGCAGCCATGGGAGTGGCCGGCGCGGGCGGGGCAGTGGCAGGGGTGTTGTCCATGGGGCGAGTGTAGGGGAGGGTGGACGCTTTATGGACTGTCGGCGGTATGTGCGTTTGCAGCAAAATATCATTATGCGAAATGGTGCGGCACTATTTGAAATTGGAAAAAAATATGCGAAACTTGGGATAACGCACTAAATTGCACCCCTATACACAGGAGACAAGCATGTCAGCTCAGCCCGCCCCCCTGGCCGGAAACGCCGCCGCGCCCGCCGTTGATACCGATCAGCAAGAAACCCGCGAATGGATGGACGCACTGTCCGCAGTCATCGACAAAGAGGGTGCCGAGCGCGCCCACTTTCTGATCGAGCAATTGCTGGAGCACGCCCGCCAGAACAGCATCGACATGCCGTTTTCGGGCAACACGGGGTATGTGAACACCATCGAGCCCGAGCAGGAAGCCCGCTGCGCCGGCAACATCGCCATCGAAAAGCGCCTGCGCGCCTACATGCGCTGGAACGCCATGGCCATGGTGGTGCGCGCCAACCGCCTCGATCCCGCCGACGGCGGCGACCTGGGCGGGCATATCGGCTCGTTTGCATCCGTGGCCAGCATGTTTGGCGCGGGTTTCAACCACTTCTGGCACGCCGAAAGCGAGAACCACGGCGGCGACCTGCTCTACATCCAGGGCCACAGCTCGCCCGGCATCTATGCGCGTGCGTATCTTGAAGGCCGCCTGACCGAAGAGCAGCTCGACAGCTTCCGTCAGGAAGTGGACGGCAAGGGCCTGTCCAGCTACCCGCACCCCAAGCTGATGCCCGAGTTCTGGCAGTTCCCTACCGTGTCGATGGGACTGGGCCCGCTGATGGCCATTTATCAGGCGCGTTTCTTGAAGTACCTGCATGCCCGTGGCATTGCCAACACTGAAAACCGCAAGGTCTGGGTGTTCTGCGGCGACGGCGAAATGGACGAGCCCGAATCGCTGGGCGCCATCGGCCTGGCGGCGCGTGAGAGCCTCGACAACCTGGTGTTCGTGGTCAACTGCAATCTGCAGCGCCTGGACGGCCCGGTGCGCGGCAACGGCAAGATCGTGCAGGAGCTCGAAGGCGAGTTCCGTGGCAGCGGCTGGAACGTCATCAAGCTGCTGTGGGGTGCCGGCTGGGATGCGCTGCTGGCCCGCGACAAGACGGGCAAGTTGCGCCAGCTCATGATGGAAACGCTCGACGGCGACTACCAGGCCATGAAGGCCAACGACGGTGCCTTTGTGCGCAAGAATTTCTTTGGCAAGTACCCAGAGACGCTGCAGCTCGTCGAGCACATGACCGACGAGGAGGTGTTCGAACTGCGCCGCGGCGGCCACGAGCCCACCAAGGTCTACGCCGCCTTCCACGCCGCCAACGAGCACAAGGGCCAGCCCACCGTGCTGCTGGTCAAGACCGTCAAGGGCTATGGCATGGGCAAGGCCGGTGAAGGCAAGAACACCGTGCACCAGACCAAGAAGCTCAGCGACGAAGACATCAAGTACATCCGCGACCGGTTCAACATCCCGATCCCGGACAGCGAGCTGCACAAGCTTCCGTATTACAAGCCGGCCGACGACACGCCCGAAATCAAGTACCTGCACGAGCGCCGCAAGGCGCTGGGCGGCTACTTGCCGCACCGCCGCGTGAAGGCCGACGAGCACTTCACCGTGCCCGCTCTCGAAACCTTCAAGGCCATCCTCGACCCCACGGCCGAGGGCCGCGAGATCAGCACCACGCAGGCCTATGTGCGCTTTATCACGCAGCTGCTGCGCGACCAGGCCTTGGGCCCACGCGTGGTACCCATCCTGGTGGACGAGGCCCGCACCTTCGGCATGGAAGGGCTGTTTCGCCAGATCGGCATCTACAACCCCAAGGGCCAGCTGTACACCCCGGTCGACCGCGATCAGGTCATGTATTACCGCGAAGACAAGGCCGGCCAGATCCTGCAAGAGGGCATCAACGAAGCCGGCGGCATGGCCAGCTGGATCGCTGCAGCCACCAGCTACAGCACCAACAACCGCATCATGGTGCCGTTCTACGTGTACTACTCGATGTTCGGCTTCCAGCGCATTGGCGACCTGGCCTGGGCCGCCGGCGACATGCAGGCGCGCGGTTTTCTGCTGGGCGGCACCTCAGGGCGCACCACGCTCAACGGCGAAGGCCTGCAGCACGAAGACGGTCACAGCCACATCCTGGCCAACACCATCCCCAACTGCGTGACTTACGATCCCACCTTCGCCCACGAAGTGGCCGTGATCATGCACCGGGGCATGAAGCGCATGGTGGAGCAGCAGGAGAACGTCTTCTACTACATCACGCTGCTCAACGAGAACTACCCCATGCCTGGCCTCACGGTGGGCACGGAAGAGCAGATCATCAAGGGCATGTACCTGTGCAAGCCCGGTGCCGAGGGCGGCACCCGCGTGCAGCTGCTGGGCTCGGGCACCATCCTGCGCGAATCGCTGGCCGCACAAACGCTGCTGGCGGCCGACTGGGGCGTGCAGGCCGACGTGTGGAGCTGCCCCAGCTTCAACGAACTCACCCGCGAAGGCCAGGACGCCGACCGCTGGAACCTGCTGCACCCGCTGGAGACGCCGCGTGTGCCGTTTGTGGCGCAACAGCTGGGCACCAGCACCGGCCCCGTGGTCGCATCCACCGACTACATGAAGGCCTATGCCGAGCAGATCCGCCCCTTCATCCCCAAGGGCCGCAACTACAAGGTGCTGGGCACCGACGGCTTTGGCCGCAGCGACTTCCGCAGCAAGCTGCGCGAGCACTTCGAGGTGAACCGCCACTACATCGTGGTAGCCGCCCTCAAGGCGCTGAGCGAAGACGGCGTGCTGCCCGCCACCAAGGTGGCCGAGGCGATTGCCAAGTACCGCATCAATGCTGACAAGATCAACCCGCTGTACGCATAACCGAACCGGAGACAACAATGGCATTGGTAGAAATCCAAGTTCCGGACATCGGTGACTTCGACGAAGTCGGCGTGATCGAGTTGCTGGTCAAGCCCGGCGACACCGTCAAGGCCGAGCAATCGCTGATCACGGTGGAGTCCGATAAGGCATCGATGGAGATTCCTTCGAGCCACGCGGGCGTCGTCAAAGAGCTGCGCGTGCAGGTCGGCGACAAGGTCAAGCAAGGCTCGGTGGTGCTGACGCTCGACGTTGTGGGGGCTGTTTCTGAGTCAAATACGGCTCCAGCCCAATCGCAGCAAGCGCAAGCAGCTACTCAAACAGTAGCAACAACGCCGGCCCTCAACGCCGCTTCTGTGGCGGCGGCGGCGCCCGCCGGCCCGCTGGAAGTGCGCGTGCCCGACATTGGCGATTTCAAGGACGTGGCCGTCATCGAGATGCTGGTCAAGGTCGGCGACACCATCAAGGTTGAGCAGTCGCTGTTCACCGTCGAGTCCGACAAGGCCTCCATGGAGATCCCTTCGCCCGCCGCAGGCGTGCTCAAGGAACTCAAGGTCAAGATCGGCGACACGGTCAATATTGGCGATCTGGTGGCCGTGCTGGAAGGCGCCACCGCAGCGGCAGCCCCCGTGGCTGCCCCGGCAGTTGCCGCAGTTGCAGCGGTAGCTGCGCCTGCCGCTGCCACAGTCTCGGTGGCCGTTCCCGCTCACCAGCCCGGCACGCCCACGGCAGGCCTGCCCCATGCATCGCCTTCCGTGCGCAAGTTCGCCCGCGAACTGGGTGTGCCCATCGACGAGGTCAAGGGCACCGGCCCCAAGGGCCGTATCACCCAGGACGACGTGGCCGCCTTCACCAAGCAGGTGATGGCAGGCGCCGTGCAGACCAAGGCCCAGGCGGCCAAGGCGCCTGCAAGTGGTGGCGGCTCCGGCGTGGGCCTTGATCTGCTGCCCTGGCCCAAGGTCGATTTCACCAAGTTCGGCCCGGTGGAGCGCAAGGACCTCTCGCGCATCAAGAAGATCAGCGGCGCCAACCTGCACCGCAACTGGGTGGTCATCCCGCACGTCACCAACCACGACGACGCGGACATCACCGACCTGGAAGCCTTTCGCGTGCAGTTCAACAAAGAGAACGAAAAGAGCGGCGTCAAGGTCACCATGCTCGCCTTCATGATCAAGGCCGCCGTGGCCGCGCTCAAGAAGTTCCCCGAGTTCAACAGCTCGCTCGACGGCGACCAGCTGGTGATGAAGAACTACTTCCACATCGGCTTTGCGGCCGACACGCCCAACGGCCTGGTGGTTCCCGTCATCAAGGATGCCGACCAGAAGGGCATCGTCCAGATCAGCAAGGAAATGGGCGAACTCGCCGCCAAGGCGCGCGAAGGCAAGCTGGCCCCGGCAGACATGCAGGGTGGATGCTTCTCCATCAGCTCGCTGGGCGGCATTGGTGGCCGTTACTTCACGCCCATCATCAACGCGCCTGAAGTCGCCATCATGGGCGTGTGCAAGAGCAGCATCGAACCCAAGTGGGACGGCAAGCAATTCGCCCCACGCCTGATGCTGCCCCTCTCCTTGAGCTGGGACCACCGCGTGATCGACGGCGCCGCCGCCGCGCGCTTCAACGTGTACTTTGCCTCGCTGCTGGCGGACTTCCGCCGCATCGTGATGTAACGCGAGGGCAACACCCATGGCAATCATCGACATCAAGGTGCCCGACATCGGCGACTTCGCCGAAGTGGCCATCATCGAAGTGCTGGTCAAACCCGGCGACACCATCAAGGCCGAGCAAAGCCTGATCACCGTGGAGTCTGACAAGGCCTCCATGGAGATCCCCTCCAGCCACGCTGGCGTGGTGAAAGAGCTGAAAGTGAAGCTTGGCGACAAAATCGCCGAAGGCTCGGTGGTGCTGACGCTGGAAGTGCAGGGTGCAGGCGCAGCCGCTCCAGCGCCTGCAGCTGCCCCTGCGCCCGCGGTTTCTGAGCAAAAACAGGCTCCAGCGCCCGCCCTACAAGCGCAAGCAGCTATCAATACAGTAGCGTCCAGCTTTGCTGGTACGGCGGATCTGGACTGCGACGTGCTCGTGCTGGGCGGCGGCCCCGGCGGTTATTCGGCGGCGTTCCGCGCGGCCGACCTGGGCCTCAAGGTCATCATCGTCGAGCGCTACGCAGCCCTGGGCGGCGTGTGCCTGAACGTGGGCTGCATCCCGTCCAAGGCGCTGCTGCACGTGGCCGCCGTCATGGACGAGGTCAGCCATCTGTCCGCTGCAGGCATTGACTTTGGCGCGCCCAAAGTCAACGTCGATACGCTGCGCGGCCACAAGGAAAAGGTCATCGGCAAGCTCACCGGCGGCCTGGCCGCCATGGCCAAGATGCGCAAGGTGACCACCGTGCGTGGCTACGGTGCCTTCGTTGGCGCCAACCACCTTGAAGTGGAAGAGACCACCGGCACTGGCCAGGAGAAGACGGGCACCAAGAAGGTCATCGCCTTCAAGAAAGCCATCATCGCCGCCGGCAGCCAGGCCGTGCGCCTGCCGTTCATGCCCAACGACCCGCGCGTGGTCGATTCCACCGGCGCCCTGGCGCTCAGCGGTGTGCCTAAGCGCATGCTCATCCTGGGCGGCGGCATCATCGGCCTGGAAATGGGCACGGTGTACAGCACCCTGGGCGCACGCCTGGATGTGGTGGAAATGATGGACGGCCTGATGCAGGGCGCCGACCGCGACCTGGTCAAGATCTGGCAGAAGATGAACGCCAAGCGCTTCGACAACATCATGTTGAAGACGAAAACCGTGGGTGCCGAGGCCACACCTGAAGGCATCAAGGTCACATTCGCGCCAGCGGAAGAGGGCGGCACCACCCCCGAACCCCAGGTGTACGACCTGGTGCTGCAGGCCGTGGGCCGCACGCCCAACGGCAAAAAGATCGCTGCTGAAAAGGCTGGCGTGGCCGTGACGGACCGTGGCTTCATCAACGTCGATATCCAGATGCGCACCAACGTGCCGCACATCTTCGCCATCGGCGACATCGTGGGCCAGCCCATGCTGGCGCACAAGGCGGTGCATGAGGCACACGTGGCGGCAGAAGTCATCGCGGGTGAACTGCAGGGCAACAAGGAACTGGCAGCCGCCGCCTTCAACGCCCGCGTTATTCCCAGTGTGGCCTACACCGACCCCGAAGTGGCATGGGTCGGCCTCACCGAAGACCAGGCCAAGGCCCAAGGCATCAAGGTCAAGAAGGGCCTGTTCCCCTGGACGGCCTCGGGCCGCGCCATTGCCAACGGCCGCGACGAAGGCGTGACCAAACTGCTGTTCGACGACTCGCCCGAGGCCCATGGCCACGGCAAGATCCTGGGCGGCGGCATCGTGGGCACCCACGCTGGCGACATGATCGGCGAGATTGCCCTGGCCATCGAAATGGGCGCCGACGCCGTGGACATCGGCAAGACCATCCACCCGCACCCCACGCTGGGCGAAAGCATTGGCATGGCGGCGGAGATTGCGCACGGCAGCTGCACCGACGTGCCGCCGCAAAAGAAGTGAGCCAATGAGGCTCTGAAAATGCTACTGATTCAGTAGCTAGCCGCGCAAGCTCTGCAAGGGCTGCGCGGCTTTTTCTTTTATGGTTTGCTACCGTGGCTCGTGGGACCTGCCGTGGCATACTTTTGGGCTATTTCGGCGCGCGCAATGACCCCCATAAAAATCACCCTTTACCGACCTACTGGAACCCGCTGCCGCCTGACCCCCGAGAACACGCCCATGCGCCACCAAGAATCCCAACACACCGAATGGAAAGAAACGTGGCGCGACGACTATTTGCGCTGGGTGTGCGGCTTTGCCAATGCGCAAGGCGGGCGTTTGTTGCTGGGGGTGAATGACCAGGGCCGGGTGGTGGGCCTGCCCGATGCGGCCAAGCTGCTGGAGGACTTGCCCAACAAGGTGCGCGACCTGCTGGGCATGGTGGTGGATGTGAACCTGCACAAAGAAGGTGGAGAAGGCGACTTGCCATATCTGGAGCTGGTGGTGCAGGCCTACCCCAACCCCATCAGCTACCGGGGCCACTACTACATGCGCAGTGGCAGCACGCTGCAAGAACTCAAAGGCGCGGCGCTAGACCGGTTTTTGTTGGGCCGCCAAGGCCGCACCTGGGACGGCGTGCCCTTGCCCCAGTTCAGTCTGGCCGATGTGTCCCCTGATGGCCACCCAAATTCCCCCGTCTATGGCCACCTCAAACTCCCCCACCTGAACTGATCGGGGATAGGGGTTAAACGCCGGCGCCGTCGGCACCTGTTGGCAGGACATTGATCCGGTCTTCCTCGAGGGAAGGCCAAGGAGTGAATGTCTTGAAGTCCAACCAACGCGCCACCATAGAGACACTGCTGGAGCGCAATACATCGCAACGCGAGATCGCCCGCATCACGGGCATCGACCGCAAGACGGTCAGGAGCTATCACCAACGCTGGCTGGAGCAACTGCAGTCAAATTCCCCCGGGGTGGCCACCGGCTCGGCCCAGCAAATTCCCCCACCCTGGCCACCGGCTGCTGTGCCGGTGGCCACCTCCCTGTGCGAACCCTGGCGCGAGTTCATCGAAGCCCAGTTGCGTCTGAAGCGCAACGCCATGGCCATCTTCCAGGACCTGGTCGACCAGCACGGATTTACTGGTCAGTACAACTCGGTCAAACGCTTCTGTGCAAAGCTGCGCCACAAGGAGCCCGAGCAGTTCGACCGCCTGTCCTTTCTGCCTGGGGAGGAGATGCAGGTGGACTACGGCGAGGGCGCGCCCACCCGCGTGCCGGGCAGCGAGCGGTACCGCAAGCCCCGCCTGTTCGTGGCCACGCTGCGCTACTCGCGCGCCAGTTTCCGGTGCGTGGTCTGGAAGTCCAGCCAGCAGATCTGGGCCGAGCTGCACGAGCGGGCCCTGCGGTACTTCGGGGGCTGCCCCCAGTACGTGGTGCTGGACAATCTGAAGGAAGGCGTCCTCAAGCCCGACCTGTACGAGCCCGATCTCAACCCGGTGTACGCCGCCGCCCTGGCGCACTACGGCGTGGTGGCCGACCCGGCGCGGGTGCGAGACCCCAACCGCAAGGGCACGGTGGAGCATGCCATCGGCCATACCCAGGCCACGGCCTTGAAGGGCCGGCGCTTTGAGTCCATCGAGGCCCAGAACGAGTTCCTGGCGCACTGGGAGAAGAGCTGGGCATCCAAGCGCATCCACGGCACCGAGCGACGCCAGGTGCAGGCCATGTTCGAGGAAGAGCGCAGCCACCTCAAACCCCTGCCAGTGCTGGGAATGCAGTATTTCGACGAGGCGGTGCGCACCGTCTGCGACGACAGCTGTGTGCGGGTGGATCACAGCAGCTACGCCGCTCGCCCGGCGAACATCGGCTCCAAGGTGTTGGTGCGCATCTACGCCCAGCGCATCGAGATTCGTGACATGCACACCCGTGCCTTGCTGCGCACCCACGCCAAGGCCGAGCGTCCCGGCACGGTGATTCTGCCCATGGAGGAGCGGGTGTTCAATCCGTCTCGCGAGACCCGCCTGATCCTGCGTCAGGCCGGCGAGATTGGTGAGCACGCCAGCCGGCTGTGTGAGCTGCTCTTTGCCATCGAGGGTCGTGTCGGGCAGCGCAAGCTCTGGGGCATTGTGGGACTCATGCGCCGTTACCCGGCGCACTGCATCAATGCCGCCTGCGCCCAGGCCCTGGAGCAAGGGGTCTACAGCTACAAGCGCGTGCTGGCGCTGACCGAAGCCCTCTTTGCCCAGGCGATGGCGGCCATCGAGGCTACCTGCGGCGAAGCACCCGCCGCCGGTGCCCACGCGCTGACGCAGCAGCATGAGCTCATCCGAGACGCTGAGGAGTACAGCGATCTCTTCGCGCTCGCCGCCGCCACGGCAAACACCACCACCACCACCACCACCACCACCAACAACACCACCAACGCACCGGGAGTTCAGCCATGAACATGATCGAGATCGAACGCGCGCTGCGCGAGCTGCGCCTGTCCGGCATCGCCGAGACCCTGTCCACCCGCGTGATGCAGGCCCAGGCCGCCCAGCAGCCTTTCCTGGAGACCTTCGCCGCCATGCTGCAAGACGAGCTGGACCGCCGGCGCTCTCGCCTGACCGAGCGCCGCTTCAAGCGCTCGGGTCTGGATGAGCGCCCCTCGCTGGCTGACTTCGACTGGCGTTTCAACCCGAAGCTGCCGCGCAGCGCCTGCTTCGAGTTGCACACCCTGAAGTTCATCGGCGAGGGGGCCAACGCGCTGATCATCGGCAAGCCGGGCACCGGCAAGAGCCATGTGGCCAAGGCCGTGGCCTACCAGGCCACGCTGCAGGGCTATGACGTGCGTTACCTGGAAGCCGACACCGAGTTCGCCCGTTACGCGCTGGCCACTACGGCAGAGCGCACCGAGCTGCTCAAGGACTGGGTCGCGCCGGACCTGCTCGTCCTCGATGACCTGTTCCTGGCCAGACGCATCAGCGAGCATGCCGCTGAAGTCCTACAGGCCATCGTGCACCAGCGCTACAAGCTGCGCCGCGCTGTTCTCATCACGTCCAACCGCGTGGTGCAGGACTGGGGCAAATACCTCGGCGACGCCACCATGGCCAGCACCATCCTGGATCGCCTCATGCACCGCTGCGCGATGCTGGAGTTCGAGGGCAAGAGCTACCGCCTCAAGGAGGCCGCTGCACGCATCGCCATCACACCCGAGTCGTCATAATCCGACCGTCCTGCCTGGGGGAATTTGGGGTGGCCAAGGGTGGGGGAATTTGACCTGGCCATCGGGGTGTCGCACCCGGCCATGGCGCGGTTTCGCCAGCTGGCCCAGCGCAGTGGGCGGCTGGATGCCGAGACGCTGGCCGAGAGCGATGCTAATTTGCTGGACAAGCTGCGCCTGAAAGACGGCGCTTATTTCAAAAGGGCCACCGCCTTGCTGTTTGCGGCAGACCCGCAGCGCTTTGTGACTGGGGCGTTTGTGAAGGTAGGGTATTTCCAGACCGAGACCGAGCTGCTGTACCACGACGAGGTAGAGGGCGACTTGTTCCACCAGGCCCAGACCACGCTGGATTTGCTGCTGACCAAGTACCTGAAAGCGGTGATTTCATACGAGGGCATTGTGCGTGTGGAGACCTTCCCCGTGCCGCGTGCAGCGCTGCGCGAGGCGGTGCTGAACGCACTGGTGCACCGCGACTATGCGGTGACCGCACCGGTGCAAATTCGGGTGTACGAAGACCGCTTGCGCCTATGGAACCCGGCGGTGCTGCCCGAGGGCTGGACGATGGACACGCTGCTGGGCGCGCATTCGTCCAGCCCCTACAACCCGGCGCTGGCGAATGCTTTTTTCAGGGCGGGCGAGATTGAGGCCTGGGGCCGTGGGGTGGAGCGGATTTTTGCGGCCTGCGAAGCAGCGGGGTCGCCCAAACCGGTGCTGCGCTATGAGCCCAACGATATGTGGCTGGAGTTTGCGTTTGACCCGGCGTATTTGAAGGTGCTGCGGGCTGGGCAAAAGCAGGCCGAACAAGTCGAAGTCCTGGTTGCCCCCGAAGTCACCGAACAAGTCACCGAACAAGTCACCGAACAAGTCGAGCGCCTGATGAATGTGCTGGGCGATCAAACACTGAGCTTGCAAGCGCTGATGCAGGCATTGGGCTTGGTGCACCGACCCAACTTTATGGCGCTGTATGTGCGGCCCGCGTTGGGTGCTGGGCTTGTGCAAATGACCGTGCCAGAGAAGCCGAACAGTCGGCTCCAAAAATACCAATTGACTGCCCTAGGGAGGCAGTGGCTTAACAAGGACAGGCCATGAGCAAGCTGAGCCAGCAACAAATCAAACTCGACGAGCGCATGTGTTTCGCCTGCTGACTGATGGCACCAGCGTGAGTGAAAACCGCGCGACGGGCGAAAAAAGCTCCACGGTGCGGTTCATCGATTTTGACAAGGTGAGCAACAACCGTTTCATTGCGGTGTGCCAGTTCAAGGTGCGTATTTTGGGCACAGAGCACCACATCGTTCCCGACGTAGTGCTGTTTGTGAACGGTATCCCGGTGGTGGTGGTAGAGGCCAAATCACCGAAGGTGAAAGACGCTTTGTCGGTGATTGACTACGTCATCGTGCATGAGTTGGCGCATCTGTTGGAGTCGAATCACACGCCAGACTTCTGGAACATTGTGCGAGCCAAGGTGCCCGGAGTTCAATTTGATAGTTTTATTGAGTCGCGATTGGCCTGAGTGCGCGTCTCAGCAAACAAGGTGAAAAGCACCTCCAAAAACTCGTGGAAAATAGCGGGCTTGCTGCCGCCCCTTGGGGTGCTGCACCCGCCCCGGTTTTCCACCTTTTTGCTCCCCTGAGCCTGTCCATGCAAGACGTTCAAAACTCCAAGATCTCTGTCGAGAAGATCGGCGGCACTTCCATGACCGCCTTTGGCGATGTGCTGCGCCACATCATGCTGCACGATCCCCAACGCATTTACGGCCGGATCTATGTGGTGTCCGCCTACTCTGGGGTGACCAACCAGCTGCTGGAGCACAAGAAGACGGGCGAGCGCGGCATCTACGCCCTGTTTGCTGAAGGCAAGGGCTACCAGGACGCCTTGACCCAACTGGCCGCCAGCCTGAAAAAGCTGAACGCGGGTTACGCCGACCTGGGTTTGCCGCTCAATGTGGCCGATGCCTTCATCGACCAGCGTATCGGCCAGGCGCGCGAATACCTGAACGCCATGCAGCATGTGCTGGCCAGCGGTTACCTCAGCCGCAAGGATGTGCTGCTGGCGGCGCGCGAAGTGCTGGCCTCCATTGGCGAGTCGCACAGCGCGTTCAATTCGGTCGAGATCCTCAAGGCCAATGGCGTCAATGCCATCCTGATGGACCTGGCCGGTTTCAACGACAGCGAAGCATGGACGATTGACGAGCGCATTGCCCACAGTTTCAAGGACCTGGACCTGAGCGACAAGGTCGTGGTGGCCACTGGCTACACCAAGGGCACCGAAGGCATCATGCGCGAGTTTGACCGGGGCTATTCCGAGGTGACTTTCAGCAAGATCGCCGTGGAAGTGCGCCCCGCCGAGGCCGTGATCCACAAGGAATTCCACCTGTCGTCCGCCGACCCCAACCTGGTGGGCCTGGAAAACGCCATCGTGGTGGGCGCCACCAACTACGACGTGGCCGACCAGCTGGCCGACGTGGGCATGGAAGCCATCCACCCGAAGGCCTCCAAGCCGATGGAACTGGCCGGCATTCCCATCCGCCTGAAGAACACCTTTGAGCCCAACCACCCCGGCACACTCATCACGAAGGACTTTGTGGGCGAGCGCGCCCGTGTGGAAATCGTCACCGGCACCGACAAGGTCACGCTGATCGAGATTCACGACCCCAGCATGGTGGGCACCGTGGGCTTTGATGCGGGCCTGATGAACGTGTTCTGCAAGCACGACGTGAGCTACATCCTGAAGGCGACCAACGCCAACTCCATCGCCCATCTGGTGTGGGACAACCAGGTCACGTCCGAGCTGGTGGCGGA
The DNA here is from genome assembly GCF_002176815.1 of Acidovorax sp. T1. Classification (NCBI taxonomy): domain Bacteria; kingdom Pseudomonadati; phylum Pseudomonadota; class Betaproteobacteria; order Burkholderiales; family Comamonadaceae; genus Acidovorax; species Acidovorax sp. T1. The sequence goes on along the minus strand of NZ_CP021648.1, from coordinate 2,114,566 downwards.
GCTGCAAGACGCCTACCAGGTCGTGACGATCAAGCCCAGCGCAATTGTTTGCACCATTGGCTCCAACATCGGCATCCCCGGCGTGCTGGCCAAGGCAGCGCAGGCGCTGGCCGATGTCCATGTCAATGTGAACTGCGTGTCGCAAACCCTGCGCCAGGTGAACATGCAGTTCGTGATCGAGCGCGAAGACTACAAGACCGCCATCAAGGCGCTGAACATGGCGCTGTGCGTCAACTCGGGGACGCCGGTTCCGCGTGTCTGACGCGAGCGTGGCAGGGCAGCGCTTTGCGGCTTCCTGCGCCCGAACCAGAGCCCGCCGTGAGCGGGCTTTTTTTGTGGTGCGCCCAGCATGGGTGCACATCCGCGCTGCGCTGTACCGCCAGCGATCATTCCCTCGTGCTATTGAATCAATAGCTGCTCGGCCATGATTGACTAGCGCATTCTGTTGTTTTCACTCTGATTTTCTTGTCGGAAGCCTTTTTGCATGCAAGCCCTCCTTGACGCCATAGCCGCCATGCCTTTGCCCACCGATGCAAGGCGCATTTTTCATGGCCGTGGCGGGCGCTTTCCTGGCTGCGAGCAGTGGACGCTCGATGCCTACCCGCCCGTTTTCGTGCTCACCAGTTTTTTGCCTGCAGGCGACGAGACAGAGGCGCAACTGGCCGCCATCGGCGCCGCACTGGCCCAGCGGTGGGAGGCCTTGGCGCCAGGGCAGCCACTGAACTGGGTGTTCCAGTGCCGCAACGAGGCGCTGCGCACCCAGGGCCGCACCGAAACGCGCTTGATGGCCGGCAGCGTGCCCGACCCGCATGTCGTGACAGAGCACGGCGCCCAGTTCAAGGTGCATGTGCTGCGCGGCCAGAACCACGGCCTGTTCCTGGACATGGCGGCGGGCCGCCGCTGGGTGCATGACTACGCTGCCGCGCGCCGCGCCGACCGTTATGGCCTGAAGGTGCTGAACCTGTTTGCCTACACCTGCGCGTTTTCGGTGGTGGCGCTGCAGGCGGGGGCCAAACAGGTGGTCAATGTGGACATGAGCCACGGCGCCATCGGCATCGGGCAGCAGAACCACCAGCTCAACGGCATTGCCACGGGTGCCGCCTTTTTGCCGCACGACATCTTCAGCAGCTGGGGCAAGATCAACCGCAGCGGCCCCTACGGCCTGGTCATTGTGGACCCGCCCAGCTACCAAAAGGGCAGCTTTGTCGCCACCAAGGACTACGCCCGCCTGATGCGCCGCCTGCCCGACCTGCTGGCGCCCGGCGGCCACGCACTGCTGTGCCTCAATGCGCCCGAGCTGGGCCTGGCCTTTTTGCAAGACCAGATGCGCGAGCTGGCGCCCGAACTGCGCTTTGTGGAGCGCGTGGCCAACCCGCCCGTGTTTGCCGATGTGGACGAGGGCAGGGCGCTGAAGGTGCTGGTGTACCAGGCGCCTGAGCTGCCCGGCCAGGGCGGGTGAAGGGCGCGGGTGAAGGAAGCACTGCCCGGTGGCAGGGTGCGCCATTTCGCGAGTTGCTTTTAATTTAATAGCTGTAAGCGCTTATCTGGCGGGCGCTGCAGGCCAAAATCGCCCTCAAACCTCGGGGGCGTGCAATGGCCTTGGCCGCCGTTTGCCCGTGCCGCCCCAGCGCAGCGCGTCTTCGCCCGGAATGCCCAACGGGTTGTTGGCCGGTTCGGTGAGCGGCGCCAGCAGCGCGTGCAGGTCGGCCGCGCTGAATTTCACCGCGCCCTCGGCATCATGGCCCAGCACGCCCTGGGCCAGCGCGGCCTTGCGGGCCTGCAGCTCCAGCATGCGCTCTTCGATGCTGCCTTCCACCACCAGCTTGTAGACAAACACTGGTTGGTCTTGCCCGATGCGGTGGGCGCGGGCGGTGGCCTGTTCTTCCACGGCGGGGTTCCACCAGGGGTCGAGGTGAATCACGGTGTCGGCGGCGGTGAGGTTCAGGCCCAGACCGCCGGCCTTGAGGCTGGCGAGCAGGATGGGGGCGCTGGTTTCGTCCTGTGCCTGAAAACTCTTGACCACTGCACCGCGCTGGCGGGGCGGCGTCTGGCCGGTGAGCGTGAGGTAGGGCAGGGCCAGGGTGTCGAGCAACTCGGCCGCCAGCGCCAGCATTTCGGTGAACTGCGAAAACACCAGCACGCGGCGGCCTTCATCGACCAGGGCGGGCAGCAGGTCGGCCAGCAGTTCCAGCTTGGCGCGCTCCATGGCGTGGGCCGTCTTCGTGGTTCCTTTCACCAATCGGGGGTCGCAGCAGACTTGGCGCAGCTTGAGCAGGGCGTCCAGGATGGCAATTTGCGAGCCTTCGAAGCCTTGCCGCTCCAGCGCGCGGCGCACCTGCTTGTCGGCGGTGGTGCGCACGGCCTCGTACAACTCGCGCTGTTTGCCCTGCAACTGCACGCGCAAGATGGTTTCGGTGCGCGGCGGCAGTTCGGTGGCCACGTCCTGTTTGCGGCGGCGCAGGATGAAGGGGCGCACGCGCTGCGCCAGCAGCTGGGCGCGCAGGGTTTCGCCGTTTTCTTCGATGGGCTTGCGCCAGCGGGCGTTGAAGCTGCGCACATCGCCCAGAAAACCGGGCATCAAAAAGTCGAACTGCGCCCACAGCTCACCCAGGTGGTTTTCGAGCGGCGTGCCGGTCAGGCACAGCAGGTGCGGCGCCTGCAGCTTGCGCAGTGCGCGGGCGCTGCGGCTGCCGGCGTTTTTCACCATCTGGGCTTCGTCCAGGATCAGCAGGTGAAACGGCTGGGCCGCCAGCGCGTCCACATCGCGCCAGAGCAGCGGGTAGGTGGTCAGCACCAGGTCGTGGTCGGCCACCTGCAGGTAGCGTTTGCCACGGTCTGCGCCATGCAGCGCGAGCACGCGCAGTCCGGGAGCCATGCGCGCGGCCTCGGCCTGCCAGTTGAAGAGCAGCGAGGTGGGCAGCACCACCAGGGCAGGGCGCTTCAGGCGCCCGGCCTCCTTCTCGGCCAGGACATGGGCCAGGGCCTGCGCGGTTTTGCCCAGCCCCATGTCGTCGGCCAGGATGCCGCCCAGACCCTGGGCGCGCAGGTATTGCAGCCAGGCCAGGCCTTCAAGCTGGTACGGGCGCAGTTGCACCTGCAGGCCCTGCGGTGCAGCCACCGGCTGCGGGGTGCCGATGGTGCGCAGGCGCTGGGCGAGCTGCGCCAGGCCCGCGTCGCCCTGCAATTGCCAGTCGTTGTTCCAGCCGTTGACCGTGCCCACGCGGTGGGCCTGCACCAGCCCGGCACGCAGCGCCTCGATGCGACGGGCTTCCCAGGCGCCCAGGTGCAGCGGGTCGCCGTCTTTGCGCTGATTCCGTGTCGGGTCGGTCAGCAGATCCACCATGGCGCCCACGATGGCCTTGAGCGGGCCGGCGGGTGCTTCGATGCGTTTGCCGCCCGGGGCGCGCAGAGAAATGATGGCGATGTCGTCAATGGCGGCCATTTGCTGGGCGTTGAGCCAGCGGGCGTCGCGGCGCAGCAGGTCGGCCAGCATGGGGGCCAGGTCCAGCGTCTGGCCGTCGATCTCGATCCCCAGGCTCAGCAGCCAGGCGCCTTCGCGCTCGGGCAGCATGAGCTTTTGCACGGGGCGTTCGCGTGCGGCCAAGGGTCCATCTACTTCCTTGCCCAGCAGCTCACCGGTGTCGGGGGCGATCAGCAGCTTCCAGCGCTGTACGGGCACGCTTTCGTGCGCAAAGCCGGGGTGCACCACCACGCTCCAGCCCTCGGCGCGCAGCTGCGGGATCTGCTCGGCCCAGAAGTCGCCAAAGTGCGCCTCCTGCGCCAGCGTCCACACGGGGCCCAGCGTGGCGGCGGCAGCGCGGTGGCGCCATTGCAGCTTGGTGGCGTCCACGGGGATCAGGCCCAGGTCCCACATGCGGTCCATGGCGTCGGATTCAGCCGCCAGATTGCGCTGCATGCGCACCACGGGACCGCCGGTGTCGAACAGGTCTTGCACCGGGGCCGGGCGCGCGTTGAGGATGGAGGCGGGGGCGGGCGTCTGCCAGGTGGCACCACTGTCGGTGCGGTAGGTCCAGTCGATCCGCACCAGCGTCACGCTGTCGCCGCGCGGGCCCAGCTTACCTTGCGGTTGCAGGCCCAGCAGGCCATCGCCACGGCCCAGGGTCATGAGGGTGATGCGGGGGCAGAACCTCCCGTGCGCCAGCGCGGGCGTGGCGGTGGGCTCTGGCGCAAGGGCAGGCAGCGCCGCTTGCGGCGTTTCCTCGCGCAGCAAGGCCATGACGCGGGCGGCTTCCGCGCCCGACAGCGGTGTGAGCGTTTTCAGGGTGGCGGCATCGGCATGGCTGCGCAGTGCCTGAAGCCACATCGCCACGGCCTTTTCGCGCGCCGCAGGATAGGGGCCGGGGGAGAAAGGGGCGTTGTTGCCAGCGGTAGCCATGGGCTGCAATTTTGCCTTGCGGCCGGGTGCCGGATATTGCCAGTTGGCGGTGCGGGTAAAACGCCGGGCGCCAACCTGGAATGCGCCGTGTATATAGAGAAAACCGCGTTCCGCGCTTATGCCATCAGCGGGGATAGCTATTTTTTTAGGAGCGTTCTGGCGGGGCCGGCAAACGCAACCGGGCCTGTTGCACAACTTGCACGCAGTCGCGCAGATGCTGTTCACCCAGATAGCGCAAGGTGGCATAGCCGACCGTTGCCGCCACCACCTGGCCTGCCAGTGGCACGTATTTGGCCAGCTGCCTGGTGGTCAGGCGCAGGCCCACCGTGCGGGTGGCGCGCAGCACGAGTTCCTTGGTGATGAACTTGCCGATCAGCACCGAGCCGACGAGCGCGACCGCTTTTTGCACCTGCTCGCGCTTTTGGGGGTCGAGCTGGTCGAGTTGCTCGGGGGTAAGGCCAAACTGGGCATTGATTTGCGGCAGCAGGCGCGAGAGCAGGGCGGCATCGACCGCCCAGTCCAACCCTGGCACGGGCACCGCGCTGGCCGCCGCCGCCACCAAGGCGCGCCGGTGCAGCAGGCGGCGGCTGCGCTGCACGGCCGCAGCCAGCTCCGGGTGATCAGCGGCCATTTGCCGGGCGGATGGCATGGGTGCGGCGCCTTGCCTGCAGTGCTGTGAGGGTGTCGGCGATCAGGTCTTGCTTTTGACCAGGCTGTAAATTGCCAGCAAGATCACGGCGCCGACCACCGAGGCGATCCATCCTGCCGGTGCGCCTTGGGTGTACCAGCCCATGGCAGCCCCCACGTAGCTCGCCAAAAACGAGCCCGCCACGCCGAGCAAAGCCGTCATGATCCAGCCCATCTTGTCGTCGCCCGGTTTGATTGCCCGTGCAATGAAGCCAACGATGAGTCCGACGATGAGGGTTCCGAGGATTGAGAGCATGGGTACACCTGGTAAGAACAAAGATGGGTGCCACTGTATGGCAAATTCACCAGACGCGTGTGTCAGACAAGGCCTTGTGCATTCGGACGGGAAGATTTTTTTAAGGATGGCTGCCGCGGCATGGCGCGGACGGCAAGAGAAATGCATATCGGCCTTGTCCGACATGCCAGCGCGCTGCGCGCCTGCGCATTGCGTGGGAGCGGGACTATGGGTGCAACCCTGCCGCGCGCCTAAAGTTTCAGCTACTGATGGACTCTTAAGGAAATCGCATGAAGAACTTTTCGGCTTCTGGCCTGTTGGCCGCCGTGGCGTGGGTGGTGGCAGGTGTATTTTCGGCGCCCGCTTTTGCCCAGGGCGGCGAAGAAGCATCGCTGACGCGTGGTGCTATTCCGGACACCACCGCCCAGCAACGCTACCAGTCAGCCATCCGCGAGGCGGGAGGCGGGCTGAAAATTAGCCTGGAGGAGTGCCGGGCCATGCCCCAGGGCAAGGAACGCAAGGGTTGTGAGGCGGATGCCCGGTCTCGCTACCAGCAGGACATGGCCAATGCACGCGCCATGCGCACCAACCCCCATCTAGGCCCCGTGAATATCACGGGTGGTCCGATACGAAGCACTGAAACAGTGACGACGGTCACACCATGACCGGTTTGGGCGGCGCTGCACGAGACGGCGGCGCTGCTGGCGCCAGTTCAGGGCTGGGTCTTGGCTTCCACCGTCACACGGCGGGCACCGTCAAAGCGGTGCTGCCAGTACGACAGGCGCATGTCTTCCACCCGCACCTCACTGCCTGTGCGCGGTGAATGGATGAATTTGCCGTCGCCCACGTAGATACCGACATGGCTGAAGGCGCGGCGCATGGTGTTGAAGAACACCAGATCGCCGGGTTGCAGCTCTTTCTTGTCAATGACCTCTGTGCTGGCGGCTTGCTGGTCGGCCTTGCGGGGCAGGACCATGCCCACGGTTTTTTCGTACACAGCGCGCACGAAGCCGCTGCAATCAAACCCGGTGGTGGCACTGGTGCCGCCCCGGCGGTAGGGCACGCCGATGAAACCCATGGCGTTGCCGATCAGATCCGCGGTACGGTCTGCGACCACATGGGCTTTGTCTGCGACGGAATGGCGCACTTCATCGAGCTGGGTAATCAACCTTCTTTCGGCCAGAAAACGCTCGATGTCCTCGGGGGATGCCGCTGAAGGGGCAGCTTGGGCGGCAGAGGCGCAGGTGATGAGTAAGGCAATGAACCAACGGGACATGGGTGCGAAGGGTAACACGCAATTCTTACAGGCCTGGAATCCGGGGTTCTGCGCAAGTCGTTGATTTGAATTGTTTTCCTGTTTTGGCAGCGGCGTTTCCGGTGTAGTCTGCTGCCCATGCACATTGAGACCAGCGAACCGCAGGACATTCCCGCTGTACCCGTTTCGAGCCAGATCCCCTCGCAATTGGCGCTGCGCCGTGTAGCCATCGACACCTGGCGAGAAAACGTCGCCTACCTGCACCGAGATTGCGCGGTGTACCGGGCCGAGGGCTTTCAGGCGCTTTCCAAGATCGAGGTGCGCGCCAACGGGCGCCACATCCTGGCCACCGTGAATGTGGTGGACGACGCCGCCATCGTCGGGTGCAACGAACTGGGTCTGTCGGAAGACGCCTTTGCCCAGCTGGATGTGGAAAACGGCCACACCGTCTCGGTAACGCAGGCAGAGCCACCCGAATCCATGGGTGCGCTGTTTCGCAAAATTGCCGGCGAGCGCCTGACACGGGCGGACTACGCCGCTATCGTGCGCGACATTGCCGGCCACCACTATTCCAAGATCGAGCTGACGGCCTTTGTCGTGGCCTGCAACCGCGACGAGCTTGACCGCGAAGAAGTGTTCTTCCTGACCGACGCCATGGTGGCCAGCGGTCGACGGCTCGATTGGCACGAGCCGCTGGTGGTCGATAAACACTGCATCGGCGGCATTCCCGGCAACCGCACGACCATGCTGGTGGTGCCCATCGTGGCGGCGCACGGCATGCTGTGCCCCAAGACATCGTCGCGCGCCATCACCTCGCCGGCAGGCACGGCCGACACCATGGAGGTGCTGGCCAATGTGGAGCTGCCCTTCGAGCAGCTGGCCGACATCGTGCGCGACTACCGCGGCTGCCTCGCCTGGGGCGGCACGGCCAATCTGTCGCCCGCCGACGATGTGCTGATTTCGGTGGAGCGCCCGCTGTCGATCGACTCGCCCGGGCAGATGGTGGCCTCCATCCTGTCAAAAAAGGTGGCTGCCGGCGCCACCCATCTGGTGCTCGACATCCCCATCGGCCCCACGGCCAAGGTGCGTTCCATGCCCGAGGCCCAGCGCCTGCGCCGGTTGTTTGAATATGTGGCGCGGCGCATGGGCCTGTCGCTGGACGTGGTCATTACCGATGGCCGCCAGCCCGTGGGCAACGGCATTGGCCCGGTGCTGGAGGCGCGTGACGTGATGCGCGTGCTGCAAAACGACCCCGACGCGCCCAACGACCTGCGCCAAAAGGCCTTGCGACTGGCGGGTCGCCTGATCGAATGCGACCCCGACGTGCGCGGCGGTGACGGCTATGCCATTGCGCGTGACATTCTTGACTCGGGCCGGGCGCTCCGGCGCATGGAGGACATCATCAACGCGCAAGGCAGCAAGGGGTTCGATCACCTGCACCCGCAACTGGGACCGCTGACCTTCGAGGTCTGCGCACCCACCAGCGGCACGGTGGTGGGCATCGACAACTTCCAGATCGCCCGGGTGGCGCGGCTGGCCGGCGCGCCCAAGGTGCAGGGCGCGGGCGTGGACCTCATGCACAAGCTGGGCGCCACGGTGGCGCAGGGCGATGTGCTGTACCGCGTGCATGCCGGCTACCCCGCCGACCTCGAATTTGCCCGGCAGGCCAGTGCGCGCGATATTGGCTACCGCCTGGGTGCTGCCGACGCCGTGCCCCAGGTGTTTGTGGAGTTTTGACCATGCAGCTCGCTCCCCCGCAGGCCTGCCTGCTGCATTTTGCGGACGAGACCGATGCCGCCCGGCGCCTCGGGCAGGCCGCGCAGTTGCCCGTGAAGACGATCGACCGCCACCGTTTCCCCGATGGCGAGCTCAAGCTGCGGCTGCCGGTGGATGGGGCAGGGCGCCTGCCACCCCATGTGGTGCTGCTGCGCAGCCTGCACGATCCCAACGAAAAGCTGGTGGAGTTGCTGCTGGCGGCCCGCACCGCCCGCACCCTGGGTGCACGGCACATCACGCTGGTGGCGCCCTATATGGCTTACATGCGGCAGGACATGGCCTTCACGCCGGGCGAAGTGGTCAGCCAGCAGGTGGTCGGCGGGTTTCTGGCCGGGTTGGTCGATGCCGTCATCACGGTGGACCCGCACCTGCACCGCGTGGCGTCGCTGAAAGAGGCGATTGCCGTGCCGCAGGCCGTCGTGCTCAGCGGCGCCGAGCCGCTGGCCGACCTGATCGCGCAGCGGCGCCCGGGTGCCTTGCTAGTGGGGCCCGATGGCGAGTCGGCCCAGTGGATTGCCCAGGCGGCCGCACGCCATGGTTTTGACCGTGCCGTGTGCACTAAGGTGCGCCACGGCGACCGCGATGTGACCATCGAGTTGCCGCCGATCAACGCCCAGGGGCGCACCGTGGTGCTGCTCGACGACATGGCCAGCACCGGCCGCACGCTGGCCCAGGCGGCCCGGCTGCTGCGGGCGGCGGGCGCGGCGTCGGTGGACGTGGCCGTCACCCATGCGCTGTTTGCCGGCGATGCCTTGCAGGCCCTGCACGATGCCGGGGTGGGCGAGGTGTGGAGCACCGATTGCATTCCCCACGCCAGCAACGCCGTGCCCATGGCGGAACCCCTGGCGGGTGCGCTTCGTTCGCTGTTGCCTGCATGACTTGGGCTGCGACAATCAGTGCCTTCCGCGTGCCACTGACCGCTTTCGAAAGACACCATGCTGCTCGACGCCTCTGAATCCCAACTCGTTCTGGTGGACTACCAGGAACGCCTGATGCCCGCCATCTTTGAGGGCCCTGCCGTGCTGGCCAATGCGCTGCGTCTGGCCAAAATGGCCCAGCTCATGGACGTGCCCGTGTGGGGCACCGAGCAAAATCCCTCGCGCCTGGGGGGCAACGATGCCGCGCTGCGCGCCCTGTGCCACAACACCCTGGCCAAGATGCATTTCAGCGCCGCCGAAGAAGGCCTGGGTGAATGGCTGCGCCCGCCCGCCAAACCCCAGCAGGGCGGCAATGCCCGCAGCCTGCCCAAGCACCTGCAAAAGCCCGCCCAGCAGGCCCCCGAGCGCGGCACCATCGTGATTGCCGGCTGCGAAGCCCATGTATGCCTGCTGCAGACCGCGCTCGACTTGATTGAAGACGAGTTCGAGGTGTGGGTGGTGACCGACGCCTGCAGCTCGCGCACCGAACGCAACCGCGATGCCGCCTTCGACCGCCTGGCCGGAGCGGGGGCCGAACTGGTGACCACCGAGATGGTGGCGTTTGAATGGCTGCGCACCTGCGAAAACCCGGTGTTCAAGGACGTTCTGGCGCTGGTGAAATAGCGCCGCTGGTTTTTTGGTGATTTTGGGTCTTTTTGGCCTCTAGCGCTTATTTATAAAGCGTTGGTAGCTATTGAATAAATAGCATAGCGAATACTTCGGTGCGTCAGCTTGCCGCAAGCCCGTTATGAATAATTATGAATTCAAAACCTGCATCCCCTGCAGGACAAGAGATGCCGAGGAGACGCTCCATGCCCAATTACGCCGACTTTTATCGCCAGTCCATCGACCAACGCGACGCCTTCTGGGCCGAGCAGGCCCAGCTGATTGACTGGAAAACGCCACCCCAGCAGATCTGCGACTACAGCAATCCGCCGTTTGCGAAGTGGTTTGTCGGCGGCACCACCAACCTGTGCCACAACGCGATCGACCGCCACCTGAAAGACCGCGCCAGCCAGCCGGCGCTGGTCGCTATCTCCACCGAAACCGACACCGAGCGCAGCTACAGCTTTGCCGAGCTGCACGCCGAAGTGCAGCGCATGGCCGCCGTGCTGCAAAGCCTGGGGGTGAAGAAGGGCGACAGCGTGCTCATCTACATGCCCATGATCGCCGAGGCCGCCTTTGCCATGCTGGCCTGTGTGCGCATTGGCGCGCTGCATTCGGTGGTGTTTGGCGGCTTTGCCTCGGGCTCGCTGGCCTCGCGCATCGAGGATGCCGAGCCCGTGGCCATCGTCAGCGCCGATGCTGGCTCGCGTGGCGGCAAAAGCGTGCCCTACAAGCCGCTGCTGGATGAAGCAATTGTGCTGTCCAAACACAAGCCGGCCGCCGTGCTCATGGTGGACCGGGGCCTGGCGCCCATGGCCATGCGCGCCGGCCGCGACCACGACTGGTCCGCGCTGCGCGCCCGGCACCTGAACGCCACCGTGCCCTGCGAATGGGTCGAATCCACGCACCCCAGCTACACGCTCTACACCAGCGGCACCACCGGCAAACCCAAGGGCGTGCAGCGCGACACGGGGGGCTACACCGTGGCGCTGGCCGCCAGCATGAAGCACATCTTCGATGCCAAGGCGGGCGATGAGGTTTTCACCGCCGGGCCGCCCCAAGGTGAAAACGCGGCCCCCCCGGGGGGCAGCGACCCGCGCGAGCGGCGGAGCGTGGGGGTCTTTTTTGCCACCAGCGACATCGGCTGGGTGGTGGGGCACAGCTACATCATCTATGGCCCGCTGATCGCCGGCATGACCACCATCATGTACGAAGGCCTGCCCACGCGGCCCGACGCGGGCGTGTGGTGGAGCATTGTCGAGAAATACCAGGTCACGCACATGTTCTCGGCGCCCACGGCGGTGCGGGTGCTCAAAAAGCAGGACGCCAGCTGGCTCAAGAAGTACAACGTTTCCACCCTCAAGGCGCTGTGGCTGGCCGGCGAGCCGCTCGATGAACCCACCGCGCAGTGGATCAGCGACGCCCTGCAGGTGCCCATCATCGACAACTACTGGCAGACCGAGACCGGCTGGCCCATCCTCACGCTGGCCAACGGCGTGGAGCAGCAGACCACGCGCTTTGGCAGCCCTGGCAAGGCCATGTATGGCTACCACGTCAAGCTGATCGATGAGAGCAACGGCGAAGAACTGACGGTACCCAACCAAAAGGGCGTGGTGGCCATCGAAGGGCCGCTGCCCCCCGGCTGCATGCAAACCGTGTGGCGCGACGACGACCGCTTTGTCAACACCTACTGGAAGAGCATTCCCGGCCGCCTGATCTACAGCACGTTTGACTGGGGCATTCGCGATGCCGACGGCTACCACTTCATCCTGGGCCGCACCGACGACGTGATCAACGTGGCCGGCCACCGCCTGGGCACCCGCGAGATCGAGGAGTCCATCTCGTCGCACCCCAACATCGCCGAGGTGGCCGTGGTGGGCGTGGCCGACAGCTTGAAGGGCCAGGTGGCCATGGCCTTTGCCGTGCCGCGCGATGCCTCGGGCCTGACCGACGACGCCGCGCGCCTGAAGCTCGAAGGCGAGGTGATGAAGCAGGTGGACAGCCAGCTCGGCGCCGTGGCCCGGCCCTCGCGCGTGTACTTTGTGACCGTGCTGCCCAAGACACGCAGCGGCAAGCTGCTGCGCCGCGCCCTGCAGGCCGTGGCCGAGCGCCGCGATCCGGGCGATCTGACCACCATGGACGACCCGGCCGCGCTGCAGCAGGTCAAAGACCTGGTCGGCCCCTGACCGCCGGGCTCGACGCGGCACAAGCCGTGTCAAAAACAATAGCTGCTCGCGCTTTATGGATAAGCGCTGCAGCCGTTTTTAGATCAAATATTCTGCGACGTGCTGGTGCTGCCACGCCGTGGGTTGTCGCCAGTGGCGGGTCCAGTCGATGAAGGCACCGAGGGGCATGGGCCGCGCAATGCAATAGCCCTGGGCCTTGGCGCAACCGAGCTGCAGCAGCAATTGCCCTTGTTCGATGGTTTCCACGCCCTCGGCAATCACCTGGTAGCCAAACGACTGCGCCAGCCCGATCACCCCTTGCACGATGGCCCGGTCTCCCGGGTCGGCCATCATGCCCTGCACGAAGCTCTGGTCGATTTTGAGCGTGTCCATCGGCAGGCGGCGCAGGTAGGTGAGCGATGAATAGCCGGTGCCAAAATCATCGAGCGAAACCACCACGCCCAGCGCGCGCAGCGTGGCCAGTGTCTCGGCGACCGCCGCCAGGTTGTACAACGCCGCGCTTTCGGTGATTTCCAGCTCCAGCAGGCAGGGCGCCACCCGAGGGTGGCGGGCCAGGCACTGCACCATCCACTCGGCAAAACCGGGTTGCTGAAGTTGCTGGGCCGAGATGTTGACGCTCACGGGCAGGTTCAGCCCTGCATCCAGCAATTGCTCGAGCTGTGCCAGTGCGGCTTCGACCACCCATTGGCCAAAAATAATCTCCAGCTCGGTGCCGTCCAGCAGCTGCAAAAAAGCGCCCGGTGGCAGCAGACCGCGCTCGGGGTGCTGCCAGCGTGCCAGCGCCTCGGCCCCCACCACCTGACCTGTTTGCATGACCACCTTGGGCTGCAGAAACAGCACGAACTGCGCCTGCGCCAGGGCCTCGCGCAGGCGCAGGCCCTGCTCACGTTGCTCGCGCTGGGCGCGCTCTTGCGCAGCGTCGAACTGGTGAAATCGGTTGCGCCCCGCCTGCTTGGCGGCATACATGGCCTGGTCTGCGTGGCGCAGCAGGGTGTCGGCGTCCGCGTCGTCCGAGGGGAACACCGTGTAGCCGATGCTGGCCGTTACGGCCACGCGCTCGGTGTCCAGCGTGTAGGGCGAAGAAATGCTCTCCATCACGCGTTGCAGCAGGCGTTCGCCATCGCCGTGCGTTGCCAGACCCGGCATGAGGATGACGAACTCGTCGCCGCCCAGGCGGGCCACGCAGTCTTGCGGGCGCAACGCGCGCGACAGCCGGCCCGCCACCACCACCAGCAGCCGGTCGCCCGCGCCATGGCCCAGGCGGTCGTTGACGGGCTTGAAGCCGTCAAGGTCCAGGTAGGCCACGCCCAGCTGGGTGCCTTGGGCACGGGCCTGGGCCATGCCGTCCTGCAGCCGGTGCGCCAGCAGCACGCGATTGGGCAAGCCCGTCAGTGCGTCGTAGTGGGCCAGTTTTTGCAGCAGCTCTTCCTGCTCGCGCTGCGGCGTGACGTCAATGGACACACCCAGCATGCGCGTGGGCTGGCCGGCGCTGTCGTGGCTGATGATCTTGCCCAGGTTGCGAATCCATCGGGTCCCTTCCTGGGGCAGCGTCACTTTCCAGGTAGCGTCGAACGGGGTGGCAGGATGGGCGGTGTGGCGCGCGACTTCCGCTGAAATGCCGGGCAGCGTGTCGGCGGCCACCCCAGTCGTCCAGTGCACGGCGGGCGCGGCCGCATCGTCGGTGCCTGCGCCACGCAGGGTGCGCCAGCGCGCATCGCCATGGACCATGCCGGTTTGCAGATCCCAGTCCCAAAGCCCCAGCGCGGCGGCCGAAATGGTGAGCGACAGCAGCGCTTCGCGCTCGCGCACCTGCTCTTCGCTGCGCTTGCGGTCGGTGATGTCCTGCAGCGCGAACAGCCAGCACGCTTCGCCATCGAACTCCGTGGCGCGCATGGACTGCAGCACGGTGCGCTTCTCGCCGCTGCGCGTGATGATCTTGACCTCGTAGGCATCGAGCTGGCCGGCCTGCCGGGCCACGTCAATCAAGCGGGCACGATCGTGCGCCTCAAAAATGCCCAGTTTGATGGCCGAGCTGCCCACCGCCTGCTCGCGCGTGAAGCCCAGCACCTGCTCCCACGCGGGGTTCACTTCCACATGGGCGCCGTCGCTTTGCCGCGTCATGCCCATGGGGTAGGGCATCAGGTGAAAGATGCGTGAAAACCGGTCTTCCGACTGGCGTAACCGCTGCTCGGCGCGCTTGGCCTCGTCAATGTCCTGCAGCACGCCGCGCATGCCGGTGACGGCGCCGTCCTGCAGCACCGGCGCGCCGCTTGTGCGCACCCAGGCGTGGCGGCCATCGGTGCGGACGATTTCGACCTCCAGGCTCCATTCCTCTCGGCGGTGGATGCAGTCGTGCGATGCGCGGTGCACCGCGTCCTGCCACGCGGGCGCCACGAAACGTTCGATGTAGTCACCCGCCAGCGGGGCACCTGGGGCAGGCCGTGGATGTCATAGCAGACATCCGACCAGTACACCATGCCCCGTGTGCGCGAACTCTCCCATGCGCCCAGACGCGCCATGCGACCGGCCTGCTGCAGCAGGTTGTTCAGAGCCCGCAACTCGTCGCTGATGCGCTGCGCCTCGGTCATGTCGTGAAAGACGAACAAGAAACAGTCTTCCCCCTCCACCACGATGCGGCGCGCCGACATCAGGCCCGGTACGCGCTCCCCGTTGCGCTGCGCCACCATGGGCAGGCGGTCCACCCGGCCTTCGCGCTGGTAGGTTTCGAGCATGCGTGCGCGCTCAGTGGGCGATGCCCAGATGTTGAGTTCTGTGGATGTGCGTCCCAGCACGGCGTCGCGCCCTTCACCCAGCAACTCGCAAAAGGCCGGGTTCACGTCGAGATAGCGCCCGTCCGATATCCGCGAAATGCCCGCGGGGTCGGGCAGCGTCTGGTAGATGGTGGTGTATTTGGCTTCCGAGGCCCGCAGCGCCTCCTCGACCTCGCGCTGGGCCGTGATGTCCACGTCCATGCCCAGCAGCGTCAGCGGGCGCCCGTCGGCATCGCGCTCGTCCACCAGCCCGCGCGATATCACCCAGCGCCAGCGGCCCGCCGTGTCCAGAATGCGGAACTCGGCTTCGTAGGTGTCGAGCTGCCCGCGCATGGCGCGATCCATCTTGTCGGCAAGGCGTGCGGCATCGGCCGGATGCTTGCGCGTGTGCCAGCGTTCCCAGGCGTCCTCTGTGTCGGCGGCTTCCATGCCGAAGGCGGCATAAAAGCGGCCATGGCATGCCAGCTTCTGGCGCGAAATGTCCCATTCCCAGCGCCCGCCGCCCAGGGCATCGAGCGCCAGGCGCATTTGCTGATCGCGCTGGCGCAAATCACGGTTGGCCTGCTGCTCGGCGGCGAGGTGATTTCTGAGGTCCGGCACAAGATCCATGCGCCGAGTTTAGGCCCGTTCCGTGACTCACCGCCGAGTGGGCGACGTCCCGATAAGTCCTGTTGACAACATCGTTCCGCACACGATGATGAGCCCGCAGCCGATCATCCACGGCGTGATGGCCTCGTGCAAAAACACCGCGCCATACAGCAGGGCAAACACCGGCGCCAGAAACGTCACCGCCAGGGCGCGGCTGGGGCCGGCGTGGGCAATCAGGCGAAAGTAGAGGATGTAGGCAATGCCCGTACAGAGGATGGCAATGGCCACGATGGCCGCCCAGGCGCGCGGCCCCGGCATGACCGCGGGCCAGAACCACAGCATGGGTACGAACAAACCCAGCGCTGCACCCAATTGGCTACCCGTGGCGGCGGCCAGCGGCGGCACTCCCACCAGGTTGCGCCGGGCAAAGCTGGCTGCGATGGCATAGCAGGTGGTGGCCCCCAGGCAGGCAGCGATAGCCCAGGGCGCGTCATCCGATTGGAGGCCCGCGCCCCCCGGTGCACGCCAGGCCAGCAGCGCCACGCCCACGAAGCCTATGCCCAAGCCCAGCCAGCGCAGGCGGTTGATGCGGTCGCCCAGCCACACCCAGGCTACCAGGGCGCCGAACAGGGGCACCGTGGCGTTGAGGATGGAAGCCAGACCTGTGGTGATGTGCAGTACAGCCCAGGAGTACAGGGCGAATGGAATGGCTGAATTCACCACGCCCGACAGCAGCGCTGGCTTCCAGTGCTTGCGCAGCGCCGGCCACTGCCCTTGTTGCAGCAGGATGGGCCACAGGAACAGCGTGGCCAGCGCCACCCGCAGCCCGGCCGTGGGCAGCGGCCCGAACTCGGCGGCCCCCAGCCGCATGAACAGAAACGATGCGCCCCACAGGGCTGCCAGCAGCACAAACTCGCCCAGCCAGGCCGGCACGGGTTGGGGCGCGGGGGCGTTCATGCGCCCACCTCGCCCTGTGCCTGTGCCCGCGCCGGGCGCAGCGCAGCGCCTTCCAGTTGCAGCAGCGCGCTTTTGCGCTCCAGGCCGCCGGCGTAGCCCGTCAGGGCGCCATCCTTGCCCAGCACGCGGTGGCAGGGCACGACCACGCTGATCGGGTTGTGCCCCACGGCGGCCCCCACGGCGCGCACGGCCGTCGGGCGGCCCAGTTGCTGGCCCAGCGCCCCATAGCTGGTGGTGTGGCCGCAACCAATGGACAGCAGCGCACGCCACACGTCCTGTTGGAACGGCGTGCCGCCTGCCAGGTCCAGCGGCAGCTCGAACCGGGTGCGCTCGCCGCGCAGGTATTGCTGCAGTTGCCCGACGGCGGCAACCAGCACCGGGTGCTGCGGGTCGTGCGGCCAGGCATGGGGCCCGTCGAGTTGCGCGGGCAAATGGCGCTGGCCGTCAAACCACAGGCCGGCCAGACCCCGTGGAGAAGCGGCCAGTCGCACGGTGCCCAGGTGGGTCGAGGTGCTTGTCTGTACGGTGGAAGGGTGGTATTGCATGGTCAGAGAATATTAGATGAAATTGGCTTGTAGCGCTTGATGCACAAGCGCAAGCAGCTATTTTTTTAATAGCTTATGTGCAGCTGCTCCTTGGCCGGTGTCGGCCATGCTGCCCGCCGCCCAGGCGCGCACCACGGCGTAGCTGCGCCAGGGTTGCCAGGCCCGCGAGGCTTCGGTGGCCGCACGGGCAGGATGGGGCTGCGCCTGCACGCCCAGGGCCTTTTGCAAAGCCACGTCACCGGCCGGAAACGCATCTGGCCAGCGCAGCACGCGCATGGCGATGTACTGCGCCGTCCAGTCGCCAATGCCGGGCAGGGCGCACAGCGCCGCCGTGGTGGCGGTTACGTCCGCGCCCGCCTGCAGCGGCAACTGGCCCGCATCCACCGCTCGCGCCAGCGCCACGATGGCCGCCTGGCGCTGGCGCACGATGCCCAGCTGCCCCAGCGCTTCGCCCGGCACCTGCGCCAGCACGGCCGGTGCGGGAAACAGCCGCGTGAGTTCGGGCCAGGGCGTGGCGATGGGCTCGCCAAAGCGCTCCACCAGCCGCTGCCCCAGGGTGCGTGCGGCCGCCACGGTGATCTGCTGGCCCAGCACGGCACGCACGGCCAGCTCAAAGCCATCGAAAGCGCCGGGCACACGCAGGCCATCGCCCTCGGGAAAACTGGGGTGGAGCACGGCATTGATGGCCGCCGGGTCGGCGTCCAGATCCAGCATGGCGCGCACGCGGCGAATCACCTGCGGCAGCACGGGGTACAGGCTGTCGCTGGTCTGCACCAGCACCTGGTGGCGGGTGGGATCAAAGCGCGCGCTCAGCCAACCGGTGTGATCTTGCGGCCCGGCAGCCCCCGGGCTTTGCAGGCGCACCGTGCGGCGCAGGGCAGGGGTGGCGGCATCGCCCGCCCACTCCACGCCATGGAACTGGCGGCGGGCAAAAAAGGCCAGCAAGGCGGGCACGTCCAGCGGCGGCCGGTAAGCCAGCCGCAGCGTGGCCGCCTGAGCGCCGGCGGGCGTTTCGCCCCCACGGCGCAGCTGGGTCGGGTTCAGGCCATAGTGCTGGGCAAAAGCGGCGTTGAAGCGGCGCACGCTGGCAAAACCGCTGACCAGGGCCACCTGCGTGACGGGCATGGGCGTGTCGGTCAGCAACTGCTTGGCGGTCAACAACCGCCGGGTCTGCAGGTATTGCAGCGGCGACACCCCCAGTGCCGCCTCGAAGATGCGGCGCAGGTGCCGGTCGCTCACGCCCAGACGGGCCGCCAGCCGGGCCACCGTGGCCGTGCGTTCGTCGCCGGTGCACCACGCATCGGGGGCGTCGAGCAGCCGCACGGCCTGCTGCACCAGAATGCCGCTGGCGTCCTGCACCGACCACACCAGTGCCTGCGGCGCCAGCTCGGGCCGGCAGCGCAGGCAGGGCCGAAAGCCCGCGCCCTCGGCCTGCGCGGCCAGCGTGAAGAACCGGCAGTTCTCGCGCCGGGGCGTGCGCACCGCACACACTGGGCGGCAATAGATGCCGGTGGAGGTGACGCCGGTGAAAAACCGCCCGTCAAAACGCGCATCCCGGGCCTGCAGGGCGCGGTAACAGCCGTCGTCGGATGAAAGGTCGTCCGGTGCAGCAGAAGGCGAGTTGCGCGGCGTCATGGCATGCATGATAGGCCGCCGGTGCCGCCGCACTGGCCGTTTTCGGACCTGTGCCTGTGCCCTGCGGTGGGGCTGGAGCGCCCCCTACAATGCAGCGGATATTTGCCCTTCTTCCCCGCGAAAGACCTTTCCGTGCAAACCACACCCGCTATTTTCAAGGCCTACGACATCCGCGGCATTGTGCCGTCCACCCTGAACGAAGCCGTGGCCCTGGGCCTGGGCCGGGCCTTTGGCACGGCAGCCCGCGCCGAAGGCCAGACCACCGTGGCGGTGGGGCGCGATGGCCGGCTGTCCGGCCCCGCCATCAGCAGCGCCCTGGTGCAGGGCCTGATTGAAGCGGGCATCGAGGTGATCGACGTGGGCCTGGTCACCACGCCCTTGCTGTATTTCGCGGCCAGCACGCTGTGCGCCAGCGGCATCCAGGTCACAGGCAGCCACAACCCGCGCGATTACAACGGCTTCAAGATGGTGCTGAACGGCCGTGCCATCTACGGCGACGAAATCCAGGCCCTGCGCCGCACCATGGAGGCCGAAAGCTGGCAGCTGCTGCCCGGCGGCAGCGTGCGCACGGTGGATGTGCTGCCCGCCTATGCGCAGCGCATCACCGGCGACGTCAAGCTGGCCCGCCCCATGAAAATCGTGGTCGATTGCGGCAACGGCATTGCCGGCGCATCGGCCCCGGCCATCTTCCGCGCGCTGGGCTGCGAGGTGATCGAGCTGTTTTCCGAGGTGGACGGCAACTTCCCCAACCACCATCCCGACCCCAGCAAACCCGAAAACCTGCGCGACCTGATTGCCGCCCTGCAGGCCAGCGACGCCGAGCTGGGCCTGGCCTTTGATGGCGACGGCGACCGCCTGGGCATCGTCACGCGCGATGGCACCAACATCTTCCCCGACCGCCAGATGATGCTGTTTGCGCAGGACGTGCTCAGCCGCGTGCCGGGCGCGCCCATCCTGTTCGACGTGAAATGCACCCAGCGCCTGGCGCCGGCCATTGCGGCGGCGGGCGGCCAGCCGGTGATGTACAAAACCGGCCACTCGCTCATCAAGGCGCGCATGAAAGAGCTTGATTCGCCCCTGGGCGGCGAGATGAGCGGCCACATCTTCTTCAAGGAGCGCTGGTTCGGCTTTGACGACGGCACCTACGCCGGCTGCCGCTTGCTCGAAATCCTGAGCCGCAGCGCCGACCCCGGCGCCGTGCTCAACGGCCTGCCCACCAGCTTCAGCACGCCTGAACTCAACGTCGCCTGTGCCGAGGGCGAGCCGCACCGCCTCACGGCCGAGCTGCAGGCCCTGGCGGCAGACACCTTTGCCGCCCCGGCGCAGATCAACACCATCGACGGCCTGCGCGTGGACTGGCCCGACGGCTTTGGCCTGATCCGCGCCAGCAACACCACGCCCGTGCTGGTGCTGCGCTTTGAAGGCCACACGCCCGAGGCGCTGGAGCGCATCGAGGCGGCCATGCTGGCCCTGTTGCACCGCGTGAAGCCCGACGCCCAGGTGGGCAGCGCAGCACACTGAGCGCCGCTTTTAGCTGCCCATGGCACATGCCGCACTCTGGCTGTATTCCGCCCTGACCTGGGCCGCCCAGCCGCTGCTGCTGCGCAAGCTGCGCCGCCGCGCGCTGGCCGAGCCTGGCTATGCCCACGCGGTGGGCGAGCGTTTTGGCCACTACGCGCGGCCCCTGGACAGCCTGATCCCCCCAAGCAGCACGGACCCGCTGGGCAGCTTTGTCTGGATTCACGCCGTATCACTGGGCGAAACCCGGGCCGCCGCCATTTTGCTGGCCGAGTTGCGCCAGCAGCTGCCCGGCATGCGCCTGCTGCTCACCCACGGCACCGCCACGGGCCGGGCCGAGGGCGAAAAACTGCTGATACCGGGCGATGTGCAGGTGTGGCAGCCCTGGGATACACCGGGCGCGGTGCGCCGTTTTTTGCGCCAGTTTCGCCCCGCCATCGGCATCCTCATGGAAACCGAGGTCTGGCCCAATCTGGTGGCCGCTTGCCGGCAGCGCGGCATACCGCTGGTGCTGGCCAATGCCCGGTTCAATGAAAAATCACTGCGCAAATCCCAGCGCCTGGCCGCGCTGGCCCGCCCGGCCTATGGCGGCCTGACAGCCGTCTGGGCGCAGACCCAGGCCGATGCCGAGCGACTGCGATCCATCGGCGCGCCGGTGCGGGGCGTGTTTGGCAACCTCAAGTTCGACGTGGTGCCCGATGCCGCGCAGCTGGCGCGCGGGCGCACATGGCGCGCAGGCAGCACCCGGCCGGTGGTGATGCTCGCCAGCAGCCGCGAAGGTGAAGAGGCGATGTGGCTGGCTGCCTTGAAGCCAAAAAGCCCTGTAGCGCTTGATGGACAAGCGCAAGCAGCTATCAATAATGAAGCAATTTCAACGGATGGCCCCGTACAGTGGCTGGTGGTGCCACGCCACCCCCAGCGTTTTGGCGAAGTGCAGCAACTGCTGCGCAGCGCCGGCCTGACCGTATCGAGCCGCAGCCAGTGGGCCGACGGCCCCGAGCCCGCCGATGTCTGGCTGGGCGACTCGCTGGGCGAGATGGTGCTGTATTACGGCCTGGCCGACGTGGCCTTGCTGGGCGGCAGCTTTGCCCCGCTGGGCGGGCAGAACCTGATTGAGGCCATTGCCTGTGGCTGCCCGGTGGTGCTGGGGCCACACACCTTCAATTTTGCCGAGGCGGCCGCGCTGGCCTGCGAGCAGGGCGTGGCCCACCGCGTGGCCGATATCGGGCAGGGGCTGAAACGGGCCTGCGATCTGGCAACCGACACGCCCCGGCTGGCCGCCGCCCGTGGCTTGACCCAGGCGTTCATGCAGCAGCACCGGGGCGCCGCGCTGCAGACCGCAGCCGCCATCGCGGCGCTGCTGGGCATGGCCGCTGCGCCCTGAACGGGCCGCAGGGGCGCAAATTTCAGGCCCGCGCCCGGGCCCCATTCCGGTTCCGCGCTGACAATGTCACCTCAGGTACTTGGCTTTTTTGCGATGGCCCCCGAGCTGTGCCACAGTCACACCCATCTGCTGGTTAATCATTGATGGGCGGTCCCGCGCCGCTGCAAGCCCATGGACAAACACTACCTCACGCCGCTTTTTGCGCCTGCCTCCATTGCTGTTCTGGCGGGCCAGGCCGATGAACCCGAAACGCTGACCGCGTATGCGCAAGCCTTGCATCCGGCCCTGCGGGCGCAGCGCTTTGCCGGCAGCCTGCAGTTTGTGGACACGCACACCAGCGGCACGCTGGCCGATCTGGCGCAGCGAAAGTCTGATCTGGCCATCATCGCGCTGCCGCCCGCCGAAGTGCCCGCCGCGCTGGAGGTGGCGGGGCGCATTGGCTGCCGTGCAGCACTCGTGCTGTCGAGCGGCATGGACGCCGACCAGGCAGCCCACCTCAAAAAAATAGCGCGCCGCGAGGGGCTGCATTTGCTGGGCCCCAACTCGCTGGGGTTTCAGCGCCCGCACCTGCAGCTCAATGCCAGTGCGGCCGGCCCGCTGGCCCGCGATGGCTCGCTGGCGCTGGTGTGCCAGTCGGGCGCGCTCACGGCGTCGATCCTGGACTGGGCGCGCAACAACGCCGTGGGTTTTTCTGCGGTGGTGTCGCTGGGGCCGAACACGGACGTGGACATTGCCCAGGTGCTCGATTTTCTGGCCCACGATGCGCGCACACAAAGCATCGTCGTCTATATGGAGGGCATCTCCAACGCGCGCCGCTTCATGAGTGCGCTGCGCTCGGCCGCCAACGCCAAGCCGGTGGTGGTGCTCAAGGCGGGGCGCAAGCCCGCAGGCAACGAGGCCGCCCAGACGCACAGCGGCACCATCGTGGGCAGCGACGACGTGTTCGACTCGGCCCTGCGCCGGGCGGGCGCGGTGCGCGTGCGCTCGTTTGTCGAATTGTTCTCGGCCGCCAAGTGCCTGGCGTCACGCTACCGGCCGGTGGGCAAGCGCCTGGCCATCGTCACCAACGGCGGCGGCCCCGGTGTGCTGGCGGCCGACTGGGTCAATGAAATTTTGCTCAACCTGGGCAAGCTGTCGCCCGATTCGGCGAGCGCGCTGGCGCCCCAATTGCCGCCCCTGGCGTCTCTGTCGGATTTGATCGACCTGTCGGAAGACGCGGGCCCCGAGCACTATCGCCTGGCCATCGAGGCGGCCAGCAAAGACCGGCAGGTGGATGGTGTTCTGGCCATCTTTTCACCCAAAGTCGGCGCGGACTCCTGTGCCGTGGCCACCGTGCTGGCCGAGGTGAAGCAGCGCATGGGCAAGCCGCTGCTGGCCTGCTGGATGGGGGACGCCTCGGTGGTGCCGGCGCGCGCCATTTTGCGCGACGCCGCCATCCCGAGCTTTCGCACGCCCGAGGCGGCCGTGGGCGCCTTTGGCAACATCGCTTCGTTCTACCAGAACCAGCAGCTGTTGCAGCAAACGCCACCGCCGCTGTCCACGCTGGCCAAGCCCGACATCGAAGGCGCGCGCCTGGTCATCGAAAGCGTGCTGGCCGAGCGGCGCAAGGTGCTCACCGAAATGGAGTCCAAAACGCTGCTGGCGGCGTTCCATATTCCGGTCACCAAGACTATCCTTGCGCGCAATGCGCACGAGGCCATGATGATCGCCACGCAGATGGGTTTTCCGGTGGCGCTGAAGATCGACTCGCCCGACATCAGCCACAAGTCCGACGTGGGCGGCGTGGTCCTCAACATCCACAGCGGCACCGCGGCCCGCGACGCCTACACCGACATGGTCCAGCGCGTGGCGCGCCTGCAACCGGATGCGCACATCAACGGGGTGACGGTGCAGAACATGGCGGGCGCCCGGCGCGGGCGCGAGATCTGCATCGGCCTTGTGACCGACGCCCCGTTCGGCCCGGTGATCACCTTCGGTGCGGGCGGCACCATGATCGAGCTCATCAACGACCGCGCCATGGAACTGCCCCCGCTCAACCAGTTTCTGGCACGCCAGCTGATCGAGCGCTCGCGCGTGGCCGAAACGCTGGGTGAGTGGCGTGGCGCCAGCGCGGTCAACCACGATGCGCTGGAACAGGTGCTGCTGCGCGTGTCGGAAATGGTGTGCGCCTTGCCCCAGCTGCGCGAGATGGACATCAACCCGCTCATCGTGGACGAGCACGGCGCCGTGGCGGTGGATGCGCGCATTGCCATCGACCACGCGGCCAACACCTCGGGCGGGCGGGCCGACAGCTTCAGCCACCTGGCCATCCTGCCGTATCCCGCACGCTACGAGCAGCTGTGGCCCATGCGCGGGGGCGGCGAATACCTGGTGCGCCCGATCCACCCCGACGACGCGCAGATGCTGCAGGGGCTGGTGCAGCACCTGTCGCCCGAAAGCCGGTATTTCCGCTTCATCTCATCCATGGTCGAACTGCCGGCCTCGATGCTGGCCCGCTTCACCCTGATCGACTATGACCGCGAAATGGCGCTGGTGGCCGTGTTCCGCGAGCGCACCGTGGGCGCCGACGGCGAGGTGACGGAAACCGAGCGCATCGTGGGCGTGTCGCGCTATGTCACCAACCCCGACCAGTCGAGCTGCGAGTTTGCGCTGGTGGTGGCCGACGATTTCAACGGCAAGGGCCTGGGCTCGCGCCTGATGCTCAGCATCATGGACGCGGCCCGCGACAAAGGCCTGGCCGAGATGGAAGGCCTGGTGCTGGCCAATAACCCCAACATGCTCAAGCTGATGCGCAGCCTGGGCTTTGTGATCAAGCCTTATCCGGAAGACGCAGATTTCAGGCTGGTCACGCAAACGCTGTAGTTCAGTTTCCAAATCATTCGTGTCCAGGCGCAAAGCCGCAGGCAGTGCTGTGCAGCACGACAAGGCGAAGCAACAACGACATGGGTGATTGAGAAATGGAATAACTCGGTTGTCTTGAGGAAATCAGCCGCTCGCGCTTATGCAGCAAGCGTTGACTGCTATCAAATGTGCGGACTCGCGCACATCCCACAAAAAAGGCGCGCGGGTCAGGCGGCATGGATGGCGTCGCGGTTACGGTGGATGTTGGCCAGTACGCACGGGTTGTGCACGGCACCCCGCTCAACCAGATCCCCCCCTCGGCCCAGCAGAGCTGCCAGAGTGCACCGCCGAGGCCAGGATGCGCACCAGGTCGGTCTGGGTGATGATGCCCACGAGGTGATCCACGTCATCCACGATAGGAATGTGATGGTGCCCGCCCTGTGAAAAGAGCGGCACCAGGTCCATCGCATGCTGCGCCGAACGCGCCACCTGAACCGGGTGGGACATGATCTCGCCCACTGCCTGGGGTTGCCCGCCGCGCCGCCCCATGACCAGTGTGCGCAACCGCTGCCCCAGCCCTTCGTGGGTGTCCAGATTGGCCAGCCGCATGAAGTCGGCCATCGTCACGATACCAATCACCTGGCGCTGGGCATCCACCACCGGCAGCGCCTTGATTTGCTGCAGCCGCATCAATGCCCAAGCCTCCTTGAGCGACACTCCGGCCTCCACAGCGTAAGGCGGGCTGGACATGATGTCCACGCAGCGCAACTCTCCCAGGGTCCGCTGGAATGCCGCGCGGCCCGCCAGGTGCAGCAGCCCCTCCAGATCCGCCCGGCTCACGTCGAGCACCTGGTTGTAGTGGGCCAGCGCCGCATCCACGTCCGATGCAGTGAAAGCGCCCTGGCTGGTTGCCACCCGCGGCGCGACGCGCTGAGGGTGTGGGTAGCGTCGGCCCGTCAGACCGTTGTAGACCACTGCGGCGATCAACAATAGCACCACGTTGAACAACACCGGGAAGGCCGCGAGGTGCCACCCATCGCCTGAGGTCAGCACTACGTACAACGCCATGGCCCCACCCGGAGGATGCAGGCAACGCAGCGGCACCATCAACGCAATGGCCAGGCCCACGGCAATGGCACCCGCCAAGGCCTTGTCCGAAATCACCGCAGAACAGACAGCGCCCACCAGCGCCGACAGAGTGCTGCCACCCAACACGGGCCAGGGCTGGGCCAGCGGGCTGGAGGGCATGCCGAACACCAGCACGGCACTGGCCCCCAACGACGCCACCATCCACGGGCCGGTGCCAGTGCCCTCGGCCCACCATCGACTGAGCCATGCCGTGAGCAGCACACCAATCACTGCGCCAACCGCAAAGCGCAGGTGCTCTTTGCCATCGATGCCCAGTGGAGCGGGCCAGAAATGCCGGAGCCATTCGGCCAGGCGCGCAGCCAATGGTGGGCGTGACGACGAAGGGGAAAATTCGGAGGGTGAAGAGGGCATAAAGAAAAAACGCGGATGCAGCCGCAAACTACATCAATATTCGCACCATGTCTCGGTGGGATACGCCGGGCGCCTGCCCTGGAGTAATTGGGGTCATGGAGTAATTGGGGTCAGATTCCAATTTCCCGGATTCCGATCCCCACCATACCAACGCTCTTACGGCTGCCGTAGCAATCCATTCACCGCCCCCACATCGTCATCCGTCAGCACCCCCGCCGCCTGGCGCAGTTTCAGGCTGCCCAGCAGCACGTTGTAGCGCGCCTGCGCCAGGTCGCGCTTGGTCTGGTAGAGCTGGCTTTGGGCGTTGAGCACGTCGATGTTGATGCGCACACCCACCTGGTAGCCGAGCTTGTTGGCGTCGAGCGCGCTCTGGCTGGAGGCTTCGGCGGCCTCCAGGGCGCGCACCTGGCCCTGGCCGGACTGCACGCCAAAGAAAGCCGACCGCGTGGTCTGTGCGACGTTGCGACGCGTGGTTTCCAGGTCGGCCTGGGCTTTTTCTTCGAGAGCCAGCGTTTCCTTGATGCGGTTTTGCACGGCAAAGCCGGCAAACAGCGGCAGGTTGAATGCCACGCCCACGCTGGCGTTGTTGGTGCGGCTGTTCATGCCGGGCGCGGTGACGGTGCCGCTAGGGTTGCGCGCAATGTTGTAGCCGGCCTGCAGGTCCACCGTGGGCAAGTGGCCGGTGTTGGCCTTCTGGGTTTCCAGGCGCGCAATGTCGAGTGCGATCTGAGCCTGGCGCACGGCTGGCTGCTGGTCTTGCGCCGTTTGCACCCAGGCTGTCACGTCGTCGGGCTGCACGGCGGGCAACTGCACCGGCTGGGCCAGCGGCAGGGGCTGGGTGCCGGTGATGCCCACCAGCTGGTCGAGCGCCAGCTTTTTCACGCGCAGGTCGTTCTCGGCGGCAATTTCCTGGGCGATGACCAGGTCGTAGCGGGCCTGGGCCTCGCGCTGGTCGGTGACGGTGGAGGTGCCCACCTCGAAGTTGCGCTTGGCAAAGGCCAGTTGCTCGGAGACCGCCGTTTTTTGCGCCTGCACAAAGCTCAGTGTGTCCTGGGCTGCCAGCACGTCAAAGTAAGCCTGGCTGACGCGCACCAGCAGGTCTTGCGTGGCGGCGTCCAGCTGGGCGCGGGCCACGTCGATGCCGCGCTGGCCTTGCTGATAATTGATGCGGTTGGCCGGGCGGTACAGCGGTTGCGAGGCGCTGACGCCCACGCTTTGCGTGCTGCCGTTGAAGTCCACCGGGGGGCGGGTGACTTCGGTGTTGGATCGGGACACGCCGGCTGTCAGCCCGGCACTGGGCAGCAGCCCTGCGCGGGCCTGCTCGGCGCGGCTGGAGGCCGCATCCAGCTGGAGCCTGGCCGCCTGCCAGACCGTGTCGTAGCTGCGCGCTGCTTCCACCAGTTGCGACAGGCTTTGAGCCTGCGCCGGCGCGCAGAGGGCGGCAGTGAGTGCCAGGGTCAGGGGAAGCAGCCGAAGCGGGGTCATGGTGGTCCTTTAGATCGTTCAGCGCGCAAGGGGGGTAGGAACACGGCGGTCGGCTTCGGTTCAGTACCGTGGCACGCGGGGATCGTGTTCGCGGGACCAGGCATCGATGCCGCCCGTGATGTTGGCCAGCGTTCCAAAACCCTGCTGCGCAAGGAAAGCCGCCACGCGCAGGCTGCGGGCGCCGTGGTGGCACAGGCAGGCCAGGGGGCGCGACGGGTCCAGTTCGCTCAGTCGGCCGGGCAGCTCACCCATGGGAATCGCCACCAGTTCAAACCCGTCTGCCCGCACGCTGGCGGTCTGTAGCTCCCAGGGCTCGCGCACGTCCAGAACCAGGGGCTGGCCTTCGGCCGATGCATCCGCAAACCAGGCGGACAGCTGTGCGGGGCGGACGTGGTCGATCATGCAGAACTCCGTGGTGCCAAATCAGAAGGAAAAGCCCGAGGGTTCGGCAAAACCGACCAGGCGCGGCGCCATGGTGTCCCAGGGCTGGGTGGTTTCAAAACGGTCGCCGGTGCGACGCACCAGCGTGAAGCGCATGACGGGTTCCTGGCCCACGATGGCGGCCAGGCGGCCACCTTCGCGCAGCATCGACAACAGGTTTTGCGGGACTTCAGCCACAGAACCGCTGAGCACAATCACGTCGAACGGGCCTTCGGGCACGGCATCGCGGCAGCCATCTGACAGACGCACATGGGCGTTGGTGATGCCGGCCCGCTGAAGGTTGTCGCGCGCCATGTCGGCCAGTGCGGGCACGATTTCGAGCGAGACCACGCTTTGTGCGCGGTGGGCCAGCAGCGCCGCCATGTAGCCCGAGCCCGCGCCGATTTCGAGCACGCGGTCGGTGGGCACAATCTTCAGGTCTTGCAGCATGCGGGCCTCCACGCGGGGCTGCAGCATGCTGTGGCCCAGGCGCACAGCCTCTTCGGCATCGGTGCCCAGAAGGGGGATTTCGATGTCCATGAACGCCATGCTGTGGCAGGCCGGGGGCACGAAGTCTTCGCGGTGCACCACAGCCAGCAGCTCCAGCACGTCTGCGTCCAGCACATTCCACGGGCGGATCTGCTGCTCGATCATGTTGTAGCGGGCCTGTTCAATAGGGTCGCTGATGTTGGCGGACGTGTTCAAAGGCATGTTCATGGAATCTCTCCAGGGGAAGGCGGGTCAGGACAAACCCTTGATTTTAGGGGGCACGGGCGCGGGCTGGCCGCGGCCCATGCGGGCAAGTGCCCAGCGGGCCAGATCATCCATGTAGCAATACACCACCGGAACCACCACCAGCGTCAAAAGCGACGAGGTGATGACGCCGCCGATCACGGCCTGGCCCATGGGCGCGCGCTGCTCCGAACCCTCGGACAGCGCAAACGCCAGCGGCACCATGCCGAAGATCATGGCCAGCGTGGTCATGAGGATGGGGCGCAGCCGCACGCGGGCGGCCAGCAACAGGGCTTCGGCGCGGGGCAAGCCGGGCACGGTGTGGCCGGCCTCGTCAACGTGGTCTTCGCGGGCGCGAATGGCAAAGTCCACCAGCAAAATGGCATTCTTGGTGACCAGGCCCATCAGCATCACCACGCCAATGATCGAGAACATCGACAGCGTGGAGCGGAACATCAGCAGCGCCAGCACCACACCGATCAGCGTGAGCGGCAGCGAGGTCATCAGCGCCAGCGGCTGCAAGAAGCTCTTGAACTGGCTGGCCAGGATCATGTAGATGAACACGATGGCCAGCACCAGCGCCGAGATGGCATAGCCAAACGACTCGGCCATGTTTTTGGTGGAGCCACCAAACTGGTAGCGGTAGCCCGGTGGAAACACCACGCTGTCGAGCGCCTTCTTGATGTCGTTGGATACCTCGCCCGCAGAACGGTCGGCCACGTTGGCGGTGACTGCCACCTCGCGCGTGAGGTCACGGCGGTTGATCTGGTTGGCGCCAGTGGACTCCGTCACCCGGGCCACCTGGTTCAGTCGCACGATGCGCGTGCTGCCGTCGGCCGCCGTCAGGGCAAAGGGCAGGCGCTCCAGGTCTTGTGGGGTGGTGCGGGCTTCCGGCGCCAGGCGCACATTCACGTCGTAGGTCTGGTCATCGGGTGCACGCCAATTGCCCACCGTGGTGCCGGCCACCAGCGTGCGCAGCGATGCGGCCAGCTGGGCCACGGAAACCCCCAGGTCGGACGCTGCATCACGCTGCACATCGAGCGCAATCACCGGCTTGTCTGGCTTGGCGCTCGTATCCAGGTCCACCAGGCCCGGAAGATCACGGATCTTCTCGTTGACGATGCGGGTCAGGCGCTCCAATTCCTGCAGATCAGGCCCCTGCAGCGAGAACTCCACCTGCTTTTGGCCACCCACCGGGTCCAGCAGGCCCACATGGGTCACGGTAATGCCCGGCACCTGCTTGAGGCGCTCGCGCAGCACGCCCGACATGGCATCCACGCTGCGGCTGCGGTCCTTGCGGTCGACCAGGCGCACATAAATGCTGGCGTACATCTTGCCCTGCGCGCTGCCGGTGTTGATGGTGGACAGCGTGTAGCGCACCTCGGGAAACTCGCGCAGGATGCCTTCCACCTGCCGCGCCTTGGCCTCGGTGGCCTCCAGCGACGAGCCCACGGGCGTATAGAAGTTGACGGTGGTTTCCGAAAAATCGGCCTTGGGCACGAACTCGGTGCCCAGCAGCGGCACCATGAAAACGCTCAGCACGAAGATGGCCAGCGCAATGCCCAGCGTGGACAGCTTGTGTACCAGCGACCAGCGCAGGATGCCCTGGTAGCCTTCGGCCAGGGCATCGGTGGCGCGGTCAAACCAGCCGGTGACACGGCCGATGGTCTTGTCGTAAAAAGTGACGGGCTCGGTGCGCTGCCCGTGCGCGTGGATGGTGGGGTCGTGCCAGATGCTCGACAGCATGGGGTCGAGCGTGAAGCTGACAAACATCGAGATCATCACCGCCGCCACGATGGTGATACCGAACTCGTGAAAAAACTTGCCGATGATGCCGCCCATGAAACCAATGGGCATGAACACCGCCACGATGGACAGCGTGGTGGCCAGCACGGCCAGGCCGATCTCCTGCGTGCCGTCCATGGCTGCCTGGTAGGCACCTTTGCCCATCTGCACATGGCGCACGATGTTCTCGCGCACCACGATGGCGTCGTCGATCAAAAGACCCACGCACAGGCTCAGGGCCATCAGCGTGATCATGTTGATGGTGAAGCCGAACATGTTCATGAACAAAAACGTGCCGATCAGCGCAATGGGCAGCGTAAGACCCGTGATGACGGTGGAGCGCCACGAGTTCAAGAACAGAAAAACAATCAGCACCGTGAGCAAAGCACCTTCGATGAGGGTCTGGCGCACGTTGTTGACGGCCACGCGAATCGGGCGGGCACTGTCGCCAATGGTCTCCAGGCGCACGCCGGGCGGCAACTGGTCGCGCAACTCAAGCACGGCAGCGTTCAGACCATCCACCACCTCAATGGTGTTTTCGCCCTGCGACTTTTGCACCGACAGCAGCAGCGTGCGTTGGCCGTTGTAAAGCGCCAGGCTCTCCACCTCTTGCGCGCCATCCTGCACGCGGGCCAGCTGCTCCACCCGCACGGGCGCGCCGTTCTTGCGCGTCACGATGATGCGGCCAAAGTCTTCGGGCCGCTGCATGCGCGCATCGATCTGCACCACGCGCTCCTGCGCCAACGAGCGGATGGCGCCCACGGGCAAGTCCTGGTTCTCGTTGCGCACCGCAGCGGCCACCTGGTCGGGGGTCACGCCAAAGGCTTCCAATGCCTGCGGGTTCAGGTAGATGTTGATCTCGCGCTTGGTGGCGCCCACCAGGTTGACAGCGCCCACGCCACGCACGTTTTCGAGCCGTTTTTTGAGAATCTGTTCGGCCCATGTGGTCAGCTCCACTGCAGAGGGAACCCCCACGCTTCCCGCTGCGCGTGGTTCGCTGCCCCCCGAGGGGACCTTCGCGCCTTGGGGCGGTACGGCGGCGCTCACGCTGCGCTCTGTTGCCCCGGCCTTGTCATCCGGCAGCACCGCCAGCGACCACACGGCGCGGCTGGCCGGGTCAAAGCGCAGCACGCGCGGCTCTTTCACCTCGGTGCGCAGCGTGGGGCGAACAATGGCCACCTTCTCGCGCACGTCTTCTGCGGCCTTGCGCCCATCAATGTGCAGCTGAAACTCGATGATGACGACGGCCGTGCCCTCGTAGCTGCGCGAGGTGAGGGCGTTGATGCCCGCAATGGAGTTGACGCCTTCCTCGATTTTCTTGGTGACTTCACTCTCCACGATTTCGGGCGAAGCGCCGGGGTAGTCCACCGTGACCACCACCACCGGAAAATCGATGTCGGGAAACTGGTCCACCTTCAGGCGCTGGTACGAAAACAACCCCAGCACCACGATGGCGAGCATCACCATGGTGGCGAACACTGGGTTCTTCAGGCTGACCTGGGTGAACCACATGGCGGGCTAGGGCGCAGTGCGCGATGCTGCAGGGGTTGCGGCTGCGGCAGGCATGGCTGG
Source organism: Acidovorax sp. T1 (assembly GCF_002176815.1). NCBI lineage: Bacteria > Pseudomonadati > Pseudomonadota > Betaproteobacteria > Burkholderiales > Comamonadaceae > Acidovorax > Acidovorax sp. T1. The sequence continues at coordinate 2,082,775 of NZ_CP021648.1, read as the reverse complement.
CACGCTGTTCTGGATGCGTACCGGCGTGCCCTCGCGCAGCGAACCCATGCGCCCGGTCACCACTGCCGTGCCTTCAGGCACGCCCTCTATGGCCACCAGCGTGTCGCTTGCCACCACGGCACGGGCGCCGGTTTTCACCGGCAAATACACCACACGGCCGTTCTGCACCGCCTGCATATAGGGCGCTGGCTTGTCGGTGCGCACGGCATCCAGCGGCAAGGCCAACACATCGGCGTGGCCGGTGTCGAGCGTGCCCTGCACAAACAGGCCCTGGCGCAGCACCGATGTCGCTGCGCCTTGCTCGATGACAAGGTACACCGGCACGGTGCGGCTGCCGGCCTGGGCACTGGGGTTGATGCGGGCCACCGTGGCCTCGATGGGGGTGGCCACGCCCTCGATCCGCAGGCTGGCCTTTTGCCCCACGCGCACGGCCAATGAATCGGCCGGGCTCAGCAATGCTTCAAGCTCCAGCCGGGACAGGTCCACCACCTCGACGATGCGGGCGTCAAGGGCTACGCGCTCACCGGGCTGCACGAACCGCTGCGACACCTGGCCCGCCAGCGGGCTGCGCAGCACGGTGTCGTCCAGCGACTTGCGCGCCACATCGGCAGCGGCCAGCGCCGCCTGGTAAGTCGATTGCGCGGCCTCCAGGCTGGCCTGCGAGGTGGCCAGTGCCGTAGCAGAAATGAATCCCTGGTCCACCAGCGCGCGGTTGTTGGTGAACTGGCGCTGGCTGATGTCCACCTGGGCCTTTGCCGCATCGGCCTGCTGCTGGGCCTGGCGCAGGCGGGCACGCGCCTCGGTGCTGTCGATGCGGGCGATTTCTTGCCCGGCGCGCACGCTGTCGCCCTCGCGCAGGGTCAGGCCCTGCAGTTCGCCGGCGGCACGGGCCTTGACCATGGCCGATTCCACGGCGCGCAGCGCGCCAGACACCGGCACGGCCAGGGCCAAGCTGTGGCGCTGCACCGTGACCATCTCACCTGGCGCCAGGTCCAAAGTGGTTTCCTTGATTTGCGCACTGGATTGAGCCAAGGCCTTTTGCTGCGCCTGCCGCGCGGCCAGCGCGCGCCAGACGCCGCCGCCCACCAGCACGACGGCAATGGCAATAGCCACCCAGAAAATCCAGCGTTTCATGGTGTCAGGCGGGTGAAGGGGGGAATGATGGCGCAGCCCCATACAGACCATGCAGGATGTTGTCGGCCTGCATGGCCAGGTATTTTTCGGGGTCCAGTGCGAGGGCATCCGGCACGCATGCGCCCATGGAATGTTTCCACAGCATCAGAAAAATCATCGGGGCCAGCACCAGATACACCGCGTAGTCCATGTCCACCGGCCGGAACTCGTTGCGGTCCATGCCCCGCTGCAGGATGCGGCGGATCAGCGCCTGGCCAGGCCGCATCACTTCGTGCTGGTAGAACTGGGTGATCTCGGGGAAATGGTGCGCTTCGCTCAGCATGAGCTTGGTGATGCCCGAGGTCTTGGTGCTGCCAATGCGCTCCCACCACACCTTGTAGCAATAGCGCAGCAGATCGTCCGTGCTGCCCTCAAAAACGTCCAGCTCCAGCGTCCATTCGGCAAACCGGCCCGCGATGTTTTCGCGCACCACGGCCTTGAACAGCTCTTCCTTGCTGGAAAAATACAGAAACAGCGTGCCTTTGGACACCCCCGCACGCGCCGCCACCTCATCCACCCGGGTGGCTGCAAAGCCCTTCTCGACAAACAACTCCAACGCGGCTTCGATGAGTTCGCCGGGGCGCGCCTCCTTGCGCCGTTCGCGCTTGGCCGCAGTGGTGGGAGGAGGAGAGGTTGGTACTTGCATTTTTAATGACTGACTGGTTAGTAATGTAGCGAGCGCCCTCACCGTCGTCAATTCATAATGCGGCGATGCACAACATCCACCTTGGCAAGGAAACATCCATGGCACAGCAAACCATCACCCTGGGAGGCGGCTGCTTCTGGTGCACCGAAGCGGTGTTTGACCGCGTGCGCGGCATCACCGATGTGGAAAGCGGCTACACCAACGGCCACACGCTGAACCCCAGCTACGAACAGATCTGCCAGGGCGACACCGGCCACGCCGAAGTGGTGCGCCTGACCTTCGATGCCGACGAAATCAGCCTGCAGGAGATTCTGGAAATCTTCTTCCACACCCACGACCCGACCACCCTCAACCGCCAGGGCAACGACGTGGGCACGCAATACCGCAGCGGCATCTATTTTGAGAACCCCGAGCATGGCGACATCGCCAACGACATGATCCGCCAGATGTCGCAAGACAAGCTGTTTGGCGCGCCCATCACCACCGAGGTGAAGCCGCTGGCCAACTACAGCGCCGCCGAGGCCTACCACCAGGACTACTTTGCGAACAACCCCCACGCGGGTTACTGCGCATTTGTGGTGGGGCCGAAGGTGGAGAAGTTTCGCAAGACCTTTGCGCGCTACCTGAAGCCCGATTGATTCAACGCCCGGCATTGCTGCAACGCGGGGTTTTGCAGGGCACAATTCAGCCCTCTTGCGATAGGGGCGCTTTTGCAGTGCTCTGCGCTGCCCCCACGTCATGCCGCCCGCACCCTCCACCTCACACAACACCTTCGTGACTCTGCCTGCCGCAGTGCGCCGCGCTGCGGTGTGGGGCCTGCTGCTGGCCCTGGTGCTCGCGCCCGCGCTGGGCCGCTGGCACCAGGTGTTGCACGCCACCCCGGCGTCGGCCGTTGTCGCGCTGCACGATGACGGCGGGGCGCGCGTCTCTGCCCACGCCACCGCAGCCGCCCACGCACCCAGCCTGCTGGCAGCGCTGTTCTCGGGCCATGCGCCCATCGATTGCCTCTTGCTCGACCAGCTAGCCCTGGGCACGGCATTGCCCTGTAGTGCGCCGGTGCTGCCTGCGGCTGCCCCGGCCGTGGCGCCCAGCGCACCCGCGCCCGAGCGCTGGGCGGTGCGGCATGTCGCGCTGTTCCAGGCCCGGGGGCAACCGGCCCTGGTGGGCTGATCCAGCGCGCCACTGCACGCCGACGCCTGCTGCTGCGTGGGCGGCGCACTGCGCGTGCCCAACGCGCCAATCACTCCTTATTTCATAGCTGCTAGCGCTTAACTATAAAGCGCTAAGGGCACTTTTCATTCATATCCTGCGCCCTGTGCGCAAAACGGTATGCAGCGCCCCATGCCTGCCAAGCGGGTGGCGCCATGCCTTGAGACACATAAAAAACCATGACTGCTATTTCTGCATCCCTCCACCTTTACGCACGTCACCCCGTGGCCCTTGCCGCCTGGCTGGCCCTGGCTGGCAGCAGCCTGGCCCATGCCGCAGACACCGCCCCCGTGGCCGCACCGGCCGCCAGCCTGCCCCCCGTTACCGTGTCTGCCAGCGGCCTGCAACTGGGCGCCAATGACATGACCACGCCCGTCACCGTGCTGGAGGGCGACGAACTGGTGCGCCGCCGCGAGGCCACCTTGGGCGAAACGCTGAGCAGCGAGCCCGGCATCACCAGCAGCCACTTTGGTGCCGGCGCCAGCCGCCCCATCATTCGGGGCATGGACGGCCCGCGCGTCAAGGTGCTGAGCGACGGCGCCGAGCTGCACGACGCATCCACCATCAGCCCTGACCACGCCGTGGTCTCCGAGCCCATGCTGGCCACGCAGATCGAGGTGTTGCGCGGCCCCTCGGCCCTGGTCTATGGCAACGGCGCCGTGGGCGGCGTGGTCAATGTGCTCGACGGCAAGGTGCCCACCGCCATCCCGCAAAAAGGCGTTGAAGGCAGCGCCGAGTTGCGCGCCAACACCGGCGCGGGCGAGGGGGCAGGGGCCTTCTCGCTGACCGGCGGCGCGGGCAACCTCGCCGTGCATGTGGAAGGCGTGGCGCGCGACGCGGGCGACTTCCGCGTGGGCAAAGGCTGGACGGGTGGCAACAAGGTGCCGGGCAGCTTCAACCGCACCGACACCGGCAGCGTGGGCCTGTCGTGGGTGGGCGACCGGGGTTATCTGGGCGCGGCCTACACCCGCCAGACCGCCAAATACGGCCTGCCGGGCCACAACCACAGCTTTGAGGACTGCCACCCCCACGGCAGCCACCTGCATTGCGGTGCCCACGAAGGAGAGGAAGACGGCCACGACCACGGCGCCGAAGAGCATGGCGATATGCCCGTGGTCGACCTGCGCAGCGAGCGCCTCGACATCAGGGGCGAGCTGCGCAACCCGTTCACGGGCTTCTCGGCCCTGCGCCTGCGCGCGGGTGTTACTGACTACCGGCACGACGAGGTCGAAGAAGGCGCCATCAGCACCACCTTCAGGAACAAAGCCTACGACACCCGTATCGAGCTGCAGCACGAGCCCATTGCAGGCTTCAAAGGCGTGATCGGCTTGCAAACATCGCAGCGCAAGTTCAGCGCCGAGGGCGCCGAAGCCTATGTGCAGCGCACCATCACGCGCAAGACCGGCCTGTTCATGCTGGAGGAATACCGCCTGGGCGACTGGCGTTTCGAGGCGGCCCTGCGCCACGACCGCCAGACCGCCGAAGCACAGGCCAGCGGTATCGAACGCAGCCACAACGGCACCTCCGCATCGCTGGGCGCCGTGTGGAAGTTCACGCCCGGCTACCAGGTGGGCACCTCGTTCACCCGCGCCAGCCGCGCCCCCTCGGCCGAAGAGCTGTACGCCAGTGGCCTGCACATGGCCACCAGCACCTATGAACACGGCAATGCCGACCTGCGCTCCGAAACCTCGCAGAACATCGACGTCAGCCTGCGCAAGACGAGTGGCGACACCACTTTTGGCGTCAGCGTGTTCAAGAACCGCATCAGCAACTACATCTACGGCCGCACGCTCGATGAAGTGGATGGCCTGCAACTGCTGCAGTACAGCCAGGCAGACGCCACCTTTACCGGCATCGAAGGCCAGGTGCGCCAGCGCATCGCGCGTAACCTGGGCGTCACTCTGTTTGGCGACACCGTGCGCGCCAAGCTCAACAACGGCGGCGGACTGCTGCCGCGCATCCCCGCTACCCGCGCCGGTATTCGGCTGGACACCCACTGGAATGCGTGGGAAGGCCAGGTCGAATGGGTCCAAGTGGCCCGTCAGAACCGCGTGGCAGAGTTTGAAAGTGCCACGCCCGGATACGGCATGCTGAACCTGGGGGTGAGCTACAGCGGCCAACTGAGTAGCGGCACGCCTTGGCAGGTGTATCTGAAGGCGAACAACCTGACGGACCGGTTGGCGTATGCGCACACCTCGTTCATCAAGAATGCCGCGCCGCTGATGGGGGGCAATGTGACGGTGGGGGTGAGGGTGGCGTTTTGATGCGACGGAGCTTGTGAAGCGGATTGACTGGCAAGGGCGAAAGTCCCAGCCTACCTGAATAGTGAATCTTGGGTGAGGCCGCGGCTTTCGACTCATGGCAAGCGCAAACGGATGCTGTAGCAAGCTGTTACAGTAAGGCTGGATTCCTTTCAGAGGGTCACAGATTGGAGTTAGAGCGGGTGCGCGACGGAGTCAATTTTCTTGATTACATTGACACCGATTGACTAATATCGTGTGAAAATTTTTAACCGGCAGTCACGTTGTTAGCGCCGCCCGCAGGGCGTTACAAAATCAAATATATTTATGAAGACTGTAGATGCATTGCATCATAAAAATCGACAAGAAATTACTGCGCGCTAAATTAACAACAAACCAAATTGAGAGAAATATGTTTGATTTATTTAAGAAAAAATCTACAACGACTTCTAGTCTTAGGTTGCCAACAAAAGACGAGCAATTCAATGAAGAATTGGTACTATTTGGCAGTCGATTTTCCGGAATAATTCGTCATATTGACCCAAGTGGCGAAGAGGAAATGCTTCGTCGCGCCTACGACGACTATTATATGCGCTCTGATGAGTTGGCAGGTTTTGGTGCGGCAGATTTGTATATGCATGAATTTGCCCATCTAATTTTTGAGGCGACGGATAATTCTGAACTTAACCCGCGTCACTCTCTTCAATTCTATGTTATGGTCGATTCTTTTCTTGATAATTTCCCGTTTTATAGAACTCAATATGTCATGCATATTATGAATTTGTGGCATGAAAAATTAACAAAACATGGCGTCATTTGAGCATAGTGAATTCTCTAGAAAAATTATCTTATAACATGTTTATCAAGGGAGGTACTAAGCATAATGCAAATATAATTGGTAATTGCCATGAGCGAAGGTCGTGTGCCTACGCCCGGTGTCTGCATTAACTCAGCAGTCTGTTGCTTTAGGAATCCTTATATCGAAATCAGCGCCTTTTTGGCTTGGCAGGAAACTAGTCGCTTGGTGTGGTCATAAATCGGCATTTGGTCAACCACCAAAACCCCAAAAACCGCCTAAGACAACTGCTCGAACGCGAATAATTAAGAAAATCCATGAACATTCTAAGTGAGATTGCCTTTGAGAAGGCCTGCGGCAAGATGATCCCTTTGGTTCGCGACCTTTCGACCTTTGACGGTGACATTTTTAAATGCGCATGCGGCCAAGAACATACTTTCTATTCGGGTGTAATTAGTGTTTTGTCGCAAGGATTTAATGGAAAATTCGTAGTGATTTGCCCTAGCGACCCTCAAATTGCGAGTCTCATAAAGACCAAAATGAGATTTGGAGTGATATATCAAGGTCTCGAATATTTGGCAGGTTGCAAGATCGGCAGTTAATGAGGTGCGATCTCAATGTGATATTAGAAATTCCGATGCCCACCAAATTCCTGTCTCACTAGTGATATAGCATTAAAATAAATCACAGCAGGTTTAATGAAACGAATCGCGATTTTTCTCCGAAAAAACGGTGGCACGAACAAGTTTCGTCGAACAGTCCTAGGCGCACTACGCATGAGCATGGTCGACGAGGCTCTACTTTGCAGTGGGTTCTTCCAAGACGATGCAAAGTACTCCACGGGTGCGGACTTCGATTTAATAACTTACCGTTCTGGTACGCCGCTAAAGCTAACCACGCTCGGTTTATATGCGTACACTTGGAAAGCACAATACTCTACATTCTTCTCGCAGATTCAAGCAAAAAATGCAAGCCCGAGTTTTACGGCCATTCAGAAGCGAATCCCCAGCATGGGTTGGCACGCAAAGGTATTCTTGGCAAAAGCCGCGGGAAAGCCTGTTGTCGGCATTATCGGGAGTAGTAACGTAACTCGGCGAGCCTTCGGCGAGGTTAAAGATTTCAATTATGAGTGCGATGTTGTTATGTGGGACGAGAGCATTTCGAGCGTTGACGCGGTTGTGAGCGCGGCCATTGGTGAAGCAGGTGATGTCTCTGACGTCATAGTTACGAACTACGACGAGAGTCACAGGGCAAATAGAATATCGCTTCAACAACGTCTAATTTCATTGGAGGCTGAAATCATGTCCAAGGCGGTAGACTTCTAGTAAGGCCTCGCCTCCTTATTTCAATGCTCGCCCAGAGGCGCCACTAAAGTTAACGTTCCTAGCGCAAGTCGCAATTCAACCAGATCCAACATGAAATTTATTCTCTGGCTTCTTCGATTTATCTGCACGATGGTCATTTTTATCATCGGTATCTACACAACCATTTCGCTGGCAGTTGCCTTTTTTGTAATCATCGGCATACTCACGCCAGGTGAAGAAATGTGGATTGATATCATCACCCCCACTCTCGCTGACGCACTGGTGTTCGCCGGTGTAGGTGCTGTGTTCTGCGTTGGCTTCGCAGTCATACGAAAAAAACTCTCACTTGGATACGTAGGAATAGGTTGAGAGTACAAGAGGGCTCCACGTTAAGTTCGGGAAAATGCGACGTAACAGGTTGTTTGATACGGACGTCCTATCGACGGGCCTCATCGCGTACTGACCGCCGGTTAACTCCGACGTTAAACGCCCGGTCTCTATAGTTGGTACTGTGCCGTGCTTGTCCGATGCCCGCCATTCCGTAACTTGCTCTGAACCGCATAAGGCGCAGTGTCCCAACCCCAACAAACCCATCCATTTCAGTGCGATACCCACGCACTGTTACCATTCGCCCCCATGACTTTCCAGTCCCCCACCTTGTTCCACCCAGGCCCGCTGCGCGGCTGCCTGTGCGTGGGCGGGGGCGCCGTGGTGCGTGAGATCTGGCCCTACAAGCCGGTCGCACATTCCTCCGCCCGGCGATAAACCTTCTTTCCCTCACATCTGCGCAGAACATCCATCGCCGGGCACCCGCCCAGCGCGATGGCGGCCGGTGACTTTGTGGTAGCGCACGCCGGGCCGCTCCTTCAGGAGATGCGTGCTCATGTACCCCCAAAACCTTGCCGGTGGCACCACGTCCATCTGCGCCTCGTTCACCATTTCTTCCCAGCGTTTTGTAGCCGCCGCTGTCGCCGCGCTGCGCACGGAGTGATGGCGATGGAATTCACCAAGAAGTTTTTGCGGGCAAAAAGCCCGTGCGCAGACGGCTTTCGCTGGTTCAGCCGCCATGTGGAGGACGGCACCGGCTACCAGGAGGCGCTGGACACGCTGGTCAACGCCGGGCGGGTGGAGGATGCGTGCTGGCTGCTCGCGCAGTTTGGGCCGACCAATGCAGTGCTGGCGGTGGATGCGCTGGAGGCCGAGGCCATTGTGTTTGCCGGCACGGTGGAGGTGCGTGGCTCCATCGATGTGGCTACGGTGATCCAGGCCGGGCGGTCGATTCGCGCGGGCGGCGGTCTGCGGGCGGGCAGCGGCATTGTGGCGGGGGAAGGCATTCGCGTGGCGGGCAGCATTATCGTCAGCCAGGGCACGCTACAGGCGGGCGGCGATGTGCGTGCCGATTGGGGCGTGGAGGTAGAGGGCGACATTACCTGTGCGGGCGACCTGCGCGCTGCATGGGATGTGGTCTGCCATGGCAAGTTGCAACTCAAAGGCGGTGCTTTTGTGGGGCAAGACCTCATCGTGCATGGCCCGGTGGAGTGCGACAAGGGCCTGCGCGTGGGCGGCCACCTGACCGGGGCCGAGAGCCTGCGGGCGGGGCAGGGCATTGTGGTGGGCGGGGCCATTGCCGGCGTGGCGCACCTGGAGGCGGGCTGGGGCATCAAGGCGGGCGAGAGCATTCACACCCAGGGCGCGATCAAGGCTGGCGAAAGCCTGTGCGCGGGCGGCGAGATATGCGCGGGCCCGGGCTATGGCGTGTATGCCGGGCTGAATGTGCAGCAGCAGACCTGGGAGGCCAGCGCGCAGGTGTGGTCGCGCGAGCGGCCAGAGGGGCTGCGCAGCGGCATGTGGCTGGGGGCCAGTCCCTTGCATCCCTGAAATCGGCCGCAGCAGAAGTTGTACGATGCTGTCACAACGGTAAACAATAATTTCAGCCCATTGGCCCCGAAGGGATTGAGCATGTCCGACGTGAGTGACCTCCGAAACGACGACGCGGTTTACAGAACACTTCTGGAATCGACCAAGGCCATCCCGTGGAAGATCGACTGGGCTACCAAGAAGTTTGCCTACATCGGCCCCCAGATTGAAGCGCTGCTGGGCTGGAGCCCGGAAAGCTGGATGACCGTGGAAGACTGGGCGATGCGCATGCACCCCGAGGACCGCGAATATGTGGTGAATTTCTGTGTCGCGCAGTCCCAGGCTGGGATCGATCATGAAGCCGACTATCGCGCGCTGACCAGGGACAACGGCTATGTGTGGCTGCGTGATGTGGTGCATGTGGTGCGCAAGGACAACGGCGAACCCGAGGCGCTGATTGGCTTCATGTTCGACATCAGCGAGCGCAAAAAAACCGAGGAAAAGCTGCTCGTTCTGCAAAAAGAGCTGGAGGCGCTTTCATTCAAGGACGGGTTGACGAACATCGCCAACCGGCGCCGGTTTGATGCGAGTCTGGAAGTGGAATGGGAAAGCGCACGCAGCAACGCGCAGCCGCTGTCCATCCTCTTGTTCGACATCGATTTCTTCAAGCAATACAACGATCTCTACGGGCATGTGCGGGGCGACAAAGCCCTGATCGAAATTGCGCAAACGCTGAGCCTGGCGCTGGATGGCCCGCGCGACCTGGTTGCGCGCTTTGGTGGCGAAGAGTTTGTCGTGCTGTTGCCGCAAGCCGATGCCTCGGTGGCACTGAAAGTCGCCGAACGCTGCCAGCGGCAGATTGACAAGCAAGCGATAGCGCACGCGCAATCACCGCTGGATCAGCGCATCACCGTCAGCATCGGCGTTGGCACCGTCACGCCAGGCGCCCACATGAAACCCTCCAGCTTCATCGAGGCCGTGGATCAGCAACTCTATGCGGCCAAGAAAAACGGCAGAAACCGGATCGAAACGGTTCAGGTGGCGGCTTGACCGCGCTGGCCCAGCCCATGCTGGGTGCGATGGGCGTGTGTCCCCCTCGGCGCATTGCGCATTGGTAGGGTTCTGATTGACCACCATGCCTCAACACCCGCCGGCAACGGCCGCCACGCCCCCTGTCCACACCGGTGCCTGGCAGGTGTTCTGGATTTTCTTGCGCCTGGGCCTCACGTCGTTTGGCGGTCCGGTGGCGCATCTGGGCTATTTTCGTGATGAGTTCGTGCAACGCCGCCAGTGGCTGACCGAGCACAGTTATGCCGACCTGGTGGCGCTGTGCCAATTTTTGCCCGGCCCCGCCAGCAGCCAGGTGGGCATGGCGCTGGGGCTGATGCGGGCGGGCATGCCGGGGGCGCTGGCCGCATGGCTGGGGTTCACGCTGCCGTCGGCGCTGGTGCTGGCCTTGTTCGGCCTGGGGCTGGCGGGCGGGCATGCCGTTTTGCCCGCAGGCGCCATCCATGGGCTCAAGGTGGTGGCGGTGGCCGTGGTGGCGCAGGCAGTGTGGGGCATGGCACGCAGCCTGTGCGTGGGGCGCGCGCGGGTCACGCTAATGGCGCTGGCCTGCTGCGCGGTGCTGCTGGTGCCCGGTGTGTGGGGCCAGGTGGGCGTGATGCTGGCCGCGGGCGTGGCCGGTTGGTGGCTTTTTGGGCGGGGCAGGGCGGCGGCGCCCCAAGCGCCCATCGACGCACCCGATGGCTTGCATGTGCCGCTGCGTCGGCGCACAGGGGCGGTGCTGCTTGTCGTGTTTGTGGCCTTGCTGGTGCTGCTGCCGCTGGCCGTGCGCCTGTGGCCTGGTTCGCTGCTGGCCATGGTGGATGCGTTTTTCCGCGTGGGCGCACTGGTGTTTGGCGGCGGCCATGTGGTGCTGCCGCTGCTGCAGGCCGAGGTGGTGGGGCCGGGCTGGGTGTCGGCCGATGCGTTTTTGGCCGGCTATGGCGCCACGCAGGCGGTGCCGGGGCCGCTGTTCACGTTTGCGGCGTTTCTGGGCGCGTCCATGCAGGTCTGGCCGGGCGGCTGGCTGGGGGCGGTGGTGTGCCTGGTGGCGATTTTTGTGCCGTCATTTTTGCTGGTGGTCGGGGCCCTGCCGTTTTGGGCGCCCCTGCGGCGCAGCCCGCATGCGCAGGCGGTGCTGGGGGGCGTGAACGCGGCGGTGGTGGGGCTGCTGCTGGCGGCGCTCTACAACCCGGTGTGGACCAGCGCCATCCACAGCGGCGGTGATTTTGGCCTGGCGCTGGCCGCGTTTGTGGCGCTGGTGTTCTGGCGCGCGCCGCCCTGGGCGGTGGTGCTGGTCTGCGGTGTGGGCGGCGCCGTGTTGGCCGCGTGGTTGTGAATTTTGAGTCAAAATAGCCTCTAGCGCTTGATGGATAAGCGCTACCAGCTATCAAAACAATAGTTACGGCACACGCAGGGTGCCGGGCTGATCCCGTCGTTTTCAGCGCACCGCGCCCGCTACACCGTGAACTCTCCCGTCTTTGCGTCCCTGATCCCGGTCATTTTGTTCATTGCGCTGGGCTTTTTTGTGGGGCGGCGCGGCTGGATCCGGGCCACATCGGTCAAGGACTTGTCCAACCTGGTGTTCATGGTGCTCACGCCCGCGCTGCTGTTTCGCACCATGAGCACGGTGCGGGTGCAAGACCTCGACTTTGGCCCCGTGGCCGTTTACTTCGCCGCCGCCGGGCTGATCTTTGTCGCCACGCTGGGGGTGCTGGGTTTCAGCAGTCTGGCGGCAGCGCGGGGGCTGGCCAATACCTTCAGCAACACCATCATGATCGGCGTGCCGCTGGTGGGGCTGGTGTTTGGCCAGGCGGGGCTGGTGACGCTGTTCACGCTGATTTCGGTGCACTCGCTGATTTTGCTGACGGCCGCCACGGTGGTGTTCGAGCTGGCGCAGGCGCGCGAACGCGCCCGATCGGGCGAAGGCCCGCAGCATTCGATGCTGCGCACGGTGTTGCAGGCCATCGGCAGTGGCATCGTGCACCCGGTGCCGCTGCCCATCATTGTGGGCCTGCTGTTTGCCCAGACCGGGCTGGTGGTGCCCGAGGTGATTGGCAAGCCGCTGCAACTGCTGGGCCAGGCACTGGGGCCGCTGGCGCTGCTGCTGGTGGGGGTGACGTTGGCCTTCAGCACCGTGGGCACGCATTTCAAGGCCGCGCTGCGCATTGCGCTGGTCAAGAACATCGTGCACCCGCTGCTGCTGGGCGCATTGGGGTGGGCGTTGGGCCTGTCGGGGCTGTCGCTGGCCGTGATGGTGGCCACGGCGGCGCTGCCGGTGGGCGCCAATGTGTTCCTGTTCGCCCAGCGCTACGGGGTGGCGCAGGACGAGGTCACCGCCAGCATTGCCGTGTCCACCGCGCTGGCGCTGGTCACGGTGCCGGTGGCGCTGCTGCTGGCGGCCCGGCTGTGATGTGGTTCAGGGCGCCAGGCGCTCGCGCACCCAGGCGTCGCCTTCCTGGCGGTAGCGCAGTCGGTCGTGCAGGCGGCTTTTGCGGCCTTGCCAGAACTCCCATTGGTCGGGCTTCAGGCGGTAGCCACCCCAATGCGGCGGACGGGGCGGCTTGAGCATGAATTGCGCGCCATATTTGGCCGCGTTGGCCACCAGCACACCCCGGCCAGCGATCACCTGGCTTTGCGGGCTGGCCCAGGCGCCGATGCGCGAGTCCAGCGGGCGGCTGGCAAAGTAGTCGTCGCTTTCTTCGTCACTGACCTTTTCCACAAGGCCTTCGATGCGCACCACGCGTTCGAGCTCCACCCAGTGGAACTGCAGCGCCACATACGGGTTGCCGGCAATCTGGCGGCCCTTGCGGCTGTCGTAGTTGGTGAACCAGACGATGCCGCTCTCGTCATAACCCTTGATCAGCACCACGCGGGTGCTCGGGCGCAGGTCGCTGCCCACGGTGGCCACGGTCATGGCGTTGGGCTCGGGCACTTCGGATGCAATGGCTTCTTTCAGCCACTGGTCAAACTGCTGCAGGGGGGCGGCGTGCGAGGCGTCTTCGTTGAGTTCGGCGCGCTCGTAGCTCTTGCGAAGGTCGGCAATGGAAGTGGTCATGGGCACGATTGTGCACGCCCATGTGCAGGCAGGCGGCCCAGCCGATGCACCAAGTAACCTTCTGCGAGCGCAGGGATGCACAAAAGGCGTAATGTGCCATGCTGGCTGAATGCGCGCCCCTGCGTGCACCCCATGAATTACCTCTTTCCCCCAGGAGAACCCACGATGCCCACCCTCAATATCAACGGCAAAGACACGGCTGTGGACGCCGATGAATCCACCCCCATCCTCTGGGCCTTGCGCGACACGTTGGGCATGACTGGCACCAAGTTTGGCTGCGGCCAGGCCTTGTGCGGCGCCTGCACGGTGCACCTGAACGGCGCGCCGGTGCGCTCGTGCATCACGCCCATCTCGGCGGCGGCGGGCCAGAAGATCACCACCATCGAGGCCGTGGCCCAGGACAAGGTGGGCCAGGCCGTGCACGCAGCCTGGGTGAAGCACGATGTGGCGCAGTGCGGCTACTGCCAAAGCGGCCAGATCATGAGCGCCACCGCGCTGCTCAAAGGCCAAAAGAAGCCCACCGACGCCGACATTGACGCCGCCATGGCGGGCAACGTGTGCCGCTGCGGCACCTATGTGCGCATCCGCGCCGCCATCCACGACGCTGCCAAAACCCTGGCTTGAAGGAGAAAACCATGCACTTCGATTCCAACGCCCTGCACGGTCAGGCACACCGCTTCATGCCAAAACACCTTCAAGCGCTTATGGAGAAAGCGCAAGGCGCTACTGATTCAGGAGCGTTCGATGCGCCAGACGGCGTGGCACGCCGCACCTTTCTCAAGCTGTCGGCAGCGTCGGGCTTTGCGCTGGGCGCGTTTCCACTGGTGGCTGGCGCGCAGAGCGCTGCGGCAACCACTGCGCCCGCAGGTCTCAAGCCGTTTGAGCAGCCCTCGGCCTTTGTGCGCGTTGACGCCGATGGCACGGTCACCGTCACCATCAACCGGCTGGAGTTTGGCCAGGGCGTGCAAACCGGCCTGCCCATGATCCTGGCCGAAGAGCTGGATGCCGACTGGAGCAAGGTGCGCAGCGTGCACGGCGATGCCACGCCGGCCTATGTCGATCCTGCGTTTGGCATGCACCTCACCGGTGGCTCCAACTCCATCAAAAACTCCTACACCCAATACCGCGAGCTGGGCGCCCGCACCCGCGCCATGCTGGTGGCGGCGGCTGCCGCGCAGTGGGGCGTGGATGCCTCGGCGCTGCGCACCAGCAAGGGCTTCGTCGTCGGCCCCGGTGGCAAAAAGCTGGGCTACGGCGCGCTGGCCGAAGCCGCCATGAAGCAGCCCGTTCCCGAAAAGGTCACGCTCAAGGACCCCAAGCAGTTCCGGCTGATCGGCAAGCCCACGGGCCGGCTCGATGCCAAGGCCAAGTCAAGCGGCCAGCAGGCCTTTGGCATTGACGTGCGCCTGCCCGGCATGCTGACGGCTGTAGTGGCGCACCCGCCGGTGTTCGGCGCCAAGCTGAAGTCGCTGGATGACAGTGCCGCCAAAGCCATCAAGGGCGTGAAAGCCGTGCTGCGCGTGCCCACCGACCGGGGCGGCGAGGGCGTCGCCATCGTGGCCGACGGCTACTGGCCTGCCAAGCAGGGGCGTGATGCGCTCAAGGTGGAATGGGACACCAGCGCGGTCTCCAAGCCCGACTCCACCGCGCTGCTGGCGCAGTTCCGCGAGCTGGCCGCCAAGCCCGGCAACGTGGCCATGCAGGCCGACATGGCGCCGCTGGCGGGCGCTGCCCACAAGATCAGCGCCGAGTTCGTGTTCCCTTATCTGGCGCACGCGCCCATGGAGCCGCTGAACTGCACCGTCAAACTCGATGGTGACCAGGCCGAGCTGTGGGTGGGCACCCAGATGCCGGGCTTGGACGCCATGGCCGCCGCCAAGACGCTGGGCTTGCAGCCGCAGAACGTGAAGGTACACGTCCAGATGGCCGGTGGTGGCTTTGGCCGCCGCGCCATTCCCACCAGCGACTATGTGGTGGAGGCCTGCGGCGTGGCCAAGGCGGCGCGCACGGCGGGCATCAACGCCCCGGTGCGCACGCTGTGGAGCCGCGAGGACGATATCAAGGGCGGCTACTACCGCCCCATGCATGTGCACCGTGCCGAGATCGGCTTTGACGCACAGGGCAAAATCCTGGCGTGGGACCACACCATCGTCGGCCAGTCCATCACCAAGGGCTCGCCGTTCGAGGCCTTCATGGTCAAGAACGGCATCGACGCCACGACCACCGAGGGCATGAAGGAGCCCTACGACGTGCCCATGAAGCTGTCGGTGCACCACCCTGATGTGAATGTGCCCGTGCTGTGGTGGCGCAGCGTGGGCTCCACCCACACGGCCTACGCCATGGAGACCTTGATCGACGAAGTGGCCCGCACCACGAAACAAGACCCGGTGGCCTACCGCCTGGCCCTGATAGGCGACAAGCACCCGCGCCACAAGGCCGCCCTGCAACTGGCCGTGGCCCAGTCGGGCTACGGCAAGAAGAAGCTGGCCGCAGGCCGCGCCTGGGGCGTGGCGGTGCACGAGTCGTTCGAGTCGGTGGTGGCCTATGTGGTCGAGGCGTCCGTCAAAGACGGCACGCCCAAGCTGCACAGCGTGACAGCCGGCGTGCACTGCAACCTGGCGGTCAACCCGAAAAGCGTCGAGGCCCAGGTGCAGGGCGGGGCGCTGATGGGCCTGGGCATGTGCCTGCCGGGCGCCGCCATCACGTTGAAGGACGGCGTGGTGGAGCAAAGCAACTTTGGCGACTATCCCGTTCCGCGCATCACCGACATGCCCCAGGTGACTGTGCACATCGTGCCCAGTGCCGACCCGCCCAAGGGCATGGGCGAGCCCGGCGTGCCGCCGCTGGCACCGGCGTTTGCGAATGCCATTGCCCAGATCACGGGCAAGACGCCACGGGAGTTGCCGTTTAAGTTGGCTTGAGGGACTGGATGGAATGAGAGCGCCGGGTTTGAAAAAGCCCGGCGCTTTTTTTATGGCGGCGGATTCAGTGGCATGAGTTTGGCGTGCCGGGCATTGCTCAGGCGAGCAGCTTTTGACCCATTTCGATCCTTGGGAATACTGTGGTGAGGTGACTGCAATGTAGTGGGTGCTGTCGGTCGATAAGTCCGTTCCGAGCGTTCCCTGTCGACCGGGAGCGGTCGATGCTCAAAGGGGAAAGCAGTCGTTCAACGCCTAGATAACCTGCGTTTTGGCTGGCGCGACCCTTGCTTTGCAAGGGGCGTGACAGCCAAATAAGTCAGGTTGATCTAGATGTTAGTGTAGTGTTGCATTCTGTTTGGAACTTAATCGGCTATTGGCGCGGATGACCTTTTGCAGGATGTCGCGAGCGTTCTTGGTCCAGATGAACGGCTTGGGGTTGGTGTTGTGATGCGCGATGTACTCATCGATGGCCGAGACGAGTTCGGGCACGCTGGTGAACACCCCGCGGCGTAGCCGGTTCTCGGAGATGTCGCGAAAGAAGCGCTCGACCATGTTCAGCCACGATGCCGAGGTTGGCGTGAAGTGCATGTTGAATCTGGGGTGCTTGGCCAGCCACTCCTGCACAGCTGGATGCTTGTGCGTGGCGTAGTTGTCGGCGATCAGATGCAGCGTCTTGTCCTTGGGCGTCTCCCGATTGATTTGACGCAGGAACTTCAGCCACTCGATGTGGGTGTGGCGCTGCTGGCACTGGCCGATGACCTGACCGTTGAGCACGTTGAGCGCAGCGAACAAGGTGGTTGTGCCGTTGCGCTTGTAGTCGTGCGTCATGGTGGCCGCGCGCCCCTTCTTGAGCGGCAGCCCGGGCTGCGTTCGGTCCAGCGCCTGCACCTGGCTCTTTTCGTCGCAGCACAGCACCAGCGCATGCTCGGGCGGCGACATGTAAAGCCCCACGATGTCTTCGAGCTTTTGCACGAACTGCGGATCGCGCGAGACCTTGAAGCCGCGCACGATGTGAGGCTTGAGACCGTGGGCCTGCCAATGGCGCATCACGGTGCTGGCGCTGACGCCCAACTCAGCGGCCATCGTGCGCGTGCTCCAGTGCGTGGCCGCCTCGGGCTTGGTCTGTGTGGTTAGCTTCACAAGCTTGGCCACATCCACCTTCACCGGCGGTGCGCCGCGCGGCAAGTCGCGCTCGATACCTTGCAGCCCCAATTGCAGGTAGCGTTCACGCCAGCGCGCCACCTGCACGCGCCCAATGCCAAGCTGCTCGGCAATATCCTTGTTTTGCAGCCCCTGCGCGGCCAGCAGCACGATCTGGGCGCGCTGGGCCAATCTGACGCTGGTGCGCTTGGAGCGCGCCAGCCGGCTCAGCTCGCTTTCCTCTTCATCCGTCAACACAATCGTCGGGGCAACTCGCAATTTTTCACTCCAATGCAAACCGTAGTAGAGCATTGGAGCGTGGTTGCTCAATTAAGTTTCATTAAGAATCAAACACTACATTAGCTTGGTCCTTTTTCTAAAATCATCACAATTAGGCGCCAAGTTTCGCTAGTACTTTCAAAATATTCTCTCGAAAGAATGCGTAACCTTCTGTGTTCAGATGAACCCCATCTGTAGACAGTTCGGTCTTTAGGTATTCACCATCAGACAGACCATTTGTCATATGAACCAGTGGAATTGATTCTTTGAGTGAATATTCACCAATTAGCTGATTTAAAAGCTTCACTTCGTTGTTGATTTCTGAGGAACTTGCCGGTAACTTAGCCTTTGGTTCTCTGGTCACAGGAATGACTTCTACTAGGATTGGTATGATGTCATTCTTCTTACAGAAATCAACAATTGCGACTTTACTCTCAAGAATTGTTTTCACCGGAGTTTTGCGATTTATGTCATTGATTCCCCCTTCAATTAGCAAATACTTTGGCTTCTTAGAAAGGAGATACTTCGTTCTGTTCTGCATCCAAATAGAATTATCACCAGAAATCCCGCGGTTGACAATATCATTCCGCCCTAGCAATTCCGGGAGATTGGCTGCTTCCACAATAGAATCGCCAAGAAACGCAATTCTAGGTTTATTGGTCTCTGGCAAATAGTGAAAGGTGAAGCGTTCAAGTGAGTACTTGATCTCTGGGTCCGACTTCAGAACGTACTTGTTATAGAAAGATGTGGGGTAGTGGGTGAATTGAAGTCCCGCCAACAGGATATTCAGAAGTACTGATGCAATCAGTACATTAATCTTTGGTCTTTGGTCTTTGGTCTTTGGTCTTTGGTCAAGATAGTGCTCCTTTCTTTAGCAATGGAAGTTCAGTAATCTCCGATCCCGCTAACGCAATGTCCAGAGCAAAATAAGTTGGTCATGTGTCCCTCCTGAAAGTGGCTTGCTATTCAATATGCTGGATATATGTCCAGTTATAAAAACCTGTGAAACTCAGCACCCCTGTGCTGCAGTCCACCCGAGTTCTGGACCAGCTGCGCTGCACTATAGCCTCAGCACCGAGCAGGTATATGTCTACTGGTCCGCTTCTTCATTCGTTGGTCGGGCCGTGGAGGAGCCATGCTCTTTACCGGAAAGTGCTTGCTATTGAGTTGCCCTGGCTGAACGGCATCAACCGCCCCCCCAAAAACGCCGCATTGCCAGCGCGTTAACCAAAGACGAGGTGGCGCGTTTGCTGCTCTGTAATCACTTCATCTCAACCGCGCAGATTGCACCTCTTTCCCCAACATCACCCGCGTCATCGCCTCTTTCACCGCCTCCAAAATCGCGTCCTGCAAGTGGTGCAGCAGCTCTCCAGGCGCAAAGATGTCCGGCTGATCTCGGCGCAGTTTACCGGTCACGGCCCAGCCGTTGCTGCGTAGGGATGCCATGATGCGGCTGGCTTCAGCACCAAGCCTTTCCCACACCCATGCCACTGACACCACCCACCGTCCTCATCCTCGCCTCTGGCCGGGGCGAACGCTTTAAAGCATCCGGCGGTACGGTGCACAAGCTGCAAGCCTTGCTGGCGGGCAAACCTGTGCTGCAGCACACGCTGGATGCCGTGCGCGCCAGCGGCTTGCCGTGGCATGTGGAGGATGCTGAGCACCCGGGTATGGGTGATTCGATTGCCGCCGCTGTGCGCCACACGGCCCGATCAGCGGATGCGGCGGGCTGGATGGTGTTGCCGGGCGATTTGCCGCTGGTGCAGCCCGCCACGCTGCAGGCCATGGCGCAGGTGCTGCTGGATCAGCGGGCCGTGGTGGCGTGGCCGGAGTTTGCGGGCGAGCGGGGGCACCCGGTGGCGTTTGGGCGGGATTGCTTGCCTGACTTATTGGCGCTGCAGGGTGAAAAGGGGGCCGCGCCCGTGGTGCGCCAGTGGGCGGGGCAGGGGCGGGGACTGGCTGTGCCGGTGCAGGACGAGGGTGTGGTGACGGACATTGACACCGTACAGGCGTTGGAGCGGGCTGAGGCGTTGTTGGCTGCACGCCTTCTTTCATCCTGCCCATGAAAAAAGCCGCTGCACGGTGCAGCGGCTTTGGTTAGATGGGTGTTTGGCTTACTGGGCCGCAATCACCGCGCAGGCCAGGCGTGGGCCTGCATTGCCGGTGGGCTGGGTTTTGTAGTCGTCGGGGTCGCGGTGCACGATGAGGCCACGGCCAACGATGTTGTTGTCGGTGCTGCCCACGCGGATGGTGCTGGATTCAAAGTTCAACGTGGCCACGCCGTTGGCGTCGGCCTTGAGGCTGGGCAGGTCGCCGGTGTGGTGGTCGCCCATGCCGTGGTGGCCGTGGGCTTTGCCGCCGGGGTTGAAGTGGCCGCCCGTGCTCATGCCGTCGCCGCTGGAGCAATCGCCTTTTTCGTGGATATGAAAGCCATGCTCGGCACCGGGCTTGAGGCCGCGGATTTCCCCGGACACTTGCACGCCACCGCCGGTCTGGACAAAGGTCACGGTACCGGTGGTCGTGCTGCCGCGGGTGGGCTCCAGTTTGGCTGCGGCGCGGTTGCCCGCGGGGTGCGATGCGCAGCCTGCCAGGGCGACAGCAGCCACCAGCGACGACAGAATCGACAGGGTGAAACGAGGATTCATGACCCACACTCCTTTGAACAGATGCCGAAGAACACCGCACGGCGTGGACATCGTTGACGATGCCTGCCTGCAGTGACCGCCATCGTATCGGGGACGGTCGCGAATTACGCGTCTTTTTTTGCCAATGCGATCAACCGGGCCAAAGCCCTGTCGTGAATGCCGTGCTTGCGCAACTCGTCGTACGTGGCCTGGGCGTAGTCCCGCGTCGTGCCATACCGCCCGCTGGCCTGCTCAAAAATGCGGCAGACCTCGTGGTCGGGCAGCTCGCCCGTGTGGTTGGGGCTTTTGCGCGACAGGGTGAAGGCCAGCGCCTGCACCGGGCCATGGGGCGTGTGGCACACCAGCCAGCGCGGGTCGTACACGGCGGTGACCATCTCGCGCTGCCACAGGTTGATCATCACCTGTCGGGCATGTGCCTTGTCCACGCGGAACACCATGCCACGGCAGCTGCCGCCCGACAGCATGCCAAACACCAGGCCAGGGCACTCGGGCGTGCCGCGGTTAATGCGGCTCCACATTTTCAGCGCCCGGTGCCAGCCGTGGACCGTGGCGGGGCGGCGCTCGGCATAGTCAAAATCGGGCCGCCAGATCAGCGAGGCATAGCCGAACACCCACAGATCGCTGCGGTCGCCCCATTCCTGCAGGGCGCGCTCAAGCATGGGTGCCGGGTCACGGTGGGGTACGGGGTGCATCGTCATGGCAACACTTTAGAATCGCGGCCTTATCCAGCAAACCATTATTTACGGAGTTCTGCACCATGTCTTTCAAGAGCTCGGACAACGACAGCCAGCAACGTTTTGCCCTCGGTTTTCTGTTTGCACTGATTGCGTTGGTGATCTCTGTGGTGGTGGGCACCGCGGTGGTCAAGCAGGTGCGCGGCCCCGCAGCGCCCAAGCTGGCCGCAACCACTGAAGCAAGCAACGCGCCAGCAGCACCCGTCGCTGGCGCAGTGGTCACCGATGGCGCCAGCGTGCGCGTGGAAAACGGCGTGGTGAAGTTCTACTTTGCCAGCGCCAAGGCCGACCTGGCTGCAGGCGCCAACGAAGCCCTGGCCGACGTTGTCAAGGGTGTGGCCGAAGGCAAAAAGGCAGTCGTCTCAGGCTTTCATGACGCCACCGGCGATGCGGCCCTGAACGCCGAATTGGCCAAGCAGCGCGCCTTTGCCGTGCGCGATGCCCTGACAGCGCTGGGCGTGGCCGAAGACAAGATCGAGCTCAAGAAGCCCGAAGAAACCACGGCGAGCGGCAGCAACGCCGAAGCCCGCCGCGTGGAAGTGGCCTTGAGCGCCCAGTGATCGCGAACCTGCCTTTACCAAAAAACCCGGCATTGCCGGGTTTTTTATTGGTCAAATACGCTGTTAGCGCTTATCCATAAAGCGCGAGCAGCTATCTAATTAATAGTAACCAGTTACCGCAGCCCCGCACCGGCAGCGCCATCGGCGCGCTGGATCAGCTCGATCTTGTAGCCATCCGGGTCGGTCACGAACGCGATCACCGTGGTGCCGCCCTTGACCGGGCCTGCTTCGCGCGTCACGTTACCGCCGGCGGCCCGGATCTTTTCACACGCGGCGTAGGCATCAGGCACGCCCAGCGCAATATGGCCATAGGCATTGCCGTGGTCGTAGCTCTCGGTGCCCCAGTTGTAGGTCAGCTCGATCTCGGCCTGGCTGGGGTTGCCGCCCTCGAATCCCAGAAACGCCAACGAGTATTTGTACTCGGGGTTCTCGGACTGGCGCAGCAGTTGCATGCCCAGCACCTGGGTGTAGAAATCAATCGAGCGTTGAAGGTTGCCAACGCGCAGCATCGTGTGGAGGAATTTCATCCTTTCGATTGTGCCGGCAAGTCAAAAACCAGGCAGGTGGTGGTGGCGTGGGCATACAGCGTGCCATCCGGCCCCACCAGGCGCGCCTCGGCCGTGGCCAGTTGGCGCCCGCTGTGGATCACGCGGCCTTCGGCGCGCACGCGCTGCACCTTGGGCGTAATGGCCTTGACCAGGTTGATGCCCAGCTCGGCCGTGGTGTAGCCACGCCCCGGCTCCATGCGCGTGTGCACGGCGCAGCCCAGGGCCGAGTCGAGCAGGGTGGCAAACCAGCCGCCGTGCACGGTGCCCATGGGGTTGAGGTGCTCGGCGCGGGGCGTGCCCTGGAAGATGGCGGTGCCTTCGCCCACTTCGACGATCAAAAAATCCAGCGTCTTGGCAATAGCGGCATAGGGCAGCTCGCCACGCAGCATGGCCTGCATTTGCTGCAGGCCGTTCAGGTGGGCGATCTGCTCGCGGCTGGCCACGCCCGGGCCGGGGCCTGCGTCCAGGGTGGCGAGGATGTCGCGCTCCTGCGCCAGCCAGTGTTCGAGGTGGTTGTGTTGGGTCATGGGGTGTCCTGGTCACAGTTGTGGTTGAAATGGATATGTTGCACATGCAATTGTTGCAGATACAATCAAATCCATGCAAGCCAACATCTCCACCATGGACTCTGGCGTACCGACCGCCACCCAGGCGCTGCCGCAGGGCTGTACCAACTTCAAGCTGCGCCAGCTGATGCGCCGTGTGGCGACCCACTACGACGCCGAAATGGTGCAGTGCGGGCTCAAGACCACGCAGTATTCGCTGCTGTCGCATGTGCTCAAGCTGGGGCCGATCCGCCCCGGCGACTTGGCGGTGGCCATGAAAATGGATGCCTCCACGCTGACCCGCAACCTGCGCCCCTTGGTCGATGCGGGCTGGGTGACGCTGGATGCGGGCGCTGATGCCCGCAGCCGCCTGGTGCACATCACCGACGCGGGTCGCGACAAGCGTGCCGAGGCGCAGCGCCACTGGAAGGCGGCCCAGCTTGCGCTGAACGAAACGCTGGGCGTGGAGCGCGTGATGGCCTTGCACGCCTTGGTGGATGATTCGCTCGCCTTGCTGGCGGCATTGCCCGCGCAGGACGCTGGCCATGACGACTGACAACACCCCTCAAGCGGCAGCCAAATCCAGCGCACCGTGGACCTTGTGGCTGGTGCTGCTGGCCGCCGCAGGCGCGTTTGCACTGACGATGGGCACGCGCCAGACGATGGGTCTGTTCCTGTCGTCGCTCAACACCTCCACCGGGCTGGGCATTGGCAGCATCAGCCTGGCTTTTGCGTTTGGTCAGCTTTGGTGGGGCCTGACGCAGCCCTTTGCGGGCGCCGTGGCCGACCGCATTGGCACGGGGCGTGTAATCCTGCTGGGCGTTGCGCTGGTGGCTTTGGGCACGTTCATAACGCCTTACATGACCACAACGGCGGGCCTGATTTTTGCCATCGGTGTGCTGGCTGCTGGCGGTGCGGGCATGGCCGGACCGTCGGTGGTGATGGCGGCCACGGCGCGGCTGGTGCCTGCGAGCAAGCGCGGTTTGGCCAGCGGCATCGTCAACGCAGGCGGGTCGTTCGGGCAGTTTGCGATGGCGCCCATCGCCATTGGCCTGACAGCCGCAGTGGGCTGGGCTAGTGCGATGCAGTGGCTGGGGGTGCTGGTGCTGCTGGCGCTGCCTGCGGTGTGGGTGCTCAAGGGCAACTCCAATGCCATGGCCGCGCAGGCTGCCGCCGCATCGGGCCAGAAGGCGCTGACGGCGCGCGAAGCCATTGCCCAGGCGCTGGCCATGCCCAGCTACCGTTATCTGGCAGCGGGTTTTTTGGTGTTCGGCTTTCACGTGGCGTTTTTGGCCACGCACCTTCCGGGTGTCATCGCCGCGTGTGGTCTGCCGCCCGAGATTGGTGGGTGGTCACTGGCCATGATTGGTTTGTTCAACATCGTCGGCAGCCTTGCCATGGGCTGGGCTGTGGGCCGCTGGCGCATGAAGTCGCTGTTGTCGCTGCTGTACGCCACGCGCGGCCTGGCGGTGCTCGTTTTCTTGTTTGCGCCCAAGACACCCGCCGTGGTGCTGGTCTTTGCGGCGG
This sequence comes from Acidovorax sp. T1, assembly GCF_002176815.1. Classification (NCBI taxonomy): domain Bacteria; kingdom Pseudomonadati; phylum Pseudomonadota; class Betaproteobacteria; order Burkholderiales; family Comamonadaceae; genus Acidovorax; species Acidovorax sp. T1. The sequence continues at coordinate 2,058,549 of NZ_CP021648.1, read as the reverse complement.
TCATGGGCGTGACGTTCCTGTCTACCGTGCCGCCCACGGTCGGCCTGGTTGCCAAAATGTTTGGCACGGCCAACATGGCCATGTTGTTCGGCATCGTGATGCTGGCGCACCAGATTGGCGGCTTTTTTGGTGCCTATCTGGGCGGAACCGTGTTCCAGGCCACGGGCAGCTATGACTGGGTCTGGTACATCGACGTCGTGCTGGCCGTGGGGGCCGCTTTGGTCCATTTGCCCATCCGCGAAGCACGCCCGGTGCGCCCGGCAGCCACCGCCGCCTGAGCCCACAAGGCATCCATCCCCTTGAATGAAAGCCAATGACATGACGGATACCCACGCCAGCTGCACCTCAACGACAGGCAACCCGCTGATTTATCTGGACGACCTGACGGTGGGCGACCGATTCAAAAGTGGCGAGTACGCCATGGACGAGGCGCAGATCATCTCCTTTGCTGCACAGTTCGACCCACAGCCCTTCCACCTGGACGACACCGCAGCCCGCGCCACCCTGTTTGGCGGCCTGGCCGCCAGCGGCTGGCACACGGCGGCCGTGACCATGCGCCTGCAGGTGACCAGCGGCCTGCCGATTGCGGGCGGCATCATCGGAGCCGGGGGCGAGCTGAGCTGGCCCCGGCCCACGCGCGCCACCGATGTGCTGCATGTGGTGAGCGAGGTGGTGCAGATCCAGCCCTCCAAATCCAAGCCGGACCGTGGCATGGTCACCGTGCGCAGCGAGACCCGCAACCAGCACGGCGATGTGCTGCAGCTGTCCACCGTGCGCATCGTGGTGCCGCGTCGGCCTGGCGCAGCGGCGGTGACTGCATGACCGATGCACTGAACCCACGCACCCGCATGCTGCTGGAGGCGCCCATCGCGCCCACGCTGCTGCGGCTGGCCGCGCCCAATGTGCTGGTGATGCTGGCGCAGGCGGGCGTCGGGCTTATCGAGACCTATTTTGTTGGCCAGCTGGGCACCGATGCGCTGGCGGGCATGGCGCTGGTGTTCCCGGTGGTCATGCTGATGCAGATGACCTCTGCGGGCGCCATGGGCGGCGGCATCGCATCGGCCATCGCCCGTGCTTTGGGGGCCCGACGGCGGGACGCATGCCGATGCGCTGGTGCTACACGCGTTGGTGATTGCGGCGGTGTTTTCGCTGGTCTTTACCGTGGGCGTGGTGGGAGGAGGGCGCTGGCTTTACACCCGCATGGGCGGCACTGGCGGCGCGCTGGACGCGGCGCTGGTCTATTCCAACTGGGTGTTTGCGAGCGCGTTTTTGGTGTGGCTGTTCAACACGCTGTCGGCCGTGATCCGGGGCACGGGCAACATGGCGGTGCCGGCGTATGTGACGGTGCTGGGCGCCTTCGTGCTGGTACCGTTGTCGCCACTGCTCATCTTTGGCTGGGGCCCCATGCCCGGCCTGGGCATTGCCGGCGGGGCCATTGCGTTGATGGCGTATTACCTGGTCGGCAGCGCGGTGCTGGCGGCGTATTTGTGGTCGCCGCGCAGCCTGCTGCGGCCGTCGTTGACGCACATCCGTTTTCGGTGGGTGTTGTTCAAGGACATTTTGCGGGTGGGGCTGGTGGGCACCGTCTCTACCGTGGCCACCAACCTGGCGATTGGCGTCACCACCGCGCTGGTGGGCGGCTTTGGCACGGCAGCCATCGCGGGCTATGGCACGGCGTCGCGGCTCGAATATCTGCTGGTGCCGCTGGTCTTTGGCCTGGGCGCGCCGCTGGTGGCCATGGTGGGCACCTGCATCGGCGCGGGCCAGCGCGAACGCGCCTTGCGCGCCACCTGGATCGGCGCGGCCATGGCGTTTGTGATGGCCGAGGCGATTGGCTTGTGGGCGGCGGCCTTTCCCAACGCGTGGCTGTCGCTGTTCAACAGCGACCCCGCCATGCTGGAGGCGGGCGCGCTGTATCTGCGCACCGTCGGCCCCGTGTATGGCTTTTTCGGCTTGGGCCTGGTGCTGTACTTTGCCTCGCAAGGGGCAGGGCGCCTGCTCTGGCCGGTGATCGGCAACATCGTGCGGCTTGCCATTGCGGTGACCGGTGGCTGGCTGGCGCTGCGCTGGGGCAGTGGCTTGGCGGCCGTGTTTGCGGCGCAGGGCGTGGCCCTGGTGCTCTACGGCGCTGTCAACGCCTGGGCCGTTGCGGGCGGTGCCTGGTTCGGCCCGGTCGGCTGGCCGCGCAGCATGGCGGGTTTGCTGCGGCGCATGCCGCAGGCATAAAAATAGGGTAAAAATGGCCGCTAACGCTTATGCAGAAAGCGCTAGCAGCTATCAATTCAGTAGTATTCTGCAGACTGAATCAGACGGGGACGGTGTAGTTCAACGTCATGCGCCCGCCATCCACGGTCACGATTTCGCCGGTCACATAGCTGGCAGCGTCGCTGGCCAGCCAGGCCACCACATCGGCAATCTCCGACGGCTCGCCCAGCCGCTTCATGGGGGTGCGGCTCATGATCTTGTGCTTGGCCTCGTCGCTGGTCAGCACGGCCTTGGCGGCCAGCTCGGTGGCGATGGTGCCGGGGGCCACAGCGTTGACACGGATGTTCTTGTCGGCCAGCGCCAGCGCCATCACCCGCGTGAGCTGGTTCACGCCGCCTTTGCTCACGTTGTAGCTCGCGATGCTGGGAATGGTCAGCACGCCGTTAACCGAACTCATGTTGACGATGGCGCCGCCACCACGACCGCCATGGTGCGCCGCCATGGCCCGCGCCACCGCCTGGCCGACCAGGAACGAGCCTTTGAGGTTGACCCGCAGTACGGCGTCAAAGTCTGCCTCGGTCACGTCCAGAAAGTCTGCAGCGCGGAAGATGCCCGCGTTGTTCACCAGCACATCGATGCGCCCGTAGGCCGCCAGGGTCTGGGCCACCAGTGCATCCACCTGCGATTTATCGCCCACATCGCAGCGCACATACAGCGCGCCCAGTTCCTGCGCCAGGGCCTGGCCGCGTACATCGTCCACATCGACGATCACCAGTTTGGCACCTTCAGCCGCAAAGCGGCGGACACAGGCCTCGCCAATGCCTTGGGCACCGCCGGTGATGATGCAAACCTTGTCTTTGTGCCCGAAGTGGATCGAAGATGAGGTCGTCGGTTTAAGGAGTTTCATACGGATCGGTGGTGCGGGCGCAGGCGGTTGCGCTACCGTGGTTGGCAAATTCAGCGGGATTGGATGACCAGATGCCAGAATTTTATTGTCCCGAAACGGGTCGTGGCGGGCCAGGTTTAGCCCTCGTGTGACTAGATACGATGTATATTATGTAAAATTACAAACCTGCATCCAAAGCCTCTAAACGGTGCTGGCAGCCTGTCGAGCATGTTCAAAGGCAGCATGGGTGCTCAAGAAGATTCGCCCCTCCAGCCGCTGGCCCAATGCCGTGCCCTGCAACCGGTCCAGTACAGGACCCTTGACTTCAGCGAGAAGCAACGCAGTCCCTCGCTGAGCCAGACTGCGCTCCAGATCGGTCAATACGCCCAATGCGGTCGTGTCGATCTGGTTGATGGCTGAGCACACAAGAAGCACATGGCGCGTATCCGGTTGGGCCGCCACCAATTGCTCCACACGGTCCAGCAAAGCATCCGAGTTGGCGAAATACAGGCTTTCATCCACCCGAACGGCGATCAGGCCGGGCTCGGTGGTGACTGCATGGCGGGCCACGTTGCGAAAGTGTTCGGTGCCCGGCACGCGCCCGACCACCGCAATGTGCGGATGGCTGCTGCGCCAGACCAAAGTGCCCAGCGACAACGCTACCCCCATCAAGATGCCGACTTCCACCCCCAACGCGATCACGCCCCCTGCGGTGGCCAGCAGCGACATGGCGTCGGCCTTGTCGTAGCGCCAGGCCTCACGCAGGGTCTGTATGTCAATCAGCGATACCACCGCCACGATGATGGTGGCCGCGAGCACGGCTTGGGGCAAATAGTGAAACAGGCCGGTCAACGAGGCAATCACCACGCCCATCAGCACAGCAGAAATCACGCCAGCCAGGGGAGTATTGGCACCCGCCGCAAAGTTGACCACCGACCGCGCAAACCCCCCGGTGACAGGAAACCCACCAGACAACGCGCTGGCGACATTGGCCGCGCCCAAGCCCAGAAGCTCGCGGTTGGGGTTGATGCGCTGCTGGCGTTGAAGGGCCAGAGACTGCGCCACCGAAACACTCTCGACAAAGCCCACCAGAGAGATGAGCAACGCCGGCAGCCACAGTTGCTCGATGGCAGGCAACGACAACTTGGGCAGCGCCAGCGTGGGAAGGCCTTGCGGCACGGCGCCAACAATGCTGACACCAGCGGTTTGATCCCAGCGCAATGCCGCCACCAGCGCCGTGGACACCACCACCGCCAGCATGGGGGCAAGCCTGGAGGCGATATCTGCCAGCTTGGGACTGACACCTGCGCGGACCAGCCATGGCGCAAGGTATTTGCGCGCCAACCACAGAAAAAGCACACTCCCTGCCCCGATGCCCAGGGTCACGCCGTGGGTGTGCGGCACGGCCTGTGCCAGCTGGATCAGGGTGTCCAGCACATTGGTGCCGCCTGCTTTCACGCCCAGCAGGTGTTTGACCTGCCCCACCGCAATCAGGATGGCCGAGCCCGAGATAAAGCCGCTGATGACCGGATGGCTCAGAAAGTGGGCCATAAAACCCAGCCTCAGTGCGCCAAACAGCAGCAACATGCCACCCGATAGCAGCGACAACAGCATGGCCAGCGCCACGTAGTCTGCAGAGCCCGCCACCGCCAGCGGTTGCAATGCGCTGGCCGTCATGAGCGACGCCACCGCCACCGGGCCCACCGCCAGCGTCATGCTGGAACCCAGCAATGCATAAGCAAGGATGGGAAGAATGCTGGCGTACAACCCCACCTGCGGCGGCAGCCCCGCAAGCAATGCATACGCCAGGCTCTGCGGAATGAGCATGACCGTGACGATCACCCCAGCGATCGCATCGCCCGATAGCCAGGGTTTCTGGTAGCTGCGTATCCAGCCGGGCACGATGTTCATGGCGGGTTCTTTTTTGCGATCATGTCAATGCGCTCCAGCCTTGGTGCGCGGGGCACGGCGTGTGCGACCCTCGGCCAGCTCGAACAGCCACATGCCCACCAGCATGGCCAACACAAACACGATGGCCTTGGGCTGGCCAGCACCGGCAGAGACGATGGCCGGCCCCGGGCAAAAGCCCGCAATGCCCCAACCGGCGCCAAAGATCAGGCTCCCGACCACCAGTCGGCGATCAATGTCGCGCGAGGTGGGCAAGTGCATGGCGCCGCCCAAAAAGCTGGTCGCTCGCTTCTTGGCCAAGGCAAACGCAAAAACGCCCACCGCAATGGCGCCACCCATCACAAACGCCAGCGATGGGTCCCACAGGCCGGCCAGATCCAGAAAACCCAGCACCTTGCCGGGGTCGGTCATACCCGAAACGATGAGGCCCAGCCCGAAGATCAGGCCCACCACAAACTCCGAAATACGATTTTTCATAGCAATCAATGCTCCGATGCGTTGGGTGTGCGATCAGGCCAGCGCATGCCGGATGAGAAAGACGGTGACAAATCCAGCGCCCATGAAGGCCAGGGTGGCGACCAGGGACCGGGGCGACATGCGCGAAAGCCCGCACACCCCATGGCCACTGGTGCAGCCCGATCCATAACGCGTACCCACGCCGACCAGCAGGCCGGCCAGCACCACCATGCCCCAGCCAGCATCCATGCGCGGCTGCGTGGGGCCAGCCAACAACCCATACAGCCAGGGTGCCGCCAGCATGCCCAGCAAAAAAGTTACGCGCCAGGCGATGTCGCCCCTGCGCGGGCGCAGCAGCCCGCCCACGATGCCGCTGATGCCCAGAATGCGGCCGTTGAACAGCACAAAAATCGCCGCGGCCAAGCCCAGCACAACGCCGCCTGCCAGAGCCGTCCAGGGGGTGAAATGATTCCAGTCGATCAGCATGGGGCTTGCTCCTTGTCCTTGACGGGCCCGCAAAACTGCTCATACAGCACGTTCATCACGGCCAGGGCTTGCGGGCTGGCGATTTCGTAATAGATGTTTTTGCCCTCGCGACGGGTGTTGACAAGGCCTTCCTCGCGCAACACCCCCAGTTGCTGCGACAGCGTGGGCTGCGATATGCCAACCAGTTCTTCCAGCTCGCCCACCCTCTTCTCGCCCTGGCTGAGCTGGCACAGCAGCAACAGGCGGTCGGGGTTGGAAAGCACCTTCATCAGGCGGCAGGCGCTGTCGGCCGAACGGCGCAGGCTTTCAAGGTCAATCGGTGTCTCGGTGAGCATGGGGCACTCCTTTTCAAATTCAGTGTCGATATTCTATTGACTAACAATATGTCTGTCAATAAACTATCTGTGTAGAAATTGAAATCCATGGAGCGGACCGATGAAACCCCAGATACAAGCCTTCTTTGATGACGCCACCTGGACCGTGAGCTACGTGGTCTTTGACCAGCCCGGTGGCCATTGCGCGTTGGTGGATTCGGTGCTGGACTACGACCCCAAGTCGGGCCGCACCCGCACACAGTCGGCAGACCGGATGGTTGAATTTGTCCAAAACCAGCGCCTCGCCGTGCAGTGGATTCTGGAGACCCATGCGCATGCCGACCACCTTTCGGCCGCGCAGTACCTGCGAAACAAGCTGGGCGGAAAAATCGCCATCGGCGCCGCCATCACCCAGGTGCAGGATGTGTTCAAGGGCGTGTTTCACCTGGAACCCGCGTTTCACCCGGACGGCAGCCAGTTCGACCAGTTGCTGCACGACGGCGAGGTGTTCCACATTGGCCAGCTTGAAGCCAGGGCGCTGGCGGTTCCGGGCCATACGCCCGCCTGCATGGCCTACCAGGTAGACGATGCGGTGTTCGTGGGCGACACTCTGTTCATGCCCGACGTGGGCACGGCACGCTGTGACTTTCCTGGCGGTAATGCCCACACGCTGTACCAGTCGGTGCGCAAGCTGTTAAGCCTGCCTGCAGCTACCCGCCTTTTCATGTGCCATGACTACCCGCCTGCGGGGCGTGCCGCCGCATGGCAAACCACCGTGGCCGACCAGCGCGCCCACAACATCCATGTGCACGATGGCGTAAGCGAAGAAGCCTTCGTGCAACTGCGTACCCGGCGCGATGCGACGCTGGAGATGCCTGTGCTCATCCTGCCCTCTGTGCAGGTCAACATCCGGGCGGGCGAAATGCCACCGCCTGAAGCCAATGGCGTGACCTACCTCAAGATTCCGGTCAACGCACTGTGACACCCTCTGTCATTCACACGGCCCATCTGTGCAACCCAGGACATTTGCCTGCTGTCGCCAAAGCCGGGGGCAAGCCCTTGGCGCCCTCGTTCGAGTAAGCGGGTGAAGCGGCCCCAGGGCCGCTCTGCCTTTTCGCAAGGTGGCCCGCTCAAGGGCTGCAAGCATTCAAAGCAAAGGAAAAATCATGAAAGTCAACGTCGGAACCATGGACCGCATCTTGCGCATCGTCGCAGGCCTGGTGTTGATTGCCCTGGCTGCCACTGGCACCGTGGGCTGGTGGGGCTGGCTGGGCGTGGTGCCGCTGGCCACGGGTCTGTTTCGCTTTTGCCCAGCCTACACGCTGCTGGGCATCAACACCTGCCCCATGAAGAGGTAACGCCAACACTGGCTGCGCCGTAAAATTGGCATCAAAATAGCCGTAAGCGCTTATGGATATTGCGCTAGCAGCTATTGATTACGTAGCATTTCCTTTGCCACCACGGCAACACCGCAGGTGCGCAGGGATCAGGCGCACACCCCTTGCGATTGCGCATGCGCACGCAGGTCATCCGTCTCGGTCGTGGTGGTGCGGTGGCCGTTCAGGCCCAGTTTGGCCAGCAGCTGCACATCGGCTTCCACGTCGGGGTTGCCGGTCACCAGCAGCTTGTCACCATAAAAAATCGAATTGGCCCCGGCCATGAAGCACAGCGCCTGCACGGCCTCGCCCATCTGCTGGCGCCCGGCCGACAAGCGCACGCGCGCCTTGGGCATGGTGATGCGGGCCACGGCAATCACGCGCACAAAGTCAAACGGATCAACAGGTTCGCTATCGGCCAGCGGGGTGCCGGGCACGCGCACCAGGCTGTTGATGGGCACCGATTCGGGGTAAGGCTGCAGGTTGGCCAGCTGCGCAATCAGGCCCGCGCGGTGCACGGGCGCCTCGCCCATGCCCACAATGCCGCCGCAGCACACGCTGATGCCGGCGCTGCGCACATGCTGCAGGGTATCGAGCCGGTCCTGGTAGGCGCGGGTGCTGACCACGTCGGTGTAGTACTCGGGCGCGGTATCGAGGTTGTGGTTGTAGTAATCGAGCCCCGCGTCCTTGAGCGCCTGCGCCTGGTGCGATTCGAGCATGCCCAGCGTGGCGCAGGTCTGCAGGCCCAGGCCCTTCACGGCACCAATCAGGGCGCTGACTTTTTCAATGTCGCGGTCCTTGGGCGCGCGCCAGGCGGCGCCCATGCAAAATCGGGTGGCGCCGGCGTCCTTGGCGGCCTGGGCGGCGCGCACCACTTCATCCACTTCCATCAGTTTTTCGGCCTTCACGCCGGTGTCGAACTCGGCCGACTGCGGGCAATAACCGCAGTTTTCTGGACAGCCGCCGGTTTTGACCGATAGCAGCGTGGCCAGCTCGATATCGCCTGCGGGCCAGTGCTGGCGGTGCACGGTCTGCGCCTCAAACAGCAGGTCCATCAATGGCTTGTCGAGCAGGGCCTGGATGGCATCAACCGTCCACGGGCCTTGCACTGCAGCAGGTGCAACGCGGCGGTGCAACTGCAGGGGTTGGCTGGCGGACGGGGTGGCGGTAAGGGACATGGGGGGCTTTCAGGGTGTTGGGCAGCGAATGCGCGAGAAGACAAAAAGGCAATAAGGCAATAAGGCAAAAGCCGGTGCGGCCAGGCACTACTTGGGCGGGTCGGGCTGATCGGGGAAAAAGCCCAGGTCTTTGAGCTCTTCCTCGCTCAGCTCCAGCTCGGTCAATTCGGGCTGGCGTGGCTCGACGCTGCGGCGCCGCTCATAGCTGGTGGGCGGGCCTTGCTCTTCTTGCCGCCGGTCTTGTCCGCTGCGGCGCTCATCTTTCTGTCGTCGATTCATATTTCCAATTCATCCCAAAGTGCTTCTCCAGCCTGGCCCCCCGCTTGCGGCAGCGCAACCGGGCCATGCCAAAGAGGCTGAGATTGTGAACACTTTCTTAGCCGAGCGCGGCAATCACCTCGGGCGGGGCCTGCACCAGTTCGATCAGCACGCCCTCGCCCGCGATGGGAAACTCATCATTGCTCTTGGGGTGCAGAAAGCAGATATCGTAGCCCGCCGCGCCCTTGCGGATACCGCCCGGCGCAAAGCGCACGCCCTTGGCGGTGAGCCACTCGACGGCGGCGGCCAGGTCGTCGATCCACAGGCCGATGTGGTTGAGCGGCGTGGTGTGCACGGCGGGTTTTTTGTCGATGTCGAGCGGCTGCATGATGTCCACCTCGACCTTGAACGCGCCCTGCCCCATGGCCAGGATGTCTTCGTCCACGTTTTCGCGCTCGCTCTGGAAGGTGCCCGTCTGCGTGAGGCCCAGCATGTCCACCCACAGGGTTTTCATGCGCTGTTTGTCGGTGCCGCCAATGGCGACCTGCTGGATGCCCAGCACTTTGAAGGGGCGGGTCATGCGAGTTACTCCTTTATTGATAGCTATCAGCGCTTGCCAGACAAGCGCTGAAGGCATTTTTTATTGAAACTCCAGAATCACCTGGTCCACCGCCAGCGACTCGCCCTTGCCCGCCGTGATCTTGCCCACCACGCCGTCCTGCGCGGCGAAAAGGATGTTTTCCATCTTCATGGCTTCGATCACTGCCAGCTTTTCGCCGGCCTGCACCTTCTGGCCGGACTGCACCGCCACATCGACCAACAGGCCGGGCATGGGCGAGAGCAGGAACTTGGACAGATCCGGCGGCGCCTTGAAGGGCATCAGTTGGTGCAGGCGCGCGCCCAGCGGCGACAGCACCAGCGCGTCAATCTGCGTGCCGTTGTGGCTGATGCGCAGCGCCAGCGGGTTCTTGGCCGTGCCGCGCTCTACCTGGGCCGTGAAGCCCATGCCATTGCACTGGCCCTGCACGCGAATCTGCCCCAGCGTGGCTGTGCTACTGATCTGATAGCTATTGCCGCCCACGGATACTGCGCTGGAGCGCAGTTTTCCTTCGATTTCGAAATCGGTCACCGCAACGTCGTGGTGCTGGTTCTGGCCTTCGGCGCCCAGCGTGACCACCACGAACGCTTCGCCCACCTTCACCTCGTGCCCGGCCAGCTGGCCGCTGATGCCCGAGGCGCGGGCGCGGTAGCGGCGGTTCATGTAGGCGGCCAGCGCCACCAGGAACAGCGGGTCGCTGTGCGGCACGTCTTCGGCGTGGAAGCCCTTGGCGTAGTTTTCGGCTATGAAGCCGGTGTTGAAGTCGCCGGTCACAAACTTCGGATGCGCCAGCAACGCCGCCTGGAACGGGATGTTGCTGCTGATGCCACGAATCACAAAGCCGTTGAGCGCCGCCCGCATCTTGGCAATGGCGTCGTTGCGGTCGGTGCCGTGCACGATGAGCTTGGCGATCATCGAGTCGTAATACATCGGGATCTCGCCGCCCTCGTACACGCCCGTGTCCACGCGCACGCCCAGCTTCTTGCTGGTGTCAGACTGGAACATCGACTCCTCCGGCGGCTGAAAGCGCACCAGGCGGCCCGTGGATGGCAAAAAGTTGCGGAACGGGTCTTCGGCGTTGATGCGGCACTCGATGGCCCAGCCGTCGCGCTTCACGTCGGCTTGCGTCAACGGCAGCTTCTCGCCCGCCGCCACGCGGATCATCAGCTCCACCAAATCCAGCCCGGTGATGCATTCCGTCACCGGGTGCTCCACCTGCAGGCGGGTGTTCATTTCCAGAAAGTAAAAATCCTGGTCCTTGCCGACCACGAACTCCACCGTGCCCGCGCTCTGGTACTTCACGGCCTTGGCCAGCTGCACCGCCTGCTCGCCCATGGCTTTTCGGGTGGCGTCGCTGATGAAGGGCGATGGCGCCTCTTCAATCACCTTCTGGTGGCGGCGCTGGATGGAGCACTCCCGCTCGTTCAGGTAGATCACGTTGCCGTGCGAATCGCCCAGCACCTGGATCTCGATGTGGCGCGGCTCCTGCACAAACTTCTCGATGAAGATGCGGTCGTCGCCAAAGCTGTTGCGGGCTTCGTTCTGGCAGCTGGCAAAGCCTTCAAACGCTTCCTTGTCGTTATAGGCCACGCGCAGGCCTTTGCCACCACCGCCGGCACTGGCCTTGATCATCACGGGGTAGCCGATGCCCTTGGCGATCTCTACCGCCTGCTCTGGTCCTGCAATTGCGTCGTTGTAGCCAGGGATGGTGTTGACCTTGGCTTCCAGCGCCAGCTTCTTGGACGCAATCTTGTCGCCCATGGCCGCGATCGAATGCGCCTTGGGGCCGATGAAGGCAATGCCCTCGTCTTCGCAGCGCTTGGCGAAGGCTTCGTTTTCAGAGAGGAAGCCGTAGCCGGGGTGCACGGCCTGCGCGCCGGTCTGCTTGCAGGCGGCAATGATCTTGTCGGCCAGCAGGTAGGACTCGCGCGAGGGCGCCGCGCCAATGTGCACGGCCTCGTCGGCCAGCTTGACGTGGCGGGCTTCCTTGTCGGCGTCGGAGTACACCGCCACGGTTTGGATGCCCATCTTGCGGGCAGTGGCGATGACGCGGCAGGCGATTTCGCCACGGTTGGCGATCAGGATTTTCGTAAACATGTTTTTATGCTCCTAGTCCGCTCAGAGTGGGATGTTGCCGTGCTTGCGCCACGGATTTTCGAGTTTCTTGTCGCGCAGCATCACCAGCGAGCGGCAGATGCGCTTGCGCGTCTCGTGCGGCAGGATCACGTCATCGATAAAGCCACGCGCACCGGCCACAAACGGGTTGGCAAAGCGCTGCTTGTATTCCGCTTCGCGGGCGGCCAGCTTCACGGGGTCGTTCTTGTCTTCGCGGAAGATGATTTCCACCGCGCCCTTGGCGCCCATCACGGCGATTTCTGCGTTGGGCCAGGCCAGGTTCACGTCGCCGCGCAGGTGCTTGCTGCTCATCACGTCGTAGGCGCCGCCGTAGGCCTTGCGCGTGATGACGGTGATCTTGGGCACGGTGCACTCGGCGTATGCGTACAGCAGCTTGGCGCCGTGCTTGATGATGCCGCCGTATTCTTGCGAAGTGCCGGGCATGAAGCCTGGCACGTCCACAAACGTGACCACGGGGATGTTGAACGCATCGCAAAAGCGCACAAAACGCGCGGCCTTGATGGAACTCTTGATGTCCAGGCAACCGGCCAGCACCAGCGGCTGGTTGGCCACGATGCCCACGCTCTGCCCCTCCATACGCGCAAAGCCGATGACGATGTTCTTGGCGTACTCGGGCTGCAGCTCGAAGAAGTCGCCGTCGTCCACGGTCTTGACAATCAGCTCCTTCATGTCGTAGGGCTGGTTGGCATTGACCGGCACCAGGGTGTCCAGGCTCAGGTCCATGCGGTCGGCCGGGTCGTTGCTCGGGCGCACCGGGGCCTTTTCGCGGTTGTTGAGCGGCAGGTAGTTGTACAGGCGGCGCAGCATCATCAGCGCCTCCACGTCGTTCTCGAACGCCATGTCGGCCACGCCGCTCTTGGTGGTGTGGGTGATGGCGCCGCCCAGTTCCTCGGCCGTGACTTCTTCGTGTGTCACGGTCTTGACCACGTCGGGGCCGGTGACGAACATGTACGAGCTGTCTTTCACCATGAAGATGAAGTCGGTCATGGCGGGCGAATACACGGCGCCACCGGCGCTGGGGCCCATGATCATGCTGATCTGCGGAATCACGCCGCTGGCCAGCACGTTCTTCTGGAACACGTCGGCATAACCGCCCAAAGACGCCACGCCTTCCTGGATGCGGGCCCCGCCCGAGTCGTTCAGGCCAATGACAGGCGCGCCGACCTTCATGGCCTGGTCCATCACCTTGCATATCTTCTCGGCATGGGTTTCGGAGAGCGCGCCGCCGAACACGGTGAAGTCCTGGCTGAAGACGAACACCAGGCGGCCGTTGATCATGCCGTAGCCGGTCACCACACCGTCGCCGGGAATCTTGTTGTCTTCCATGCCAAAGTCGGTGCAGCGGTGCTCGACAAACATGTCCCATTCCTCGAACGTGCCGTCGTCCAGCAGCAGCTCGATGCGCTCGCGCGCCGTGAGCTTGCCCTTGGCGTGCTGCGCATCAATGCGCTTTTGCCCGCCGCCCAGGCGTGCCAGCGCACGCTTTTTCTCCAGTTGATCCAGGATGTCTTGCATGGTCGTCCTTTGGTGAAATGGGTTTGTGTTTACTATTTATTTGATAGCTGCTTGCGCTTGACTGGATTGCGCTAGCAGCAGATTTCGTGCTGCAGTGGATGCCGCGATGCGACCTGCTGCCACATCGGCCTGCAGCTGGGGCAGCAGTTCCTTGACCTGCGGATGCTGGCGAAACGCCAGCTTGAGGCCTGCGTCAATGCGCTCCCACATCCAGGCCAGCGCCTGCTTTTCGCGGCGCGCGGCCAGGCGGCCGTTGGTGGTTTGCATCTCGCGAAACAGCGTGACGGCGGCCCAGAAGGCATCCACGCCCTGCCCCAGCAGCGCGCTGATCTGCAGCACGCGCGGCTGCCACAGCGCGCCATGCGTGGCATGGTCGGGGTTGCCGTGCATGCCCAGCAGGCGCAGGCTTGATGTGATCTGCGCCTCGGCCCGCGTGGCGGCGTTCTTGTCGATGTCGGCCTTGTTGATGACCACCAGGTCGGCAATCTCCATCACGCCCTTCTTGATGGCCTGCAGGTCGTCGCCCGCGTTGGGCAGCTGCAGCAGCACGAACATGTCCGTCATGCCCGCCACGGCAATTTCGCTCTGGCCCACGCCCACGGTTTCGACGATCACCACGTCGTAGCCCGCGGCCTCGCAGACCAGCATGGCCTCGCGCGTCTTCTCGGCCACGCCGCCCAAAGTGCCGCTGCTCGGGCTGGGGCGGATGTAGGCTTTTTCGTGCGCCGACAGGTGTTCCATGCGCGTCTTGTCGCCCAGAATGGAGCCGCCCGAGACGGTGCTGGATGGGTCAATGGTGAGCACGGCCACGCGGTGGCCCAGGCCAATCAGGTACAGCCCCAGCGCCTCGATAAACGTGGACTTGCCCACGCCGGGCACGCCGCTGATGCCCAGGCGAAAGGCCTTGCCCGTGTGGGGCAGCAGCTGGGTGAGCAACGCGTCGCCCTGGGCGCGGTGGTCGGCGCGGGTGGATTCGAGCAGCGTGATGGCTTTGGACATGGCGCGGCGCTGGATGGCCGGCGCTCCATGCAGGATGCCGTCGAGCCAGGAAGGGGAAAGCAGAGTGCTCATGGACGGCGGATCACAGGATGTCGAAACCGCGCCCGTCGGGCAGCCGGTAGCGGGAGAAGTCGCGCACATCGACGGTAAAAATCTGCGCCACGCCCGACTCGCAGGCCAGCCAGTACAGGGAGGCATCGGCCAGGTCCATCTCCGTGCGCGGCTGCTGGGTGTATTGCTCGATCCAGCCGCACATGTCGGGCAGGTCGGCGGCGTCGAAGGGAAAGATCTGCACCGCGCCGGCGCCGATCCACTGCAGCATGGCCACCCGGTAGCGCGGCCCCAGCAGATGGCTGGCTTCGGTGATGCAGGGCCAGGTGGTGTGCAGTTGCACGGGTGCCTCGCTCTCCACGATGAGCTGCCGAAAGCGCGCATGGAAGCGGTCGCCCGGATGGAACAGGGCCACCAGGGGTCCGGCGTCGATCAGGCAGACTTTCAATCCGGCTTCTCCTGGGCCAAAGCGCGCTGCGCCAGGTAGGCCGCGTAGTCGTCCTGCTGCCGTGCGTAGTTTTCGCGCAGGCTTTGGCGCAGGGCCGACTGGTGGGGCGGCAGGTCTTCGTCAGGCGTGCCGGTGCCAATGTCGTAGCGCGCGGCTTGGTCCATCACCTTGTGGTACAGCGCCGCCGGGTCCTTGCGGCCCAGCGCGCGCTCCACCGCTTCGACGATGAATTGCGATTTGGTGATGCCCTGCCGCTTGGCGGCAAGCTCCAGCTCCTTTTCGAGCAAGGGGTCCATGCGGACGGATACAGCCATGGCGTTTCTCCAGAGAAATACCGTATTACTGTATCACTTCGCAGTATCGGCAGTACCCACCGCCTTGCGAATCTGCTCCAGCACATCCTTGGCGCTGGCCGGAATCGGCGTGCCGGGGCCATAAATGCCCTTCACGCCCGCTTCGTACAGGTGCTCATAGTCTTGCACCGGGATCACGCCGCCCACAAACACGATGATGTCGTCCGCGCCCTGGTCCTTGAGCGACTGGATGATGGCGGGCACCAGCGTTTTGTGGCCTGCCGCCAGCGTGCTCACGCCCACGGCGTGCACGTCGTTTTCAATCGCCTGGCGCGCGCATTCTTCGGGCGTCTGGAACAGCGGGCCCATGTCCACGTCAAACCCCAGGTCGGCAAAAGCAGTGGCCACCACCTTGGCGCCCCGGTCGTGGCCGTCCTGACCCAGCTTGGCGATCATGACCCGGGGGCGGCGGCCCTGTTCTTCTGCAAAGGCGTTGATCTCGGTCTTGAGTTGGTCCCAGCCTTCGGCCGAGTCATAGGCAGCTGCGTACACACCGGTCACCTTTTGCGTATCGGCGCGGTGGCGCCCAAAAACCTTCTCCAGCGCGTCAGACACCTCGCCCACCGTGGCGCGCAGGCGCACTGCCTTGATGGCCAGGTCCAGCAGGTTGCCGCTGCCGTCTTCTGCTGCAGAAGTAAGAGCATCCAGTGCTTGCTGCACCTGGGCTGCATCGCGATTTGCCTTGATTTTTTTCAACCGCTCGATCTGGCCATCGCGCACCTTCACGTTGTCGATCTGCAGAATATCGACCGGGTCTTCCTTGGCCAGCTTGTATTTGTTGACGCCCACGATCACGTCGCGGCCAGAGTCGATGCGTGCCTGCTTTTCAGCAGCGGCGGCCTCGATCTTGAGCTTGGCCCAGCCGCTGTCCACGGCTGCGGTCATGCCGCCCATGGCTTCGACCTCTTCGATGATCTTCCAGGCGGCGTCCATCATGTCCTGCGTCAGCTTTTCCATCATGTAGCTGCCAGCCCAGGGGTCCACCACGTTGGTGATGTGCGTTTCTTCCTGAATGATGAGCTGCGTGTTGCGTGCGATGCGCGAGCTGAACTCGGTGGGCAGCGCGATGGCTTCGTCGAGCGCATTGGTGTGCAGGCTTTGCGTGCCGCCAAACACGGCCGCCATGGCCTCGATGGTGGTGCGCACGATGTTGTTGTAAGGGTCTTGTTCTGTGAGCGACCATCCCGAGGTCTGGCAGTGGGTGCGCAGCATCAGGCTCTTGGGGTTCTTGGCGCCGGTCTCCTTCATGATGCGGCACCACAGCAGGCGCGCCGCGCGCATCTTGGCGACTTCGAGGTAGAAGTTCATGCCGATGGCCCAGAAGAAGCTCAGGCGCCCGGCGAATTCGTCCACGTCCAGGCCCGAGGCGATGGCGGTCTTCACATACTCCTTGCCGTCGGCCAGGGTGAAGGCCAGCTCCAGCGCCTGGTTGGCCCCAGCCTCTTGCATGTGGTAACCCGAGATCGAGATCGAGTTGAACTTGGGCATGTTGCGTGCCGTGTAGCCAATGATGTCGCCAATGATGCGCATCGAGGGCTTGGGCGGGTAGATGTAGGTGTTGCGCACCATGAACTCTTTCAGAATGTCGTTCTGAATGGTTCCTGAGAGTTGGTCTTGCGAGACGCCCTGCTCTTCTGCCGCCACCACGTAGCCCGCCAGCACCGGCAGCACGGCGCCGTTCATGGTCATCGATACCGACACCTTGTCGAGCGGAATCTGGTCGAACAGGATCTTCATGTCCTCGACCGAATCAATCGCCACACCGGCCTTGCCCACGTCGCCCGTCACGCGCGGATGGTCGCTGTCATAGCCACGGTGGGTGGCCAGGTCGAACGCCACGCTCACGCCCTGCCCGCCTGCTGCCAGGGCCTTGCGGTAGAAGGCGTTCGATTCTTCAGCCGTCGAAAAACCCGCGTATTGGCGAATCGTCCAGGGTCGCACCGCATACATGGTGGCCTGCGGGCCGCGCAGGTAGGGCTCAAAACCGGGCAGCGTGTTGGCGTAAGGCAGGCTGGCCGTGTCTTCAGCGGTGTACAGCGGCTTGACGGTGATGCCGTCGGGCGTGACCCAGTTCAGGGCATTCACATCGCCGCCGGGGGCCGATTTGGCTGCGGCCTTGGTCCAGGCTTCCAGCGAAGCGGCAGCGAACTCGGGGGCATTGTTGTGGGGCTTGTCACTCATGGCGAAGGCTTCTCCGAAGATGGCGGTGGGGGCGTAAACGGCGCAAGGGCTGATCCCGATGTGGCGGCGAGTTTACATCATTCATAATTATTCATTCAAAATATTCTTGCCAGCTTACAATCCACCCCATGTCTGCCCACACCCTCACGCCCCGCGCCCTGTATGTTGAAGTGGCTGAGCAACTGCGCCAGCGCATTTTTCGTCGCGAGCTAGAGCCCGGCAGCTGGATCGACGAACTCAAGATCGCCGAAGAATTCGGCATCAGCCGCACCCCCCTGCGCGAGGCGCTGAAGGTGCTGGCCGCCGAAGGCCTGGTCACGATGAAGGTGCGCCGTGGCGCCTATGTGACGGAGATGAGCGAAAAAGACCTGCGCGACGTGTACCACCTGCTCAGCCTGCTAGAGAGCGACGCCGCGGGCGTGGTGGCCGAACACGCCACCGAAGCGCAGTTGAAAGCGCTGCAAGACCTGCACGCCGAGCTAGAAACCGCTGTGGCGGACCGTGAAAAATTCTTCGCCATCAACGAGCGCTTTCACATGCACCTGCTGGAGATGGCCGACAACCGCTGGCGCAGCCAGATGGTGGCCGACCTGCGCAAGGTGATGAAGCTCAACCGCCACAACTCGCTGCTCAAGCAAGGGCGCATCGAAGATTCGCTGAACGAGCACCGTGCCATTTTGGCGGCCATGCTGGCGCGCGATGCCAAGGCCACGGCCAAAGCCATGCAGGCGCATTTTGCGCAAGGGCTGGAGGCGGCGGCCTGACCCACTGGCTGCAACGGTTCGGGTATCGCGACAGCCGCCAAGGGTGAACCAACCCGGCTCTAGCGCGCGGTGCACCTGACGCCCACGCTCAATATCAAGCGCAATAACCTGACGGCGCACCTTGTGCAGGCCATCGAGGGCATGTACCAGAAACCGGGGGGAGCGGGACGCTGAAGCGGAGCTTCAAAATTGATAGCTGCCAGCGCTTTGTACAAAAGCGCTGGCAGCTGTTTTTGCTTAATTTCTAACCCGGTGTGATGGGGCTTGAACCGTTCGCCTGAGCGATACGGCAAACACCAACAACCGGGCCCCTGTTTTTAGCTGCCGCCGCCCGTTGCACCCGTGGCAGTCACCAGGGTAGCGTTGCCCACGCTCGAGTTATTCAGCGTGATCCCGCCCGACGAGCTGATAGACACGGGCAGGGAAACTGGGCGAGATGTGGCATTACCCAGCATCCATTGCAGATTAACGGGGCGGGGAGCGGCGCCCGCTACAAAGCCACCGATAGGAAGGAAAAAGTTGCAGCTGCTTATGGTGATTGTCGGCAACGTGGCCATGAAATGGGGTGGAAGAAAGGTCGTGCTGGTCACCTTGAATATGCAGGAGCCAAACGACATGTCACCCTTTGCGGTACCGCCGTCCGAGCTGAGTTCAAACTTGGGTTCAGCGCCGGTGCCCGTCAGCTTCAGCTTGGTTGCAGCAGTCGTTTCAAATGCTGGTACGGCGTCAAACGCAAACTCCTTGTCCAGGATCGCCGTCACTGCGGCCGGGCCGCTGGCCTTGTCGATGGCCACCGTGGTGTTCGCCGATACAACCTGATCAGGCGCTGGGTCATCGCCGCCACCGCCACATGCAGCCAGCAACGCGCTACCGCCCAACACCACAGCCGCCAAAGAAATGTTGTTCAAACGCATAAATTTCCCCTTCAGTAGTTAACACAAACGCATCAAAAAAACCGCTAGAAACATATTAATCGAATTGCCGGAAGATCAAGCAAGTTTCAAGCCCCGCTTGCTCCATTTAGTCCAACTGGTTGCGCGCGTGGAGAAAAAACGACTCCCGCATCCGCTGCACCTGGTCTTTGATGAAATCTGGCGTAATGCGGCCCGAGTTCAGCTGCTCCACCTCGGGCTGGTAATTCAGGGCCACCGGGCGCACGGAACGGCTGTCAACCCAGTTGTATGCGTTGCCGCCATTGGTCATCAAGGTGCGGATGGACTGCGCATAGCGTGGCGTGCCAGCCAGCTGCACCGTGCCCGCCCCCATGCCCTGGCGCGGCGTGAGCGGCAGGCTCAGCTCCAGGCCCACATAGGTGTTGGAGCCACCCTTGCGCGCAAAAACCTGCACCGCCACATCGCCAAACCAGCGGGTAAGCGCCAGAGCCGGCCCGGTGGAGCGGTCGGTGTACTGGTGGTAGCCGCCTTCAACCCAGGTTTTTGAATCGAACTTCCAGCGGTACGACGCGGCATAGGCCTCTTGCGTGCGAGGCAGCGCACTTCCCTGCTGGCGCAGGTAGCTGCCCTTGAGGTGCACCGTGTCCTCGTTCCAGGGCATGAACAGGATCGACTCGCCCTCCACGCCACGGTAGTTGTGGTTGTAGCGGCCCACACCAGCGCTGGCAAACACCCGTGGCCCCAGCCAGAGCGACTGTTGCAAGGCCAGCGTTCTCAGGCCATTGCGGTGCTGCGAGCTGGCAAAGATCCGGCCCGGCTGCATGTTGTCGGATTCGTCCAGGCGCTGCACCACATCGGCATAGACCTCGGCGCCGCGCCACAAACCGGCCGTGGCACGCACGTTGGCCGCCAGCGAATAATCAAACGCACCAAACTCGGTGCCCAGGGTGTAGTTGAGCAGCGGCTTGAGCTCAACCCGCACCCGCGTGCGCTGCACGGCCTCGCCAGCCCACTGCACCGCGCTGGTGCCAAAGCCGCCCCCCTGGCCCACGCGCATGCCAACGCGCACCGGCGAGGCGTCGCCATCGCGCAGAAAGCCGCGAAACGCCGCCACATCAACCGACGTCTCCAGCACCTGCTGGCCCGCCTTGAGCGTGACGGCGTTCACGCGCTCCACGCCAGCGGGCGCGTATTCAGCGGCCAGGCCCAGCACCACGCCCAAGGCATCGGCCTCGTTGTGCAGGTAGCGGTAGTTTTCGTATTCGACCCGCATCTCCTGGCCCAGCATGCCAACGCGCACACGATCGAGGCCGCTGTCGCGCAGGGCGCGGGTCAGGTCTTCCATGCGGTCGTGCGCGGTGGCCGCCATGCCGTCAGCAGGCGCCGTGCCTGGCAAAGGCAGCGGCGCCAGCGGCCGAACGGCATCGGCCCAGGCCTTGCGGGTGGTGTCGGATGCGCCCAGCGCCATTACCAGCGACACATTGAAGCTAGTGTCATCGGCGGAGCGCCCCGCCAGCGTTTTTGCACCAAAAGAGCGCTGCAGCGTGCCCACCACATAGCCATCGGCCAACCAAGGCAGCGCTTCAGACTGGTAACGCAGACCGGCATGGCGCTGCGTGCCATCGGTTTCGGCCAGCAACGAAAGGCCCCTGTTGCCCAGAAACAGCTCGGCCCCGCCAAACACGCCGTCCAGCACCCGCGCGCTTTGGGCCCGCTCCAGCGCCGGCTTGCTGCGCGCATAGCCCAGCGACCAGCGCACCGGGCCATATTGATCGCTGGCCACCACATACTTGGAGCTGAAATACACCGCGCCACCGCTCAGGTCGGTGGCGCCCACGGCCAACTTGGGAATGCCGGGCACATCCAAAGGCAACTGCCATTTCACATTGCCAGAAATGTCGCGCGGCCCACTCACATCGAGGGCGCCAGGCGGCACGGAACGCGGGTTCTGGTATTCGGCAAACCGTCCAAAAAGCTCCACCCCCGGCAGCAGTCCAAAGCCCAGCGTGTAGTTCTGCTTGCGGCTGAAGTTGCCCAGCTTGGGGTCTACATAATTGCCCGCGCTCAGCGCCATATCGCCCGAGCCCAGCACATAGGCCGAAGGAATGGTCAGGCCGCCCGTGGCGCCCAGGGTGGCCACACCCAAATCTTGCGGTTGCGCCAACACCGGCAAAGCCAACAGCCCCAGCGCCGGAAGCCATTCTTTGAAGGTGGTGCGCGCAACACGCGTTGTAAACTTTTGATACATGCTGAGGTCTGATGAAAATGTCAGGACAAAGGGGACGCTGAGAGCCATGTCAATGCCGTGGCAAGCCAGGGCTGGGGAAACCACATCAGAAATGTAGCCAATGGCACTTTTGTGTTTCTTTCGGCAACATTTTTTACCATACATCGTATTGATTCGGCGGGAATTATTTGTGAAACCCGCCCTGACTGGGCTTGTCGAAGGGCTTCGACAAGCCCAGCCCGAACGGTTGTTTCAAGTTCAAAGATGCCGGATCAATCACAACGTGCGGCGCGAGGCAACGCCCAGGCCGCGTACGGCCTCACATACTCATGCACCAGCGGATTGCAAGCCACATCGGCAAGCGGGCACCATTGCCAGGCGCTGTGCTGCTCGCCCACGGGCAACGCAAGCTGCGCCACCTCGGCCCACGTCAGCGCCAGCCAGTGCGGCAGGTTCACGTAATGCGTACTTGCGTCAGGGCTGAAAGCGCTGTCGGGGTAGAAATGGTCCCAGGCACCCATCAGCTGCGCACGGCTTGCCCACATGCCGGCAAGCTGCGGCGCCAACCCCAGCTCATCGCAGGCCACACGCTGCAGCGCATGGGCCAGGGCTTCGTTCTTGCGGATACGCCCACCCGGCGTAAACCACCAGCCGCGCGCGGGCGCATTGAGGCGCTGGCCCAACAGCAGCTGGCCGTCAGGATTGGTCAGCACCCAATCGAGCGAGACCAGCGGCAACGCGGCCACGGCCGCGGCGAACGCGGGTGCCGGCAGCAAGGCTGCATTGTCAATATGTGCCACTACCCTGCCCCTTTACGCCGGCGTTGTGCTTCATCGTGGTGGAGCACCCTTCGATACGGCCTGGCGGCCTACTCAGGGCGAACGGAGTATGTTTGCTTGTTCGTGGTGAGCACCCTTCGATATGGCCTGGCGGCCTACTCAGGGCGAACGGGGTGGGGCCTTTGGTATGGCCTGGCGGCCTGCTCAGGGTGGGCGGGATAGAACCACCGTTCGGGGTGAGTAGCGCGTAGCGCGTATCGAACCCTGTCGTGGGCCCGTGTTGTGGTTTGACGTACCCTTCGATACGGCCTTGAGGCCTACTCAGGGCGAACGGAGTATGTTTGCTTGTTCGTGGTGAGCACCCTTCGATACGGCGTGGCGGCCTGCTCAGGGTGAACGGGGTGGGGCCTTTGGTATGGCCTGGCGGCCTGCTCAGGGTGGGCGGGATAGGACTACCGTTCGGGGTGAGTAGCGCGTAGCGCGTATCGAACCATGAAGCCTTCACTTCGAAAAATCTTTCTTCGCGAATTTTGAAACTGCTGCCCAGTCGCCTGTGAGCAAGGCTTCTTTTTTGCGGCGGCTCCAGCCCTTTACCTGCAGTTCAGCCGCCAGGGCTTCTTCGCGGGTGGAGCATTCCTGTGTCCACACCAGTTCAACCGGTAGGCGCGTAGAGGTGTAGCCGCCAGTTATTCCCGACTGGTGCTCGCCTATGCGTTTTTCGAGGTTGTCTGTGTGCCCGGTGTAATAGCTCGCATCGGCGCAACGCAGGATGTAAACCCAGAACATATTTTTCCCCTCAAATTAGGCACCCTTCGATACGGCCTGTGGCCTACTCAGGGCGAACGGTGTATATCTGCACTTTGGTGGTGAGTACCCTTCGATACGGCCTGCGGCCTACTCAGGGCGAACGGGGATCAGTGCCTGCTTCACCTACCTTGCCCCCCCGCCCGTTCGTGCTGAGTAGCGCGCAGCGCGTATCGAAGCATGTCCTGCGCCCGTGCTAGCCCTTCGATACGGCCTGCGGCCTACTCAGGGCGAACGGTGTATATCTTGGTGGTGAGTACCCTTCGATACCGCCTGTCGGCCTACTCAGGGCGAACGGGGATCAGCGCCCGCTTCACCCACCTTGCCCACCTCGCCCGCTTCACCCACCTTGCCCACCTCGCCCGCTTCACCCACCGCACCCACCCCGCCCGTTCGTGCTGAGTAGCGCGCAGCGCGTATCGAAGCATGCCCCAAACCAGTCGAAGCGCTAATACGCGTTCTTGTGCACAAAACCCTTGAACAGCGTCGCAGCGATGATCTTCAAGTCCAGCGCCAGCGACAGGTTTTCGATGTAGTGCAAGTCGTATTCGACGCGCTTTTGCATCTTGTCCAGCGTGTCGGTCTCGCCGCGAAAGCCGTTGATTTGTGCCCAGCCGGTGATGCCGGGCTTGACCTTGTGGCGCAGCATGTAGTGGGGCACCAGCTCTTTGTAGTGCTCGTTGTGCACCACGGCGTGCGGCCTGGGGCCGACGATGGACATGCGGCCTTGGAGCACGTTGATGAACTGGGGCAGCTCGTCCAGGCTGGTGCGGCGCAAGAACGCGCCCAGCGGCGTGATGCGGGCATCGCTCTTTTGCGCCTGCGTGACCTGGCCGTTTTGCTCAGCGTGCACCACCATGCTGCGGAACTTGTAAACCCAGATCTCTTCGCCGTTCCAGCCATGGCGGAGCTGGCGGTAAAGCACCGGCCCAGGGGACGTGAGCTTGATGGCCAACGCAATGGCCAGCATGACCGGGCTGATCAGCAGCAAGATCAGCGCGCCCAGCACCCTGTCTTGCACCGCCTTGACCAGCCGAACATCGCCCGTGATGGGCGAGGCCGAGAGGTCGAGCATAGCAATGCCCACCACCTCGCTGATGCCGTGATTGATCAGCCTGAGCGCAGACATATCGGGCACCAGGCGAATGTTGGCCGTGCTGTGGCGCAGCACATCCAGCGTGGCAAAAATGCCCGCCTTGTCGCCCACGGGCAGGCACAGCCACACCTCGTCCACCGGCTGCTGGCCCCGCTGCGCCGCCATGAAAGGCGCCAGCGCCTCGGGCGGCAGCGTGGCCAGCACGCGCAAGCCACTCCAGGCCGACTGGGCCAGTGCCTGTTGCACATGCTCGCTGGTGGGGCCCACACCCACCAGCACCACTGTTTTGAAGTTATAGCCCTTGCGGCGCAGCCAGTGCAGCCCGCCGTAAACCGCCAGCCGCTGCAGGCACAACACCACCAGCGTGCCCGCGACCCAACCCACAAACCACATGCGCGACAGGTCTGACGACGACTTGGTTACAAACAACCAGAGCAGCACGCCCCCCACAGAGCACAACCAACCCGACGCGACCGAGCGCAGCATGACCCACAGATCATTGACGCGCCAAGAGCGGTAAACGCTGCGCGAAAACGTCAGCAACATAAGCGAGGCCGCCAGCACCGCCAGCTCGTATTGCGACGGAATGCGGGCATGCTCGGCCGTGCCGAAGTACCACCAGTAAGCCCCCCAGCCACAGCCCCAAATAATGCAAGCATCCAGCGCCATCGCCACATAGCGAACAGCGGGCGAAGACAGCCTTAACGGCGAACGAAGCATAAAAACCTCAGTTTGACCAACCCCACACCCACCAGCGCACCGGCCACATCAATGCCCACATCCACCCAGCGCGGATGCCGGTCGATGGCGAACACCTGCAACCCTTCGGTCAGCAACGCCAGCGCCAGCAACACCAGCACGGTGCGCAGCACGGACCATGCCAGCGGGCGGGCGGCCAGCACCATGGCCATGCCGGCAAACAACACGAAATGCCCGGTGGAAGACACCCATGACGGCGCATGCAAGGCCTGCACTGCGCCATTGCGCCAGGCGTTAGGCATTTGCGTGCCCACCAGCAGGGCCAGCAGCTGCAGGCCGATCAGCGCGCGCGAAATTTGGTGTGACATGGCGACATTTTGCATTAACAACTAGATGCACTATTTTGAGGAGAGGGGGCATTGAAGATGCGCGGGGTTGCAGGTCAGGGCAGGCTCTTCGACCCTTCGACAAGCTCAGGGCAGGCTGAGCTCAGGACAGGGTTCGATACGCGCTGCGCGCTACTCACCCCGAACGGCGGTTCTATTGGGTTCGCCCTGGTCACCTCCCCCCGCCCGTTCGCCCTGAGTAGGCTGCAAGGCCGTATCGAAGGGTGACAGCCCCCCGCCTCATTCCAACACCAGGCGCCTCATGGTTCGATACGCGCTGCGCGCTACTCACCACGAACGGCGGTTTTATTCCCCCCCCCGTTCGCCCTGAGTAGGCCGCAAGGCCGTATCGAAGGGTGACAGCCCACCGCCTCGTTCCAACACCGGGGGTTTCATGGTTCGATACGCGCTGCGCGCTACTCACCACGAACGGCGGTTTTATTCCCCCCGCCCGTTCGCCCTGAGTAGGCCGCAAGGCCGTATCGAAGGGTGACAGCCCAGCGCCTCATTCCAACACCCGGGGCTTCATGGTTCGATACGCGCTGCGCGCTACTCACCACGAACGGCGGTTTTATTCCCCCCCGTTCGCCCTGAATAGGCCGCAAGGCCGTATCGAAGGGTGACAGCCCACCGCCTCGTTCCAACACCAGGGGCTTCATGGTTCGATACGCGCTTCGCGCTACTCACCACGAACGGCGGTTTTATTCCCCCCGCCCGTTCGCCCTGAGTAGGCCGCAAGGCCGTATCGAAGGGTGACAGCCCCCCCCGCCTCGTTCCAACACCGGGGGCTTCATGGTTCGATACGCGCTGCGCGCTACTCACCACGAACGGCGGTTCTATTGGGTTCGCCCTGGTCACCTCCCCCCGCCCGTTCGCCCTGAGTAGGCCGCAAGGCCGTATCGAAGGGTGCCAGCCCCCCCGCCTCATTCCAACACCGGGCTTCATGGTTCGATACGCGCTTCGCGCTACTCACCACGAACGGTGGTGCTATTCCCCCCCCGTTCGCCCTGAGTAGGCCGCAGGCCGTATCGAAGGGTGACAGTCCCCCGCCTCATTCCAACACCGGGGGCTTCATGGTTCGATACGCGCTGTGCGCTACTCACCACGAACGGGTGCCCCCCGCTCGCCCTTGCCAATCACTGCCAAAGCGGCTGCTTCAAACTGGCGCAGCACCGCATCGCGGTCCAGGTGCGCCAGTGCATAGGCGCGACCTGCAGCGCCCAGCTGCTGGCGCAGCGCAGCGTTGCCAGCCAGGCGCAACAGCGACTGCGCCATGGCCTGCGGGTCTTCGGGGGGCACCACAACGCCGCAGCCCTGCACCACCGTGGCCAGCTCGGTGCCTGGGTGGGCTGTGGCCAGCACGGGGCGGCCGCTGGCCAGCATGCCGGTGAGCTTGCTGGGCATGACCAGGTCTGCCGCGTCGGCCCGCTGCGGCAGCAAGTGCACATCGGCCATGGCCAGCAGATCGTTCAGCCGCGCCAGGGGCTGCAGATCCAGAAAGCGCACATTCGGCAAGCCAGTGCAGCGCTGCACCAGGTCTGCACGGCCTGCACCGTTGCCGCAGAACACAAAAACAATAGCAGGCTGCGCAGGCCCAGCAAGGGCTAGGCACAGTTTTGCCACATCAGCCAACAGATCCAGCCCCTGCTTGCCGCCCATGTTGCCCGAATACAGCGCCACCACCGCATCGGCGGCAATGCCCAGCTCGGCCCTGAAGCCGCCCGTGCCAGCGCTGCGCGGCAAATCACTGCCCTGCGGGGTAATGGCCGACACATCCACCCAATTGGCCGCCAGCACCGCACGCGCGGGGGGCACGCCCTTGTCCAGCAGCCGCTGGTGCATGCGCTGCGAAATCGTGCTGACCACATCAAAGCGGCGCATCAGCCAGCGCTCGGCCCCGGCCACCAGCCCGCGCAAGAACTTGCCACGCAGCAGGCCCAAGTCAAACGCCGCATCCACCTCAAAGTCTTGCACATGCAGCCAGGCCCGCGCCCCGCCCAGGCGCGCCACACCCAGCGCGGCAGGCGCGCAAAACAGCGCGGGCTCTACCACCCACACCACATCGGGCCGCCACAGCACTTGGCGCAGCATCACCGGCAAGCTGCCCAGCGCAAAGCTGGCCAGATGCAACAGCCGCTTGGCCCCGCCCGGCTGCGCCGGCACCCACAGCGGGCAGCGCCACACATCCACCCCCTGCCAGCGCTCGCGCCGCCAGGTGCGTGCCGAATAGCCCGCGCCCACGGCCCAGTCGGGGTAATAAGGCGGCGCCGTAACCACGCGCACCTGGTGCCCGCGCGCCGCCAGCCACGCGGCCATCTCGCCCGTGTATTTGCCAATGCCCGTGAGCTCAGGCGCGAAATTGATGCCGTGGAGAAGAATTTTCAAAAGGCTAACCGAGGTGAAGAAACAAAAACAAAAACAAAAACAAAATTAGAAAATTTTATTCGCCTCAGCCGCATTTTTCAGCAAGCAAAGTTCAACCAGCAGCGACGGCGTGTTGTCGCGAATAATGCTCCACACAGTATCGTTGTCGATGCCAAGATAACCATGAATCAACCGATTACGCGTGGCAACTATCAATCGCCAGGGGATTTTTGGCGCAAATTCGCGAACATGCTGTGGAATATGGGTTGCAGCTTCGCCAATCAATTCCAAATTGCGTAGCGTTGCGTCGTAATGCAGCTTGCTCTGCTCAAAAGCAGACTGGTCATAGCCCTCGGTATAAGTCAGTACGTTGTTGGCAAAGCCGATCATGTCGTCAACATAAAAGCGCCAGGCGCGCAGCCCAGGGCTGTTTGCGGCTTGATCAGACATACAAGGCTTCTTTTTCAATATAGGGCCGCAACTCCGGACGCAGCGCCCTGTCGGTCACCAGATCGACCGGGCAGCCCAGCAGGTCTTCCAGATAAAACTGCACACCAAAATAGCGCGCCGACGTGGCGGGGCCATCGAAGGCAATTAGCACATCCACGTCGCTATCCGGGCGCGCCGTATTGCGCACCGTGGAGCCAAACAAAGCCAGGTTTGTGACGCCGAAGCGCTGGACCAAGGCTGCTTTGTGCTGAGTCAGTAATTTCAGAACTTGTGTGCGGTCCAAGGGATTCTCCTGGGCAAACGAATGGGGAGCGAACTGATGGTCATGCAACCGGGCTGCAGGGTCAATAGCTATTGTTAGCTCGGACTGGGTTTGGGGCATGGATTGCTCAAAGCCCCATTCATAACGAGTAGCGCGCCCCCACCGCGTTCGTGGCGAGTAGCCCGCGCCCACGGCCCAGTCGGGGTAGGTAATAAGGCAGCGCCGTGACCACCCGCACCTGGTGCCCGCGCGCCGCCAGCCACGCGGCCATCTCGCCCGTGTATATGCCAATGCCCGTGAGCTCAGGCGCGAAATTGATGCCGTGGAGAAGAATTTTCAAGAAAACAACCGCATTCAAAAACTATAAAAACAATAGCTACCCGCGCTTGCTGGATAAGCGCTAAAGGCATATTTCACGGATTAGTGACATACCTCAGACCACCCCGTTCGCCCTGAGTAGGCCGCAAGGCCGTATCGAAGGGTGATGCCCCCAGCCCCATGGTTCGATACGCGCTTCGCGCTACTCACCACGAACGGCGGTTTATTCCCCATTCACCCCCAGCAGGCCGCAAGGCCTATCAAAGCCCCCACCCCATTCACCCCAACCAGGCCGCAAAGCCCTATCAAAGCCCCCACCCCGTTCACCCCAAGCAGGCCGCAAGCCCTATCAAAGCCCCACCCCCGTTCGCCCTGAGTAGGCCGCAGGCCGTATCGAAGGGTGATGCCCCCAGCCCCATGGTTCGATACGCGCTTCGCGCTACTCACCACGAACGGCGGTTTATTCCCCATTCACCCCAAGCAAGCCGCAGGCCCTATCAAAGCCCCACCCCATTCACCCCAAGCAGGCCGCAAGCCCTATCAAAGCCCCCACCCCGTTCACCCCAAGCAGGCCGCAAGGCCCTCTCAAAGCCCCCACCCCGTTCACCCTGAGTAGGCCGCAGGCCGTATCGAAGGGCCCCCACCATCCCATCCACCCCCTGCAACTCACCCCCAAACACTCCAAAAACAATAGTTACCAGCGCTCACCCCACAAGCGCTAACAGCACATTTCATCTAAATTTCAGCACCACCTGCCGTCTTGGCAGCCGACACCCGCGCCTTCACCGGCTTGCACGGATACCCAAGGCAAACCATGCCCCCAGGCATATCCGCAAACACCGAACTGCGCGCACCAATCACAGCCCCAGGCCCAATGCACACGCCCGGCGCCACAAACACATCTGCCGCCACCCAGGCCTCGGCCCCAATGGTGATCTTGCGGGCGCGGATGGGAAAGTCTGGCTGCGTGTAGTCATGGTCGCCCGTGCACAAATAGCTGCTTTGCGACACTACCGCGTGGGCGCCAATCTCAATCTCGCCCAGGCTGTACAGCACCACATCGTCGCCTACCCAGGCGTGGTCGCCAATGCTCACCTTCCACGGGTAGGTGATGGTGACGCTGGGGCGAATGACTGCGCCCTGGCCCACGCGCGCACCAAAACACCGCAGCAGCCAGCGCCTGAAGCCGTAGGCAAACTGAGGCGAGCCATGAAACAGCGTGGACTGCACCAGCCACCACATTTGCACGGCGACGGCCGATCGGCCGCGGAAATGGGGGGGAAGTCTAAACTCGATCAAGTTCTGAAAATATTCACGCATTTGTATTTATATTTTTGCATTCAAAGCATCGCGATAAAGATTATCCCATTGACTTAAAATAACAGAAAGCGAAAATCTTGAAATTGCAAACCGCTCCGCATTAGTAGCGATTTTAACGGCCAAAGAAGGACGTGTCAGTAGTGACCGGATACCAAAAACAAATTCTTCAGGAGTTTTAGCAATGACTCCTTGCCGCCAATTTTTAATCCCAACACCCTCAAACGCCGCCGGAGATCCCACAACTGGAACACCTAGTGAAAGAGCCTGAACGGTTCTGTTCTTTTGACCTGTTCCATTAGCATCAGGCAAAACAACAATGTCTGCACTTTTTATCGCTGCAGCATAGTCTGGCACCCACTCGAAAACTGAAATTGCACTATCACCTTTTATCAGATGATGTAGCGCTCCTACGGGTGATGCCCTGCACAAAAGCAAGAGCTTCAAGCCAGGAAAATCGCAAAGTAGCTTCGGAAAAACATTCACCAAAAAAGACACCAGACCATCTCTTATATAACCAACTCTTATATCCCCAGAAAAAACAAGGGTCGGCTTCTTTAAAACAACACTGTTGGCCTGCTCATCCGACGTTTTAGCAATTTCTGTATTCTGCACCATAGGCAAAGCAACAGAAATATCTCGGACCTTGATCCTTGGATTCAATTTAGTCAAATATCCCGCATCGGCTGAAGAAACCACATGTACAACTTCCGCGCGCGGGAGCAAAAAAATTTCAGCCACTAAGCCAACCAAAGCAGCAACAAATCTTGCAACTGCTTTTACATGCACTCCATAAGATTTTCCCAGACGAAACTGCCGAAGCGACCAGGCATCAACTACGCTCAGCACAAAAGGAATATTTATGCTCGAAAAGACAAGTGGCGCCAAAGGAATGCCTTCTGCGTGAACCAAGTCAAAATCACTTTGGCACTTCAAAAACTTATCCCGTACTTCATCGCGCCACACACCGCCACCAACAGTCCGCATCATTCGAAAAAGCAAAGCAGATGAGTAGGAACTACTGTCCTCAAAAACCTTCAAGAGAGTCAGATTCGGATAATTTTCACAAAAACTTTTTTGATCAAAAGAAAGAGATTTTTTGCAAATAACTAAAAGCGAACATCGATAACCACGTTTACTAAGCCCGTCAATTACCCGCAAAGTCTGCTCATGAGCCCCCTCAACAGGAGGAAAACTTATATTCGAAAGAATGAACAATATTTTCATATTTATTTCAATACATTCCACATCAATAATATTGTAGATATATTTATAATTTATGAAAATTATTAATGACCCGATAAAGCAATAGGAAAAACTGAATAAATCGAAATTTTTCGGTTAGCAACTGTACTCTGAAGGACTCAGTCAGCAATCCAGCAATATCAACAGACGAAACGCCCAATCCCGAAAACTCTCCAGCAGTGAAATTGCCAGAAATAATATTTACATCTTTATTAGAACAAACAGTCTTAATAAATAATTGATCGGCAGCAATTGGAAATTTTTTGCTATAGAAGCCAAACCGCTCATGCAATGAGCGACGAATTGCAACACCAACTGAGTGATTAGATATGTATGCATTCTGTCCTCTAAGCCATGGCAACCCACGCTGTGGCAAAAGCATTACACCATTACTGGACACAGTAGCAGTAACAATATCGGCTTCAGTAGAATAAATTAATTTTATATATTGATCAATGGCATCAAAAGAAAAACTATCGTCCGCGCCTGCGACAACATAAAAATCGCCGCGAGCCAATTTAACCGCTTTATTTAAAGCATCATATATTCCAAAGTCTGGACCATTGATTACTGAAACCGGAAAGTTTGCACGCTCTTTAATTAATTCAATCGTCCCATCCACAGAACCACCATCTGCAACTATCCACTCAAAATCCGAGCTAGTCTGAGCATTTAGCGAATCAATCAGCACCTCAATGGAATCAGCAACATTATATGTCGCGGAAAGAACAGATATTTTTGGCATCTCACTGGATAATCTGTCACCAGATGCAGTCATTTGTAAATCCCCAGTCTAAAATTCTTCCTCATAAATTTCTGAAAGACGTAAGTCATCAGAAATGGAATCCAAAATCTATGACCCTCAAGCGGACTGTTAAATATCGAGAAAAAACCCAAATACAATAGCAACAGAAGCCGAAACAATGAAAATAAATTCATATTTTTTGACCAAGATCGAGCACAAACAAAAACGGAAAACCCAAAAATAGCACCGCCAAGAGCAACACCAAAAAAACCAGCATCTAGATAAAGAGTATAAATAGCAGTGTAATAAGCATTATAAATTAAAGGCAAACCATCGGAAGTCGCACCAACAAGCGTGAATTTATTCAAATATGTTCCAATTACATGCTTGACGGGCTCCAAGCCAGGAAAAAAAGCCTGCCGGGTTAATAATACCAAGTATTCGTCAATCCCACCAAACGACGCCCTACCATAAGTTATCAATGAATTTAATTGTGAAGAATTATTTTGCAATTCTTTATCAAATAAAACAAATCCCACTGTATGGTAATTAACAAAGTGATGAACAACAGCCAACAATGATTGGCCATCCCCCAATCGTAGCAAAGTAATTAAAAGCCCAAAACCAAGAACTCCTAGCATCAACCACTTCCCAGATTTATTCGCTAAATCTGCACTGTTCTTCAAATTAGGCAAGCTCAATCTTTTATTCGGCAATTTACATAACCACTTTGACAATATAAAAATTACCAATATCTGATAAAATGCAAATCGCCCAAAAGTTATAACCCCATCAAAAAACATCAACACAGATGATGAAAGAAGCACAATCCAGCGCCGATAAATAATAAAATCCAAAACACCATAAATGGCACAAAAGTACAATAATGGTGTAAATATCGATCCATAAAAAACATAAGACAAAACACTACCAAAAATCAAACTCTTTTCTGAAGCTGAACCAAGAGAATCATTCCGATAGCTTGCCAAATCGTCGCCGTAACCATTAAGCAACCCAATCGATTTATACAAGAATGGAATAATTAAAATTCCCAAAATTACAGTTATCTTGTAAATTCTTTTTGTTAATAACGCATTAAATTTAACAAATTTTTCTGACTTATCCTGCTTGGCGCTCACCAATTTTGCAAAAAATGTACCAACTGAGGCCGAAACAAATAATATAGATGGAAAATAATAAAAATTGGCACTCGGCAAATCCATTCCGCCAAAGCCAAAAGACGAAACAACCAACCAGAACAACCACCATCCATAAACAACCGAAAATGGATTAACCATGCATCTATACGAAAACAAAGATGCAAATATAACCAACATAGTTACAGGCAATAATATAGCCATTATTAACTCACCAAGCCTGACATCCCAAGCAAATTATAATTAACTCTTGCTGATTTTTAAAAAATCACCCAAAAATAAACACTTATTCTTTTAAGGTGAATTTTTAAATCAATAATATGGCCGCTTTTCGAATAATAACTATCGCCCAAAAGCAATACTTCCATACAAATTCATATATTGTTTCGCAACAATACTTGAGGACCATAAATCAACAGCTCTTTTCCGAGCATTAATGGAAATTGTTGCATGGTGGGTATCTCTTTTAGATAGAACCCATTCAATTCCACGAGCCAAATCGTCAGTGCTATAAGGCTTAGCCAAATAGCCAGTTTGCTGGTGGACCACAATGTCCGGCAATCCACAGGCGTCGAACGCAACTACGGGTGTGCCGCAGGCGTGGGCCTCAACGCCGGTGTTCGGGAGATTGTCAATGCGCGAGGGGATGACCATGACATCAGCCGCACTGTAGAGCAGGCGCATGCTCACGTCATCGTGCAGGTGACCGGTGTAGTGGACGGGAAAGCCCATGTCTACCGACTCTTGGGGGGCTAATTGACCAAAAATAACCAATTCCAGGCCAGGCAATTGACCACGCAAGTGGTTAAGAGCAGATTGCAGCAAGTCAAAACCTTTGTGTGCATCACCAGTGCCACCCCATGCGCCAAACAGCAGTAGTGGGACATCGGGGGGCAACTGTAACAGTGACCGGGCCAGAGCTTTATCCACAGGCTGCCATGTATCAGTATCTATGGCATTGGGTATAACCGTTATCGGCCAATCACGCATCAGTACGCTTTCCTTTGCACAGTCAGCCAACCAGCGACTGGGCGTGACGATGTGCATGGGACGTTTCCAATGCTTAAGCTTGCGCGTTGCCGTCCAGCGGTTCAGATCAAACCCGGCCTCATGGCTTGGGCGGTTCCTAGCCGTGTAGCCATCACGCCATCGATAATCCGTTGTGACGTGTTCAGCGCCACAAAAAGCCCACATATCGTGCAGAGTCCAAACTACGGGCTTCTTAATATTTCCAATGTCTGAAATGGACATCATTTCACTATTAATCCAGTGCAAGTGAATAACATCTGCATTGGATGAATTGAGATTATTACTCCAGCGTGAAGGCACTATGGCTGGAGAATGAATGATGGAATTTTCGGTTTTCAGTGTTTTGGTTAGTAGGCTAGCCAACGGACTACGGATTAACGCCACAGCCTTAGCAATTTTGCTCTTTGGACCATCTACTGTCCAGTCGCCCGCCTTAGTGCTGTTGACAAGCATTCGGGAGTTAACATTATGATTACGCAGTGCATGATGAATGCGATAGGCAGCACGGGCAGCCCCCCCATTGATATCAGAATGGTTGAGATGAAAAACCTTCATCATAAAACATTTCTACCCAAGGTTGATCTTGCAATCTTATTGATTACGCGTACAAAGAGCGTTTTCTTTTGATCTTTATAATATTTCTGAATTCGCTGAACAGCAATATCACTTTCTACAATATCACACCCAAACACATTACACTCGACATTGTTAATTGGCAATAGGATTCCAGTATTGCTGCCGCCACAATTCTCGCCACTGCCATCCAATCCAATATTATTCACATAAGATAATGATGGATTAACACAAAAACCATTATTCTCAAAAATAGTTGCATACCAAAAAATGGCCCACGTATTCAATGCCCCATCATTATTTCTCGTCACCTGTTCCCAAAAATTTTGCCCCCCATCCAGATTAAAACGATGGATATCTTCAGATGACCATTCACGCACTAACCTGGCGGGCTCTTTCTTATATTGCACCCATCGATCGGCCCAGGTTGCCCAACCCCAACAATTCATTAGACGCCATAAAAACACATCGCCCAACCCTTCGGTATTAATTGGGTAGTTCCATCCACTAATATGCCAAACGCGTGAATCATCCGCATATCTATCAAGCGCTGCATTCATGAAGGTTAAGAATTGTGGGCTGGTCACAATATCATCTTCAAGAACGATTGCACGTCCGTAGCGACTACAAACATCAGAGACGCCTTCAATAATATTTCGTGCAAGGCCATAGTTTATTTCGCGCTCAACAACAGTAACCGACTTGAATCCACTCAAAGAATTGACTATGGCACGAACTAAATTGACTCGATCTTGCTCTCCGACATTGCGCGCCCCATCAGCATAAATTATTAAATCACTTTCACCAGCAAGCTTGTTAGCTACCAATGCATCTAAAGTGCGACGCGTGTGATCTGGTCTCGCAAAAACAAAAAGAACTATGGGTGCAAATTCTGCATCAATTTTAATTAACAACTTCGAACTCCAATCGTATTAACTTTATTAATAATAATTTTTCTCCTTCGCTTTTTGGCAATACTTGCCATCCCTCTTCTTAGAGCGACAACATCCTCCAAAAAACCAAAGCGTCGCATCTAACGTAATCGACAAATAACTAGCACCAGTCTCATTTATCGACGAAGAAGATTAAATACAAAAACAGATCGAATTTGCATTAAAAATATTTTCCTTGATTTTTTATGAATTATATTCAAGAAAACACTTGCAAACGCTTGAGAAACGATTGTTGCATAAGCTGCGCCATTAATTCCGTATTTAGGTATTAGTAAAAAATTTAACGAAACATTTAGAACACCACCACCCAATATTCTATAAAAATTTAGCCGTTGAAGATTTTCTATTAAAAACCATTTACCAGCACCCACCCCTAAAAACACAAATACACCTGCCCATATATGTATAGAAAAAACATCAGCCGCTTCTATGTAATTTTTACCATATAGAATATTTATAATAAATTGCGAAAAGAATGTAAGCACAAATGCCACAAAAAATGCCATAAAAAACATGAATTCAAAAAGCTTTTGCAACCTTTTGTAATATAACTCCTCACTCACTTGCTTGGCATTAACGATGGATGGAAATAAAGAGTTAGTCAGAAGCATTGGAATAAAGTACCAAACCTCAGATATTCGAGTGGCAGCCGAATAAAGTCCTACTTCTCTCTCTCCTAACATTTCTTTAATCATGATCTGATCGATCCGCATATAGACCATCACAACAAGACCACTAATAATAAGGGGCCAACTATCACGAAGCAGCTGCTTTGCTGTCGTCAGATCAAAATGACGGTAAAAACTACCAACTTTTTGATAGCGATAAGCCAAGAAAAGTGATAAGGCAAGTGTTATTTGATCAACCAAACTCACCAATACAAACCATATTAAATCTGCATCTGCAAAGATCAAACAAAGCTTTAGCAAAGAAGATATGAAGAGTTGAGTTAGTTTGCAGATAGATACAAACCTGGACAAAACTTTTGATTGAAAATAAAAATCAACTACTTCAAATGATTGAAATAGGGTGCCACTGCCAATTATAAAAATATATAGGTTGGTGATGGCATCATTTGAAGTTAATCGAACGGCAAACGCCATCACAACCAGCATTGCGACCGAACCAATTAGCTTTAGCCAGAACGCCGTACCCATATAAATGTCACGCCGTTCAGGATCACGCACGAGTTCACGAACAACAATCCCGTCTAGCCCTAGCTTGGCAATACTGCCAAATAAAGCGGTAAATGCGATGGCATAACTAAATACGCCAAACTGCGTTGGTCCCAAATAACGCGCCACCCATATACCAACGAGCAAACCAGCCATCATGCGAAAAATCTGTTCTACAAACATCCATGATGTATTTGCGAAATAGCGGCGGAATCCCTGATGGCTTTTGGCCTTAATAAAAAGATGGCGAAGGCGGGTTAGCACTTTATGCACCTAGCGCCCAATGCCGTAATATTTAAAACCCAACGTCTTTATTTCAACTGGATCATATAGATTCCGCCCATCAAAAATCACCGGGGCATTCATAGCGGCTTTCAACGCGGCCCAATTGGGACTGCGGTAAGCCTTCCACTCGGTCACGATGATCAGGGCGTCTGCGCCCTGCACGACGTCCATGGCCTTGTCGGCAAACTGCAGCTTCGCCAGCAAAGCGGACGCATCGGCCAGATCCAGCGCCAGCACGCGCCTGGCTTCTTCTTCGGCCACGGGGTCATGCGCCACGATGTGGGCACCGGCGCGCAGCAGTGCGCTGATGATGACGCGGCTGGGGGCGTCGCGCATGTCGTCGGTGTTGGGCTTGAAGGCCAGGCCCCACAGGGCAAAGGTTTTGCCGCCCAGGTTGCTGCCATATTTGGCTAGGATTTTGTTGACCAGCACTTGTTTTTGGTCGTGGTTGACGGCCTCGACGGCTTCGAGCACGCGCAGGGTTTGGCCGTGTTCGCGGGCGGTGCGGGCCAGGGCTTGCACGTCTTTAGGAAAGCAGCTGCCGCCGTAGCCGGTGCCGGCGTACAAAAAGCTGTAGCCGATGCGGGGGTCTGAGCCGATGCCTTGGCGCACCAGTTCGATGTCGGCGCCCACTTGGTCGGCCAGGTTGGCCAGTTCGTTCATGAAGCTGATGCGGGTGGCCAGCATGGCGTTGGCGGCGTATTTGGTGAACTCGGCGCTTTTGACGTCCATGACGCGGGTGCGTTCGTGGTTGCGGTTGAAGGGCGCGTAGATTTGGCGCATGGTGGCCAGGGCTTGCTGGCCTGCGGCGTCGCTGGCTACGCCGAGGACGATGCGGTCTGGGCGGGTGAAGTCTTCTACGGCGGCGCCTTCTTTGAGGAATTCGGGGTTGGAGACTACGGAGAAGGTGGGGGGGAGGTGGGGCTCATGCTTCGATACGCGCTGCGCGCTACTCAGCACGAACGGGGTGGGGGGTGCGCTGCTTGGCACGAATGGGGTGGGGGTATCGTAGGCGGCCGGGGCTTCCATGCTTCGATACGCGCTGCGCGCTACTCAGCACGAACGGGGTGGGGGGTGCGCTGCTTGGCATGAACGGGGTGGGGGGTGCGCTGCTTGGCATGAACGGGGTGGGGGGTGCGCTGCTTGGCGCGAACGGGGTGGGGGTTTGGGGGCTGCTTGGGGCGAATGGGGTGGGGGTATCGTAGGCGGCCGGGGCTTCATGCTTCGATACGCGCTGCGCGCTACTCAGCACGAACGGAGCTGGGGGTGCGCTACTCAGCATGAACGGGGCTGGGGGCGCGCTGCTTGGCACGAATGGGGTGGGGGTTTGGGGGCTGCTTGGGGCGAATGGGGTGGGGGTATCGTAGGCGGCCGGGGCTTCGTGCTTCGATACGCGCTGCGCGCTACTCAGCATGAACGGGGTGGGGGGCGCGCTGCTTGGCACGAACGGGGCTGGGGGCGCGCTGCTCTGCACGAATGGGGTGGCTGGTTGCTCGCTGCTTGGGGTGTCCCCGTTCGCCCTGAGTAGGCCGTCAGGCCGTATCGAAGGGTGTGATGTGGGTTCCAGGGGTTCGCCGTAGCGCAAGGCCAGTTCGGCGTTGATGGCTGCGGTGACTTTGTCGGCGGTGCCTACGGGCACGGTGGATTTGTCCACCACTACCTTGAAGTCGGTCATGTGGCGGCCGATGTTGCGGGCGGCGGCTAGCACGTATTGCAGGTCGGCGCTGCCGTCTTCGTCGGGGGGGGTGCCTACGGCGATGAACTGGATGCTGCCGTGGGCCACGCTGGCGGCCACGTCGGTCGAGAAGGTGAGGCGGCCGGCTTCGATGTTGCGCTCTATCACTTCTTTCAGGCCGGGTTCGTAGATGGGCACGCCGCCGTTGTTGAGCAGGTCGATCTTGGTTTGGTCTACGTCAAGGCAAAACACGTTGTTGCCCAGGTCTGCAAGGCAGGCGCCGGTGACTAGGCCGACGTAGCCGGTGCCGATGATGGTGATGTTCATGGTTTTAGTTAATGGGGCGTGATGGCTTGCCAGGGGTTTGCCACCGTCAGGCCTTCAATGTTTTCAAAGTCTTTGGTGTTTCGGGTCGCCACGGTCAGCCCCGCGGCCAGGGCGATGGCTGCAATTTGTGCGTCTTCTGTTGAGATGGGCTGCCCTTGCCGGGTGCGGGCCGCCACCAGGACGGCATAGTTTTGTGCAGCCGCAGCATCAAAAACAAGGCAATTTCCGGCAAAGTCTTGCGCAAACATCAGCTCGGCAGCATCGGCCAGTGCTGTGCGGCGCTTGCCTGTGGGCAGCAAGGCAATGCCGGTAAGGATTTCGGCCTGGGTGATGGTGCTGGTGTACATGGCGGCAGGTGTATTCAGCGCAAACCAGTCAACCACGGCGGCAGCCGGGTGATCGCGCATCAGTTCCGAAAGCACATTGGTGTCCAGCAGAAAGCGGCTGCTCATGGTTTGTCGAACTCGGGCGGGGTGCGGGCTGTCTGCCGGGGCGCAATGGGAAGGGTCTCTGCTTTCAAGCCAGTAAATCGGCGGTTCACGCGCTCGGCAAAGCTGATTTGTTCGGTTGACTCGGGGGCGACGGTTTCTTGAAGAATCTGTCTGATTTCTTGTTCCATGGACCAGCCATGGCTGGCAGCGCGCATACGCAGGCTGTTCTTGACAGATTCATCGAGGTTTCGGACGGTGATGCTGGCCATGGGTTTGCTTTAGTTGATTTCAATGCAATCATTGTAATCATCAATGGTTGGCGCGGCAGATGTTGGCATTTTCAACTCCCATCCGTTCGTCCTGAGTAGGCCGCAGGCCGTATTGAAGGATGCGGGCTTATATGTGTCCTTCGATACGCTGCGCTACTCAGGACGAACGGGGGGGGGGTCAGGACGAACGGGGGGCTTCAGGACGAACGGGGGGGCTTCAGGACGAACGGGGGGGCTTCAGGACGAACGGGGGGCTTCAGGACGAACGGGGGGCTTAATCCACGCTCACGGCGACTTCGTAGCCGTGGTGTTTGAGCAGGGCATGGCGGCGGGCCTGGTCGAGGTCGTGGGCTACCATTTCCTCGATCATCTGGTCGAGGGTGATTTCGGGCTCCCAGCCGAGTTTTTCTTTGGCTTTGGTGGGGTCGCCGAGCAGGGTTTCGACTTCGGCTGGGCGGAAGTAGCGTGGGTCGATCTTGACGATCACGTCGCCCACGGCCAGTGCGGGGGCTTTGTCGCCGGTGATGGCGGCCACCACGCCGACTTCGTCCACGCCCTGCCCTTCAAAGCGCAGTGTCACGCCCAGTTGGGCGGCGCTGCGGGTGATGAATTCGCGCACGCTGACCTGTTTGCCGGTGGCAATCACGAAGTCGTCCGCCTGGTCTTGCTGCAGCAT
The DNA here is from genome assembly GCF_002176815.1 of Acidovorax sp. T1. Classification (NCBI taxonomy): domain Bacteria; kingdom Pseudomonadati; phylum Pseudomonadota; class Betaproteobacteria; order Burkholderiales; family Comamonadaceae; genus Acidovorax; species Acidovorax sp. T1. The sequence goes on along the minus strand of NZ_CP021648.1, from coordinate 2,018,302 downwards.
GAGCCACTGCATGCGCACGTAGTCTTTGGCGTGGCCCCAGTCGCGCAGGGAGTCGATGTTGCCCATGTAGAGGCAGTTTTCCAGGCCCTGGGCTATGTTGGCCATGCCGCGCGTGACTTTGCGGGTGACGAAGGTTTCGCCACGGCGTGGGCTTTCGTGGTTGAACAGGATGCCGTTGCAGGCATACATGCCGTAGGCCTCGCGGTAGTTGACGGTGATCCAGTAGGCGTAGAGCTTGGCCACGGCGTAGGGGCTGCGGGGGTAAAAGGGCGTGGTTTCTTTTTGCGGGGTTTCTTGCACCAGGCCGTACAGCTCGCTGGTGGATGCCTGGTAAAAGCGGGTTTTTTTCTCCAGCCCCAGGATGCGGATGGCCTCCAAGATGCGCAGCGTGCCCATGCCGTCCACGTCGGCGGTGTACTCGGGGCTTTCAAAGCTGACGGCCACATGGCTTTGCGCGCCCAGGTTGTAGATTTCGTCGGGCTGGGTTTGCTGGATGATGCGCGTGAGGTTGCTGCTGTCGCTCAGGTCGCCATAGTGCAGCTTGAAGCGGGCGTTGTCGGTGTGCGGGTCTTGGTAGATGTGGTCAACCCGGGCGGTGTTGAAGCTTGATGCCCGGCGCTTGATGCCGTGCACGACGTAGCCTTTTTCCAGCAGAAATTCGGCAAGGTAGCTGCCGTCCTGGCCGGTGACGCCGGTGATGAGGGCGACTTTGGGGGCGGTGGTTTGAATGCTCATTTTGATACTCTTGAATTTCACGCTGATGGGCGTGCGTTGGTAGTTATTAATTTAGAAAAAACTCAATGTAAGGGTGTTGGCGGAGCCCTTTGATACTTCGTGCGATACGGCCTGCTTCCTTTGGTCTACATCCTTCGATACGGCCTGCGGCCTACTCAGGACGAACGGGGTGCTTCCTTCGATACGGCCTGCGGCCTACTCAGGACGAACGGGGTGTTTCCTTCGATACGGCCTACGGCCTACTCAGGACGAACGGGGTGCTTCCTTCGATATGGCCTGCGGCCTACTCAGGACGAACGGGGTGGGCGGGGGCGTTCACCATTCACTTCCCGGCCGTTCGTGCTATTCCCCCTACCAGTTCCTGCTATTCCTCCTACCCGTTCGTGCTATTCCCCCTCAGCCCGTTCGTGCTATTCCCCCTCAGCCCGTTCGTGCTATTCCCCCTCAGCCCGTTCGTGCTATTCCCCCTACCCGTTCGTGCTGAGTAGCGCGCAGCGCGTATCGAAGCAGCGCACTTGTTCAATGCGCCGCCCTCTTATCCTGATGGCCGTAACTTTCCACAAAATCCCGATAAGCCAGCGCCAAGCCGTCTTGCAGGCTCATCTTGGCCTTCCAGCCCAGTGACTGCAGGCGGCTGCTGTCCATCAGTTTGCGGGGGGCGCCGTCGGGTTTGCTGGTGTCAAAGTCGATCTCGCCGGTGTAGCCCACCACCTGGCTCACGGTGTGGGCCAGTTCGGCAATGGTGATGTCGCTGCCATAACCCACGTTGATGTGGCTTTGCATGGGGCTGGTGTGCTGGTCGTAGGTGGGCTTGGGCAGGTTCATGACGTGCACGCTGGCCGAGGCCATGTCGTCCACAAACAAAAACTCGCGGCAGGGCGTGCCGGTGCCCCAGATGGTGACCTTGGGCGCGTGGCTGGCTTTGGCCTCGTGAAAGCGGCGGATCAGCGCGGGGATGACGTGGCTGTTTTCGGGGTGGTAGTTGTCGCCGGGGCCATACAGGTTGGTGGGCATGACGCTGCGGTAGTCCACGCCGTGGCTGGCGCCATATTGGCGGTTGTAGCTTTCGCACAGTTTGATGCCGGCAATCTTGGCAATGGCGTAGGGCTCGTTGGTGGGCTCCAGCGGGCCGGTGAGCAAGGCGTTTTCAGCCATGGGCTGGGGCGCCTGGCGGGGGTAGATGCAGCTCGAACCCAAAAACAGCAGTTTTTGCACGCCGTTTTGAAATGCTGCGTCAATCACATTGGCCTGCAGCATCAGGTTTTGGTAGATGAACTCGGCCGGGTAGGTGTTGTTGGCGTGAATGCCGCCCACCTTGGCTGCGGCCAGATAGACCTGGCCTGGCTTTTCAGCGGCAAAGAAGGCGCGCACGGCGGCCTGGTCGGTCAGGTCAAGCTGGGCATGGGTGCGGGTGATGATGCTGGCGGGCGCATGGCCGGCGGCCAGCAGCTGGCGCACGATGGCCGAGCCGACCATGCCGCGATGGCCGGCGACGTAGATTTTTGCAGTGGCAGGGGTCGTGTTCATGGTTCAGTTTTCAATGACTTCAACGGGCACGCGCCCATAGGTGTCTTCAAATCGCACGATGTCGTCTTCGCCCAGGTAGGCGCCAGACTGCACTTCGATGATTTCCAGCTCTACCTTGCCGGGGTTGCGCAGGCGGTGCACCTCGCCCAGGGGGATGAAGGTGCTCTGGTTCTCGGTCAGGATGATGACTTTGCTGCCCACGGTGACTTCGGCGGTGCCGCTGACGACGATCCAGTGCTCGGCGCGGTGGTGGTGCATTTGCAGGCTGAGCGAGGCGCCAGGCTTGACGACGATGCGCTTGACCTGAAAACGCGGGCCGGCGTCGATGCTGTCGTATGAGCCCCAGGGGCGGTGCACCTTGCGGTGCAGGTGGTGTTCGCTGCGGTCCGAGTCGTTGAGCTGGCCGACGATGCTTTTCACGTCCTGGCTGCAAGCGCGGTGGCTCACCATCACGGCGTCGGGTGTTTCGACCACCACTACGTCGTCCAGGCCCACCACGCTGACCAGCCGGCTGCTGGCATGCACCAGGGTGTTGCGGCTGTTGTGCAGCAGCACGTCGCCCACGGCGGCGTTGCCGTGGGCGTCTTTGTCGGCCACCTGCCAGACGGCTTCCCAGGCGCCCAGGTCGTTCCAGCCGGCATCCAGCGGCACCATGCGGATGTCGAAGGCGCTGCCGGGGCAGTGTTCCATCACGGCGTAGTCGATGGACTCAGACGGAATCTGCGCAAACTCGGTTTTGCCGGGGCGCACAAACTGGCCGTCGGTGCTGCGGGCAGCCCAGGCGTTGCGGCAGGCGGCTGCGATGTCGGGGCGAAACTGCTCCAGCGCGGCCAGCCACACCGAGGCCTTGAGCACGAACATGCCCGAGTTCCAGTGGTAGCCGCCCTGGGCCAGGTAGCTGCGGGCGGTGGCAAGATCGGGTTTTTCCACAAACTCGGCCACTTGCGCGGCGCCGTCGGCCGGCTCGCTGCGGATGTAGCCATAGCCGGTTTCGGGCCGGTCGGGGGTGATGCCCAGGATGACGATGGCGCCAGTGCTGGCAACGTGGGCGGCGTGCTGCAACGCGGCGGTAAAGGCGGTGCTGTCTGTCACGGTCTGGTCGGCGGGGGTGACCACCAGCACGGGGTCGGTGCCGCCTTCTAATGCCTGCAGCGCGGCCAGCGTCAATGCCGGGGCGGTGTTGCGGCCCAGCGGCTCCAGCAGCACGGCGCTGGGCTCGGCCTTGATCGTGCGCAACTGGTCGAGCATGGTGTAGCGGTGCTCTTCGTTGCCAACCACCAGCGGCCCGGCCACTGACCAATCTGCCCCACCCAGTGCGCCAAGCCGCAACGCGGCCTGCTGAAACAGGGTTTGCGGGCCGTGCAGGGCCAGAAACTGCTTGGGGTAACCCGCACGCGACAACGGCCAAAGGCGCGTGCCGCTGCCGCCGCAAAGAATGACGGGCTGGAGGGCAGCGGCGCTATCAGTCGCGGCACGCTGGCTGGCACGGGGCGCCTGGGCTACGTTGTTACTGCTGCTGAAGACAGACATTTTTACTCCATTTTTTATAGCTGTTAGCGCTTTCTGGGCGGCGGCTAGACGGTGATTTCATGTCTTTTTAATGTAATAACCGCCAGTTTTGGGGGCACCACGAAACTCAATTTTCTGCATGTCTTTGAGCTGCTTGAGCCAGCGTTCAATGTTTTTGGGTGAGGTCTGGAGCGCTTCAGCCATGGCTGGGGATGCGTTCAAGAAGGTCGGCGGGCACCATGGTTGGATGTTTTTAACAAAATTTGGCTATGGCCCAATAAAAACGGGCGCTAGCAGCTATGAATCAAGTAGCACGAAAACTACTTCCTTCGATACGGCCTGCGGCCTACTCAGGACGAACGGGGGGTGGATCATTTCGAGAGTTCAATTCAGGATGAACGGGGGTGGTGGGGACCCACGGGGGTTGACTGCGGTAAACGATGAGCGGAGGTTTCGCATGCTTCGATACGCGCTGCGCGCTACTCAGCACGAACGGAGGAGGCGGAGTGAATATGGGGGAGCAGCTGTTTGCACTGAATGGGGCGCAGTGCGTATCACGGGAGGTGCTCCCCTCCCCCGTTCGTCCTGAGCAGGCCGAAGGCCGTATCGAAGGACATAGCCCCACAACGCACCGAAACAGATACTCGCCCTCCCCCGTTCGTCCTGAGTAGCGCGCAGCGCGTATCGAAGGAAGGATTCCAAAGGCCGTATCGAAGGACGTGGCGCGCATCGAACGTGGCTCCGTCGCAAATCGGTTTAACCGGCGATGCGTTGTTGTTCGGCCAGCCTCGGGACTTCGGCGCCGCCAAAACGGCGCTCGCGCCCGGCATACCAGGCCAGCGCCTGGTCGAGTGCTTCGGTGCTGAAGTCGGGCCACAGCGCGGGGGTGAAATACAGCTCGGTGTAGGCGCTTTGCCACAGCATGAAGTTGCTGATGCGCGACTCGCCACCGGTGCGGATGAGCAGGTCGGGGTCAGGGGCGCCGGCCAGGCACAGGTGCGGGCGCAGGGCGTCTTCGGTCAGGGCGCTGGCGGGTGCGCCGGGGTTGGCGGTGTGCCAGGCCTGCATGGCTTGCAACATGTCCCAGCGACCGCCGTAGTTGGCGGCAATGGTCAGCGTGATCTGGGTGTTGTGGGCCGTCATGGCTTCGACGTTGGCCATCAATGCTTGCAACCGGGCATCAAAGGCGCTGCGGTCGCCGATGACCTTGAGGCGCACGCCATTTTTGTGCATGTCGCTGGCTTCTTTTTGCAGGTAAAGCACGAACAGCCCCATCAGGCTGCTGACCTCATCCGCCGGGCGTTTCCAGTTTTCTGTGCTGAAGGCAAACAAGGTCAGGTGGCGCATGCCACGCGCCATGCACGCTTCGACCAGGCCCCGCACACGCTTGGCGCCACGGGCATGCCCGATGGCCTTGGGCACGCCGTGCTCTCTGGCCCAGCGGCGGTTGCCGTCCATGATGACGGCGACGTGTTGCGGCGCACTGGGCGTTGGCAGGGGCTTGCTCATGGGTATCCCGACTTCAATATTGGTAGTTGGTGTAGCGGTATTTGCCGTACTTGTAGCCCACGCCATAGCCATAGCGGCGCCTGGTGGTGTTGAGGTCGTTGAAGATCACGCCCCGGGTCTGCACGCCGCTGTGTGACAGGCGCTTGGCAGACTCTTGCAGTTCGCCCAGGCTGGTGACCTCGGCCCGCGCCACCATGAACACGGCACCGGCCAGCGGCGCCAGGATGGCGGTGTCCGAGGCGGCCAGCACCGGCGGGGTGTCGATGAGGACCAGGTCGTACTGGCTGGCAAGTTGGGTCAGCAGGGCTTGCATGGCGGGTGTCATCAGCAGCTCGGCCGGGTTGGGCGGCAAGGTGCCGGTGGCCAGAAAGTCCACGTTGGGGACGACGTTGCGGCGCAGTGCGTCGGCCAGCGGCACGGTGCCGCTCACCACTTCGCTCAGGCCGCGTTCGCGGCCCTGGCCAAAGTATTGGTTCAGGTAGCCTTTGCGCAGGTCGGCATCCACCAGCAGTATCTTTTTGTTGGCCGCGCCCAGCACGGTGACAAAGTTGACGCTGACAAACGATTTGCCAATGCCCCGCGTGGGGCCGGTAATGAGCACGATGTTGTTGGTGGCGTCCAGCATGGCGAACTGCAAAGCGGTGCGCAGGCTGCGCAGGCTTTCGACCACAGGGTCTTGCGGCGCCACCACGGCCAACACATGGTTGCCGGGGCTCTTGGCCGCAACGGCCTTGGCCTGCAGTGTCTGCGCATCAGAGTGCGGCACGCTGGCAAATACATGCAGGCCGGCGTGTTGCTCGATGTCGGCCGGGTCCTTGATGCCGGGGCGCAGGCTGTTGCGCACAAAAGCCTGCGCCAGGCCTGCCAGCAGGCCCAGCACGGCGGCCAGCGCCACCACCATCGAGCGCTTGGGCTTGACGGGGCGCTCGGGCACGGCGGCCACGTCCACAATGCGCACATTGCCGACCTTGCCCTCCTTCACCAGGCGCAGCTGCTGGAAGCTGTTGAGCAGGCCGGTGTAGAGCTCGTTGTTGACCTTGACGTCGCGCGTCAGGCGCAGCAGGTCTTGCTCGACGTTGGGGAAGGTTTTGACCTTGCCGGACAAGGCGGCGAGGTCGCCATTGATGCTCTTGATCTGGGCATCGATGGTTTGGATGGTGGGGTGCTGGGCGGTAAAACGGGCTTCGAGTTCTTTGCGCTTTTGCTGCAGCTCTACCAGGGTGGTCTGGTATTTGACGGCCTGATCCAGAATGACCTTGGCCTCGGTGCCCAGGTCAAAGGTGCCGTTGCGGTTGCGGAACTGGTTGAATTTCTCTTCGGAGGCTTCCAGCTCCTTGCGCAGCTGGGGCAGTTGGGAGTCGAGGAAGCGGATGGATTTTTCTGCCTCGGCGGCCTTGCGATCAACGTTCTGGCGCACATAAAGCGCGCCGATTTCGTTGAGGGTGCGGGCAATGAGCTCGGGGTCTTTGCCTTCCAGGCTGGCGCTGATGACGCCGGACTGCTTGCCCTGCTCGGCAATATTCATGTCCCTTTGCAGCCTTTCGGTCACGTCCAGACGCGAGGAGCGGGTGACATAAAACTCGGCACCCGGATTGCCCACCGCGGCGGCCACCAGCAATTCGCCCGACACGCCCTCGTGCTTGAAGGCCAGGGGCTGGCCCAGGCTGCCCTGCCCCAGGCTGTCGCCTTCGGGTGAGCGCAGCTCGTAGCCCTGGGTCGTCAAGGCCACGGTGTAGCGGTTGCCTTCCAGCGCCTGGGGCACTTGCAGGTAGGCCACTTTCAGGTCTTCGGTGCCGCTGACATAGCCGTCCATGCCCATAAAACCGGGGGTGGATGGCTCGGTGGCGCGCCGGGCCAGCCAGCGGCCCACCAGGGGCAGGTATTTGGGTTGGACCGCCAGGTCGAGCTGGAGGTTGGCCACGGCCTGGCCAACCACCAGACGCGATCGCAGCAGCTCGATTTCGGCGGTGGCGGGCGACTTGATGTCAAACATGCTGCCCATGTCGCCCAGCAGGCTGCCCATGCCGCCGGCCTTGCTGTCTTCGACCTGGATGAGTGTGTTGGCTTCGTAGATGGGCGTGCTGAGCAGCGCATAGGCCACGCCCACGGAAAGCGCCACGGCGGTCACGCTGGCAATCAGCCAACGGCTGTCGAGCACCACATCGAGCAGCTCGAGCAGATTGATTTCGTCGCCATCGTCTTCTGGCATGGACTGCATGACGGGCAGGTTGGTTGGTGGAAGGCTCATACGTTGAAATTCTTGCTGTCTCGATGCCTATTCCCGAGGGTACAGGTGTTCTTGCGTGGGTATTGGAGGGAAGTGGAAGCAGGAAGTATTTTGCAGTTCACCCCAGCAGCCGGATGCGCGGCGCCCAGTCGGCCACACCACGGGCGATGTGGTCATAGGCCGTTTCAAAGGCATCACGGGGTTGGCGATAGGGGTCGGCAATGTCGAATTTGCCGATCTCGCCCAGGCGGAACACCTTGCCACGCACCAATGGATACTGTTGTTCGAGCTGGGTCTTGTGCCCCTGCTCCATGACCAGAATCAACTCGGCGCGCTGGCACATCCAGCCAACCAACTGCTGGGCACGGTGGGCCGACAGGTCCACGCCATGCGCGGCGGCGACTTCGATGGACAGGGGGTCGGCCGGGTTGCCAGCCAGGGCATCGAGCCCGGCCGACCAGATGGTCTTGTCGGGGAATTGCTGGGCCAGCAGGACTTCGGCGATGGGGCTGCGACAGATGTTGCCGACGCACAGAGTGAGGATGTGTTGCATCTGGCTACGCTGAAATCACCTGAAAGTATTGCTGGTGCTGTTGACAACCGAGGCGCTCGGCAGGATCAGGCTGATGACGCGGTTCCAGCGCACCAGCGATGTCGGATCGACATAGACCACGTCGCGCGCTTTGAGTTCGAAGCCCTCGGCCAGCGCATAGGCCACGGGCGAACGGGCATCGAGGTGGAAGATCTGGGTCTGGCCGTCGGGCGCGCCACGCACCACATAGATCTGACGCGGGTCGCCGGAGACAGGGCTGACGCCACCGGCCTCGCCCAGCGCCTCGTTGAGCGTGAGGCGGCCATTGCGCAGGGGCTGCGCCAGCGGGCGGGTGACTTCGCCCATAACGTAGACCTTGGAGTCGTCGCGGTTGAGCACGCGCACCAGGTCGCCGCTGCGCAGCAGGATGCGGGACGGATTGATGCCGAGCTCGGTGAGCTGCGGAAGGTTGATGGCGGTGGTGCTGCCGTTGCGTGAGATCGCTATGGTGGAACGGTCGGCCGTGGCGGTGAAGCCGCCAGCACGATTGATGGCCTCAGGCAGGGTCATTGGTATGTCGGTGACGGGCTGCAGGCCGGGATTGCGCACCTCGCCATCGACATAGACGCGGCCACTGCGGTAGGCCTGAATGCGAACGGTGACTTGCGGGTCCTTGAGGTATTTGGACAGCCGCGTCGTGAGCAGGTCGCGTGCCTCGTATTCGGTCAGGCCACCCAGCTTCAGATTGCCAACGTAGGGGAACTGGACCAGGCCGGCGGGGCTGACGTTGTAGCCGTTGCCGACCGACGTGAGGCTGGATGCGTCTGCGGTAGATGAGGAACCAGCCGGCACGATGGCCAGTTCTGGGTGGTCCCAGACCACGATGTTGAGCACATCGCCAGGGCCGATCAGGTAGGGCTTGGCTTCGTCAAACAGGCGCTTGACGTCTTGCCCGACATCGGTGACCCGTGCAGAGCGCTCTTGGCGAATGAGCTCTGGCGTGATGCTGAGCAATGCGCCGGGCGGTGGTGCATCGACTTCCGCGCCTGCCGCCCGTGACGCGGAAGCATTGGCTTGCGCTGTGGAGGTGGGCAAAGCCCCCCCGATGGTCAGGCCTGGGGCATAGGAACAACCGGCTGCTCCGATGCGGCTTGCACAGCGATTGTCCCCCATGGTCAGGCCTGGGGCATAGGAACAACCGGTAAGCCACGCAGCTGCCAACAGGACGGGCCAGCGGGATGACTTCCAACAGAAAGTAAATGTTGATTTCTGATACTTCAGCATTAAATGGTTCTGACAATGCCCCGAAAAACAGGCAAGGGATGGATCAAATGTTTGTAAATTGACCGAAGAAGGGCGTTACATAAGCCATCGGAATAATTTTGAAACACTTTTTGAGTGGAACGGCTTGATTCTAACGACCTTGCCGATCTGACCAAGTTCTGCTTTTTCGTCTCTCTCAGCATGGAGGCGCACTCTGTGGAAGATTCACCTTCCCGCCCCTGGTGCGCCCCTTGCCTGCCAAGACCTGAAACGATAATGCAATATTTGCGCCATCGATTTGCATGGCCAGGCTGCCCGAATTTCGCACGGCTCACCCCGCCCAACGCGTGTGCAGCCGCCCTATTCCACTGAACAACGCACAGGCTTGATGTTTGAAAACTACCCAATCCAATCAACCACTTAGCCCCTGGCGCATGTCCGTCGCCCCGATGATGGACTGGACTGACCGCCACTGCCGCTACCTGCACCGGCTGCTGAGCCGGCACACCCTGCTGTACACCGAGATGGTGACCACGGGCGCGCTGGTGCATGGCGATGTGCAGCGCCATCTGCGCTTCAACGCCGAAGAGCACCCTGTGGCTTTGCAGCTGGGCGGCAGCGAGCCGGCCGACCTGGCGCACTGTGCGCGGCTGGGCGAGCAATGGGGCTATGACGAGATCAACCTCAACTGCGGCTGCCCGAGCGAGCGCGTGCAGCGCGGTGCCTTTGGTGCCTGCCTGATGAACGAGCCCCAGCTGGTGGCCGATTGCGTGAAGGCCATGGTGGACGTGGTGCAGGTGCCCGTGACTGTGAAGCACCGCATCGGCATCGACAAGGACGAAAGCTACGCCTTTGTGCGCGACTTTGTGGGCACCGTGGCCGCTGCGGGCTGCGCGGTGTTCATCGTGCATGCGCGCAATGCCTGGCTCAAGGGACTGTCACCCAAGGAAAACCGCGAAGTGCCCCCGCTGCGCTATGACGTGGTGCGCCAGCTCAAGGCCGATTTCCCGCACCTGATCTTTGCCATCAACGGTGGCCTGAACACCGATGTCGCTGTGCAGGAGCAGCTGGCCGGGCTCGATGGCGTGATGGTGGGCCGTGAGGCTTATCACAACCCCTGGTGGCTGGCGAGCTGGGATGCGCTGTACTACGGGGCCCCACAAAGCACGCTCACCCGCGAGGACGTGGAAGCCGCCATGGTGGACTACATGGCGCGCGAGGCCTCTGCGCATGGCACGCCCTGGGCCAGCATCGCGCGGCACATGCTGGGCCTGCGCCATGGACTGGCAGGCTCACGCCGCTGGCGCCAAGTGTGGAGCGATCATCGCTTGAAGGGGCTGCCGCCGCACGAAGTGATGGCCCTGGCGCACGCCAGCCCGGTCGCGGCCTGAACTGGATTCGCCGCCCCGGCGAATGAGGGGTTGTGGGCCCGTTGCACCATCACCCCGCGCCCAGCTGGCGCTCCACCCACCCTTGCAAGGGCTCGGGTCGGGAAAACAGATAGCCCTGCAGGCAGTCGCAATGGCTGGCCACCAAAAAGTCGGCCTGGGCGCGTGTTTCCACGCCCTCGGCCACCACGCGCAGCTTGAGGTGCCTGGCCACCGAAATGATGGACTGCACGATGGCCGTGTCGCTGGGGTCGTCGGGCGTGTCCTGCACAAAGCTCTTGTCGATCTTCAGCTCGTACAGGGGCAGGCGCTTGAGGTAGGCCAGGCTGGAGTAGCCGGTGCCGAAATCATCGATAGAGAAGCGCACACCGAGCCGCCCCAATTCGGTCATGCGGGCGATGGTGTCGTCGAGGTTTTCGATCAGCAGGCTTTCGGTGACCTCGAGGATGAGCTGGGCCGCCGGAGCGCCGGTCTGCGCGAGCATGTCGCGCACGCGTTCGACAAAATCGTCCTGGCGAAACTGGCGCTCGCTCACGTTGACCGAGATCGACAGATCCTGCCCCACCGCGTGCAGGCGGGCCAGCGTCTCACAGGCCTGCCGGATCATCCAGTCGCCCATGCGCAGGATCAGGCCTGACGATTCCGCCACCGGGATGAAGCGGCTGGGCGGCACGCTGCCGCGCACCGGATGGTTCCAGCGCATGAGCAACTCACCGCCGATCACCGTGCCGGCCGCATCCACCTGCGACTGCACGAACGCCGTCAGCTGGCCATCGGCACTGGCCTTCTTGAGGTCCTGCTCCAACGCCAGGCGCTCCTGCACGTCGGCCTGCATGTCGGCTTCATAGAAACGGATGCGGTTGCGCCCCAGATCCTTGGCACGGTACATGGCGGTATCGGCCTCGCGCAGCAGGTCCTCGACCTCTTCGCTGCGCTTGGGGAAAAGGGTGATGCCGATGCTGCCGGTGCTGCTGTAGAGGTGCGTTTCGATGGTGTAGGGCGCCTCCAGGGCCGCGCGTACGGCTTCGGCCGCCAGCAATGCGCCACGCCCGGCCGATTCCATGTCAGTGGCAATGTCGTTGACGAGCAACACGAATTCGTCGCCCCCTATTCGCGCGACGGTGTCGCCGGGGCGCTGCAATTGCGTGAGGCGCTGCGCTACCTGTTTGAGCAACACATCGCCCAGCGGATGGCCGCGGGCGTCGTTGATCTGCTTAAAATTGTCCAGGTCAATGAACAGCAACGCCCCCACCTGCCCCGACTTGCGCGCCGACATCAGGGCGTGATCCAGCCGGTCCAGCAGCATGCGGCGGTTGGGCAGACCGGTCAGCGCGTCGAAGTAGGCCAGCTGGTGCGTGCGGGCCTCGGCCAGCTTGCGTTCAGTGATGTCCCGGGACAAGGCAATGAAACGGGGAATCTGCCCGGGCGTTGCACTTTCCTTGCGGGCGATGGACAGCTCGAACCAGTGCGTCTTTTGCCCCAGTTCAAGGCGGTACTGGTGGCCGATCGAATGGCCTGTGTCGTGGGCCGCCTGCAACGCGGCCCGCCACCCGGCGATAGCCTCTGGCGGCACGAATTCGTCCATCAGCCGGCCCAGGAACATCTCGGGCGGCGCGGCGGCCAGCAGCACCGAACGCGCGGCGCGGCAATGGTGGATGCGCCCATCCAGCCCCACTTCGAACAACAGGTCCGGAATGGCATTGAGCGTGCTTTCCAGATCGTCCCGCGTGCTGCGCAGCGCCTGCGTCATGCGGTGGGCCAGGCCAACTGCGCGCTCGCGGCCCGTGGCCATCACCCAGATCAGCCCGCCCACCAGCAGGCTCAGGGCCGCACCCATGGCGGCAAACAGGCCGTTGTCGGTGTCGTCAAAGCGCCGCGTGAAAGCCGGCAGCGGTTGCATCACGAGGGTCCAGGTGCGCCCGCCCAGGTGCATTTGCTGCGTGGCGCGCAAGCCATTAGACACGCCTTCCGGGGCGGTGGGCAGGTTGGTGTTGCCATGCAGCAGAGTGCCGCCCGCCTCTGGGTTGCCGTCATAAATGGCCAGGTCGATGTCGGCGTCGAGTTGCTGCGCGAGGCCCTGCAACAACTCAGGGACACGAAAAGGCGCCGACACCCAGCCCACTACGCCACGCCGGCGGCCTTCTACCGAGTCAAGGTCGGCATCTTTTTGGTAGATTGGCAGGTACATCACCAGCCCGCTGACGGAATTGCGGCCGATGTCCTGCTGCAGCCTGAGCCGCGCGGTCAACGCCAGCTGTCCGGTGTCACGCGCGCGGTCGAGCGCTTCACGGGCGGCCGGCACGGTGGAGATATCAAACCCCAGCGCCTTGAGGTTGTCGATGGACTGGGGTTCGATATGGGTAAGGGGCGTGTAACGCGCGCGGACCCCCGCCGGGTGCACGGTGTAGAAAGAAAAGCCCCGCGCGCGCATTTGTGCCATGTGGGCGTCCAGCCGGTCGGCCGGCAGGTCCAGCGCGTACGACACGCCCTGCAGCCCGGGCCGGGTTTCCGACAGGCGCAGCGCTTGTACGTAAGCATGAAACTCATTGCTGTCGGCGCCGATCCAAATCTGAGCCACCGTGCCGACTGAATATTGAGCCAGGGGTGGAAGCCGACGTTTCAAGGGTCGGCTGTGGATAAGTGTAGGTGCTATCCTGGTTTGCTGATCTCCTTGCTGATGTGTTGAAGGCGCTGGGCAAGCCGCGAAGGGCGTAGCCCGTAGCGGCTTGCCCTGCGCGGTGCCTGCTCAGAATGGGTCGGGCTCAGCCTGCGTTGAGGCACTCTTTCGGTCCTGTTCCCGGGCCTTGATCCGCTTCTTCGCAGCGGCCGTGCTGCGGCTGAACCGGATCGACTCGTTGCCCGTCTCCACGATGTGGCAGTGGTGCGTGAGACGGTCCAGCAGCGCGGTGGTCATCTTCGCGTCGCCGAACACGCTGGACCATTCGGCGAAGTCCAGGTTGGTCGTGATCATCACGCTGGTGTGTTCGTACAGCTTGCTCAGCAGGTGGAACAGCAGCGCCCCGCCGGCCTGGCTGAACGGCAGATAACCCAGCTCGTCCAGGATGATCAGGTCCATGCGCAGCAAGCTGGTGGCGATGCGACCGGCCTTGCCCTGCGCCTTCTCCTGCTCCAGTGCGTTAACCAGATCGACCGTGGAGTAGAACCGCACCCGCTTGCCATGGCGGGTGATGCCCGAGACGCCGATGGCAGTGGCCAGATGGGTCTTGCCCGTGCCCGGGCCGCCCACCAGCACCACGTTGTGCGCCTCGTCGGTAAAGGCAGTGCCGGCCAGCGTGGTGACGAGCTTTCGGTCCACCGGCGAGACCGAGAAGTCAAAGCCCGCCATGTCCCGGTGCACCGGGAACTTCGCCGCGTGCATCTGGTGGCTGATCGAGCGCATCGCCCGGTCCGTGCCCTCGGCCTGCAGCAGGTGCTCGATCAGCCAGCGCGAGGTCTCGATGCCCAGGCCGCCGCCATCGCCACCGCCTTGCTCGACCAGATCAGCCCAGGCACCGGCCATGCCGTGCAGGCGCAGCGCCTTGAGTTCGACCAGCACATCAGTCTTCATGGCGGGCTCCTTCGGTGGTGGCGCCCACGGCACTGTCCGCGGTGTCGGCCCGAAGGCTGTCGTAGCGGGCCGTGTTTGCCAGCGGTGGCGTTGTCACCTTCAGCCGTGTGGCCGCCGTGGGAGGTGCCGGCTGCGCGTTGAGCCGGCTCAGCACGTTGACCACATGCTCCACGCTCACCTTGCCTGGCGCACCGCTCTCCAGCGCCAGCTCGATGGCCACCAGCACCGCGTCCAGACCGGCGCCAAGCACAATCGCCAGCACTTGCGCCATCACCCGGTCGCCTCCCGGGTTACGCAATAGCCCGCGGCGCAGCCGCTGCAGTGGCTCGGGCATGTCCGCAAAGGGCGCTCCGTTTCTCAGCGCCCCGGGCTTTCTCTGCAGCAGCGGGATGTAGTGCTGCCAGTCGTACCGGGTCTCGCCCGCGTTGCTCAGACGTTCGTGGCGGGCGATGACCTCATCATCGGCCACGATGACCACGCGGCCCGGGTACAGCCGCGTGCTCACCATCTGGCCCACGCGTTCGCACGGCACCGAATACCGGTTGCGCGCCACAGACACCAGGCAGGTGCTGGAAACCCGCGCGGGTTTCTCGACGTAGCCGTCGAAGGGCAGCGGCATGGGCATGAGGTGCGCCCGCTCGTGTTCGAGCATCTCCGACACGCTGAACTGCTTGTGCTCGGGGTGGCGTACCTCGTCCCACAACGCGCGGCAGCGCTGGCCCAGCCAGGCGTTGAGTTCGGTGAAGCTGCCGAACTTGATCTGCGCCGCGTCGATCCAGATGCGTCGGCGGCTGTCCTGCACGTTCTTCTCCACCACCCCTTTCTCCCAGCCGCTGGCCACGTTGCAGAAGTCCGGGTCATAGAGGTAGTGCGCGCACATGGTGGCAAAGCGCTCGTTGACGATGCGTCCCTTGCCCTTCTTGACCTTGTCTACAGCGGTCTTCATGTTGTCGTAGATGCCCCGGCGTGCCACGCCGCCCAGCGCGGCGAACGATCGGGTGTGGGCATCGAACAGCATCTCGTGACCCTGGCTGGGGTACGCCACCAGCCAGAAGGCCCGCGAAGCACACAGCTTCATATGCGAGACCTGCACCCGGTAGTAGATGCCGCCGATCACCATGCCTTCCTCGCTCCAGTCGAACTGGAAAGCCTCTCCCAGCTCGAAGGCCAGCGGCACGAAGGCATTGACGGCCGCCCCCTGACCCTCGCTCTGGCGCCACGCCCGGATGAAGTCGGTCACCCGCGTGTAACCCCCTTCGTAGCCCGCTTGCCTGATCTCGGCGTACAGCGCCTTGGCCGTGCGCCGCTCGTGTTTGGGCCGCCGTGCATCGGCCTTCAAGGCCAGCATGAGCGCGTCATGAAACGCCGTCAGTTTGTTGGGCTGTTCGCTGCGGCGGTACCTCGGTGGGCCGTCCACCTCGCCGTGCAGCCACTTCGCCACCGTGTTGCGCGATAGCCCTGTCATGCGCGATATCTCGCGCTCCGATTTGTTCTTGCGGGCATACAAATGCCGGATCCTGCCAATCATGTCCATGGTGATCACTCCTTGTCCTCTGCTGCACAAAAAAGCAGCAGATTAAGTTGTTCACCTGGCTCAGTTTTGGGTCGGCACTACCCTCAAAAGTGGCTCAGTTTTCGGTCGGCGCCAACAACTCATTGCGATCAATGCTGTCGGAGCCGTCGTAATACCCCTTCACGCCCCGCAGCACCAGCTCGAAGGTGGCCATCCGGTCCTTGAGGCTGTCAACGATGCGGTCCGCCGAGGCGGTGAACGCCTGGCGCTTTTTGGCCTCGACCTCCCGATCTGCAGCCTGCCAGAACAGAAAGGTCAGCCCCATCAGGAACAATGCCACCACCGGGCCCAGCAGTGCGAGTGGACGCCAGTGGCTTTCCGGGGCGGGAAGCTCCTCATACTGGCGGGCTTGGCTCATGGGTTCACAAAGGTGGGTGGTTGCGGGTCGCGGCAGGCAGCCTGCAAAAACCGGCGGCGCGCGAGCGCCAAGACGGCCTGCCAGCATTATGGACAAGGTCATGGCCGCCGGCCCTAAGTATTTATGCCCCCCGCGGCATGGATTCGCAAAATTGCGCACGGCACCCGCCGTCCGGTTGCGACACATGCTGGCGCAGGCCTTACGATTCAGGCCACAGGTGCATTCAAGAACGACCCTATGCCTTCGCTTGACTTCGAACGGGAGGAAGCCCGTTTCCATGCCTTCCACGACCAGAACCTGCCGCGCCTGCAGGAGGCTTGCGCATCGTTCGTCACCCTGCTCACGGCGTTGCTGACCCCTTCGGGGCAGGTGGATGTGTCCAAGGTGGAGGGGCGCGTGAAGGACAAGGAAGAGTCCATTCGCAAGTTCACCCGCAAGTACCGGCCAGCGCTGGAGGAAGCCAACGAGCCCTACGAGATTGCCCCCTACATCACCGACCTGATCGGGGTGCGCGTGGTTTGCCTGTATGAAGACGAGCTCGAAAAGGTCGCCCACCTGGTGCGTTCGCACTTCGATGTGATGGACGTCACCGACAAGGTGGCCGCCGTAGAGAACACCGAGGCCTCGTTCGGCTACAAGGGCCTGCACTTGGACCTGCGGCTGAACGCCGCCCAGCGGGCGTTGCCCGAGCACGCCGCGTATGCGGCCCATGCGTTCGAGCTGCAGGTGCGCACCATCATCCAGGATTCATGGAGCGTGCTGGACCACAAGATCAAGTACAAAAAATCCATTCCCGGCCAGCTCAAGCGCCGCATCAATGTGCTGTCAGCCTTGTTCGAGCTGGCCGACCGCGAATTCCGCCAGATCCGGGACGCCACCGCAGCCGAGCTGCTGCAGGCCCCCGACGAAACCGCCGAAGCGCTGCCCGAAACCGGTGTGCAGGTAGCGGAGAAGTCGCCCACCGCAGGCAGCGAACTCAATGCCTTCACCTTCCTCAAGATTGCCAACCACTTTTTCAAGGATTTTGAGTTCGAACCCTCCAAGGTGGACAGCTTTGTGGACGACATCCAGAGCTGGTCATCCGGCATGACCCGCGCCCGCTTCAATGCGCTGCTGCGCGAAACCATTGCCGTGGTCAAGCGCTACAAGCTTTATTTTGAAGAGCAGAACCCGCAGGGAAGCTTCAACCCCTACACCGTGATTCGCCATTGCCTGTACCTCAGTAACAATATTGCGTTCCGCCCGGCCCTGCGCAACGTGGCGCGGGAAGCTTTTGAGGCCTGGCTGCAGGAACACGGCAGAACGTAAGCCAGGGCAAGGACGGCACATGACAGACTTTTAGGCATCAAATTAGCATGTAGCCCATGACAGGATTGCGCCAAAAGCTATCATTTGTATAGCAAATACAACACAATAACGGACCGGCACGAAAGTCACCAGGCTGTCACCCAGGTGACTTCGGATTGGTGTTTTCACTCCAGACGCTCGTAACCAGATGCTGTTATATTGCACTGCAACATAACGGAGTTTCTCCCATGCTCTACCAGATCTACGAAACCCAGCGCTCCCTGATGGAGCCCTTTGCCGAATTTACCCAGGCGGCCTCCAAGCTGTACAGCCACCCCTCTTCGTTCCTGAGCCAAGTGCCGCTGGCGCAGCGCGTTTCTGCCGGCTACGACCTGCTGTACCGTCTGGGCAAGGGCTACGAAAAACCCGCCTTCGACATCCCGACGGTGGATGTGGACGGCGTGGGCGTGGCCATCCATGAGCGCGTCGAGCTCAACAAGCCCTTTTGCGAACTGCGCCGCTTCAAGCGCTTTTCGGACGATCCGGCCACGCTGACCAAGCTCAAGGGCCAACCCGTGGTGCTGATCGTAGCCCCGCTGTCAGGGCACTACGCCACCTTGCTGCGCGACACAGTGCGCACCATGCTCAAGGACCACAAGGTCTACATCACCGACTGGCGCAGTGCCCGCCTGGTGCCGCTGTCCGAGGGGGAGTTCCACCTCGATGACTATGTCAACTATGTGCAGGAGTTCATTCGCCACCTGCAAGGCACCTATGGCAACTGCCATGTCATCAGCGTCTGCCAGCCCACCGTGCCAGTGCTGGCCGCCGTGTCGCTGATGGCCAGCCGGGGTGAGACCACGCCCATCACCATGACCATGATGGGTGGCCCCATTGATGCGCGCAGGTCCCCTACCACGGTGAACAACCTGGCCACGAACCGCAGCTACGAGTGGTTTGAAAACAACGTCATTTTCCGAGTGCCCGACAATTTCCCAGGTGCAGGGCGTCGCGTGTATCCCGGTTTCCTGCAGTACACGGGCTTTGTGGCCATGAACCCCGACCGGCATGCCACCAGCCACTACGACTACTTCAAGGACCTGATCAAGGGCGATGACGCCAGCGTCGAGGCCCATCGCAAGTTCTACGACGAATACAACGCCGTGCTGGACATGGATGCGGACTACTACCTGGAAACCATCAAGACCGTATTCCAGGACTACTCGCTGGTTCATGGCACCTGGGATGTGCGCTCGCCCGAGGGCAAAATCGAGCGCGTGCGCCCACAAGACATCACCACCACGGCATTGTTCACGGTGGAAGGCGAGCTCGACGACATCTCGGGTTCGGGCCAGACCGAGGCTGCGCACGACCTGTGCACGGGCATTGTGCGCAAGGAGCAGCACCACCTCGAAGCCAAGGGTGCGGGCCACTACGGCATTTTCAGTGGCCGGCGCTGGCGCGACATCGTGTATCCCGAAGTGCGCGCCTTCATCCTGCAACACGAAAAGCCCTCAGACAAACCATCCACGCCTGTGGCCACACCCGCCAGTGAACCGTTGGCCGCTGTCAGCGCGACACCCGTGCCCAGTGCGCCCGTGATTGCAACCCCGGCACCGGAGAATTCCAGCGCAGCAAACGCCGCACAGACAGTGAGCCCAAGCCCGGTAGAGCCCTCCGTTGAGGGCCCATCTGCGGCCAAAGCGCCCCGGGCTGCGGCAAAAGCAGCCGCCAAAGTTGTTCCTGAGATCGCCAGCGCCCGCCCGGCAAAGCGCACGGCCAAGGCAGCCGTGCCCGCCGTGACCGCTCCCGCCGCTGTGGCAAAGCCCAAAGCTGCGCAGGCTGCCCGCCCGAACCCGGCGCCCGCCAGCGTGGCAACGCGGTGGGTGACAACTGCGGGCACTGACGCCGCCAGCACAGCCCCGAGCACGGCGGCTGCAGCCAAAACTGCCGGAACTGCGCGGGCCTCAGCGCCGGTGGCACCGAGCCCAAAACGACCAACGCGCAAGGCCTGAGAGGCTGAGAATCTTTTGCCTATGCCCGCCTTGCACACCAAAACATCCCTGCTCGTCGTTGCCAATGCGCGCCATAGCCCGAGCTATGGCTGTGCTTGTGCCGCCCCCGATCAGCGGCGTTTTGACCCGCCTTTCGGGCACGGGCAAAAAACTCTCAGCCGCTGATGCCAGGCTTGCTGCCCGCGACCGGGTTGGCGGAGCGCATCAACGCGGCCCTGCCCCAGACACAGTGCACCCGCTGCGGCTACCCCGACTGCGCAAGCTATGCCCAGGCCATTGCCGAGGGGCTTGCGTCCATCAACCAGTGCCCGCCCGGCGGGCAGGAGGGTGTGGCCCGGTTGGCCGCCATCACAGGCCAGGCCGTGCAGCCACTCAATCCCGAAAATGGTTTGGAAGCCCCGCGCACAGTGGCAGTGATTGATGAAAACTGGTGCATTGGCTGCACCCTGTGCATCAAGGCCTGCCCGACCGACGCCATTGTGGGCGCCAACAAGTTCATGCACACCGTGATGTCCGCCCATTGCACCGGTTGCGAGCTGTGCATTCCGGTGTGCCCGGTCGACTGCATTCAGCTCGAAAACGCCAGTGGCAACGCCACCGGCTGGGCCGCCTGGACCCAGACGCAGGCCGACAGTGCGCGCCAGCGCTACGCCCATCGCCAGCAACGGTTGGTGCAGCACGGCGCCGCAACGCCCGAAGCCGGGCCGGACACGGACACGCCACCGGATGCGCGCCCCGCTCCTGCGGCGGACAGCGCACGGGCCGCCCCGGCTTCCACGGCGCCCGAGGCGCGCCAGGCAGCCATTGCCACGGCCATGGCCCGCGCCCGAGAGCGGCGAAATCCGCCCTCCCCTTGAGGCGCACAGGGCCGGCGTGGCCGTGTCCCTGTATGGCATCGCCCATAATGCAGCCCCATGAATCCCCTGCTTTCCCACCTGCAGCCCTACCCATTCGAGCGGCTGCGACAGCTTTTTGCGGGGGTCACACCCCCAGCGGCCTACAGCCCCATCAGCCTGGGCATGGGCGAACCGCGCCATCCCACGCCGCAATTCATCAAGGATGCCATCAGCGCCAATCTGGGCGGGTTGGCCAGCTATCCGGCCACGGCGGGCGAATTGCGCCTGCGCGAGGCATTTTCGGCCTGGCTGTCCCGGCGCTACGACCTGGCCGTGGATGCCGGCACGCAGGTGTTGCCTGTCAACGGCTCGCGTGAAGCACTGTTTGCCTTTGCGCAGACCGTGATCGACCCGTCCAAAGGCCAGCCCGTGGTGGTGTGCCCGAACCCGTTCTATCAGATCTACGAAGGCGCGGCTGTGCTGGCCGGTGCCACACCCTATTACGCGCCCAGCGACCCGGCCCGCAACTTCGCGGTGGACTGGGACGCCGTGCCCGATGCGGTGTGGCAGCGCACCCAGCTGCTGTTTGTCTGCTCGCCCGGCAATCCCACGGGTGCCGTGATGCCGCTGTCCGAATGGCAAAAGCTGTTGGAGCTGAGTGACCGCCACGGCTTCGTGATTGCCTCCGACGAGTGCTACAGCGAGATCTACTTCCGCGACGAGCCCCCACTGGGTGGCCTGCAGGCGGCCGCCCGCCTGGGGCGTGGCGACTTCAAGAACCTGGTGTCCTTCACCAGCCTGTCCAAGCGCAGCAACGTGCCGGGGCTGCGCAGCGGCTTTGTGGCCGGCGATGCCGCGCTGATGAAAGCCTTTTTGCTGTACCGCACCTACCACGGCAGCGCCATGGGCCCGGTGGTGCAGGCGGCCAGCATTGCGGCCTGGGGCGACGAGCAGCATGTGGTGGAAAACCGCACGCTGTACCGCAAGAAGTTTGCGCAGGTCACGCCCTTGCTCGCCGGCGTGATGGAAGTCTCGTTGCCCGACGCCGGCTTTTATCTCTGGGCCAAGGTGCCCGAGGCCCTGGGCATGACCGACACCGAGTTCGCCCGGGCCTTGCTGGCTCAATACAATGTCACCGTGCTGCCCGGCAGCTACCTGGCCCGCGAGGTCCAGGGCAGCAACCCCGGCGCCCAGCGCGTGCGCATGGCCCTGGTGGCCGACACCGAAGAATGCGTGGAAGCCGCGCTGCGCATCGTCCAATTCATCCAATCCCGTACTGCCTGACACCATGACCCAACAACTCCAAACCCTCATCGACAACGCCTGGGACAACCGCACCAGCCTTTCGCCCGCAGCGGCCCCCAAGGAAATCGTCGATGCCGTCGAGCATGTGATTGCCGAACTGAACAATGGCAAGCTGCGCGTAGCCACCCGCGAAGGCGTGGGCCAGTGGACCGTGCACCAGTGGATCAAGAAGGCCGTGCTGCTGTCCTTCCGCCTGAAAGACAACGAAATCATGCAGTCGGGCGACCTGGCCTTCTACGACAAGGTGCCCACCAAGTTTGCCCACCTCTCACCCCAGGAAATGGCCGCCACCGGCGTGCGCGTGGTGCCCCCGGCCGTGGCGCGGCGCGGCAGCTTTATTGCCAAGGGCGCGATTCTGATGCCCAGCTACGTGAATATCGGCGCCTATGTCGATGAAGGCACCATGGTCGACACCTGGGCCACCGTGGGCAGCTGCGCGCAAGTGGGCAAGAACGTGCATCTGTCGGGCGGCGTGGGCCTGGGCGGCGTGCTCGAACCCCTGCAGGCCAACCCCACCATCATCGAGGACAACTGCTTCATCGGCGCCCGCTCCGAAGTGGTTGAAGGCGTGATCGTCGAAGAAAACTCGGTGCTGGGCATGGGCGTGTATCTGGGCCAGAGCACCCCCATCTTCAACCGCGCCACGGGCGAGATCAGCTACGGCCGCGTGCCGTCGGGCTCGGTGGTGGTGAGCGGCAACCTGCCCAAGACGGCGGCCAATGGCGCGCCCTACAGCATGTACGCCGCCATCATCGTCAAGCAGGTGGATGCGCAGACCCGCTCCAAGACCAGCATCAACGACCTGCTGCGCGACTGAGCGCGGTCGCGCATGCACGCCAGCGCGATCAGCGCCGCAACCGATACGAACAGCACGGGGGAAACACCATGAGCACGATGGAACGCATTCTTCGCCTGATGGCGGAGAAAAAGGCCTCCGATGTGTTTCTGTCGGCCAATGCCCCGGCGCTGATCAAGATCAACGGCGAATGTCTGCCGATCAACAACCAGATCCTGCCACCTGACGCGCCGCGCAACCTGCTGTCAGAAATTGTTCCCCCGGACCGCATCGAAGAGCTGGAAGAAACTGGCGAGCTCAACATGGGCGTGCCGCTGAGCGGTGTGGGCCGGTTCCGTATCAGCGCCATGCGCCAGCGCGGCAGCTACGCGGTGGTGATCCGCTTCATCACGCAACAGATTCCGGTGTTTGACACGCTGGGCCTGCCGCCCGTGCTGCGCGAGCTGATCATGGAAAAGCGCGGCCTCATCCTGGTGGTGGGCGCCACGGGCTCGGGCAAGAGCACCACGCTGGCGTCCATCATCGACAGCCGCAACGAACAGCTGACCGGGCACATCCTCACGATCGAAGACCCGGTCGAATACCAGTTCAAGAACAAGAAATCGATCGTCAACCAGCGCGAGATCGGCAACGACACCCAGTCGCTGCAGACCGCGCTGAAAAATGCCTTGCGCCAGGCCCCAGACGTCATTCTGATCGGCGAAATCCGCGACCGCGAAACCATGTCGGCCGCCATTGCCTACGCGCAGTCGGGCCACCTGTGCCTGGCCACGCTGCACGGCAACAACAGTTACCACGCGCTCAACCGCATCCTGAGCTTCTACCCCGTCGAGGTGCGCCCGACCATGCTGGGCGACCTGGCATCGGCGCTCAAAGCGGTGGTGTCCCAGCGCCTGGTGCGCACGGTGGACGGTGGCCGCGTGCCCGCAGTGGAAGTCATGCTCAACACCAAGCTGGTTTCCGATCTGGTCGAAAAAGGCAACTTCTCGGGCGTGAAGGAGGCCATGGAAAAATCCATGGCCGAAGGCTCGCAGACCTTTGAGGAAGCCCTGGCCCGCCTCATCATGGAAGGCAAGGTTGACCGCAAGGAAGGCCTGGCCCACGCCGACTCGCCCACCAACCTGATGTGGCGCCTGCAAAACGACTTCGCCCTGGCGGCCAACGCGGCCAAGGCGCAAAAAGAGGCGCGGGAAACCCCCGACGACCAACCTTCCTTTACCGAAATCGTGCTGGACGTCAAAGCCGCCTGACCCGGTTTCTCCTGAAATTTCCGATGTCCCGCACCCTGCATCTGGCCGAACAGCTCATCTCCCTGCCCTCCATCACGCCGGAAGACGCCGGCTGCCTTGACCTGCTCGCGGCACGCCTGGCCCCGCTGGGCTTTGTCTGCGAGCGGCTGGACAGCGGGCCCGACGGCTTGCGTGTCAGCAATTTATGGGCAAAACGGCCTGTAGCGCTTGTACCATCTGCGCAGCAAGCTATAAAAACCATAGTATTTGCCGGGCACACCGACGTGGTTCCCACCGGCCCGCTGGCGCAGTGGAGCAGCCACCCCTTCACGCCCACGCACAAGGACGGCAAGCTCTTTGGCCGTGGCGCCAGCGACATGAAAACCTCCATCGCCGCCTTCGTCGTGGCGGTGGAAGAGTTTCTGGCCGCCCACCCCGATCCACAGGTTTCCATCGCCTTCCTGCTGACCAGCGACGAGGAAGGCCCTTCGATTGACGGCACCAAGGTGGTGGTGGAGCAGCTCAAGGCGCGCGGCGAGCCGCTCGACTACTGCATCGTGGGCGAGCCCACTTCCGTCGAAAAGACGGGCGACATGATCAAGAACGGCCGGCGCGGCACGCTCAGCGGCAAGCTCACCGTGCGCGGCATCCAGGGCCACATCGCCTACCCGCAACTGGCCCGCAACCCCATTCACCAGGCCCTGCCCGCGCTGGCCGAAATGGCCGCCACCGAATGGGACCAGGGCAACGCCTTCTTTCCGCCCACCAGCTGGCAGATCAGCAACATGCACGGCGGCACCGGCGCCACCAACGTGATCCCGGGCGAGGTGGTGGTGGATTTCAATTTCCGCTTTTCCACCGAATCCACCGCCGAAAAGCTCAAGCAGCGCGTCTACAGCCTGCTCGACCGCCACAGCCTCGAATACGACCTGCAGTGGACGCTGGGCGGCCAGCCCTTTCTGACCACGCCGGGCGAGCTCGTCACGGCCGTGCAGCAGGCCATCCTGGCCGAAACCGGCATCACCACCGAGCTGTCCACCACCGGCGGCACCAGCGACGGCCGCTTCATCGCGCAGATCTGCCCGCAGGTGATTGAACTGGGCCCACCCAACGCCACCATCCACAAGATCGACGAATATGTGGTGGTGGCCGACATCGAGCCCCTCAAGAACATCTACCGCCGCACCCTCGAAAACCTGAACCGCCAGGCCGGCACGGCGCCAGCTGCCACACTGTCGGCCCCACTGCACGCCACACAGGCGACCGCGGCATGACCGGCACCGTCACCACCCTGCCCGCCCTGCAAGGCGGCACCGTGGCCGCGCTGGTGCAGTCCGGCTCCGACCTGCTCACCGCCGCGGGCGTTGCCTTCGGGCACGGCACCACCAATGCCCACGACGAAGCCGCCTGGCTGGTCCTGTGGCGCCTGGGCCTGCCGCTGGACAGCGATCTCGGCGACGGCCCCGATTCCATGGCAAATAGGCCTGTAACGCCCGCTGAACTTGCGCAGGCAGCTACACTTTTTGATGAACGCATTCGCAGCCGCAAGCCGGCCGCCTACCTCACCCGCGAGGCCTGGCTGCAAGGCGTGCCGTTTTACGTGGACGAGCGCGCCATCGTGCCGCGCAGCTTCATCGCCGAGTTGCTGGCCGATGGCAGCATTGACGATTTTCTGGGCGCGCACACGCGCCGCGTGCTCGACCTGTGCACCGGCAACGGCAGCCTGGCCGTGCTGGCCGCCATGGCCTGGCCCGACATCGAAGTCACGGGCGCCGACATTTCGCCCGACGCGCTGGCCGTGGCCCGCATCAATGTGGACCGGCACGGCCTGCAAGACCGCATCACGCTGCAGTTGTCGGACGGCCTGGCGCAACTGCCCGGTCCCTGGGACCTGATTCTGTGCAATCCGCCCTATGTGAACGCGGCCAGCATGGCGCAATTGCCCGCCGAATACCGGGCCGAGCCCACCCTGGCGCTGGCGGGCGGCGCCGATGGCATGGACTTCATTCGCCAGCTGCTACACGATGCGCCCGCCCGCATGAGCGAAAATGCGGTGCTCGTGCTCGAAATCGGCAACGAGCGTTCCCACTTTGAAGCCGCCTTCGGGCAGCTGCCCGTGTACTGGATAGACACCAGCGCGGGCGAAGACCAAGTGCTGCTGGCCACACGCCAGGCCCTGGTTGCTTTTTTCTCTTCCTGATGATCACTCTTAAAAACGTCACCTTGCGCCGCGGCGCCAAGGTGCTGCTCAATGGCGTCAACGCCACCATCAACCCCGGCGAAAAGGTCGGCCTGGTGGGGCGCAACGGCGCTGGCAAATCCAGCCTGTTTGCCCTGCTCAACGGCTCTTTGCACGAAGACGGTGGCGATTGCTACATCCCCACGCAGTGGCGCATGGCGCAAGTCGCGCAGAACATGCCCGAAACCGACGAGCCCGCCACCGCATTCGTGGTGGCCGGCGACACGCGGCTGACCGACCTGCAGGCCCAGCTGGCCAAGGCAGAGGCCGACGACGACGGCATGGCCATCGCCCACGCCTACACCGACCTGGCCGATGCCGGCGCGCACGACGCCGAGCCCCGGGCGCAGGCCCTCATCCTGGGCCTGGGCTTCAAGGTGTCCGAGCTCGACAAACCCGTCAACAGCTTCTCGGGCGGCTGGCGCATGCGCCTGCAGCTGGCCCGCGCGCTGATGTGCCCCTCCGATCTGCTGCTGCTCGACGAGCCCACCAACCACCTGGACCTCGATGCCCTGGTCTGGCTCGAAGCCTGGCTCAAGCGCTACGAAGGCACGATGATCGTCATCAGCCACGACCGCGAGTTCCTCGATGCCGTGACCAACGTCACCATGCACATCGACAACGCGCAGATCACACGTTACGGTGGCAACTACAGCAAGTTTGAAGATCTGCGCGCCCAGCAGCTCGAATTGCAGCAGGCCAGCTTTTCCAAGCAGCAGGAAAAAATCGCCCACCTCAAGAAGTTCATCGACCGCTTCAAGGCCAAGGCCAGCAAGGCCAAGCAGGCACAAAGCCGCGTCAAGGCGCTCGACCGCATGGAAAAGATCGCGCCCGTGCTGGCCGACGCCGAATTCACTTTCGAATTCAAGGAGCCGGTCAACCTGCCCAACCCGATGCTCGCCATCAGCGATGCGGCGTTTGGCTACCGCTCGGAAGACGGGGCGCAAACCACCATCCTGCAAAACGTCAGCCGCAGCGTGCTGGCGGGCCAGCGCATCGGTATCCTGGGCGCCAACGGCCAGGGCAAGTCCACGCTGGTCAAGACCATTGCCCGCACCATGGCACCACTGGCTGGCACCGTGACCGAAGGCAAGGGCCTGTCGATCGGGTACTTCGCCCAGCAGGAACTGGACGTGCTGCGCCCGCACGAGAACCCGCTGGAGCACATGATCCGCCTGGCGCGCGAGCTGGGCCCCAACAGCCGCGAAGCCAGCCGCGAGCAAGACCTGCGCAGCTACCTGGGCACGTTCAACTTCACCGGCGACATGGTCAAGCAAAGCGTGGGCAGCATGAGCGGCGGCGAAAAAGCCCGCCTGGTGCTGGCCATGATCGTCTGGCAGCGCCCCAATCTGCTGCTGCTGGACGAGCCCACCAACCACCTGGACCTGGCCACGCGCGAGGCGCTGTCGATGGCGCTCAACGAGTTTGAAGGCACGGTCATGCTGGTCAGCCACGACCGCGCCCTGCTGCGCGCCGTGTGCGACGAGTTCTGGATGGTCGGGCGCGGCGCCGTGGGGCCGTTTGACGGCGACCTCGACGACTACCAGCGCTACCTGCTGGACGAAGCCAAGCGCCAGCGCGAACTGGCCAAGCTGGAGGCCGCAGCCGACAGCGCGGCGCTCAAGGCGGGTGCAGCACAGGCGCCTGTTGCGGCCGTGGCAGCCACAGCCATTGCTCCTGTTTCAATAGCTGCTCGCGCAGACCAGGCAAGCGCAAAAGGCCAAAATGATGCAAAACCTGCTATCGACGCCAAGGAGCAGCGCAAGCAGGATGCCCAGGCACGCCAGCAACTGGCAGAACGAACCCGGCCCCTGAAACGCGAAATTGAAAAGATCGACCAGCGCTTATCTGCCCTGGTGGCCGAGCGGGCCGACTTGGAGCAGCGCCTCACCCAGCCGCTGCCACCGGCTGAAATCGCCGACCTTGGCCGGCGCCTGAAAGCCGGCCACGATGAAACTGCACGGCTGGAAGAGCGTTGGCTGGAAATTTCCGCCGAACTGGAAGAAATGGGCGCCAGCGCCAGCGCCTGACACGTAAATTCTTGTGATTTTCTGCGATTGTTTTGGCTTTCTGACCAATAGCGGCCGACGCTGGTAGCTATTAACTTTGAAGCAAAAATTCTTGCAGGAATAACGGGTGATCTGGTTGCATTTTTTTGCGTTTGAACGTCAACCAAGCCTCCAGCGAACGCGTTGTTGGTACATCACAGGAGTTTTCCAGTATGAATACCACCGCAATCTTGACAGCCTGGCCCGAAGACGAACGCGACCGCAAGCGCGCACCGGCCCGCCTTTGAGGGCGTGGCAGCCGCCCACACAAAATGGCGGCGGCAGCCCCTTCATCCATGTTCCTCTCAACAAAAAACCCCGCATTGCGGGGTTTTTTGTTATTTGCTTCGGGTCGGAATCAGCCCATGTGCAAGCCGCCATTGACGGAAAAATCGGCGCCGGTGGCGTAGCCACCCTCGTCCGATGCCAGCCAGGCGATGATGGAAGCAATCTCGCTGGGCTCGCCCAGGCGCTTGACCGGCACAGTGGCCACGATCTTTTCCAGCACATCGGGGCGAATGGCCTTGACCATGTCGGTGCCGATGTAGCCCGGGCTCACGGTGTTCACCGTCACGCCCTTGGTGGCCAACTCTTGTGCCAGCGCCATGCTGAAGCCGTGCATGCCCGCTTTGGCGGCGGAATAGTTGGTCTGGCCTGCCTGGCCCTTTTCGCCGTTCACGCTGCTGATGTTGATGATGCGGCCCCAGCCCTTTTCCACCATGTCGGCCACCACCTGCTTGGTAACGTTGAACATGCTGTTGAGGTTGGTTTCGATCACCTGATCCCAGTCCTCCCGGGTCATCTTGAGGAACATGCGGTCGCGCGTGATGCCGGCGTTGTTGACCAGCACATCGATGGAGCCGTGTTCTGCCTTGGTCTTGGTAAAGGCTTCCACGGTGGAATCCCAGTCGCCCACATTGCCCACCGACGCATGAAAGGTGTAGCCCAGGGCCTTCTGCTCATCGAGCCACTTGGTGAAGTCGCGCGTGGGGCCGCAGCCGGCGATCACGGTGAACCCGTCCTTGTGCAAACGCTGGCAGATGGCCGTGCCGATGCCGCCCATGCCGCCGGTGACATACGCTACTTTTTTGCTCATGTGATTTCTCCTGGTTGTAATGTGTTCTGCACCACTCTACCCAAGAATTGCGGCAACGCGGTGAAGGAAAACACTGAAGCGGCCATTTTTCTGCAAGACCGCCCCCGTCCACCCATACCCGCGTGTAGCGCGCGGTATTGAGCGAGCGCAGAGTGCGGACATCCGCCGCAACTCCGCGCCAGGAAAATGAGAATGAGGCGCGCCCTGCCTGCCCGCTTCAAGCGCTGCCGCCGGACAGCGGCAAGGTCTCCCAGCCCGGTTTGGCAAACAGATAGCCTTGCTGATAGTGAATCCCGGCCGAACGCAGGTGCTCGGACTCTTGCGCCGTCTCGATGCCTTCGGCCACGATGTCGATCCCCAGGCGATCACACACCAGGGCAATGCCGGCCACGATGGCCTGGCGTACGGGATCCTGGTCAATGTTGCGGATCAGCTCCATGTCGATCTTCAGCACATGGGGCTGGAACTGGACCAGCATGTTCAGCCCGGCGTAGCCCGCGCCAAAATCATCGATCGCCGTGATCAGGCCCTGGCGGCGGTATTCGTTGAAGATGGACTTGAGGTGGGCACCGTTGGTCACCTGCTCGCCTTCGGTCACTTCGAACATGATGCGGTCGTGCGGAAACTCAAATTCCTTGGCCGCTTCCATGGTGGCCCGGATGCAGGTTTCGGCCCGGTACACGGCGTTGGGCAGAAAATTGATGCTCAGGCGGCAACCCGGCAAGGCGGCCAGCCCCAGGCGCGAAGCCAGTTCGATGGCTTTCACCCGGCAAGCCTGGTCAAACCGGTAGCGGTGGGCTTCATCCACCCACGACAACACGGTGGCTGCCGACTGCCCATCTACGCCCCGCACCAGCGCTTCGTAGGCAAACGGGCGCCCGGTCTGCAGGTCCATGATGGGCTGGAATGCCATCGTGAAATCGAACGGAAGCTGCGTCTTGTCGCGACAGGCAGCGCAGCCCACGGGCTCAAAGGGTTGGGCGAAAACAGTTGGTTTCATTGGTCGATGATACCAGGCCAACGCCCGTGGACGTGCCCGCTCATGCGCTGCGCGCCAGCGCAAAAACTGCCACCACCTGCGCCAGGCGCTGCGCCTGATCCGTCACCGTGCCTGCGGCAGCCGCGGATTGCTCCACCAGCGCCGCGTTCTGCTGCGTCATCTGGTCCAGCTGGCCGACCGCCTGGTTGATCTGCGCGATGCCGGTCGACTGATCACGCGCCGCCGCGTGGATCTCGCCCATCATTGCACTGACCTGCTGCACCGAGCCCACGATCTCCGACATGGTGCGGCCCGCGTCGTCGGCCAGCTGGCCACCGGCCGAGGCCTTTTGCACCGAGGTTTCGATGAGTGACTTGATCTCGCGCGCCGCCTGTGCAGAGCGTTGGGCCAGGCTGCGCACTTCGGTGGCCACCACTGCAAAACCGCGCCCCTGTTCGCCCGCACGGGCCGCTTCCACCGCGGCATTGAGCGCCAGAATGTTGGTCTGAAAAGCGATGGAGTCGATAACGCCCGTGATGTCGGCAATGCGGGCTGAACCTTCGTTGATCTCGCGCATGGTGTGGATCACGCGCCCCACCACGTCGCCGCCATGCCGGGCCACACCTGCAGCCGACACCGCCAGGGCATTGGCCTGTTCGGATGCGTTGGCAGACTGGCGCACCGTGCCGGTGAGTTGCTCCATGTTGGCGGAAGTTGCCTGCAGGCTGCCTGCGGTGTCTTCGGTGCGCACCGATAGGTCTTGCGCACCCATGGCAATCTCCTGGCAGGCCAGCGCCATGCTGGTGGCCGCCTCCTGAACGGTGGCCACGGTCTCGTGCATGCGCTCCAGCGCCTGCTTGAGCGCCATCCCACCGGGCGTTTCCACGGCAATGTGAGAGACATCCAGCGCAATCTGGTCGCCACGCACCATGGCCGCCGAAAGGCGCTGCAACTCCAGCGACTCGCGGGCCGTGCGTCCCATGTTCACCGCGAGAATCACCTCCAGCACCGTCTGGATCACCACGTACACCGCGTGCAGCACCACCCGGGCAAAGTCGGGGCTGGTCATGCAATACACACCAAAGCCCGCCGCCTGCAGGCGATCGAACAGCACATGGTGCACGGCAAACAGCAGTGCCGCCCACACAATGGGGCGCCAGTCCAGGTACACCAGCAACAAGGCCAGTGTGACGAACACGCCGAAGTGGAACTCCAGCATGCCCTGCGCGAGCTGGATATGCAGGGCCACCAGGCCCACCTGGACAAAGGCCAGCACCAGACGGGACGCCAGCGTGCCCTGCGCCAGGGCATAGGCAGCGCCAGCGATCAGCACCAGCGCCCCCGAGGCCACTAGTGCCAGCGTCGAATCCACAAACCGCAGTCCCAGCACCACCGCGGCAATGGCACTGAGCGCAATGGCCACCAGCATGACGCGGTCGCCCAGCATGGCGCTGTCCAGACCCTGCGATACGGACTTTTCGGACTGTGGGGAGTGGGATAGATTCGACATAGATTCCTGACTTGCACCAATATGTGTGCATTGTAACTGTTTAGTATTTATGCAACCATTGAGTTCAATCAAGACAGAAATGAAAAAAGCCGCGTACCACGCGGCTTTTTGAGGGGGCGCGTGTTCAGCACACAGCTGACTGCACAGGCATCCAGACTTCTTTCAGCGCTCCAGCGCCAGCGAAACGCCCATGCCCCCGCCAATGCACAGCGCAGCCAAGCCCTTTTTGGCATCACGGCGTTGCATTTCGTGCAGCAGCGTCACCAGGATGCGGCAACCAGAGGCGCCGATGGGATGGCCAATGGCAATCGCGCCGCCGTTCACATTGACCTTGGCGGGGTCGATGGACAGTTCCTTGTTCACGGCGCAGGCTTGCGCGGCGAAGGCCTCGTTCAGTTCGAACAGGTCCACATCGGCGGCGTTCCAGCCAGCGCGCTGCAGCGCCTTGCGCGAAGCAGGCACCGGGCCCATGCCCATGGTGGCCGGGTCCAGGCCGCTGGTGCCAAAGGCGGCAATACGGGCCAGGGGTTTGAGGCCCAGGGCCGCAGCCTTCTTGGCGCTCATCACCACCACGGCAGCGGCGCCATCGTTGATGCCCGAGGCATTGCCCGCCGTCACGGTGCCCGCCTTGTCGAAGGCCGGGCGCAAACCGGCCAGCACTTCGGCACTGGTCTTGCGGTTCAGGTATTCGTCGGCATTGAACAGGATGGGGTCGCCCTTTTTCTGGGCCAGGCTCACACCCACGATCTCATCGGCAAACTTGCCCGCGTCTTGCGCGGCAGCGGCCTTTTGCTGGCTTGCCAGGGCCAGTGCGTCCTGCATGTCGCGGGTGATGCCGTAGGCCTTGGCCACGTTTTCAGCGGTGATGCCCATGTGGTACTGGTTGTACACATCCCACAAGCCATCGACGATCATCGAGTCGATCAGCTTCCAGTCGCCCATGCGCTGGCCGTCGCGCGAGCCGTTCAGCACATGCGGCGCCAGGCTCATGTTCTCCTGGCCACCAGCCACAACGATCTCGCTGTCGCCCCAGGCCACGGCCTGGGCCGCCAGCATCACTGCCTTCAGGCCTGAGCCGCACACGGCGTTGATGGTGAGGGCCGGTGTTTCCTTGGCCACGCCGGCCTTCATGGACGCCTGGCGCGCCGGGTTCTGGCCCACGCCGGCTGCCAGCACCTGGCCCATGATGACTTCACCAATCTGGTCGGAGGCCAGCCCCGCGCGCGCGATGGCCTCGCGGATCACGATGGAACCCAGTTCGGTGGCCGGCGTCTTGGCCAGTGCGCCACCAAATTTGCCCACGGCGGTGCGGGCAGCTGAAACAATGACGATGTCTTCCATGGAAAGTCCTTTCAAGGTGGATCGGTGCGGGGCCCGTTTCGAGCCCCGGCGGGGTTTTTCAGATTCTCGCAGCCGCCTACCGCGTTTCAGTCAGGCCTTTTGCTTGACGTAGCGGCCCGGCGCCGGCTCGACGGCCTTGAACCGGGTGCCTTTGCCGTAGGCCTTGGGCGCCGCAATCTGCTTGCCGGCCTGGCCCTTGAGCCAGGTGGACCAGTCGGTCCACCAGCTTCCGGGATACTCGGTGGCGCCTTCCAGCCATTGGTCGAGGGTGGCGGGCAGCTTGCCGTCGGCGCGAATCCAGTGGCTGCGCTTGTTTTTGGCGGGTGGGTTGATGACACCGGCGATGTGGCCCGAGGCGCCCATCACAAAGCGCTTTTTACCGGGCAGCACCTGGGTGGAGGCATAGGCGGCGTTGATGGGCACGATGTGGTCTTCGCGCGAGCCATAGATGTAGACCGGCAGCGTGAGGTTGGCGAGGTCCATCTTCTCGCCGCACACGATCAGCTTGCCAGGCTTGACCAAGTTGTTTTCGAGATAGAAATTGCGCAGATACCAGGCGTAGAACGGCCCGGGCAGATTGGTGCTGTCGCTGTTCCAGTAAAGCAGGTCAAATGGTGGCGGCGTTTCGCCCTTGAGGTAGTTGCCCACCACGTAATTCCACACCAGATCATTGGGTCGCAGAAAACTGAAGGTCGAGGCCAGGTCCTGCCCCTTCATGAGCCCGCCCTTGCCCAGCTGCATTTCGCGGAACTTCACGAAAGCCTCGTCGATGAACACGTCGAGGATGCCGGTGTCGGTGAAGTCGATCAGCGTGGTGAGAAAGGTGGCACTGGCCACAGGATCATCGCCACGCGCGGCCAGCACCGCCAGGGCATTGCTCAGGATGGTGCCACCCACGCAAAAACCCAGGGCGTTGACCTGCTCGGCGCCGGTAATGTTCTGCACCACGTCGATGGCGGCCATGGCACCGTCTTCCACATAGTCGTCCCAGGTCTTGTGGGCCAGGCTGTCATCGGGGTTGCGCCAGCTCACCACAAAGGTGCGGTGGCCTTGTTCGACGGCGTAGCGGATCAGCGAGTTCTCGGGCTGCAGGTCGAGGATGTAGAACTTGTTGATGCAAGGCGGCACCAGCAGGAACGGGCGCTCGTACACCTTGGCGGTCAGGGGCTTGTATTCGAGCAGCTGAAACAGCTCGTTTTCAAACACCACGGCGCCTTCGGTAGTGGCCACGTTGCGGCCCACCTCGAACAGGCTTTCGTCGGTCATCGACACATGGCCCTGGGTGATGTCGTGCAGCAGGTTTTGCATGCCTTTGGCAATGCTCTCACCCTTGGTCTCGATGGCTTTCTTTTGCGCTTCGGCGTTGAAGGCCAGGAAGTTGCTGGGTGCCATGGCGGCCATCCATTGCTCCACGCCAAAACGGATGCGGGCCTTGGTTTTTTCGTCGGACTCCACGGCGTCGGCCAGGCCCATCAAAGTGCGTGCGTTGAGCAGGTAAGCTGCAGCCGAAAAAGCCGCCACCGGGTTGCTGGCCCAGCCATCGCCCGTGAAACGCCGGTCCTTGATTTCGGGTGTGGCCTGCAAGCCCTGGGCCCACAGTTCCTTGGCATCCTGAAGATACTGCTGTTGCAGCGCCTGCAGCTTGGTCGAAGAAAACTGCACGGGGGCGCCCCCCGGAAGGCGCCCCGCCGTTTCAGCAGATTGAAAAGACTGCAACGCTTTCGTCCAGCTGTCACCGAAAATCTGCTGGAATTGCTGGGCGCCTTGGGCCCAAAGTGCTTCAGAATTCATGTTGTCTCCTCAATGGTGGGGCGGTCGCACTGCATGGGCTTTTGCACCATTGTTGCCCACATGGTGCCGCAAGGCAACGTTCACCAGCGTCTTTGTCTCTTCTGCTTATGTACCTTGTCATCATCGCCTGGCTGTATGTCACCCTCATGATGGCCGTCGCTGAAGCCACCAGCAGCACCGGTAGCCTGCTGGGTGCGTTGGTCACGTTTGTGCTGTATGGCCTGCTGCCGATGGGCATCGTGGCGTACATCCTGGGCACCCCCGGGCGCAAGCGGGCCATCAAGGCGCGCGAGCAGCCCGAGCAAGCCGCCTACGACGCGCAGCAGGCGGCGCAGCAAGCGCCCGCGCCCATTGCGTCGCCAGTGGAGCCTTTGCCCAAGTTGCCGTCAGCTGCTACTTGCGTCGCGCCAGATGCAGGCGGCCATGCGGCCGCTGCCGCCCAGGACCCGTTGGTCGCGCCGGTACGAAAAGAACCGTGAGGCATTGCCCACGGTGCACCAGGGCGCAGTGCTGTCGTTGCCAAAGATCTGCGTGACACCCAGTGCACGCAGCCGCAGCCGCGCCAACCCCGCCAGATCGGTCAGAAACTTGCCCTGGCCTTGCGGCACAAAGCAGGCCTGGGCCGCCGGGTGGTGCTGACAAAACGCTTCGCGCACTTCGGCCCCCACCTCAAAGGCAGTGGGGCCGATGCAGGGCCCCAGCCACGCCATGGTGTGGGCGGCTATCGTTTCAGTCGATTCATTTTTGATAGCTGCTAGCGCTTTATCTGTATGGGCTAGAGCCTTAAAACGCTCAAAAACCGCTTCCAGAACACCCGTCCCGTCCATTCCCGCCAGCCCGCGCCAGCCCGCGTGGGCCGCGCCCACCATCGCGCCCGAGCCATGCGCCAGCAGCACGGGCAGGCAATCGGCCACCATGATGGTGCAGACCGCGCCCGGCTGCGTGGCCACACAGGCGTCGGCCTCGGTGCCATCGGGCGTTGCAGGGTCGATATCGGCCACCACCGTGCCATGCACCTGGTTCAGAAACACCGCCCGGGCGCCCGGTGAGGCGCCTTGCACCGCCGCTTGGAGTCGCTGCCGATTGGCCAGCACGGCCCCTGGCGCATCACCCACATGGCTGCCCAGGTTCAGGCTGGTATAGGGGCCGCTGCTGACACCGCCAGCCCGCGTGGTGCACAGGGCGTGCACACCGGCAGGCGCGGGCCACTGCGGCTGCAGCCAGTCGACGTGGCCTATGCCGGGGGGCTGGTTCATGGCTTGTTCAAGGCTGGTGGTCCGGGCAGGCCGAGGGCTGTGCCTGCTGGAATGCGGGCAGCGCCATGCAGGCGGCGAAGGCCGCCATGGTCAGCGGCACCCCTTCCAGGTTGACGTTGAAGCGCTGGCAATTGAAGACATGCGGCACCAGGCAGCAATCGGCCAGCGTGGGTGCATCGCCCCAGCAATACACCGAAGGCGCCAGCCCCTGCGTGGCGCGCTGCTGCGCCAGCACCACCAACTGGCGCTCGAACGCCTCCAGCCCGCTGCGGGCCCAGTGGATGTACCAGGCGTTCTTGCCGGCTTCGTCCACCTTCAGCTCGTGCACCAGATATTTCAGCACCCGCAGGTTGTTCAGCGGGTGCATCTCGCACGCCACCATCTGGGCCAATGCCCGCACATGGGCGCGGGCCAGCGGCTCGGCGGGCAGCAAGGGCGGCGTGGGATGGGTTTCATCGAGGTATTCGATGATGGCCATGGACTGAGACAGCGCCACGCCATCGTCGGTCAGCAAGGTGGGCACCAGCGCGTCACCCACCCGGCCGGTATAGGCCGGGTCGTGGTGCTCGCCGCGCACCAGGTGCACCGGGATGTAGTCGTAGTCGAGCCCCTTGTAATGCAGCGCGATGCGCACACGAAACGAAGCCGATGAACGGAAATAGCTGAAGAGTTTCATGGGTTGGAGAGCAGAGGTAAATCAGAAAGCGGCGGGTGCGGGGCACCGACATTGCCCGGCACTGCCGGGCCGCACACCAGCTTGGTCAGCAGGGCCTGGAGCTGCCCCACCTCGGCTTGCGACAGCGGCGCCATCAGGCGCTCTTGCACCCGCTGGGCATTGGCGCGCAACTGCAGTGCCACTGCCGCGCCGGCCGGCGTAACCCATAAGAGCTTGCGCCGCCGATCCCGCGCGTCGGGCACCCGCCGGATCCAGCCACGCGCCTCCAGGCGGCCGATCACCGATCCCGATGTGGCGGCATCCAGTGCCACGCGGGCGGCCAGCGTCACCTGGTCCGCACCGGGCTGGTTGATCAATTCGTTCAGGATGGCGAACTGCACCGGGGTCACGTCAAAACCGGCCGTTTCTTCCATGAAAAGCGCCACGGCGCGCTGGTGCGCACGCCGGACAAGGTGGCCTGGCGCCTGATGCAAATCGAAGCTCTGTGCCATGGGCGCGAGTGTAGCGCCCCACCAGCAGACTGGCGGCCCCCGTGGCACACTGCTGCAGGGCGGCGCCACAGTGCAACTGCACCACCGTCTGCCATCGCGCCAACGCCCCCGCATCGTTGCTCCCTCCTGTAGAAGAAAGACCAAACATGAGCTATGTTTTTTCTCCCGCGCCCGTGGCCAGCGTGCCTGTTGTAGGCTCTGGCGACCGTTTTCCGGTGCACCGCATCTATTGCGTGGGCCGCAACTACGAAGAACACGCCAAGGAAATGGGCTTCTCCGGCCGCGAGCCGCCGTTCTTCTTCCTGAAACCGGCCGACGCCATCGTCGTGGTCAACGCCGGCGAAACCGGCCAGCTGCCCTACCCCAGCCTCACGGCCAACCTGCACCACGAGATCGAACTCGTGGTGGCCATTGGCAAGGGCGGAAAAAACATCAAAGCCGCCGATGCGCTGCAACACATCTACGGCTACGCCGTGGGCCTGGACATGACGCGCCGCGACCTGCAAAACGACATGAAAAAGCAGGGCCGCCCCTGGTGCATCGGCAAGGGCTTTGACGCCAGCGCCCCCATCGGACCCATCACCCCGGCCGCGCAGGCGGGCGACGTCGCCCAAGCCGCCATCTGGCTGCAGGTCAACGGCGCCGACCGCCAGCGCAGCAACGTGTCCCAGCTCATCTGGAACATTGCCGAAACCATCGAGCACCTGTCGGCCGCGTGGGAGCTGGCCCCCGGCGACCTGATCTACACCGGCACCCCCGAAGGCGTGGGCGCCGTGGTGCGCGGCGACACGCTGGAAGGCGCTGTGGACGGCCTGCCCACGCTGCGCCTGAGCGTGGTGTAGCCAGCCAGAAAGCGCCCGCATTTACTTCACTTTTCATAGCTGCTAGCGCTTTATCCATAAGCGCTAGCGGCCTGTTTTACCTATATTCTCTGCATGACCTTGCGCAGCCCCATCAAACACTGCCGCGAATGCGGCACGGCCGTGGTTTACCGCCTGCCCGACGACGGCGACACCAAGCAGCGCGCCGTGTGCCCTGCCTGCCACACCGTGCACTACGAGAACCCGCTGAACGTGGTGGGCACCGTGCCCGAGTTCGCCGATGGCCGCGTGCTGCTGTGCAAACGCAACATCGAGCCGCGCTGGGGCAAATGGACGCTGCCCGCCGGGTTCATGGAGCTCGATGAAACCACCGCCCAGGGCGCAGCCCGTGAAACCGACGAAGAGGCCGGCGCCCAGATCGAAATGGGGCCGCTGTTCAGCCTGCTGAACGTGCGCCGCGTGGGCCAGGTGCACCTTTTTTATCGCGCCCGGCTGCTCAGCGAGCAGTTCAACCCCGGCTACGAGACCATTGAGGCGCGCCTGTTCACAGAAGCCGAGGTGCCCTGGGACGAGCTGGCTTTTCGCACCGTCAAAGAAACGCTGGAGGCGTACTTTGCCGACCGGCGCCGTGGCAGCTTCGGGCTGCACTGCATCGACGTCGAGTAGTTCCGCCGCGCCAGGCAACGCCTTCTGCCTTCCGACTTCTGATTTCCCAACGGCCACTGCGTACAGTGGCCGTTTTCATTGGCAACACTTCTTCTCCATTCCAACAACGCTCCGGCCCGGTTATTGCTTGATACGTATCAACAAGTAACCAGAGCACGGCAATGGCTTTGTGCTCTCGTGCCTCAAGGAGAAAAGACCATGGGCTTGGCAACCAACACCCGCTTGAACACCGACGAGTTCATGCCCTTCATGCGCGATGTGCTGCGCTGCGAAAACTCGCTGCGTGAGCTCAACCTGATGTGGCGCCTGATCGAATCGTCGGCCAAGATGAACTGTCCTGAGGAGGCCCACAGCATCTTGCCGATGATGGCGGCCACGCGCACCGGATTTCAAAGGCTGGAGCGCGATCTGGTCAGCTCGCTGGTGCAAGAGTCGCTCAGCGAAGTCATGGCCGAAATCGGCACCAGCGCCCGCCATGTGATCGACATCGTGGTGCGCAACCTCTACGAGCGCACGGCTGACGTGGGCTTTCTGGCCACCGACCAGGAGTTGTGTCGCTTCGTGGCGGGCCAGGACACTGAACCAGCGCCGGTGCTGGAGCGCCTGCGCGAATACCGCAACAAGTACACGGTGTACGACGAAATCATGCTGCTCGACCGGAACGGCAATGTGCTGGCGCAGATTGACGAAGAGTCGCCCGTGGAAGGCAGCCACGACCCACTGATCGCGCAGACGCTGCAACACCAGGGCTACGTGGAAACCTTCCGCCCCACCAGCCTGCGCCCCGGCAAAGAGCACGCCCTGATCTATTCGCACCGCATGCTCGACCCGCGCACCGGCGAGCCCGTGGGTGTGCTGTGCCTGAGCTTTGCGTTCCAGGGCGAAATGGAAGGCATCTTCCAATCCCGCGCCAACGAAGACCGTCGCAGCATTGCGCTGCTGCTCGATGGCGAGCACCGCGTGATTGCCAGCGGCGATCCGCTTTGGATCCCGGTCGGCGCCCCGGTGCCTGTGAACCAGCATGGTGCACCGCAGTTACTGTTGCGCAGTGGCCGCACTTACCTGGTGCAGACCGTGGCATCGCAGGGCTACCAGGGCTATCCCGGCCCGGCGGGCTGGAAGGGCCAGGTCATGGTGCCAATCGAACTGGCGTTTTCCGGCAAGCAGGGCCGCGCTCTTGACAACCTGGAGCCGGCCATCGCCCAGGGCCTGCTGGCACATGCACAAAGCTTTTGCCCGCCATTGCACGAAATCGTCACCGCAGCGGACACCATTCGTCGTGTGGTGTGGAACGGCCAGGTCATGACAGCCGGCGAGCGCGGCGGCCAGCACCAGCTCAAGGCCGTGCTGGAGCAGATTGGTGAAACCGGCGCACGCACCAACGAGGTATTCACCCAGTCCATCCGCGACCTGTACGACACCGTGCTCAGCTCACGCATGCGCGACAGCGAACTCCTCACCCGCCTGCTGGTAGATCTGCTGGACCGCAATCTGTATGAGCGGGCCAACGATTGCCGCTGGTGGGCGCACACACCCGAGTTGCGTGCCGCCCTGGCCCAGCCCGATACGGGCGACTGGCAGCAAATCCATCAGATTCTGGAGCACATCAA
This sequence comes from Acidovorax sp. T1, assembly GCF_002176815.1. Lineage (NCBI taxonomy): Bacteria > Pseudomonadati > Pseudomonadota > Betaproteobacteria > Burkholderiales > Comamonadaceae > Acidovorax > Acidovorax sp. T1. The sequence goes on along the minus strand of NZ_CP021648.1, from coordinate 1,978,121 downwards.
CGCGCTCTACACCGTGTACACCCGCCTCGTGGTGTATGACTGCCAGGGCCGGATCGTCGCCGCCAGCCGGCCTTGCAGCGGGGACGGCAGCTCTGTGCTGGGTAGCCATGTGGATGCCGCGACGCTGGCCGCCGTGCTGGCGCTGCCCGATACCCAGTCTTACTACGCCACCCCCTGGCAGCCCTCGCCACTGTGCGATGGCCAGGCCACTTACATCTACCACGCAGCCATCCGCGCGCCGGGCAACGACCAGACGGTGGTGGGCGGCATAGGCATCGTCTTTAATGCAGCCGCCGAATTGGACGCCATGCTGCGCGGCGCCACGGCCGACAAGCCAGGCACCCGCACGGTGTTTATCGATCGCCAAGGCCTGGTGCTGGCCAGCACCGACCCGCACCGTGCCGTCGGCAGCACCCTGCCATTGCCCCCCGAGATGCTGCAGCAGGGCCGTGGCGCGAGCGTGTCGCGCGCCATGGTGCACGACGGCCATTACTGCATCGTCGGCTGCTCGGCGTCCAACGGCTACCGCGAGTTCAAGGTCAGCGACGGCTACCGCGACGATGTGCTGGCGCTGTCCTTCGAGTCGCTCGGCGCCGTACAAAACGGTGCACTCGATGCCGCGCAACGCCAGCGCACCGCACTGCAATCCATGTCCACTGCGTTGGATGGCCAGGAAATGGCCACCTTCTTTGTCGATTCCGCACTGTTCGCGCTGGACGCCGGATCGGTGCTGGAAGCGCAGAGCGCCAGCGCCATCGCCCCGGTGTCGGCGGGCCGCCAGCCCTATTGTGTTGGCGCGCTGGCACGCAAGGCCCATGACAGCATCACCGGTTACGTCTGGGTGTTCGACCTGGGCCATCTGCTGCGCGGCCAACCCTCCGAAATCACGCAGGAAAGCCAGGTCATCGTGCTGCAGCACGGTGGCCGCCGCACAGGCCTGCTGGTGAGCGAGCTGCATGGTGTCACCGCCTTTGCACGCGACCAAATCATTAAAGCCCCCGCCATGCCTGGACAGCAAGGTCAACTCATCACCCATCTGATCCGGGCCAACCAGAGTCAGACGCTGGTGCAGTGCATGGACGCAGGGCACTTGATGGCGTTGTTGCGCAGCGGAACCAATAGCCCGGAAAACCTGCAACGCCAGGCGGCATGAGGAAGTTGGCCTGTCGCTAGCCATGACTGGACCAGCACCACGCGGTGGCGGCGGACCTCGGACGAGTTCACCGCCGCATCGCACAAGCAAGCAGGTTCAGGGCGGGCTTTCCATCACCAGCGGCGGGTTGCCTCCCATGGGACCGGGCCGGTCCACCCCCCTGCCCGGCTCCACCGGGTCCGATGGCGGGGGCGTAGGCGTAAGCACCACATCGGGTATGCGCAGCTCCGGCGCCTGGGGGCTGGCGTCGGGCAGTGGCGTCAGTTCGGGGGGCTCCGCCATCTGGGGCGGCGGCGCGGGCGCGCGGCGCGGCTCTGGCGGGGCCGGCGTGGGTGGTGCCGCGTCGGGACCGAACAGGCCGTTCCACCAGCCGCGCACTCCCTCCAGCGCACGGCCCAGCGGGCTGACCTGCTCTTGGTCCGTGAAACGCTCGCCGGCATCGATGATCCGGCTGCGCAGCGCCTGCTGCACAAAATCGCCCACCATGGGCAGTGCGCTGTGCGCGCCCTGGCCCCAGTAATCACTGCGCAGGGTGATGCGGCCGTCGTTGAAGCCGGCCCAGGCACCGGCCACCAGCTGCGGGTGTATCAGAATGAACCAGCCGTCGGCGTTGTCCTGCGTGGTGCCGGTCTTGCCCGCCACATCGGCCTGTATGCCGTAGCGCGCTCGAATGGCCACACCCGTGCCCTTGTCGATCACGCCACGCATGGCATTGCGCAGGGTTTGCGCGGCCTCCAGGGGCAGCACCTGTTCGGGCGCTGCATCGGCAAAGGTCTGCAGCACATGGCCATGGCGGTCTTCGATGCGGGTGATGAGCACCGGTGCGCGGTAACGGCCCGCACTGGCGATGGTGCCGTAGGCTGTCACCATTTCCTTCAGGGTCACGGGGCTGGTGCCCAGCGCGAGCGCCGGTACCTCGTCGAGCGGGCTCTGGCGCACGCCCATGGCACGGGCCAGCTGGGCGACCTTGGCGGGTCCCACCCGCTGCATGAGCTGGGCGGTGATGGTGTTTTTCGAATAGGCCAGGCCGTCGCGCAGCGTCATGGGCTCGTCACTGGGCGGGCCGCCATCGCTGGGGCGCCACACATTGCCGCCCCCCAACGCAATCTCGACCGCCTGGTCCATCAGCGTATCGGTGGGCAGCGCACCCTGCGCAAAGGCCGCGCCATACACAAAGGGCTTGAAGGTGGAGCCGGGCTGGCGGCGCGCCGCCTGCACATGATCGAAAGGGTCTTGGGCAAAGTCGCGGCTGCCCACCCAGGCGCGGACATGGCCGTTGCGCGGGTCCAGCGCCAGAAAGCCGGCCTGCACCCGGGTTTTCTCGTTGCGCAGTTTGCGCATGAAGGCGGCGTCGGCCAGCAGGCCTTCGAGGATTTCGTCGGGCGGCGGGGCGTCTTGCCTGGCCGCAGCAGCGCGGTACTCGGGCGACTCGCGCACCAGGCTTTGCACCAGCGGGTTGCGCGCCGTCCAGCCATCGCGCCGGGCCCAGGCCGCATCGGCCACGCCCTGCAGCTGGCGGCCCTGGCGCGCCACGGCCTGGTTGGCATAGGCCTGCAGGCGCGAATCGATGGTGGTGCGAATCACCAGGCCGTCGGAATACAGGCTGTAGCCCTTGCTGTCGGCCCATTCGATCAGCTGCTTGCGCAACTGCACCGCAAAGTGCGGCGCGGGCCCCATCACCTCGGTCTGGCGCTCGAAGTTGACGCGCAGCGGGCGCTTTTGCAGCGCATCGAACTGCTTTTGCTCCAGCTTGCCGCGCTTGAGCATTTGCGACAGCACGGTGTTGCGCCGCGCCTTGGCGCGCTCGGGGTTGAGCACCGGGTTGTAGTAGGCCGTGCCCTTGAGCATGCCGATCAGCGTGGCGCTTTCCAGCACGTTGAGCTGGTCGGCCGACTTGTCGAAATACGTGCGCGCGGCCATCTCGATTCCGTAGGCGTTGTACAGAAACGGCACGGTGTTGAGGTAGGTCTCCAGAATCTCGGGCTTGGTGTAAGACGCCTCGATCTTGAAGGCGGTGATCGCCTCCTTGAGCTTGCGCGTGAGGGTGCGCGAGCGGCCGATTTCCTCAGGGAAAAGATTGCGCGCCAGCTGCTGCGTGATGGTCGAGCCGCCCTGCGTGTCGCCCCGCAGCGTGAACACCACCGACGACGCCGTGCGCCGCCAGTCCAGGCCCCAGTGGCTGTAGAAGCGGTGGTCTTCGGTGGCGATGAGCGCATTGACCACATGCGGTGAAATCTGCTCGAGCGCCACCCACTCGCGGTTGGCCCAGCGGTATTCGGCCAGCAGCTTGCCGTCGGCCGACATGAGTTGCGCGGGCAGCTCGCTCTTGGCCTTGCGGATGTCGCTGATACCCGGCGTAAAGGGCACCAGCGCCACCGCATACAGCAGCAGCGCCAGCGGCAAGGCGGCCAGCAGCCACGCCAGACTGTGCAGCGAAACCAGCCGCTCGGGCCGGCGCAGCAAGCGGTCCAGCGCCGAACGCAGCGCAGCCCAGCGGGTGCGCGGGGGTTCAAAAACAGACATGAAAAACAGTATAAAAATGGCCGCTAGGGCTTATATACAAAGCGGTACTAGCTATTAAATAAGGAGTATCACCGCATAAAGCGCTGCAGCTGCGGCAGGCTGGCCTTGGCGGCGCGGCGGCCCTCTTCGATGGCCTCGCTGGCGCGGTGAAAGTCGAGCAGCCCCAGGCTGGACAGCGCGGGCGCCACCACCATCTCGGGCGGATCGCCGGCCATGCGGCTGCGGGTGATGCGCATCTGCATGATGGCGACGCTGGTCATCACCACGTCCAGCACCGACGGCACGCGCTGCGGCGCGGGCACTGCGGGGCCGTCGGCGCGCCAGGGGGTGAGGCGCTGCATCCAGCCAACGCTCTTGGATGGCACGGGCTCGGGCGCTGATTCGGGCGCCGCCTCGGCATCGGGCGCGGGCGCCTGCACCACGGCCAGCGGCTGCATGTGGCGGTGCAGGATGTCGGAGTTCAGGTCCACGCCAATCACGATGTCCGCCCCCATGGCACGCGCCAGCGACGTGGGCACGGGGTTGACCAGGCCGCCATCCACCAGCAGCCGCCCGTCTTCTCGCGCCACGGGCGTGAACAGGCCCGGCAGTGCAATCGAGGCGCGCACCGCGTCGGCGATGGAGCCATGGCGCAGCCACACTTCGGCGCCCGAATGCAGATCGGTGGCCACGGCGCCAAACAGCATGGGCGACGATTCGATGTCAAAGTCCGCGAAATTGCGGCGCCAGAAAGCGATCAGCTTTTCGCCCTTGAGCATGCCGCCCGAGAGGTTGAAGTCCATGAAGCCAAACACATCGCGCATGCCCAGGCCCTGCACCCAGTCGGCAAAACGATTCAGCTCACCCGCAGCGTAGGCGGCCCCCACCAGCGCGCCAATCGACGAGCCACAGACAATGTCGGGCCGCACGCCCTCCTCGTCGAGCACCTGCAGCACCCCGATATGCGCCCAGCCACGCGCCGAGCCGCTGCCGAGGGCCAGGCCCAGCCGGGGGACACGCCGGGTCAGCGCCATCAGGCGGCGCCTTCCTGCGCCGGGGCGCCACCAGCCGGCTGCAGCAGCGCCAGCATGCCGGCCTCGTCGAGCACGGGCACGCCCAGCTCCTGGGCTTTGGCGAGCTTGCTGCCAGCCTCTTCGCCCGCCACCACGTAACTGGTTTTTTTGCTGACCGAGCCGGCCACCTTGGCGCCGGCGGCTTCGAGCAGATCCTTGGCGGCGTCGCGGCTCAGGGTGGGCAAGGTGCCCGTCAGCACCACGGTCTTGTCCGCCAGCACCTGGGGCGCGCGCTCGGCCGGGGCGCCCTCGGGCCAGATCACGCCGCAGGCGCGCAACTGCTCCACCACCTCGCGGTTGTGCGGCTGCTGAAAGAAGGTGTGCAGGCTCTGCGCCACCACGGGGCCCACGTCGGGCACCTGCAGCAACTGCTCAACGCTCGCATCCATGATGGCGTCGAGCGTGCCAAAGTGGCGCGCCAGGTCTTTGGCCGTGGCCTCGCCCACATGGCGCAGGCCCAGGCCGAACAAAAAACGCGGCAAGGTGGTCTGCTTGGATTTTTCGAGCGCGGCCAGCACGTTCTGGGCCGATTTCTCGGCCATGCGCTCCAGCGCGATGAGGGATGTGAGGCCCAGGCGGTACAGGTCGGGCAGCGTGCGGATCATGTTGGCGTCCACCAGCTGGTCCACCAGCTTGTCGCCCAGGCCCTCGATGTCCATGGCGCGGCGCGCGGCAAAGTGCAGGATGGCCTCCTTGCGCTGGGCAGCGCAGAACAGGCCGCCGGTGCAGCGGTGGTTGGCCTCGCCTTTTTCGCGCACCACGGCGCTGCCGCAGACGGGGCAGGCGGCGGGCATGCGGAAGTTGGGCACGTAGCCCGCGCGGTGGCCGGGCATCACACCCACCACCTCGGGAATCACATCCCCCGCGCGGCGCACGATGACGGTGTCGCCCACGCGCACGCCCTTCTTGCGGATCTCGAACAGGTTGTGCAGCGTGGCGTTGGTGACGGTGACCCCGCCCACAAACACCGGCGCCAGCCGCGCCACGGGTGTGATCTTGCCGGTGCGGCCCACCTGCACGTCGATGCCTTCGATCTTGGTGGCCATCTCCTGCGCCGGATATTTGTGCGCCACGGCCCAGCGCGGCTCGCGGGTCTTGAAGCCCAGGTCGCGCTGCAGCTGCAGGGAGTTGACCTTGTAAACGACGCCGTCGATGTCGTAGGGCAGCGCATCGCGGCTGGCGCCCACTTGCTGGTGAAATGCTACCAATTCCGTAGCGCCTAGCGCAATAGCCACCTGGGCTGCGACCGGAAAACCCCATGATTTGAGGGTTTGCAGCATCTCGTAATGCGTGCGGAACACCGGGCCGCCTTCGGCGGGCGGCGTGATGGCGCCCAGGCCGTAGGCAAAAAAGCTCAGGGGCCGCTGGGCAGTGATGCCGGAATCGAGCTGGCGCACCGCGCCCGCCGCCGCATTGCGCGGGTTCACAAAAGTCTTGCCGCCCTGCTCGCGCTGGCGCTCGTTGAGCGCGTCGAAGTCGGCCCGGCGCATATAGACCTCGCCGCGCACTTCCAGCAGCGGCGGCACGCCTTCTGGCAGGGTCAAAGGGATTTGCCGGATGGTGCGGATGTTGTGCGTCACGTCCTCGCCCACCTCGCCGTCGCCGCGCGTAGCGGCCTGCACCAGGCGGCCGTTTTCGTAGCGCAGGCTCATGGCCAGGCCGTCAAACTTGGGTTCGGCCACGTATTCGATGGGCGGGTCGGATTCCGCCAGGCCCAGCTCGCGCCGCACGCGCGCATCAAACGCCTGCGCGCCGGTGGCCTCGGTGTCGGTTTCGGTGTGGATGCTGAGCATGGGAACCGCGTGGCGCACGGGGGCCAGGCCGTCCATCACCGCGCCCAGCACGCGCTGCGTGGGCGAGTCGGGGGTGATGAGATCGGGGTGCGCGGCCTCCAGGGCCTGCAGTTCGCGGTAGGCACGGTCGTATTCGGCGTCGGGCACGGTGGGCGCGTCCAGCACGTAATACTGGTGCGCCCAGTGGTTGAGCTGGTCGCGCAGCGCTTTTATTTTGATAGCTGCTTGCGCTTTATCCACGGGCGCTGGTGCCGAAAACAGGTCTAAATTTTCCGTCATGACCGCACAAGGGCTCAGCTGAACAGGCGCCGCGCCAGCACCGAGCCCGCCGACAAATCGCGCCCATCCAACTGGTCGTACAGCAGTTCCAGATCGGTGGCGATCGGGTCCATGGCCATGGCGGGCAGCGGGGTGCCGTTTTGGTCGCACAGCACGCCGTCCATGGCCTCGCACAGGGCGGCGGCCACTTCGCGCAGGCGGGCGAAGGGCTGCTCGCTGCGGTGCACCTGGGCGACATCCAGGCTCAGCGTGATGTCGCGGATGGCGGACTGGTCGGGGTCTTCGGCCAGGGCGGCCTGCGTGTCATAGCCCAGCGTCAGCACGGGCGGCAGGCCTGCGCTGCTGGCGGGCAGCACCAGCCGGCCGGGCATGGCGCCCACCACAAAGCCCAGGCGCGCGGCATTCTGCTGCACATAGCCGGGGCTCCAGGCCGCCTGGCGGGCGCGCAGCATGAAAGACAGCTGCGCATCGTGGTCGCTGGCAAACTGGTCGAGCTCGCGGGCGCGGGCCACTTCCTGCAGCATGTCGGGAAAATCGGGCGCCGCGTTGATGGCGTCGGCAAACGCCTGGGCCTTCACCACAAACTCTGAAAACTCGATCTCGTTGAGCGCGCCCGTGCGGTTGGCCAGCTGCACTCCCGCCTGAAAGCTCTGGTAGCGCTGGCCGGGCGCGGGCGTCTCCCACTGCTGCGTCGCCTCGTTGAGGCCTTCGATGGCAAAGGGCTTGCTGCCCGCACGCCGCGTGGGGGGCAAAGCGGCCAGCGCCGCATCGCCCGACACCGATTGCTCGGGCTGCAGCGAGGCGATGATGTCGATCAGCGGGTCCAGCCCCAGACGGCGCTCGTGCAGCAGGGGCGGCACGGGCAGCTCCATGGCGTCGTCGGCATCCACCGTGTGGCTGGCGGGCTCGGGGCCTCGGTCAAGGCCATGAAACGCGCCACCATCCACCGGCGCCGCCGCATCGAGATCGAACGCGGGTTCCTGGCGCAGCGTGGGCTCTGCCGTGCGCTCCGGCTCTTGCGGCACAGCGCGCTTGGGCGCGTTGCGGCGCGAGGTCCAGGCGTTGTAGGCCACGATGAGGGCCAGCACCAGGCCACCGATGATGGCCAGACTCAGTTGCAATGTGCTCATATCAATACGTTCTCAGCGATCCGTTGCGCCGCAAGCCGCCGTCCCGCGCAACTGGCGCGGCCCAGGCGAGAAACGCCGTGGAACCGGCTTTGCCGGGCCACTGGCGTTGTCCCCCGCGGGGGAAGGCGCGAAGCGACTCAGGGGGGATTTCATATCTCTGCCATGGAGAGGGCCGACTCCATATCGACGGCCACAATGCGCGACACGCCCTGCTCCTGCATGGTCACGCCGATCAGTTGCTCGGCCATTTCCATGGCGATCTTGTTGTGGCTGATGAACAGGAACTGGGTTTCCTTGCTCATGCTGGAGACCAGCTTGGCGTAGCGCTCGGTGTTGGCGTCGTCCAGCGGCGCGTCCACCTCGTCCAGCAGGCAAAACGGCGCGGGGTTGAGCTGGAAGATGGCGAACACCAGCGCGATGGCCGTCAGGGCCTTTTCGCCACCCGACAGCAGGTGAATGGTCTGGTTCTTCTTGCCCGGCGGCTGCGCCATCACCTGCACGCCGGAATCCAGGATTTCGTCGCCGGTAATGATGAGCCGGGCCTGCCCGCCGCCAAACAGCTCGGGGAACATGCGCCCGAAATGGCCGTTGACGGTGTCGAACGTGCCCGACAGCAGCTGGCGCGTTTCGCCGTCGATCTTGCGGATTGCGTCTTCCAGCGTGTTCATGGCCTCGGTCAGGTCGGCCGTCTGTGCGTCGAGGAAGATTTTGCGCTCGCTGGCCAGCTTCAGCTCGTCGAGCGCAGCCAGGTTGACGGCGCCCAGGGCGGCGATCTCGCGGTGCAGGCGGTCGATTTCGCTTTGCAGGCCGCCCACGCGCACATTGCCCTCGGCAATCGACTGGGCCACGGCTTCGAGGTCGGCCTGCGCGTCGGTCAGCAGCGTGGTGTATTGCTCCAGGCCCAGGCGCGCGGCCTGCTCCTTGAGCTGGAATTCGGTGATGCGGGCGCGCAGCGGGTCGAGCGCGCGTTCGAGCTGCATGCGGCGCTCGTCGCTGGCGCGCAGCTTGGCGGTGAGGTCGTCGTATGCGCTGCGCTGGGCCGACAGGGCTTTTTCGCGCTCCATCTTCGCCTCCAGCGCCTGCTGCAGGCCACCTTGCGCGGCTGCGTCGGACAGACGGGCCAGCTCGTCACGCGCGCGCTGCTGCTCGTCGGCCAACGAAGTGGCCTGGTGCGTGGCGGTTTCGATGGAGCGGGACAGCTCGGCGCGGCGCGCCTCCAGGCTGCGCTGCGAGAAGGTGGCCTCCTGCGCCTGGCGCTCCAATGTGCGCTGCTGCTCGCGGCAGGCCGTGAGCTTGCGCTCGGCCTCGATCACGCGGTCGCCCAGCTGGGCTTCGCGCTCCTGGCTGTCGGCCAGCTGCATGTCGAGTTCTTCAAAGCGCGCCTCGGCGGCCACACGGCGTTCCTGCAGGTCGGCCAACTGGGCCTCCACCTCGGCCAGGTCGGCGTCGATTTGCTGGCTGCGCGCGCGGGTCTGCTCGGCCAGTTGGGTCAGGCGCAGGGTTTCAACCTGCAGCTCGTGCGCGCGGCCCTGGGTTTCGGTCGCTTCGCGGCGGGCGGCCACCAGGCGCTGGGTGGCGTCGGCATAGGCGGCTTCGGCGCGGACCAGGGCGGTGCGCGATTCTTCGGCGATCAGCGCCTGGGCACGCAATTCTTTTTCGAGGTGCTCGATTTCCTGCGCGCGGGCCAGCAGGCCGGATTGTTCGGAATCCTGCGCATAAAAGCTCACGCTGTGGGCGCTGACGGCATGGCCCGTGGGCACGAACACCACTTCGCCGGGTTGCAGCTGGCTGCGGCGGGCCAGCGCTTCATCCAGCGTGGGCGCGGTGTAGCAGCCTTGCAGCCAGTCGATGAGCACGGCACGCAGGCCGGAATCATGAAGGCGCAGCAGGTCCGACAGGCGGGCGTGCTGCGATGATGTTTCAGGGTGGCCCGCAGCGGGTGCGCTGTAGAAGGCCAGGCGCGCGGGCGGCGCGTCGTTGCCGCCAGAGCCGAGGAAGCCTCGCACCATGTCCAGGCGCCCTACTTCCAGCGCGCCCAGTCGCTCGCGCAGCGCGGCTTCGAGCGCGTTTTCCCAGCCGGGCTCGATGTGGATGCGGCTCCACAGGCCTTGCAGGCCGTCGAGGCCGTGCTTGGCCAGCCAGGGCCGCAGCTTGCCGTCGGTCTTGACCTTTTCCTGCAGCGCCTTCAGCGCTTCCATGCGGGCCGACAACTCGGCCTGGCGTGCGCTTTCACGGTTCACCGCCTGCTGGCGCGCACGGCGGTCGTCGTCGAGCTGGGGCACGGATTCCTGCAGCTCGTGCAGCCGGGCCTCGGTGGTTTCGGCAATCTCCTGCGCTTCTTCGAGCTGTTCGCGCAGGTTGGCCAAGCGGGCCTCGTCGGGCGCGGCCAGGGCGTTGCGGTCGGTGCGCAGGCGCTCAAAGCGGGTGTCCAGCTGGCGGCTTTGTTCGTCGATGCTGCGCTGCTCGGCGGCCAGCACGCCAATCTGCTGCTGCACCTGCACCACGCTGCTGCGCTGCTCGGCCGTGCGGCTTTGCGCCTGGCGCAGGGCTTCTTCCAGGTCGGGCAACTGCATGGCCTGCTCTTCAACCTGGGCGGCCAGCATCTCGGCGCGCTCTTCAGCATCGACGCCGGCACCGGCCAGGTTCTCCAGCTCATTGTCGGCCTCTTCCTTGCGGGCCTGCCACTGGGCGATCTGCTCGGCCAGCGTCACCAGGCGCTGCTCCACGCGCTGGCGGCCTTCGATCACGTAGCGGATTTCGGCTTCAAGCTTGCCGACCTCGGCCGTGGCTTCATAGAGCTTGCCCTGGGCCTGGTTCACCTGGTCGCCAGCCGCGTAATGGGCCTGGCGGATGGTTTCGAGGTCGGACTCGACGGCGCGCAGGTCGGCCATGCGCGATTCGAGGTCGTTCACCGCCTGCAGGCCTTCCAGGCGCACCTTGGTCTGCTGGTCTTCAGCGTCGGCGCGCTTCAAAAACCACAGCTGGTGCTGCTTGAGCGTGGCGTCGGCCTGCAGGGTGTTGTACTTGGCGGCCACCTCGGCCTGCTTTTCGAGCTTCTCGAGGTTGGCGTTCAGCTCGCGCAGGATGTCTTCGACCCGCGTGAGGTTCTCGCGCGTGTCCGAGAGGCGGTTTTCCGTCTCGCGGCGGCGCTCCTTGTATTTGGAAACCCCGGCAGCCTCTTCGAGAAACAGGCGCAGCTCTTCGGGGCGACTTTCGATGATGCGGCTGATGGTGCCCTGGCCGATGATGGCGTAGGCGCGGGGGCCCAGGCCGGTGCCCAGGAACACGTCCTGCACGTCGCGGCGGCGCACGGGCTGGTTGTTGAGGTAGTAGCTGCTGGTGCCGTCGCGCGTGAGCACGCGGCGCACCGCCACTTCACCGTACTGTCCCCACTGGCCGCCTGCGCGGTGGTCGGAGTTGTCGAACACCAGTTCCACACTGGCACGGCTGGCCTGCTTGCGCGTGGTGGTGCCGCTGAAGATCACGTCCTGCATGGACTCGCCACGCAGCTCGCTGGCCTTGCTCTCGCCCAGCACCCAACGCACCGCATCCATGATGTTGGACTTGCCGCAGCCGTTCGGCCCCACCACGCCCACCAGTTGCCCGGGCAGCATGAAGTTGGTGGGTTCAGCGAACGACTTGAAGCCGGAGAGCTTGATGGAGGTAAGACGCACGGGTCAGGGGTTCAGGCAAAAAATGGGGACACGCCAGGAAAAACCGGGGCCGCACGCATCCACGGGGAAAACCCGCAGGCTGGAGCCGGACCGGAATGATACCGCGCCGCCCGCCCGCCCCCAGCCCACAAAGCACCTGGCAGGCGCCTGCCGGTTGCGCAATATGGATATTTGATCAAATTGACCTCTAGCGCTTATGAAACAAGCGCTTACAGCTATCAATTTTGATAATGAAAATGCGGCAATATTGCAGGCACGGGTTACGCAGCCCGCGGCCCGGCAGGGCCATTGGTCTGCAGCACCAGCGCTTCAAACTCGGCCGCCGGCACCGGCGGGCTCGACAGATAGCCTTGCCAGGCATGGCAATGGTTGCGGGCCAGGAACTTGCGCTGGGCTTCGGTTTCGACGCCCTCGGCAATCACGCGCAGGCCCAGGCTGGTGGCCAGCGCCACCACGGTGCGGGCGATGGCTGCGTCGTTGGGGTCGGTGAGCACGTCGCGCACAAAGCCCTGGTCGATCTTGAGCTGGTCCAGCGGCAGGCGCTTGAGGTAGGCCAGCGATGAATACCCGGTGCCAAAGTCGTCGAGCGAAAAACCCACGCCGTAACCCCTGAGCTGACCCATTTTTTCGATGGTGTCTTCCACGTCCTCCAGCAGCAGGCCTTCGGTCAATTCGAGCTTGAGGCGATGCCCATCGGCGCCCGAGCCCGCCAGTGCAGCCAGCACCTGGGGCACAAAGCCGCCCTGGTGAAACTGCCGTGGGCTCACGTTGACGGCCAGGTCCAGCGCGGCAAGGCCCGGCTGATCGGCCCACAGCGCCAGGCGCTCGCAGGCTGCCTTGAGCACCCATTCGCCCAGCGGCAGGATCAGGCCCGACTCCTCGGCCAGCGGAATGAACTGTGCCGGCGAGATGAAGCCGTTGTGCGGGTGCCGCCAGCGCAGCAGCGCCTCGGCGCCGGTGATGCGGCCATGCTCCATTTGCGGCTGGTAATACAGCTCGAACTGGCCCAGAGCCAGCCCGGCTCGAAGGTCCAGCTCCATGGCCGCTCGGGTGCTCACGGCGGCCTGCATCCGCGGGTCGTAAAAGCGCAGCGTGTCCCGTCCCGCTGCCTTGGCCTGGTACATGGCCAGGTCCGCCCGCTTGAGCAGTTCGTCCACGGTTTCGCGCATGCCGCTGAAAACGGTGATGCCCATGCTCTGCGAGCTGTGGTGGGCCTCGCCATCGAGCTGGTAGGGTTCGCGCAGCGCCGAGAGGATTTTCTGGCCGATTTCCTCGCTGCGCGCTGCGGCCACTTCGGGGTTGTCGCCCAGGTCTTCCAGCACCACCACGAACTCATCGCCCCCCTGGCGCGCCACGGTATCGTCCTCCAGCACGCAGCCGCGCAGCCGCTGGGCCACCTGCTGCAGCAACAGGTCGCCGCGCTCGTGGCCCTGGGTTTCATTCAGAGTTTTGAAGTTGTCGAGGTCCAGCAGCAGCAAGGCGCCACTGCGCCGGTGTCTGGCGCTGGCGGCCAGCGCCTGCTGCAAGCGGTCCATGAGCAGACGGCGATTGGGCAGGCGCGTGAGCGGGTCGTAGAAGGCCAGGTAGCGGATCTCTTCTTCGTCGGCCTTGCGCTGGCTCAGATCCACCAGGGTGAAAAGGTGGCCGCCATCCACCATCACACCGGCAATTTCCACGGTGCGCTGCTGGCCGTTCTTGCACTGGATGGTGTATTCGCCCGATTCAATGGTTCCGTCGCCTTCGATCGCTCTGGCACGCGCGGCGGTCCATTCGGCGCGGGCGCGCTCGCGGTATTGCGCGTCGGGGTACGCCGCGTTCCACCACTCCTGGCCCGTGGGCACATCGGCCTCGGTGTAGCCGCAAATCTGCACAAACCGCTCGTTGCGAAACGCCATGTGCCCGTCCTGCTGCACCAGGCACACGCCGACCGGCAGGCGCTGCAGAATGCTGCGCAGGCGCAACTCGCTGCTGCGCAGGCTGTCTTCCATCTGCTTGCGGGCGGTGATGTCCTGCACCACGGCGATGTGAAACTCGGGCCGCGCCCCCGGCGTCCACATGGGCGACACCGTCAGATCCACCCACAGGGTGTGGCCATCGCGGTGAAAATAGCGCTTTTCCATGTGAAATTCAGCGATTTCGCCCACTTTCAGGCGCTCCATATGGGCCAGGTCCTCGGCCAAGTCATCGGGGTGAGTGATGGCCTGAAAATCGGTCTGGCACATTTGTTCAATCGAATAACCGACGATGTCGGCATATTTCTGGTTGACGCGAACGAAACGCCCGGTCAGCGAATCGATCTGCGCCATTCCCACGGCCGCCTGTTTGAAAACGGCGCTGAGGCGCTCCTCGCTCTGGCGCCGTGCGTCATCAGACACCTGCACCTGCGCCCATGCCAGCGCGCGCTGGCGACCCAGCAACACCACCAGCGCCGCCAGCAGCGCAGAAACCAACGCCCCCGCCAGACCCGCCAACATGGGCAAGCGCCGCTCGGACGGCGAGAGGAAATCTTGCGTGGGTAAAAAGCCCAGGCGCCAGCGGCGATCGTGCACGTCCAGGTCCACCTCATGCAGCGCCGCCGAGGCCAGCGGAACGTCGGTCAGCGCCAGCAGGGGAAGCCCCTTTTCCCCCTCTTTGCCCTCTTTGCCCTCTTTGCCGCCATGCACCGGGCCATGGTCGGTGATCGATACCGCAATGCCATGCATGTAGCCCAGCTTGCGCAGACTTCCGACCAGGTCATGCACGCGGATGGTGGACGCCACCGCCCCCAGAAACGGCGGTGCCTCGCCCGGTCGGGCCGGGCCAAAAACAGGTACCCGCAGCACAAATGCGGTGCGATGGTCCTGCTCCTGCAGCAGATCGAACGGGGCCGACACCACCGTTTTGCCGGTGTCACGGCTGTAACGCATGGCTGCCAGATTGGCCGGCTGCGCACTGATATCCAGCCCCAGCACACCCTTGCTGCCCTCTTCGGGCCACAGGTACTCGGCCACAAAATACTCGGGGCGCGCGCCCAAGGGGTGGATGGCAAAGTCCGGCAACCCCGCTGGGCTCAACGACGTGTCAGCCCGCACCCGCGCCTCAAACGCAGGGCGCTGGGCAGCAGTCACGTAGCGCGTAAAGGCCAGATTGCGCACGCCGGGGAAGCGCCGGCGCACGTCCAGCGCACGGGTAACGCGCTCAAAGTCGGCACGGCTGAGCACGGGGTTGACCATGAACAGGCCCCGCAGGCCATGGACGATTTCGGTGTTCGTAGCCATGCGCTGCGCCAGGGCATCCGAAAAAGCCTGCGCTTCGTGCAGAAAGCGAGCCTCGGAGATCGTGGCCACTGAGCGCGCCTGCTGCTGCGCCACCCACGCCGTGGTCAAAAGTCCCAGCACAGCCACGGCAATGCCCAACAGCCAATGCCGGTGGCGGGTCAGATTTGTAGGAAATACCATCAAGAATCGGGGCTTTGCAAAACTACAGACGGACAGTGAAGGAAAGCCAGAAAAGTCACCCCGAAGAATAGCGGCATTCAAGGCCCACATCTTCTGGCTAGCGCCACATTGATGCTTTGCACTGGCACAATGGGGCCGTCACTCGCTTCGCAAAACGCCCCACACCCGCCTTCATTCCGGCCTGCCAGACTTTCCCACTCCTGCGATGACGCCCCTTGCCCCCCCGAACATCGTGTACCTGATTCTGGACGCTGTGTGCATCGTCAAGGCCGACAGTTCCATCGTGTATGTCAGTCCGGCATTCGAGCGAATCTTTGGCTATGCCCCCG
This sequence comes from Acidovorax sp. T1, assembly GCF_002176815.1. Taxonomy (NCBI): domain Bacteria; kingdom Pseudomonadati; phylum Pseudomonadota; class Betaproteobacteria; order Burkholderiales; family Comamonadaceae; genus Acidovorax; species Acidovorax sp. T1. The sequence goes on along the minus strand of NZ_CP021648.1, from coordinate 1,962,751 downwards.
AAGAGGTCATTGGCAGGCGCATGCTGGACATGGTGCACCCGGACGATCTCGCCGCCACCGAGCGCCAGGCGCAACACGTGACCGAAGGTCAGCTCCAGCTGCATTTTGAGAACCGCTATGTGCGCAAGGATGGGCAAATCGCCCATATCCGCTGGACGGCACGCTGGGTGGCTGACCGGCAGGTCCGGCTGGCGGTGGCACACGACATCACCGAGCGCAAACACACCGAAGCGCTGCACGCGGCCATCTATTCCATCTCCGAGGCCGCGCAGGCGGCAGAAGACCTGGTCACGCTGTTCGCACAGATCCACCAGACCATCGGCACGCTGCTGCCCGCCTCCAATTTTTCCGTCGCGCTGCACGACCGCCTGCACGACACGGTGAGCTTTCCCTACCATGTGAACGAGCGCCACCCGGCCCCCGCACCGCGCTCCCTGGATGCGGACGCGCTGTGCTCCCACGTCATCCGCAGCGGGCAGACCCTGCTGCTCACGCCCGACAGCCTGCCCCCCACGGCGCCGCATATGGCCACCGCGCCCAGGCCGCTTTACTGGCTGGGTGTGCCGCTGCACGCCCAGGCCGGCGTGGTGGGCGCGCTGGTGCTGCAAGGCTATTCCGAGGAGGCCCGCTATGGCGACCGGGACAAGGAACTGCTGCAATTTGTCTCAACCCAGGTGGCATCTGCCATAGAACGCACACAAATGCGCAAACGGCTGCAGCAGATGGCGCAATACGACCAGCTTACCCACCTGCCCAACCGGCAGCTGTTTCTGGATCGCCTGAAAACCGCCCTGGCCCGGGCCCAGCGCGACCAGACACTGCTATCGCTGCTGTTCATCGACCTGGACCGCTTCAAGCAGGTGAACGACACGCTGGGCCACGCAATGGGAGATTTGCTGCTGCAGCGCGTAGCGCAGCGCCTGCTGGAATGCGTGCGCGCCTCGGACACCGTGGCGCGGCTGGGCGGTGACGAGTTTGTCGTGCTGCTGGAAAGCGGCCATGCGGCCGAGCAGGCGACGGCGGTGGCCGAGAAAATCCTGGCCACATTCACCCAGCCCTTTGATCTGGATGGCCAGCAAGTGCCCATGTGGCCCAGCATCGGCATTGCCATCTATCCGGACGATGGTGGTGACGAAAGCCTGCTGCTCAGCCATGCCGATGCTGCGATGTACCTTTCCAAGAAAGGCGGCGGCAACCAGGTGCACATGGCCAGCGTTCCCGGCCACGCGCAGTCAGGTGCGTAGCACTGAGCCGTCGCACAAGGGCATCACGCCCTATGCGCGTCGCCAGGCCACAGGCAGCTGCCCACTCATTCCCGTCCAAAGATCCACACCATGCTTTACGCCAGCCTGAAACTCGTCCACCTGCTATCCCTCATCGTCTGGATCGGCGGCATGGTGTTTGCCCACTTTTTCCTGCGTCCCGCAGCCCAGGCGCTGGAGCCCGCCGCGCGCGTGCGGCTCATGCATAACGTGCTGCAGCGTTTTTTGGCCGCCGTGCTGGTGGCGGTAGTGCTGGTGCTGGCCAGCGGCCTGTGGATGATTGGCCAGTCGGCGCACGAGGCAGCGCAATCGGGTGGCCGCTTTGCCATGCCACTGGGCTGGACCATGATGGCCACGATCGGGCTGGTGATGATGGCCATCTTCGGCCACATTCGTTTCGCACTGTTCAAGCGCCTGCAGCGGTCCGTGGCAGCATCCGACTGGCCCGCTGGCGGCAAAGCGCTGGCCAGCATCCGCACCTGGGTGGGCATCAACCTCATGCTGGGCGTGCTGACGGTGGCGGTGGCGCTGCTGGGGTAGGCCAGAGGCCTGAAACGCGGGCTTCCAACACAGAGGGGCCAACGGGTTCACGCTGCCGTCGCCAGGCATTCCAGCGCGGGTTCGGTGGCCTTGCTGCGCTGACCACCTCGGCCGGCATGGCACTGGCACCGGTGAGGGTGTTTGCCATCCTGCTCACGCCTGGCTGACCAAACGCCCCACCCGCGCGACGGGTGGGGCGGAGGTGGATGCGGGTGGCGCGCACTGATGCAGTGGGTCCATGGCGCAGAGTCGCCGTGAATTTCAGCAAAAACAGCTGCCAGCGCTTACTTGGCAAGCGCCAGCAGCTCTATATTTAATAGCACCCGCCACACACCCGTCGCTAAGCCGCCATGGTTGGCGCAGTTGACCACCAGCGAGGCGCTCCCACACGCGCTATCGGCAATGGCTGACGCGCCCTCAGGCCATGGGCCTGCTTGGGTGGGGCCCAAACCTGAGAAGAATGCAGACATCCACCCCATAAGGAACTGCCATGTCCATTTCAATGATTCTTCTCATCGTCCTGATCCTCATCCTGGTGGGCGCGCTGCCTACCTGGGGTCACAGCCGCTCGTGGGGCTACGGGCCCAGCGGTGGCATCGGGCTGGTGGTGCTGATCCTGGTGATCCTGCTGCTGATGGGCAAGATCTGACGCAAGCCAGGTGAACCGTGGGCGCACGCCGCCCTGTCTTTGTCACACCGTCGCATTGGCGATGCCTTCGCCGCTTGCGCGCTTGCAATGACTGTGCGCAGGGTCACTGGCGGATGGCGGGCCAACTTTCACTGCCACACGGTGCGAATCCACTCTACCGTGCTGACGGGGTTGTTGGCGTTGGCGTGCGGCGCCACGGCATCCAGTGGGTGCGCCTTCGCAATCTCGTCCATGCGGTCGAGCTTGTCCACAGCGTCGAGCGCGATCGTCTCACTCGGGTCGAACACGATCTGCAAGCAGTGATAGCGGTCGTCCAGCAGTTGCTGCGCCTGGTAATCCGAGATGCCCGCCACGCCATCCATCAGGACATTCATGAGTGGCTGCGCCCACTGGGCATAGCCGCAGGCCCTTGATGTAGGTGAGGCTCACCTCCATTGCATCGTTGCAGACCGCAGCGCGAGTTGCGCTGCGAGCCAGGGTGCAGATCGTACGAACGGTTGCCCAATCCGGCAAAGACGCCATGGATGGCCGGAACCCAATGAAAAACGCCTTGAGCGCAACAGCATCAAGCGCCAATAGCTATTAATTATGTAGCACTCGTGTCTGGCATAAGCACCCCCTGCTGCGCCGCCACCGCTTCGCGCAGGAAAACCCAGGTCGCCTGCATGCGCGCCACATGCTTGTTGTCGCCCGGCATCGACATCCAGAACGTGCGCTGAAACCGCGCCACCCCCGGCAGCACCGGGATCAGCGCCGGGTCTTGCGCCGCCACAAACGCTGGCAGCACCGCCAGGCCCGCGCCAGCGCGCGCGGCCTCGTACTGCGCCAGGATGCTGGTGCTGCGCAGCGCAAAGTGCGCGGGGCGGTGCAGCTCGTCCAATATCTGCAGCTCTTTGCTGAACAGCAGGTCGTCCACATAGCTGATGAAGGTGTGGCCGCGCAGGTCGTCGGCCGTGCGGATGGGGGGATGGCGCTGCAGGTAGCTGCGCGTGCCATAAAGCTGCAGCACGTAGTCGGTGAGCTTGACCACCAGCACCGCGCCGCGCGCCGGGCGCTCCAGCGAGATGACGATGTCCGCCTCGCGCCGCGACAGGTGCACCAGGCGCGGCAGCGCCAGCAGGTCCACCACCAGCCCCGGGTGGTCCAGTGCAAACCGGGCCAGCTGCGGCGCCAGGATCAGGTTACCAAAACCCTCCGTGGTGCCGATGCGCACCAGGCCGTGCAGGCCTTGGCGCACGCCGGGCGCGGCATTTTCCACGGCCAGAAAGGCGGCCTCCATGGCCTCGACCTGGGGCAGCAGCGCGCGCCCGGCCTCGGTCAGCCGGTGGCCGCCGGCTTCGCGCGCAAACAGGGCCGAACCCACCTGCTTTTCCAGCGCCTGAATGCGCCGCGCCACGGTGGTGTGGTCCACCGCCAGGCGCCGCGCAGCACCCACCAGCGTGCCGGCGCGGGCCAGTTCCAGAAAGTAGCGCAGGTTGTCCCAGTCCATGGGGTGGTCTTTCGGGTTGATGGGGTTCAGCGATGTGCATTTTTGCAAACCACATGCGCACCATTGTCTATTGTGCTGACAATTTCGCACAGCTACCATGGCGGGGTTTCGGGCTTCTGGCCCGCGCTTTGGCAACACCTTCAGGAGACAAGCCCATGAACGCACCCACCAACGTGGCCACCCTGGCCCCCACCGTCAAGCTGCTGATCGGCGGCCAGTTTGTCGAGTCCAAGACCACCGAGTGGCGCGACGTGGTCAACCCCGCCACGCAAGAGGTGCTGGCCCGTGTGCCGTTTGCCACAGCCGAAGAAATCGACGCCGCCGTGGCCTCGGCCAAGGAAGCGTTCAAGACCTGGAAGAAAACACCCATCGGCGCGCGCGCCCGCATCTTCCTGAAACTGCAGCAGCTGATCCGTGAAAACATGGCCGAGCTGGCCGCCATCCTCACGGCAGAGCAAGGCAAGACCCTGCCGGATGCCGAAGGTGATGTGTTCCGCGGCCTCGAAGTGGTCGAGCATGCCGCCAGCATCGGCAACCTGCAGCTCGGTGAGCTGGCCAACAACGTGGCCGGTGGCGTGGACACCTACACCCTGCTGCAGCCGCTGGGCGTGTGCGCAGGCATCACGCCGTTCAACTTCCCGGCCATGATCCCGCTGTGGATGTTCCCGATGGCGATTGCCACGGGCAACACCTTCGTGCTCAAGCCCTCCGAGCAAGACCCCATGGTGACCATGCGCCTGGTCGAGCTGGCGCTCGAAGCGGGCATTCCACCCGGCGTGCTCAACGTGATCCACGGCGGCGAAATGGCCGTGAACGCGATCTGCGACCACAAGGACATCAAGGCCGTGTCGTTCGTGGGCTCGACCAAGGTCGGCACCCATGTTTACAACCGCGCCACGCTGGCTGGCAAGCGTGCGCAATGCATGATGGGCGCCAAGAACCACGCCATCATCCTGCCCGACGCGAACAAGGAGCAAACGCTCAACGCGATTGCCGGTGCATCGTTTGGCGCGGCTGGCCAGCGCTGCATGGCGCTGCCCGTGGTGGTGCTGGTGGGCGAAGCGCAAAAGTGGATTCCCGATCTGGTAGCCAAGGCCAAGACGCTCAAGGTGAGCGGCGGCACCGACAAGGGCACCGATGTGGGCCCACTGGTGTCCTGCGCCGCCCTCGCCCGCGTGGAAGGCCTGATCGAACGCGGCATTGCCGACGGCGCCACGCTAGAGCTCGATGGCCGCAAGCCCGTGGTGCCCGGCTATGAAAAGGGCAACTTCGTGGGCCCGACGATCTTCTCGAACGTGAAGCCCGGCATGGCCATTTACGACCAGGAGATCTTTGGCCCCGTGCTGGCGCTGGTGCCCGCCAAGGACATGGATGAAGCCATCGAGTTCATCAACGCCAACCCCAACGGCAACGGCACCGCCATCTTCACGCAAAGCGGCGCTGCAGCGCGCAAGTTCCAGGAAGAGATCGATGTGGGCCAGGTCGGCATCAACGTGCCAATCCCCGTGCCCGTGCCGCTGTTCTCGTTCACGGGTTCGCGCGCGTCCAAGCTGGGTGACCTGGGCCCTTACGGCAAGCAGGTCATCATGTTCTACACCCAGACCAAAACGGTGACGGCCCGCTGGTTTGACGACAGCACCACCAGCCAGGGCGTGAACACCACCATCAGCTTGAAGTAAGACGCTACCCCGCGCCTACGCCAGCGCGGGCGCGTAAACGAATAACAGCCAAAAGTGCCTGCAGCGCTTATCCAGCAAGCGCTAGCAGCTATTAAAACAAGAGTATCAGGAGGCCGCCCGCATGGACTTCGAGCTGACCGAAGAACAACGCGCCTTTGCCCAGACCGCGCGCGACTTTGCCCAGGCCGAGCTGGCGCCCTGCGCGGCGCAGTGGGATGCCGAGGGCATCTTCCCGCGCGAAGCCATTGCCAAGGCGGGCGAGCTGGGTTTTTGCGGCCTGTATGCGCCAGAAAACGCTGGCGGCCTGGCCCTGCCCCGGCTGGACGCCACGCTGGTGTTTGAGGAAATGGCCGCCATCGACCCCAGCACCACGGCCTTCATCACCATCCACAACATGGCCACCTGGATGCTGGGCACCTGGGCCACCCCCGCCGTGCGCAACCACTGGGGGCCGCTGCTGACCACGGGCGAAAAACTTGCCTCCTACTGCCTCACCGAGCCCGGCGCGGGCTCGGACGCGGCCTCGCTCAAGACCCGGGCCGAGCTGGTGGGCCACGAATACATCCTCAACGGCAGCAAGGCCTTCATCAGCGGCGCAGGGGCTACGGATGTGCTGGTGCTGATGGCGCGCACCGGTGACGCGGCATCCGGCGCGGGCGGCATCAGCGCCTTTGTGGTGCCCGCAGACAGCGCTGGCATCACCTACGGCAAAAAAGAACACAAGATGGGCTGGAACAGCCAGCCCACGCGCACCATCAGCTTTGACAATGTGCACATCCCCGCCGACCACCTGCTGGGCCGCGAGGGCGAGGGCTTCAAGATCGCCATGAAAGGCCTGGACGGCGGGCGCATCAACATCGCCACCTGCTCGGTGGGCGCAGCGCAAGGCGCGCTCAACGCCGCCCAGCAATACATGCAAGACCGCAAACAGTTCGGCAAACCCATCGCCAGCTTTCAGGCGCTGCAGTTCAAGCTGGCCGACATGGCCACCGAGCTGGTCGCCGCCCGCCAGATGGTGCGCCTGGCCGCCAGCAAACTCGACGCCGGTGCGCGCGACGCATCCACCTACTGCGCCATGGCCAAACGCTTCGCCACCGATGCCGGCTTTACCGTGGTCAACGAGGCCCTGCAACTGCACGGCGGCTACGGCTACATCCGCGAATACCCGCTGGAGCGCCTGCTGCGCGACGCCCGCGTGCACCAGATCCTGGAAGGCACCAACGAAATCATGCGCGTCATCATTGCGCGGCGCATGCTGGAAGGCGATGCGCCCGACGCCATTCGCTAGCGTTTTCGTAGCTGCTAGCGCTTATCCATAAAGCGCCAGCGGCCCATTGCATCTGAACCATGCCCGCCCGCCCCCTCAGCGACGAAACCCTGCACCTGATCGACGCCGTGCGCGCCGCGCTGGCGCAGCGCAGCGATGTGCAGGAGCGCACATTGTTTGGCAGCTACTGCTTTTTTGTGGACGGCAAGCTATGCATCGGCGTCAAAGGCGACGAACTGCTGGTGCGCCTGCCACCGGGGCGGCACGCCGAGTTTCAGGAAATGCAGAACACGCGCGAGCTGTCGCCCGAAGGCAAGATGCAGGGCTACTTCTGGATTGAGCCCAACGGCTACGCCACGCGTGCGCAGTGGAATTTCTGGCTGCGCGAAGCCCTGGCCTACAACCCGCAAGCCAAGGCCACGCCAGCGCGTAAACGGGCGGCAGCAGCCCCGCAGCCGCCCTCAGCACCGAAAACCCGCAAGGGCCAGCGCCACAGCATCTTCGACGACGATGCGCCATGATTTCAAGCATTTTTGGCCTCTAGCGCTTATGCAACAAGCGCTAGTAGCTATCAAATTGATACCAAAACCCAATCAACCACCCACATCACCACCAGGAGACACCGCATGAAAATCGCATTCATTGGCCTCGGAAACATGGGCGGCCCCATGGCCCTGAACCTGCACAAGGCCGGCCACGAAGTCCAGGCGTTCGACCTGTCCCAACCCGCCTGCGACAAGCTGGCGGCCGACGGCGTGGCCATTGCCGCCAGCGCCACCGCCGCCGCGCAGGGGGCCGAGGCCATCGTCACCATGCTGCCCGCCAGCCAGCATGTGGAAGCGCTGTTTTTGGGCAGCAACGGCCAGAGCGGCCTGCTGGCCCACATCGCCAAGGGGGCGCTGGTGATTGACAGCTCAACAATAGCCGCCGCCACCAGCCAGAAAGTGGCCCAGGCCGCTGAAGCCGCAGGCATCGACTTCATCGACGCCCCCGTCTCCGGCGGCACCGGCGGCGCCATTGCAGGCACGCTCACCTTCATGGTCGGCGGCAGCACCGCCCAGCTCGAACGCGCCCGCCCCCTGCTCGAAAAAATGGGCGCCAACATCTTCCACGCCGGCGCCGTGGGCGCAGGCCAGACCGCCAAGATCTGCAACAACATGCTGCTGGGCATTTTGATGGTGGGCACCAGCGAGGCCATCGCCCTGGGCGTGGCCAACGGCCTCGACCCCAAAGTGCTGTCCGAAATCATGCGCCGCAGCTCGGGCGGCAACTGGGCGCTGGAAAAGTACAACCCCTACCCCGGCGTGCACGAAAACGCACCCGCCTCAAAGGGCTATGCGGGCGGCTTTGGCACCGACTTGATGCTCAAGGACTTGGGGCTATCCCAGGAAAACGCCACCGCAGTGAAGGCCAGCACCCCGCTGGGCGGCATGGCGCGCGCGATCTACGCGGCGCACAGCATTGCGGGGCATGGCGGGGAGGATTTTTCCAGCGTGATCAAGATGCTGCAGAAAAAGCAGGCGTAGCTGGGGTTTTCTGTCAGCCGATCACAATGCGGGTGCTGTAGCATGTAGTTACAGCACCCGTTGTCATTTTTCGACCGCAAATTTTTAGGTTTGCCTAAATGATGGCAAGCCGCAAAACACCAGGGAAAACTCGACGTGCACTGTTTTATCCGACGAGTGCGAGTTGAACTGCAGTCGTCTAATTCCAGTTAGTCCCTTCATATTCCGCTTTATGCAGGCCAGCATTTATTCCAGCGCTTCGCCAATCTCAAAGGTTTCTCCTTTGGGGTTTTGGCGCTGCGCCGGGCTTCGCCTGTCTGCACTGCGCAAGTTTCAAGCCTTTTTGGCCTCCAGCGCTTGTGCAGTAAGCGCCACCAGCTATCATTCTTGCAGCGCTGCGCCGCTTCCGTGGCGCAGCGCTTTTTCATGGGCCGCGTCCGTCTTCAAGGCTGGGCGCCCCCTTTTGGCCTTCGGGTCTAACTCTGCGCTCAAGCGGACTGGCTTTCAGCCAGCCGCTTACCTTGGCCGTTAGCCAGACCCATGAAGTGCCTCGTCGTTATCGCCCACCCAATCACTGACAGCTTGTGCCACACGATGTCACAGTCCGCGATTGCCGCATTGATAGCTGAAGGTCACGAGGTGATGATCGAAGACCTCTATCTTTCCAGTTTTTCGCCCGCTCTTACAGACAGCGAACGCCGAAGCTACTACAGCCCAACATTCAGTTCTGCCGCTGCTCAGGATCAAATCGACCGCTTGCTTTCTGCCGAAGCACTGGTGCTTGTCTTTCCTACTTGGTGGTTTGGCTTTCCCGCCATACTGAAAGGCTGGTTTGATCGTATCTGGGCTCCCGGTATCGCCTACGATCACGCCACCGATCTTGGTCCAATCAAGCCGCGTCTTCACAATCTGAAAAGAGCATTGGCCGTTACTTCCCTTGGCTCTCCGTGGTGGGTCGACCGCTTGATTCTTCGGCGGCCTGTTAGGCGCGTGCTCAAGACGGCTCTATTCGGCACTTGTGCGCCTCGTTGCCAATTCGATATGTTGTCGATTTACAAAGCAGAATCTCTCACCGCGGTTAAGGTTCAATCGTTTTGCTCGAGTATCGAGCGCACACTTTCAAAATGGTCGTGACCGCTTGCTGTCGTCTGGCTAACCCGCCGCTCCAGAGGGACGCTTCGCCGGCAAGCCGGCTTCGCGCCCCTGAGCTAGCACGTTAGTCAGTATTTCGGGGAATTTTTATGTCTGATGACCTCGTATGCACAAATTGTGGCCACGTGGGTGCAACAACCAAAGTTACCAAGGGCCACTTCGCGCTTGAAGTTATTCTTTGGCTTTGCTTTCTCATCCCAGGCATCATCTACTCAGTTTGGCGCCTGACTACTCGACATGAGGCTTGTCCAGCTTGCGGAAATACAAACCTCCTTCCAAAATCAGCGCCCATGGCTCAGAAATTTCTCCGTGAAAATCTCCCGGAAAAATTAACTACCTCACAGGAAGCAATTCGCCGACCATCCAAAGCTGCAGAGTCTGCGGGGAAATCACTTGGGCGTGTGGTAGGAAGAATGTTGAAAAAATGACGATGCTTCATTATTTTTTGCCAATGCCTAACTTTTCATCGCAGCCGACCGCCTACGGCGCCGGCTGAACTCAAGGCGTTAGGCCTCTGAAAGGAAATATCGTGGTTGATGTAGTTGCTTCAATTCAAAATGCTATCGATGTCACATCCAAATTGAGAGCACTATCCAAAAAGATTGAGAACGCGGAATTCAGCATGCTGCTTGCAGATCTATCAATGGAACTCGCTGACTCTAAACTCCAAGTGGCCAATCTAAAAACTGAACTGGCAAACGCAATCGAAGAGAAGGTGAAGCTCAGCCAAAAAATCAATCAAGCTGAAATACAAAAGCCTGAATTTAATGATGGCGACTACAAGTTCGCTGGCGAAAGCGGCCTATTTTGTACTGGATGCTATGACAATAACGGCCAAAAGATTCGCCTTACAGCGATCCCTGAAGACTTCAGGTTTTCTGGAAAATGGCACTGTCCAGTGTGCAGTTCCGACTTTTCATGAATGCCGATCGTAGTCCGAATTTTTAAAAAACCAACAGGAGTCGAAATGCTATCCAGATGTTATCAGCACACAATTTCATTTACCTCTAGCCTCATCCTAATTGGCGCACTAATTGGATGTAGCACTGTCAAATACAATTACAGCCCAGAGGTTAAGCGATTTAGCATACCTGAGTTGGAAATAGTTACTGCAGCGGGCCTCGGTGAACCCTTGCTAGATCAGGGTCTAGCAATAGAAAGAGAGAATTTAATAATAAATTCCGAAGGAAGCATAAGTGCATACAAAATAAAGCCAGGAAAATTAATCAAGGCTGGCGAGGATGAGCAAGCTGAATATTTTATTCAGAACTTCTCCAATGGATTTATTATTTATTCAGGTCTTATAATGTCAACTCCTGATGCTACTGCCTCAATTAAGCGTATGAAAAGTAGTGAAGAATTTTGCGTTATGCGCCCTACAGATGTAACCGTTTGCGGGAAATTGGACGCAATAAAAAACAAGGAAAAAGTAATAACAAATGAAAGCTTTCGAAGAACTCTTATTTACAGCGGCAGAGTCGGCAATAAATTAAAGATAAGCTACAGAGAGTTTAGCAACGACATGGCTCGCGCAGCATTCAACACAGACGCAGAATATGATATGAATGAAGGCGGAATCATAGGTTATGCCGGAGCAAAAATTGAAATAATTGAAGCAACAAATACACAGATAAAGTACAAAGTAATAAAAAACTTTAACACTCAGTAAATCAGCGAGCAGTAACTGGGGTCAGATTCTAATTAATCAGAAAACGGGGTCAGATGAAAATTGATGCCGACCGAATTTTGTATCGACCCCCTGCCAATCCCCTCATAACTTCCAAACCCAGGCCCGGCAAGCACATGGCCCACGGCAGCTGCACCACATTCAGGGCAGCGGCAGATATTCATCCACCATCCGCTGCACCATATCGGCCTGCAATCCATCGCGCCGCCGCTTGAGCGCATCCCGGTCACGCTGATCCGCCAGCCAGCGCTTGAATGCCACAAAGGTGGCCGGGTGGATGGTGCTCATCCGCGCCATGGTGCCGTTCGTCGCCACGATGACGGCCGAAAATCCCGGTGCGTCGAGCAGTACGTTGGCGCGGCGGGCCTGGGCGACCCAGAAATCTTCGTCGTCATCGCTGAGCTTGATGGGGTGAGGGTCGTCCCCCGCGCGCTCGCGGCGGATGATGTCCACCTCGAAGCCATCCTTATTCACGGCGGTGTACTTCTGGCTTTTGCGGATGCGGAAGGTGCTGTCCACCTTTTTCAGCACGCCCAGCATGGAACTGTCCACCCGCGCCAGCTGGGTAGCGAACTGGATGCGCTTGCGCGTGTCCCACAGCAGGTCGATATCGCGCGTGGCCAGGGCGTCGGCATCCAGGCGAACACCGGCTGCGGCTTCGTACGCATACAGCGCGTTGGTGCCCACGACACGGAAGTGCGGCGCGAGTTGCGTGCTCGCCAGGCGGGCCAGCAAATCCACGATGAGTGGCTCCACGCGCCCCACACGCAGGGCGCGGTTCAGGCGGCGGTGCAGGTCCAATGCGGCCTTGAGGCCTGCCATGCGTTCGGCACTTTCCTGCTTGCGGCGCATGAAACGTTCGTAGATGGCCTCATTCTCGGGCGTGCGGGGCCCCAGGCTGGTTTCGGCGCCGGTCGGCGTGGTGCGCACGAGGTAGCGCGCTTCAGGGGCCGAGGGCGGTCCCGCGTGCCAATACATTCCGCCACGCACCTGCTGCGCTTCCTGCACGGCTTCTTCCCAGGCTTCGAAGGCGGCCACGGCGTCGATGTACTGGCGTGCGATAGAGGGGCTGAGTTCTTGCATTTCGGCACTTTTATATATTTTTCTTTTTTACACCGAAAATCATTACAAAACAACAAGTTAACCTTCTCTATTTCGCAGCTCCATACGGTCCCGACCCATTTCCACATCAAAATGCCGCAGAAAGTTCTGCCCCAGCAGCGCACCGTCGTCGCTGCGGCCCGTGTAGCCGGTGCCGACCCGCAGGCCCGACACGGCCTGCGGACACATGGGGACAAAAAAACCCCAATGCTTTCAAGGCACTGGGGTTTTGATTTGGACGCATGCGTCCGCATGCGGACTACTTCACATGTGGTCGATCATCACCTGCCCAAAGCCCGAGCAGCTCACCTGCTTGGCGCCCTCCATCAGGCGGGCAAAGTCATAGGTCACGTTCTTGCTGGCAATTGACTTTTTCATCGCGCTGATGATGAGGTCGGCGGCTTCCACCCAGCCCATGTGGCGCAGCATCATCTCGGCCGAGAGGATTTCGGAGCCGGGGTTGACGTAGTCCTTGCCCGCATATTTGGGCGCCGTGCCGTGCGTGGCTTCGAACATGGCGATGGTGTCGGACATGTTGGCGCCGGGGGCGATGCCGATGCCGCCCACTTGCGCGGCCAGGGCGTCCGACACGTAGTCACCGTTCAGGTTGAGCGTGGCGATCACCGAGTATTCGGCGGGGCGCAGCAAGATTTGCTGCAAGAAGGCGTCGGCAATGCTGTCCTTGATGACGATGTCCTTGCCGGTCCTGGGGTTCTTGAACTTCATCCAGGGGCCGCCGTCGATCAGCTCGGCGCCAAACTCTTTGGCCGCCAGGCCGTAGGCCCAGTCGCGAAAGCCCCCTTCGGTGAACTTCATGATGTTGCCCTTGTGCACGATGGTCACGCTGGGCTTGTCGTTGTCGATGGCGTACTGGATGGCCTTGCGCACCAGGCGCTCGGTGCCTTCGCGTGACACGGGCTTGATGCCGATGCCCGAGGTGTTGGGAAAGCGGATCTTCTTGACGCCAAACTCGTCCTGCAGGATCTTGATGAGCTTCTTGGCCTTTTCACTTTCGGCTTCAAACTCGATGCCCGCATAGATGTCTTCCGAGTTCTCGCGGAAGATGACCATGTTGGTCTTGTGCGGTTCTTTCACGGGCGAGGGCACGCCGTCGAAATACTGGATGGGGCGCAGGCAGACGTACAGGTCGAGCTCCTGGCGCAGGGCCACGTTGAGCGAACGGATGCCACCACCCACGGGCGTCGTCAGCGGGCCCTTGATGGACACCACGTAGTCCTTGACGGCGTGCAGCGTTTCTTCGGGCAGCCACACATCGGGGCCGTACACCTTGGTGGATTTTTCACCCGCAAACACTTCCATCCAGTGGATCTTCTTCTTGCCGCCGTAGGCCTTGGCCACGGCGGCATCCACCACCTTGAGCATCACGGGGGTGATGTCGGCACCGGTGCCATCGCCTTCGATGAAGGGAATGATCGGCTGGTCCGGCACGTTCAGCGACATGTCGGCATTGACGGTGATTTTCTGGCCTTCGGCAGGCACTTGGATGTGCTGGTAGTTGGTCATGGCGGGTGTCTCCGGTGGGATGTTGGAATGAACTACAGCGGGTTTTGAAAAATCCGTAAAACGCCTGAATTTTAGCGGCACCCACTTTGCTACGGACCCCGTGAACACCAGCGGCAGGCTGGATGGAAACCATCCAGATCAACCGATCCGCACCGCCCAAAAAAATGCCGTGCTGCGGGCGTTGGCCCACGGCACGGCATTGCTGCTAGCGTTGATGGCTGCCGTGCATCACGGGCAGCCATCCATTGCCATCTCAGATCTCAGGCGCCAGCGGCGGCAAGCACCGTGTTCAGCGTCTGGCTGGGCCGCATCACAGCATCGAGCTTGGCCAGATCGGGCAGGTAGTAACCACCGATGTCGGCAGGCTTGCCCTGCACGGCATTGAGCTCGTCCACGATCTTTTGCTCGTTGGCGGCCAGTTGCTGGGCCAGCGGGGCAAAGCGCTTTGCCAGGTCGGCATCGTCGGTCTGCGCGGCCAGCTCTTGCGCCCAGTACAGGGCCAGGTAGAACTGGCTGCCGCGGTTGTCGAGCTGGCCGGTCTTGGGCGAGGGGTTCTTGTTGTTGTCCAGCAGCTTGCCGGTGGCGGCGTCCAGCGTCTTGGCCAGCACCTTGGCCTGCGCGTTGCCGGTTTTCAGGCCCAGGTCTTCCAGCGACACGGCCAGCGCCAAAAATTCGCCCAGCGAGTCCCAGCGCAGGTGGTTTTCTTCCACCAGTTGCTGCACATGCTTGGGCGCCGAGCCGCCCGCACCGGTTTCGTACATGCCGCCACCGGCCATCAAAGGCACGATGGACAGCATCTTGGCGCTGGTGCCCAGCTCCATGATGGGGAACAGGTCGGTCAGGTAGTCGCGCAGAATGTTGCCGGTGGCACTGATGGTGTCCAGGCCGCGCACCACGCGCTCGAGCGTGTAACGCATCGCACGCACCTGGCTCATGATCTGGATGTCGAGGCCGGTGGTGTCGTGCTCGTGCAGGTACATCTTGACCTTGGTGATCAGCTGCGCTTCGTGCGGGCGGTAGGCGTCGAGCCAGAACACCACGGGCATGCCGGAGTTGCGGGCACGCGTGACGGCCAGCTTGACCCAGTCGCGGATCGCGGCGTCCTTGACCTGGCACATGCGCCAGATGTCGCCGGCTTCCACATTCTGGGAGAGCAGCACTTCGCCCGTGGCCAGGTCGGTGATGTTGGCCACGCCGTCTTCGGGGATCTCGAAGGTCTTGTCATGCGAGCCGTATTCCTCGGCCTGCTGGGCCATCAGGCCCACGTTGGGCACCGTGCCCATGGTCTTGGGATCAAACGCGCCGTGCCACTTGCAGAAGTTGATGATCTCCTGGTAGATGCGCGCAAAGGTCGATTCGGGCATCACAGCCTTGACGTCCTTCAGGCGGCCGTCTGCGCCCCACATCTTGCCGCCGTTGCGGATCATGGCGGGCATGGAGGCATCGACGATGATGTCGTTGGGCGAGTGGAAATTGGTGATGCCCTTGGCCGAATCGACCATGGCCAGCTCGGGGCGGGTGGCGTGGCAGGCGTGCAGGTCGCGCATGACTTCTTCACGCTGGGCGGTGGGCAGGGTGGCCACTTTTTCATAGAGGTTGGCCATGCCGTTGTTCACGTTCACGCCCAGCTCGTCAAACAGCTTGCCGTGCTTGGCAAACGCGTCCTTGTAGAAAATCTTCACGCAGTGGCCGAACACGATGGGGTGCGACACCTTCATCATCGTGGCTTTGACGTGCAGCGAGAACATCACGCCGGTCTTGTGCGCGTCTTCGATTTCTTTTTCATAGAACGCGAGCAGCGCCTTCTTGCTCATGAACATGCTGTCGATGATCTCGCGGTCCAGCAGCGACACCTTGGGCTTGAGGACGATGGTCTTGCCGCTTGGGGTGAGCAGCTCCATCTTCACATCGCGGGCGCGGTCCAGCGTCATGGACTTTTCGCCGTGGTAGAAGTCGCCCGCGTGCATGTGCGAGACATGCGAGCGCGAAGCCTGGCTCCACTCGGCCATGCTGTGCGGGTTCTTGCGGGCGTATTCCTTGACGGCGCGGGGCGCGCGGCGATCAGAGTTGCCTTCGCGCAGCACGGGGTTCACTGCGCTGCCGATGCACTTGGCATAGCGCGCGCGGATCGCCTTGTCTTCTTCGCTCTTTGGGTCTTCGGGGTAGTCGGGCACGGCATAGCCCTTGCCCTGCAGTTCCTTGATGCAGGCGATGAGCTGGCCCACCGAGGCGCTGATGTTGGGCAGCTTGATGATGTTGGCATCGGGCTCCAGGGTCTTCTTGCCCAAAGCGGCCAGCGTGTTGGGCACCTTCTGGTCGTCACGCAGGAACTCGGGGAACTCACCCAGCACGCGGGCCGCCACCGAGATGTCGCTTTCGGTCACGTTGACGCCCGCAGGCGCAGCAAAGGCGCGCACGATGGGCAAGAAAGAAGCAGTGGCCAGGCGAGGTGCCTCGTCGGTCAGGGTGTAGATGATGGTGGGTTGCTGGGTACTCATCGCTTACTTCAAGAAATGACTGAAAAAAACCACCGGATGGTGGCCCAGCCGGTAGCAGTGATCGAACCGCACCATTGTGCTTTCTTGCGCCCTGCCCAGCCCGGCTATTTTGCAACAGAATATCGCAATGCGAAATTGGAACCATGAAACAGCGCAATTTTTTGCGCCAGCCCCTGCGGGTTTACCTGTCAATGCCCGTGAAGCGCTATGGTTTGCCCCTGGCTCCAGTTCGCAACCACTGAAAACCTGCCCATGACACCGATGCCCTTCACTTTCAGATTTTTGCCCCGCCGCTTTTCCCGACGCGCCACCCCGGCGCTGGCACCCCTGGTGGCCGCCGTGCTGGCGTTGTGGAGCACCGCCGCACCCGCGCAGGAGGGCCCCCAGCTGGCGCTGCAGCGCGTTGAACTGACGGCCGGCATGCACCGCATTGACACCCAGGTGGCGCAGACCCCGCAAGAGCGCCAGACCGGCCTGATGCATCGCCGGGAGATGCCGGCACAAGAGGGCATGCTGTTCATTTTTGAGCAGCCCGGCGTGCAATGCTTCTGGATGAAGAACACCTTGCTGCCGCTGACGGCGGCGTTTGTGGCCGATGACGGCACCATCGTCAACCTGGCCGACATGAAGCCCCAGACCACCGATTCGCATTGTTCGGCAAAGCCCGTGCGCTATGTGCTGGAGATGAACCAGGGATGGTTTGGCAAGAAGGGCATCAAGGCCGGGTTCAAGCTTGGCGGAACCCTGTTTTCGAAGCGTTGATACATCACAATTCGCTATTATTTATATAGCTATAAGCGCTTTACCACAAAGCGCTGCAGCCCAGAAAGCACAAAACGGCCCGCACGGGCCGTTTTGTTTTGCAAGGGCGAATGGGGCGAAGCGCCCGCCCCTGCTGCGTGCTTCAGGCGAAGTTGGCTTCGGCAAAGCTCCAGTTCACCAGGTTGCCCAAGAAGGTTTCGACAAACTTGGGGCGCTGGTTGCGGTAGTCGATGTAGTAGGCGTGTTCCCACACGTCCACCGTCAGCAGCGCCTTGTCGGCGGTGGTCAGCGGCGTGCCGGCGGCGCCGGTGTTGACGATGTCGACGCTGCCATCGGCCTTCTTCACCAGCCAGGTCCAGCCTGAGCCAAAGTTGCCCACGGCCGACTTCACGAAGGCTTCCTTGAACGCGACGTAAGAGCCGAACTTGGCGTTGATGGCCGCAGCCAGCGCGCCCGTGGGCTCGCCACCGCCCTGGGGCTTCATGCAGCTCCAGAAGAAGGTGTGGTTCCAGATCTGCGCGGCGTTGTTGTAGATGCCGCCGGACGACTTCTTGACGATCTCTTCGAGCGTCATGGATTCAAACTCGGTGCCCTTTTGCAGGTTGTTGAGGTTCACCACATAGGCGTTGTGGTGCTTGCCGTGGTGGTATTCCAAGGTTTCCTGGCTGTAATGCGGGGCCAGTGCGTCGATGGCATAGGGCAGCGGGGGAAGGGTGTGTTCCATGGTGTTTCCTCGTGGTTTGAAATTCTGGGATTCCCGGATACCCGGCTGCAGCGCAAACAGGTTCGGGCGAGCAGGCATTGTAGAAAGATCAATAGACCTGTGCTGCATGGGGCGTGTGAACAGCCGTCGTCATGCCGCGAAGGCGCGTTTGTCCTACAGCAGGCGCGGCTGCACCACGGTGACATCCACCGCACCGTCGGCCAGTGTGGCGCGCAGGGCATCGCCCGGCTGCGCCTGGCGTACGCTGGTGACGGCCTGGCCCGCGGTGTCGGTCAGCAGCGCATAGCCGCGCTGCAGCACCAGGCGCGGGTCGAGCAGCTCCAGCCGCAGGGCGGCGCGGTCCAGACGCTCGGCATGCAGCGCCAGCTGGCGTTGCAGCTTGAGCGGCATTTCGGCCTCTAGCGCTTTCTGTGTCTGCGCAAGCAGCTGCATTTTCAATAGCACCCCATGGCGCATGCGCTGGGCCAGGCGGGCCAGCTGCATCTGCTGGCGGGCCACGATGCCCGAGGGGCGGCCCAGGCGGGCGGCCGCCTGGTCCAGCCGCTGGTGGCGGGCATCGAGCTGGCGCTGCACGCCATCGGCCAGCCGGCCGGCCAACAGGCCGAGCGCACCGAGCCACACCTCGCGCGGCTGGGCCACCAGTTCGGCCGCCGCCGTGGGCGTGGGCGCGCGCAGGTCGGCACAGAAATCGGCAATGGTGAAATCGGTTTCGTGCCCCACGCCGCAGATCAGCGGCACCGGGCTTTCCACAATGGTGCGCGCAAGCTGTTCGTCGTTGAAGGCCCAGAGGTCTTCCATCGACCCGCCGCCCCGCACAAGAAGGATCACATCGATCGCAGGGTTTTGAGCCAAATCAGCCCCTGGCGCTTGTCCAGATTGCGCCAGCAGATACAGTTTTGATAGCGCCGCGACAAGGGCCTGTGGCGCTGCAGCCCCCTGCACTTGCGCAGGCACCAGCACCACCGGGATATGCGGCACGCGGCGGCGCAAGGCCGTCACCACATCGTGCAGCGCCGCCGCGCCGGGCGATGTGACCAGGCCGATGCCCCGTGGCTGCAGCGGCAGCGGCCGCTTGCGCGCTGCATCAAAGAGGCCTTCGCCCTCCAGCTGTGCCTTCAGCCGCAAGAACTGCTCGAACAGCGCGCCCTGCCCCGCGCGCTGCATGCTCTCGACAATGAACTGCAGGTCACCCCGGGCTTCGTACACGCCGATGCGCCCGCGAAGCTCCACCAGTTCGCCATCGCGCGGCGAAAAGTCAAGCAGGCTGGCCGAGCGGCGGAACATGGCGCAACGCAACTGGCCGTTCGCGTCTTTCACCGAGAAGTAGCAATGTCCGCTGGATGCGCGCGAAAAGCCCGTGATCTCGCCGCGCACGGCCACCGGGTTGAATCGCGCCTCCAGCGCATCAGCAATGGCGCGGCACAGCGCGCCAACTTCCCAGATACGCGGCGTCGCGCCAATGGTTGTGGACTCAGGCATGAGACAGCGTCAGCGTTTGCAGGCCATGCGCCAGGCGACTATTCCACAGCGCAGCGCGAGCGGCAGACCGGCCCACGCAGGGGGCCAAAACCGGCCGGAAAACACGAAAGTTCGTGCAACCTCTTGATTTATAACGATTTTTCACTGATTAATTTTTCATCAATCTGTTGAACCCACGGTGTGGCGCCGCTTTGCGAGGCCCTGCAGCCCAGTTGCCCACAAAGTTATCCACAGATTTTGTGGGTGAGAAAAAGGCAAACGGCCGGTACATTCACGCCAACTTTTGTGTCATGGAATGCCGGAGCACCTAGGCCATAATCGCCCATTGCCTTCACCCGTGCGGAGAGAGAATTGCTGTCCATCATACAAGCCGCAGGCTGGCCCATCTGGCCACTGATTGCCTGCTCCGTCCTGGCACTGGCGCTGATTTTCGAGCGCTTCGTGGCCCTGAAAACAGCACGCGTCGCCCCCCCCAAGCTGCTGGATGAAGCCATCACCGTCTCGACCAAGACCCTTCCCACGCCCGACGTGGTGAACCAGCTGGCCCAAAACTCGGCGCTGGGCGAGGTGCTAGCCAGCGGCCTGCGCGCCTTCAACAACAACCCCCTGTGCACCGAGGCCGATTTGCGCGCCACCATGGAAGGCGCGGGCCGCACGGTGGCGCACCGGCTCGAAAAATACCTCAACGCGCTGGCCACCATCGCCTCGGCGGCGCCGCTGCTGGGCCTGCTGGGCACCGTGATCGGCATGATCGAAATCTTTGGCTCACAGGTGGGCACCGGCGGCGCCAGCCAGGCCATGGGCGGCGGCAACCCGGCGCAGCTGGCGCACGGCATCTCGGTGGCGCTGTACAACACGGCGTTCGGCCTCATCGTGGCGATTCCGGCGCTGATCTTCTGGCGCTATTTCCGCAGCCGCGTGGACGCCTACCTGCTGACGCTGGAGCTGGCCTCCGAGCAGTTTGTGCGCCACATCCTGCGGCTGCGCAAGCTGAAATGATGGCCCCCACGGTCGGCCCGCTGCGCGTGGCTCCCTGCCCCCCAAGGGGGCCGCATTTCGCCTTGGGGCGGCCCGGCGGCAAAATGAGCGCCCCCACGGTCGGCCCGCTGCGCGTGGCTCCCTGCCCCCCAAGGGGGTCGCATTTTGCCTTGGGGCGGCCCGGCGGCAAAATGAGCGCCCCCACGGTCGGCCCGCTGCGCGTGGCTCCCTCTGTTTGAAAGACGGATCGCATGAATTTCCGCCCCCGTGCCAAGGACGAGCCCGAGATCAACCTGATCCCGTTCATCGATGTGCTGCTGGTGATCCTCATCTTCATGATGCTGACCACCACCTACAGCAAGTTCACCGAACTGCAACTGACGCTGCCCGTGGCCGACGCCGAGCAGCAGCGCGACCACCCCAAGGAGGTGATCGTGGCCGTGGCGGCCGATGGCCGCTATGCCATCAACAAGACCGCCGTAGACGGCAAAAGCGTGGACGCCGTGGCCCGTGCGCTGGGCCAGGCGGCCAGCGCGGGCCAGGGCAGCAGCGTGGTCATCATCAGTGCGGATGCCACAGCGCCGCACCAGTCGGTGATTACCGTGATGGAGGCTGCGCGGCGCGTGGGCCTGAACCAGGTCACGTTTGCCACGCAGTCGTCGGCATCGGCCCGCGCGGGCAACGGCCGCTAGACGCAATGGCTGGCGCCGGGCCGCAGCCGGCCTCCTCCCCCGCAGTCACCCCGGTGACTGGCACCCAGCCGCCCACAGGCCTGGCACGCATCTGGCGTACACGCGGGCCTGCGGCGTGGGCCTTGTGGCCGCTGTCACTGGTGTATGGCGCGCTGGTGGCACTGCGGCGCAGGCTGTACCGGCTGCGGGTGCTGCGCAGCGAACACCCCGGCCCGCCCGTCATCGTGGTGGGCAATGTGATTGCTGGTGGCGCGGGCAAAACCCCTGTCGTGATTGCGCTGGTGCGGCATTTGCAGGCGCAGGGGTGGCAGCCGGGCGTCATCTCGCGCGGCTATGGCCGCAGCACCCATGACTGCCGCGCAGTGCTGCCAGACAGCCCCGCCCTGGAAGTGGGGGACGAGCCCGCCCTGATCGCCCGCGCCACCCATGCGCCCGTTTTTGTGGCGCCACGGCGCATCACCGCGGCGCGCGCACTGCTGGCCGCGCACCCTGGCACCAACGTCCTGGTGTGCGACGATGGCCTGCAGCACCTGGCGCTGGCGCGCGACCTGGAAATCTGCGTCTTCAACAGCGACGGCGTGGGCAACGGCTTTTTGCTGCCCGCAGGCCCCCTGCGCGAGCCCTGGCCGCGCCCTGTGGACTGGGTGCTGCACGCCGGCACGCGCCCCGCCGGGCGCAACCCCAGTTTTGCGCTGCAGCGCCGGCTGGCGCCCCATGCGCTGCGCGCGGATGGTCGGCAGGTGCCTCTGGCGTCCCTGCGCGAAGGCCCCGTGCATGCCGTGGCTGCAGTCGCCCGGCCTGAGGAATTCTTTGCCATGCTGCGGGCCCAAGGCCTGTCGCTGGCATGTGCCGAGGCGTTGCCAGATCACTATGATTTCAATAGCTGGAAGCGCTTTATTGACAAGCACTTCACGCTGATTTGCACTGAAAAAGACGCCGTAAAGCTCTGGCCGCTGCACCCCGATGCGCTGGCGGTGCCGCTGGCGCTGGAGGTCGATCCCGCCTTCTTCGCCGCACTGGATGCCCGGCTCGCGCCGTGGCAGGCCACGCCGCTATCATCCCCCCCCTGCCTGATTTCCGGAAAACGCCGCCATGGATCCCAAACTGCTTGAATTGCTGGTCTGCCCTGTCACCAAAGGCCCCTTGACTTATGACCGCGAGCGCCAGGAGCTGGTGTCGCGCAGCGCGCGCCTGGCCTACCCCGTGCGCGACGGCATTCCGGTGCTGCTGGAAAATGAGGCGCGCACCCTGACCGACGAGGAGCTGCAGGCGTGAGCCCAGCCACGGCAGCGGGCTTCACGGTGCTGATCCCGGCACGCATGGCATCGAGCCGCCTGCCCGACAAGCCCCTGGCCGACATCGCCGGCCTGCCCATGGTGGTGCATGTGGCCCGCCGCGCCGCGCAAAGCGCCGCAGCCCGCGTGGTGGTGGCCGCCGACGACCCGCGCATCCTGCACGCCTGCCAGGCCCACGGAGTGCAGGCCCTGCTCACGCGCACCGACCACGCCAGCGGCAGCGACCGGCTGGCAGAGGCCTGCACGCAGCTGGGCCTGGACGGCGACGCCGTGGTGGTCAACGTGCAGGGCGACGAACCCCTGATGGACCCGGCCCTCATCAACGCCGTGGCAGCCCTGCTGCCTGCGCGCCCCGAAGCCAGTATGGGCACGGCAGCCCATGCCATTCACACATTGGCAGACTACGAGAACCCCAACGTCGTCAAGGTGGTGCTGGACGCGCGCGGCCTGGCCCACTATTTCAGCCGTGCGCCCATTCCGCACGCCCGCGACCACGCTGGCCAGTCCTGGTGGCAAGGTGCCGCGGCGCAGGCTGCACCCGGCGTGGCCGCCTTGCACGGATTTGCGCCGCTGCGCCATATCGGCATCTACAGCTATCGCGCAGGTTTTCTGCGCCAGTTTCCTGGTCTGGCCCAGGCGCCCACCGAGGCGGTGGAGGCGCTGGAGCAATTGCGGGCACTCTGGCATGGCCACCGCATCGCCGTGCACATTGCCGACGAGGCCCCCGGCCCGGGCGTGGACACCCCGGCAGACCTGGACCGGGTGCGGGCGCTGCTGGCCTGAAAACCAGCGCGTGGCCGCCCCATTCGCGGGCGCCGTCGTAAGCCTGGGCAAGGCATGCACATGCTATCCTTGACCGCAAAGAGAGCACTGCGTCACGGGCGCCTGGCTGCGCCCCCTTGCCAGCAGTGCCAGCTGATTTCTAACCTTCGAGGATTTCCATGAGACTGATTCTGTTGGGCGCCCCCGGTGCCGGAAAGGGCACGCAAGCCACGTTCATCTGCCAGAAATACGGCATCCCGCAAATTTCCACCGGCGACATGCTGCGCGCAGCTGTCAAGGCCGGCACGCCGCTGGGCCTGCAGGCCAAGGCCGTGATGGATTCGGGTGCCCTGGTCAGCGATGACATCATCATCGGCCTCGTCAAGGAACGCATCACACAGCCCGACTGTGCCAACGGCTTCCTGTTTGACGGCTTCCCCCGCACCATCCCCCAGGCCGATGCCATGAAGGACGCGGGCGTCAAGCTCGACTATGTGCTCGAAATCGACGTGCCGTTCGACGCCATCATCGAACGCATGAGCGGCCGCCGCTCGCACCCCGCCAGCGGCCGCACCTACCACGTCAAGTTCAACCCGCCCAAGGTGGAAGGCAAGGACGATGTGACGGGCGAAGAACTGATCCAGCGCGAAGACGACAAGGAAGAAACCGTCAAGAAGCGCCTGCAGGTGTACAGCGACCAGACGCGCCCCCTGGTGGACTACTACAGCAACTGGGCCAAGACCGAGCCTGGCGCAGCCCCCAAGTACCGCGCCATCAGCGGCACGGGCAGCGTCGAGGAGATCACTGCGCGCGCACTACAGGCCCTGTCCAGCTAAGCGTGGCGGCATGGGCCAGCAACGGCCCGTGGCCGCCCACCACTACCACTCGGCCACCGTTTAATCAAGGCAGCAGCTCCAGCATCAGCGCAATGCGTGCCTTCACCGCAGACAGGCCCCGGGAGTCCCGTAGAGCATCGCCGGGCTTGGGCAGCACCTGACCCTCCGGGCAGCGCGTGGCACGCACCACTTTCACACCAGCCGCCTGCGCGCGCAGCAGTGCCGATTCGAGGGCCTGGTGAATCGTGCCATTGCCCGTTGCGGCCACCACGATGCCCTGCACACCATCGCGCACCAGCGAGTCCACCAGAGCTCCCGTGGCACCCGCATAGCTCATGACCACCTCGACGCGCGGCCATTGCGCGCAATTCACTATATTTTCAATAGCGCATTGCGCTTGCCCTGCTTGCGCTAAAGGCCAATTTTGTGCCAAACGCACCGCTCCCTCCTCCACCCAGCCCAACGGTCCGGCATCACCGGAGCTGAATGCATCCACCCGATAGGGGTGCACTTTCTGGACACGCTGTGCGCCGTGCACCACGCCGGCAGCCACCACCACAACGCCCCGCGCCCCCGCTGTCATCGCCACGGCGACGGCGTCGAGCAGGTTTTGCGGACCATCGGGCGTCAAAGCCGTTGCAGGGCGCATCGCACAGGTCAGCACCACGGGCTTGTGGGCATCCAGCACCGAGTGCAAAAACCAGGCAGTCTCTTCCAGCGTATCGGTGCCATGGGTGATGACCAGTCCGCGCACCAGGGGATCAGCGAGCGCTCTGGCACAACGCTGCGCAAGCGAGCGCCACACACTGAACTCCATGTCCTTGCTGTCCAACTGCGCGATCTGCTCAGCCACCAGACCGCCACGGGCTACCGCCTGCAAGCCGGGCACAGCGTGCAACAACTGCTCCACGCCCACTTGCGCGGCGGTGTAGCCAATGTTGTCTCCCTGCGTTGCAGCCTTGCCAGCGATGGTTCCACCCGTTCCCAATACGACAATTTTTTGCGCGCTCACTTGCATCCTTTGAAAAACTGGTGAAAAATACAGCTACTGGATTAATACACAGTAAATACACGGTTACCCGCCACCCTGGTGACACACACTGGAAATGCCATGCTCGACAACCCCAAGCTCACTGCACGCCAGCAACAAATCCTGGACCTGATCCAGATGGCCATTTCCCGCACGGGTGCGCCACCGACACGGGCTGAAATCGCCGCGGAACTGGGCTTCAAATCAGCCAACGCGGCCGAAGAACACCTGCAAGCCCTTGCGCGCAAAGGCGTTATCGAACTGGTCAGCGGTACATCCCGCGGCATCCGCCTGCGCAGCGACACAGTGCGCTCCATTAATGCAGCGCGCGGCACCCAGT